>CAYNLK010000030.1:0-74779 GCA_964398055.1 uncultured Caldilineaceae bacterium
GGCTTGCTCTTTGGCTGGTCTTCCGTTTGATTTTTATTAGAATGATTCAGCCCTGACCAAAGTAAAAATCAGTCTTGACAAATCGAGCCTTCTCATGATATTATAGTAACGTTACCGGTAACGTTACCGGTATTGATACCAGTACGCTTCTCAACCATCAACTCAACCTGTTGCCACCCCAAAAAAGTATGACTCGCAAAAAGTCGGGCGTCACTATCCATGATGTAGCGTCAGCGGCCGGGGTCTCGGTTTCCACAGTCTCGCGCGTCCTCAATAACAAGGACGATGTCGCCGCCGAGACGTATGACGATGTCCAACGGGTCATCGCCGAACTGGGCTACACCTCCAGTCTGGCGGCCCGAAGTATGCGCAGCCATAAAACCAATGTCATCGGCCTGGTCGTGCCCGACCTGGAACAGCCCTTCTGTATCAACATGGTCAGAAGTATCAACCGGGCCATCGAGCAGTTAGAATACGACCTGCTGGTTTACACCGGTGGTAACAGCTCCGCCAGCACCTGGGCCAGCCGGGAGCAGCAGTATGTGGCCCTACTAAACGGCAGCATTACCGACGGCGTCATCGTGGTCGCGCCTCACGCCAAAACGTTTTCCACCCAGTTCCCGCTGGTGGCCATCGACCCGCACCTGGACAGCACCGACTTTCACGCCGTGATCAGCACCAACTGCGTCGGGGCCAAGTCGGCGATGAACTACTTGCTCAACCTGGGCCATCGCCGCATTGGCTTTATCTGCGGCCGGCCCGACTTGCAGAGCGCCAAGCGACGGCTGGAGGGCTATCAGGAGAGCCTCCGCCAGGCCGGCCTGCCCATTGATCCCAACCTCATCCAGCCCGGCGACTTCACCCAGGAGGCCGGCTATCGCGGCGCCAAAAAGTTGCTGGCCCTGCCGCAGCCACCCACCGCCATCTTTGCCGCCAACGACAAGACGGCCATCGGCGCCATTGAAGCCATCAACCAGGCCGGGCAGCGAGTACCGGCTGATGTTTCTGTCGTCGGCTTTGATAACATCGAGGAGGCCGCTTACTGTAACGGCGGCTTGACCACGGTTGATCAATCTCTGGATGAAATGGCCCAAATCGCCGTGGAGATACTCCTTAACCTGATTCAAAACAAACCGGTTGATAATCAACTGCATCGCGTTCCCACCAAGCTGATCGTTAGAAATTCTTGCCGGGCGATTCAGCCTGATCAATAGTCGTCAGGTTAAGCTCATGATATATTTTTTTATTTTCGGTAACGATACCGGTAACGTTATCGAATTGTTCCTCAAAAGCTAAAGGAGGTGATACGATCAAAGATGTTCGTCAGCCATAGCGCCAGGTGAGTTTACTTTGAATGACCATTAACTTTAAGGAGGAAACTGTGAATACGTCAAAATTTCTATTGTTGGGTTTACTGTTGGTTATTGGGATGATTGTTGTTGCGTGTGTGGTGGCTACACCTGCCCCGGCGCAACCCGCGGCCCAGGCGCCCGCAGCCGAAGAGCCAGCGGCGAAAGAGGAAGCAGTAGCCGAGGAACCAGCTGCTGAGGTTGCTGAATGCGCCGAAACGGTAACCGTTGAGTTCTGGCACATTAATACTCAGGACGACCGGAAAGCGGTGATCCAGCAGGCGATTGATGCTTTTGAGAAAGATAATCCCTGCGCGAAAATCAATAGCACCGTCCTTGAAAACGAAGCCTTCAAAGCCAAGATGACCACGGTCATGCAGTCGGACGACCCGCCTGATGTCTTTACCACCTGGGGCGGCGGCGTGATGAACGAGTACGCCGAGGCCGGGCTGCTGCGCGACATCACGGCTGACATCAAGCAAAACGGCCTGGCCGACACCTTTGGCGCCGGCCCGCTGGCCGTCTACAGCTACCAGGGCAAACAGTACGGCGTGCCGATGGATCAGGGCATGGTCGGCTTCTGGTATAACCAAGAGCTGTTTGACCAAGCCGGGATCGAAGCGCCTCCCACCACCTGGACCGAGTTACTCGATGATGTGCAGAAGCTCAAGGAGGCCGGCATCACCCCTATTGCTCTCGGCGAAAAAGATAAATGGCCGGGCCACTTCTGGTGGGTTTACCTGGCGATCCGGATGGGCGGCAAGGAAGCTTTCGATGCCGCTTACAGCCGCGAAGGCTCCTTTGCCGACGAACCTTTTGTTCAAGCCGGCGAGAAACTCCAGGAATTGATTGCCCTCGAACCTTTCCAGGAGGGTTATCTGGGTTTGACCTATAACGATCAAGCCCGGGCGGTAGGCAATGGCGAAGCAGCGATGGAACTGATGGGTCAGTGGGCCCCCGGTGTTGAGAAGGATGAGAGCGCCGACAAACAAGGTATCGGCGACAAGCTTGGCTGGTTCCCCTTCCCCATGGTCGAGGGCGGTAAGGGCGATCCGGCCGATGCGCTGGGCGGCGGCAACGGCTGGCTAGTCGGCCGCGATGCCCCCGATGAAACCGTCACCTTCCTGAAGTATCTCAGCTCTAAAGAGTTCCAGTGTGGCGCTACCGAAATCAACTGGATCTTGCCGGTGGTCAAGGGCACGGAAGAATGTATCACCGATCCGTTGATGAAAACGGTGGCCGAGAACGCGGCCAAAGCGCCCTACCTGCAACTGTACTACGACCAGGCTTTGCCGCCGGCCGTTGGCTCCGTGGTGAATGACTCTGTCCAGGAACTCTTTGCCGGGACGAAGTCGCCTGCAGAGGTCGCTCAAGCGATTGAAGACTCCGCGGCAATGGAATTGAAATAGGTTACATCTTTTTTAAGGGGATTGGGAGTCTTCCCAATCCCCCTTCTTGAAGCGCAACGAGGCAATAGTTGTGAATATATCGATGGGAACTCGCATCTCCCGGCTTTCAAGACCCACATCATCGATCCAATCACAGAATTTTAGAACCATTTTGTTATTTCTGGCGCCGGCGCTACTGGTGTTTAGTATATTTTTGATTTATCCGATGATCCAATCGGTTTATTACAGTTTCTTTAATTGGAAAGGATTCGGGCCGGCGACAGATTTTATCGGGCTGGATAATTACGTCCGTATCCTCAACGATCGTAAATTCTTACGGGCGGTGCAGAACGGTCTACTGATTGTATTTCTGTCCCTCACCATTCAACTGCCGCTGGCCCTGGTCCTGGCCCTGATGGTGGGGCGTAGTTTGCCGGGCCGGGCCTTCTTCCGCATTGTTTTTTTCCTGCCGTACGTCCTCTCTGAAGTGATTACGGCGGTAATCTGGCGAGCCTTATATCATCCCAATCCGCATTATGGCTTAATCAATGCCATTCTGGTCAACCTGGGGCTACCCACCGTCGCCTGGCTAGGGGACATCAATATGGTGATGCCGGCCATTTTTGTGGTGCTTACCTGGAAATATTTCGGCTTTCATATGCTCTTGTATATGGCCGGGTTGCAAAGTATTCCGGCTGAATTGGAGGATGCGGCCAAAATAGACGGCGCTTCCGGTTTCCAAATTATCTGGCATATTATCATTCCTCTACTCAAGGGAACCATCCGGACTACCGTCTATCTCTCGGTACTGGGATCGCTGCAACTGTTTGGTCTGGTCTGGATCTTGACTGAGGGCGGTCCGGCCGGGGCCAGCGAAATGATGGCTACTTATCTGTATCGCTTTGGCTTTATCCGTTTCTCCCTGGGTTACGGCTCCGCCGTGGCCGTGGTCATGTTTATTATCTGTATCACCTTTTCACTCATCTATCAGAAGGTCTTCAAAGAGCAAGATTATCTGGGCGGTTACGGCGCGTAAGAAAGGACATTCAACGATGCCCTCCATAAAGTACAACCTGCGACGCTATCTCAATCTTTCCTGGCAGTACGCCGTCCTGATCATATTTGTATTGATCATTATTGTGCCCGTCGTGGTCCTGATCTGGGGCGGTATGAAAACTCGGGCTGAGTTGGCCAGCTTTCCCTACCAGCCGCCCAACCCCATCCACTGGGAAAATTACACCAACATTTTATCCAGCAGTGGTTTCTGGGTGATGCTGCGCAACAGCCTGATTGTTACCTTTGGCACGGTTGCCGGCGTGGTCTTATTCGCCAGTCTGGCCGCTTTCATCTTTGCCCGGACCCAATTCCGTGGGCAAAATATCCTGTTTAACTACCTTACGGTCGGTCTGCTCTTCCCTATCAGCATCGCCACCTTGCCTGAGTACATCCTGCTTCGCCAGTTGGGCTGGCTGGATTCTTTCTGGGCCATTATCGTGCCCCAAATCGCTTTTGGACTGTCACTCAGTATCATAATTTTGCGCGGCTTCTTTCAAGCCATTCCCGCCGAGCTGCAAGACGCCGCCTATATCGACGGTTGCACCACCTTTGACTTCTTCTGGCGTATTCTAATCCCGCTGGCCCGTCCGGCCATCGCCGCGGTCGCAGTGCTGACTATGGTCACCTCCTGGAATGAACTTTTCTTGCCCCTGCTGGTTCTCAACAGCGAAAACAAATGGACTCTCCCGCTGGGCACCATGCAATTCATGGGCCAATACGTCTCGGATTGGGCGCTGGTGCTCGCCTTTGTCACCTTAACAATGATTCCGGCCGTCATTTTCTACTTTTTCGCCGAACGCCAGATTGTCTCTGGTCTGACTAGCGGCGCCATCAAAGGTTAACGGAGTTAACGGAGCTGACCAACATGACCGAAACAGTCACCAAGCTAAATTCAAAATACTTCATCTACAAGGATGCCCGGCAACCTGTTCAAGCCCGGGTTCACGATTTACTGGATCGGATGACCCTTGATGAGAAGCTGGCGCAACTGGGCAGCGCCTGGGTATTTCAACTTCTCAGCGAGATGCAGTTTGACCAGACCAAAGCCAAAAACTTGCTAAAGCACGGTATCGGCCAGATCACCCGGGTCGCCGGAGCCAGCAGCCTGGCCCCGACCGCCAGCGCCGAACTGGCCAACACCATCCAGAAATACCTGCGCGAGAACACCCGGCTGGGCATCCCGGCCATCGTTCACGAGGAGTGTTGCAGCGGCTACATGGCCCGCAACGCCACTTGCTTTCCGCAAATTATCGGCCTGGCCAGCACCTGGGAACCGGAGCTGGCTGAGGCCATGGCGACCGTTGTCCGCACCCAGATGCGATCTGCGGGCGCGCACCAGGGTCTGTCGCCGGTGCTGGATGTTACCCGCGACCCGCGCTGGGGCCGGGTGGAAGAAACCTTTGGCGAAGATCCATACCTGGTAGCCCAGATGGGCGTCTCTTTTGTGCGCGGCCTGCAGGGTCATCACTGGCAAGAGGGAGTGTTAGCCACCGCCAAACATTTTGTGGGTTATGGCCTGCCGGAAGGGGGCATGAATTGGGCGCCGGCTCACATTCCGCCCCGCCAACTGCGCCAGATTTTTATGCTGCCCTTTGAAGCGGCGGTCAAAGAAGCCAACCTGCAATCGGTGATGCACGCTTATCAGGAATTGGATGGCATTCCCTGCGCCGCGTCCAGAGAGTTGCTGACCGAAATCCTGCGCGGGGAGTGGGGTTTCGATGGTTTGGTCGTCTCCGATTACTTTGGGATTGAGGAACTGCACCGCACCCACCACCTGACCGGCAACTGCCAGGATTCGGCCAGATTGGCCCTGGAAGCCGGGATCGATAGCGAACTGCCCCACACCAACTGCTACGGCGACCCCCTCCGCCAGGCGGTGAAGGCCGGTCTGATCGACGAAGCTTTGATCGATCGCAGTGTGGCCCGCATCTTGCACATGAAATTCAAACTGGGCCTGTTTGAGAATCCATACGTTGATGCCGGTCGGACTATTACCGTATTCGACACGCCGGCGCAGCGAGAACTGGCCCGGCAGATTGCCCAAAAATCAATCGTCTTGCTAAAAAATGAGAATGAGCTGTTACCCCTAGCTAAAAACCTAAAATCTGTAGCGGTCATTGGCCCGAACGCCCACACCGAGCGCCACCTCATCGGCGACTACGCTTACCTGTGCCACATCGAATCCCTGATCGAGATGCGTGACCGCGACAACGTATTCGACATGCCCGTGCCAGACTCCATCGAATTGGTTGACGCCTTTGTGCCGATGAAGACAATCCTGCAAACGTTGCGCGACAGGCTATCCCATCACACAACTATCTATTACGCCAAAGGCTGCGCTGTTACCGGCGACGACGCCTCCGGTTTTGCGGAAGCCGTGGCGGCAGCCAAGCAGGCTGAGGTAGCATTGCTCTTCGTCGGCGGCAAGTCTGGATTGACCGACTCCTGCACCTGCGGCGAAGCCCGCGACCGGGCCAGCCTGGATTTACCCGGCGTGCAAACAGAACTGGTCAGGGCTATCCACGCCACCGGCACGCCGGTGGTCGTCGTGCTCATCAACGGCCGGCCGCTAGCGGTCAACTGGGCGGCGGAGCACGCCCCGGCGATTGTTGAAGCCTGGCTGCCGGGCGAAGAGGGCGCCGAAGCCGTGGTCGACGTGCTGTTTGGCGACGTCAACCCCGGCGGCAAGCTGCCGATCACCTTTCCTCGCTCGGTGGGCCAGATTCCCATCTACTACAATCACAAGCCCTCGGGCGGACGCTCCCATTGGAAGGGGGCTTATGCCGATCTGAGCAACAAACCGCTATGGCCCTTCGGCTTTGGGCTGAGTTACACCCGGTTTCGGCTGGACAATCTCCAGATCGACCGGCGCCAGGTCCGGGCCGGAGAGCACGTGAGGATCAGGGTGGATATCACCAATGTCGGCGCTCGGGCCGGCGATGAGGTGGTGCAGCTTTATGTTCGGGATCTGATCGCCAGTGTTACCCAGCCGGTCAAGTCGTTGCAAGGCTTCAAACGAGTCCACCTGAAGCCCGGTGAGCGCAAGCGGGTCAGCTTTAGCCTGGCCGTCAACCAGCTTGGCTTCTACAATCGGGAGATGGCTTTCGTCGTTGAGCCGGGCGAGGTTGAGCTGATGATCGGCACTTCGTCGGAGGATTTGCCGCTGTCCGCTACCATCACCATTGTTGGCGAAACTGTCGATGTGGAACAAAATAAGGTGTTTTTTAGCGGGGTGGTTGTTGAGGAACTGAGCGGTGCGGGTCGAAAAAGCTAGTTCAGCCGAAGGGCAACGGTTCAGGTTGAAATAAGCTCCAAAGTTTCGGCGCCGCCTTGAATGGTAGTGACCGGAATATTTTGGTCAAGTGTCGCCAGCTTGCCCCCTTTTTGCGCCGCCAGACCCAGCAGATAAATGTCCGTAATCTGACCGGAGGTAATGACCGCGTCTGGAAGTAATAGTTCCCGCAAAGTAACATCCTCAGGCCAAAAATGATGCCCTTCAGCCGCACAAAATTGGCGTAGAATTGACAGCACCGTGGCCACATCGCCCGGCCGGTTAGGATATTTAGGGTGACTGGCAATGCGAACAAAGCCGTTCTCGGTCAGGGGGCAGGTAGCCCAGGCCCAACGACCGGTAGCACCGAACCAGCGATGAGCCGCCTCGTGATGAATATGCATCGGATCACACAACGCTAACAGAAGATTGATATCGAGCAGGTAGGTGGTCACGGCATCTCGTCCCGCAGTTGGTTGACCAATTCCAACGTCACTATACCGGCCTCTGGCTGGCATGGAAAAAGAGGGATGCCGTTACGGGTAACGGTCTCAACGTGCCGGGTCAGGGATTGGCGAGCCAGGTCCGACAAGGCTTGTCCCATCGAAACGCCGCGCTGCTTCGCTATTTCTTTTGTGGCCAATAAAATATCGTCATCGATGTCTAACGTAGTCCGCATTTTATCTCCTCTAGATGATACGTTGTTACTAATTTGATGTTAACACATCACGCATCTGATGTCAAGAGCTTCGCCTTGCTTTTTGTTCATACTCCGCCACAATCTCCCGAAGGCTATCGGCGCACGGTAACGGCTCCGGCTGGTGGGCGGCCAGCATGGCTCTGGCCTGCTCTCTGGCTCGCTCATGGGCTGCGGGGCGACCGGCCTCAACCCACTCCTCCCAGGGCCGGCGGTCCATAATCGTTGGCTGCCAGATATCGCGCATATGCCGGTAGGTATGATCTTCAGCTATGAAGTGGTTCTGGGGACCAACCGCGGCGATGACTTCCAAAGCCAGCGTATCCGCATCGATAGGGAAGCCCTGGGTCACCGCCCGGAGCAGATCATAGATTTCACAATCCATGAGCAACTGCTCAAAAGAAAAAATCTTGGCCGCGTTCAACAGCCCGGCCCCGGACATCAAATCAGCGCCGCTCAACTGGTTGATGGCCCCGGAAATGGCGTTCTCCACCCCGGCGTGCCAGCCGCTGCTCTTGGCCCCGGTGGCAAAGGTGCCAATACTGGCCGGGATGCCGTAAAAGTGGGCCAGTTGGCAGCCAACCGCTTGTAATAAAAAATCCTCCGGGCCGCCGCAAGTAACGCCGCCGCGGCGCAACTCCATCACCGTGGCGCTGCTGCCGTAAAAGGTCGGGACGCCGGGGTAGAAGAGTTGGAACAGGGCCATCCCGGCCAGCACTTCGGCGTTGGCCTGAGCGGCGTTGCCGGCCACAGTGGCCGGGGCGGTGGCGCAGCCGATGGTCATATTGAGAAAGCCGGTTGGAATGCCGGCCTCGCCAAAGACAAAGGCCGCTTCCAGCCCTTTGGCATCGTATGATAGCGGGCTGACGCTGCATTGAAAGTTGGAGATAATTGGCCGCCGGCGCAATTCTTCGCGGCCGCCTACTACTTCAGCCGCCATTTCAACCGAACCGGCGGCGTTGAGCGGATCAACTGCAGTCATGGCCTGGGCGTGCTTGCTGGAGTGGGTCAACAACACCTCCAGCTCATGCAATGGCTGGACCCCGGTAGGGCAATCCTGGGCGCTGACGGTAGGCCAGAGAAAGGCGATTTGGGGCAAGACGTCGGCCAGACGGACAGCGGCCTGCAGGTCGGCTTTGGTGGAGGCACGCACCGCCCCGCTGTCGAGGTCAAGCACGTCGGTGCCGCTGCCGTCCAGGGACAGGTAGCCGTGCTGGCCGTCGAGCAGCAGGTCATTTTCTGGATTGCGGGCACAGAGGGTGTAGCTATGCGGCGCGTTCCGCAAAGCCGCCTCGACCACGTGAGGGGGGAAGTAAATTCGCTCGCCCTCAACGCGCAAGCCCAGGTCACGCGCCTGCGCTTGCCGGGCCTGGCTAAGGGGCATAATCAGGCCAACGCGCTCCATAAGCTGCAGGCTGGCCTGGTGGATGGCTTGCAGCTCAGCAGGGGTTAGTAATTCAAAGCGGCTTTTCCATTTGACGGGTTTGATCAAGGCGACCTCCCGGGGTAATTGTGAATTGTGAATTGTGAATTGTGAACGGTTAACTCCACTCAAGTGGGGCGAGGCGGCAGTTCGGGGCCGCGTTTGAGGTAAGCCTTGACTTGCTTGATGAACTTGCCGCGCGGAATCAGCACTCGCCGGCCACAGGTGAGGCAGATCAGGCCAATGTCGGTGCCCAGGCGAACGACCCGCCAGTCAGTGCCGCCGCAGGGGTGGGCTTTGCGCATCCGCACGATATCGTCAATCCGGATGTCGGTTGGGTCGAGGCTCATTGATCATTGGTAATTGGCTCAAACCAACCTACGGTGCGATTGGAGGGCTTGAGGTATTTCTGAGCAACCTGCTGGACCTGAGCGGCGGTAACGCTCGACAGCCGGTCGGCAAAGGTATCGAACAACTGCCAGTCACCCAGCATTTCCATAAAACCCAGCCACTGGGCCTGGCTGCTGACTCGCTCAACTGTATAGACAAATTGGGCCCTGGTTTGTTTGCGAACTTTGGCCAGCTCCTCCTCTGAAACCGGTTCGTTGACCAGCCGCTCGATTTCGGCATTCAAAGCTGTTTCGAACTCGGCCAGGGTGCGGCCATCCCGAACCGTACCGATGAAGTGGAGTGGGCCGGGATCGATGGTGGGCTGGTAGTAGGCCGCGGCGGAGGTAGCCAGCTCGGTTTCCACCAGCGCCCGGTAGAGCCGGGCGCTGCGATGCGTGGCTGTTCCACCCCCAAAATTTGCCCCAGCTAAGATCGCTGCCAGCGTCAGCAGGGGAAAGGCATCCTCGTCGGCGCCAGCACAGGTATGGTAGGCGGCGTGGAAGTAGGCCGCGGCGCCGGGCCGGCGCACCACCACGCGACGTTCACTTTGCTGGACAGGTTCTTTTATCTGCCAGGCCGGCGGCCTGGGACCGGCCGGGATTGGTCCAAACAACTCCTGGATGCGGGCCTGAACCCCCTCTACTTCAATATCTCCAACAACGATCAACACGGCATTATGCGGACCGTAATACATCTTATAATGCTGGTAGAGATCGTCCCGGCTAATAGCCCGCAGATCGTCTTTCCAGCCAATGACCATATGGCCATAGGGATGCACCCGAAAGGCTGTGGCCATCACCTCTTCGTGCAGAGTCCACTCCGGGCTGTTCTCATTGCCCTCCCGCTCCGAGATGATGACCGTCCGTTCGCTGGCTACCTCCTCCGGATCAATCACGGAATTAGCCATCCGGTCGCTTTCAATCCGCAGACCCAAATCCAACCGGTCAGCCGGCAGCGTTTCAAAGTAGGCCGTATAATCCTGACCGGTGAAACCATTCAGTACGCCGCCATTCCGATTGACTTCCAGCATGATGGCGCCTTTGGGAAAGGTGGGCGTACCCTTGAACATCATATGCTCAACCCAATGGGAGATACCGGTTTTGCCCGGCTGCTCGTTGCGCCCCCCAACTCGATACCAGATCCAATTGCTGACCACCGGGGCAGTATGGATGGGTTTTAGCAGCACCCGCAGGCCGTTGTCCAGTTTGTAATCAATGACGCCGTTGCCGGCTGCGTTCGATTGGCTCAATTGATCCAACTCCTTAGGCTCGCCTTTTCACAAATAAAAAACAGTGCTGCCGATGCCGGTAACACTGCTCAATTCATTGGGGTTGCCAATCCAATTCAGACATTCACCGGTTGGGTCAAAGCCTGGCGTAAACTTTCGACGTTGGCAAATTTTTGATCCTGCCGGGATAATACAACCGCGGCAACGTGCATAAAAGGCACTTTTTCTTTAGGACTATCATCGCCCCCACGTTTGACATAACCAGCTTCCCGGTCATGGATGGGGTAGAAATAGGTCATGGCCTGATTGAGACGCTCGACGATATGCTCTTTGAGTTGGGTGGCCTTACCTGGGATGGTGATGATCACAAACTGGTTTTCGAGCGGGTGACCAACAAAATCATCGATGCTGCCCAGTTCATCAACGGCGCTGGTCAGGGTCAGGGCGATGGCGCGGAGAACATCATCACGAGCCACAAAGCCATAAATTTCGTTGAATTTGTCCAGGCCGATAATATTGATCCCCACCGCCGACCAGGTGTCACGTTCCAACATCAGACTGAGGCGGTCGTTGGTCAGTTTCTCACCAGGCAAACCGGTCACGGGATTGTTTTGACTCCCAGCCC
This sequence comes from uncultured Caldilineaceae bacterium, assembly GCA_964398055.1. Lineage (GTDB taxonomy): Bacteria > Chloroflexota > Anaerolineae > 4572-78 > J111 > CAYNLK01. Next base: position 11,428 of record CAYNLK010000030.1, read on the forward strand.
GGCGTAAGGCGTTACGAACCCGCAGCCGCAATTCTTGCACGTCAAAAGGCTTGGTAATGTAATCAATGGCGCCCAACTTGAGACCGGCGATGCGGTCATCGCGCGCCCGCCGCTCCGTCACAAAGATCACCGGCAGACGGCTGGTACGCACGTCCTCCTGCAACTGTTGGCCCACCTCAAAACCATCAAAATCAGGCAGACGCACATCGAGCAAAATTAAGTCGAGTTGCTCTGATCGACATTTGTCCAGGGCTTCTTTGCCGCTATAAGCCGGAATAACGCGATACCCTTGTGCTTCAAAGTAGACTCGGAGCATTTGGGAAGTATCCAAGTCATCTTCAACAATCAGCAGGGTATATTTCATCTTTAGCCTGTACCTGTTGGGAAATTGGATGTAATGTTCAAATTCAGTGATTACGGGTGAATTCTCAATTAATTGAGAGGTTCTTTGTAAATGTAAAATACGCAGTTTTCGTCGCCAACGGCGTGGCACTGAGCTTCTTCAACTTTGAAATCTTTGCCGCCGCTAACCCAACGTAAACCTTCCTGCAAAATCCCAACCGCGCCATAACAAATCGGTTTGTCGCTTTTTCGGCCCCAGCAGACGGGGCAACGATAGATGGTGTAAATAAAGTGATCATCGGCTTCGGTAACTTCACTCTTCTGGTCGCTGAACTTGGTAAAAGTTTCAGCCATAGCCTTCAAGCCAACTTTCACTTTGGTTTGCATTGGAATGACCTTAAAGGCCAATTCACTGGCGCCCACAACTGAGCCAAACTCACTGAGACCCTGAGCAAAAGCGGCTCGACCGGATCGGAGAGCCAGGCCGCGCCCCCCCCGAGGACCATACATTTCTTCAATGGCGGCCCCAATCGCCCCAAAATCGGCAAAATCAAATTCACGAGCCAGGTTATTGGGAGGGTAATTACCAATCAAGTGGGGTACTTTAGCCAGATTAAGCACGGCTTTAATCCCATTTACCCCCATAACCTCTTCCATCGCCATCAAGTAGATGCGCCCGATCTTATTTGGATAGTAGAGTCCGCTTTTTTCTGCCACCGCTTTTACCTCCGAGGGTTAATCTGGAGAAAGTGAAGTCTTGTGCTTAAAGTTTAAGTTCCACTCAGAGACATCAGCATCAAATCTAAGGAAGATTTAATGCTTCTTCTTGATTACCTGGAACCGAAATACATAACAAGCGACGTCTAAGTATACCCTAAGCTGGCATAAAATGTCAACTAAAAAATTGATCCTGGAATTAACCCTGCTTTTAAGCGTTGGGGGATAAGATCACAAACCATCTTTGGCCACCCTTGACGATAGTAAGTCGACCTCAAGCGGCAAAGATGGCTTCAAAACTCTGAGCGTCCAGCGTTTCCTCTTTCAAGAGACGCTCCGCAACTTCTTCCAATTTGGCTCGGTTCTCTTGAATTATTTTCATAGCCCGATGGTAGGCTTTTTCGACAATTCGGCGGACTTCCTCATCGATTTGACGGGCAATCTCTTCACTGTAGTTACGTTGCTCGCCAATTTCTTTACCCAGAAAGACCAGTTCATCCTTCTCGCCAAAGATCAGGGGGCCTAACTTTTCGCTCATACCATATTGGGTCACCATAGCCCGGGCCATACGGGTGGCATGTTCCAAATCACTACTGGCGCCGGTCGTGACCTCGTTAAACACAAGTTCTTCGGCGGCCCGTCCACCCATCGCAGCCGCCATATCCGCTTCAAATTTACTCTGGTTATGTAGAACTTTGTCATCACCCAGATGAAGCACATATCCCCCGGCCATACCCCGTGAGACAATACTCACCTTTTGGACCGGCTCACACTCGGCAATCATCCGCCTGACCAGGGCGTGGCCGGCCTCGTGATGGGCAATAATACGCCGTTCTTTCTCGGGGATGATCCGGCTTTTGCGCTCCGGCCCCAGGAGAGTTTTTTCAATAGCTTCCTGAAATTCGCGCATCCCTATCTGCTTCTTGTTGCGACGGGCGGTCAGAATAGCCGCTTCATTGACCAGGTTCTCGATATCAGCGCCAACAAAACCGGGGGTCTGTTTGGCAATAACTGTCAGATCAACATCGCGGGCCAGGGGTTTGCCTTTAACGTGAATCCCCAGGATTTGCTCACGACCCTTCACGTCGGGCCGATCAAGAATCACCCGGCGGTCAAAACGACCGGGGCGCAATAGAGCCGGATCCAGAATGTCGGGCCGGTTGGTGGCGGCGACAACGATGACGTTGGTATCGGTATCAAACCCATCCATTTCCACCAAAATCTGGTTGAGCGTTTGCTCTCGCTCGTCGTGGCTGCCGCCCAGGCCAGCGCCCCGATGTCGACCGACGGCATCGATCTCATCCATAAAAATGATGCAAGGGCTGTTGCGTTTGGCCTGGTCAAACAAATCCCGCACCCGGCTGGCTCCAACCCCTACGAACATCTCCACAAACTCGGAACCGGAGATGCTGAAAAAGGGAACGCCGGCCTCACCGGAGATGGCTTTGGCCGTCAGCGTTTTGCCACAACCCGGCGGCCCAACCATCAACACCCCTTTGGGAATACGGGCGCCCAGCGAAATGAACTTTTCCGGCTCACGCAAAAATTCCACAATTTCGGCCAACTCTTGCTTGGCCTCTTCAACCCCGGCTACATCGTCAAAGGTAACGGTCGGCTTATCGCCGGTAAACATGCGGGCTCGACTTTTACCAAAGCTGAGGGCCTGGTTGCCGGCCCCCTGCGCCTGACGCAGGATAAAAAAGAAGAAACCGCCGATCAGGATTAACGGCAGCAAAGTTCCCAGGATGGTCAACCACCCTTCCCAGGCGCTCCGCGGCGCCACCGTCACCTTGATCTTGGCCAACTGGTCGGCGCTAACCCCCATCGCTTTGAGAGTTTCGGTGATCCCCACATCTGGCTCTTTGTAGGCGGTCAACTGCTTATCATCATTTAAGGTTACCGTCAGCTGATTTTGATCAACGGTGATCGACTCGACTCTGCCGGCGTTGGCCAGTTCAGCCACTCTGGAAATATCGACCACTTCCGAGGTGTCGCTTCTAACCACAAACAGCCCATACAAAAAAACCAGCACGACCAAAATCAGCACCAGGTATAACGCCCGAGACCATTTCATAAGCTTTGAGTACCTCAGTTATTTAATGCCTGACATCACAAACTATACCACGCGCTATAGACAGAGTCAAGGTAACGGTTGGCCGCACTGGCTGGCCCATTTGCGCTCTATCCTGACCACGTGGTAGAATGCCCCTTTGTTTTTGGGTTAAGTTACAGCGCGGGCAACAAGGCTCGCCGGTAGAATAGGAAGGTTCAATGGATACCACCAACACAGCAGTTCAACCGCAAGCAACCACTCGGAGCCTCAAGGATTACGCCGGGTTGGCGGCCCGCGGCTTGGCTATGGGCGCCTCCGACGTAGTACCCGGTGTTTCGGGCGGGACAATGGCCTTTATTTTGGGGATTTACGAGGAGCTGATCAACTCGATCCGCGACCTGCTCAGTCCTACCGCACCCAGACTTTTGTTGAAGTTCAAACTCAAAGAGGCCCTGGACGTTTTACCCTGGAAGTTCCTGGCCGCGGTGGGAGTTGGGATTCTGGCAGCCATTCTAACTCTGGCCCGATTTCTGGAGTGGATGCTGGTCAATCATCCCTCGTTATTGTGGTCGTTCTTCTTTGGATTGGTCGCCGCGTCTATCTTTACGGTGACCAAACGAGTCAAATCCTGGACGATCAAAACAGTTGGCGCCACGGCCATCGGCACGATCATCGGCTGGGTTATCGTCGGACTGGTGCCGGTCGAGACTCCCAACACGGCCTGGTTTTTGTTTTTCAGCGGGGCCGTCGCCATCTGTGCGATGATTCTGCCGGGCATCTCCGGCGCTTTTATCCTGGTATTGCTGGGCAAGTATGAATATGTGCTGGCCGCGGTCAACGACGGGAATTTTATGGTGCTGTTTTGGGTGGCAGCCGGGGCGGCCGTGGGGATTGTTTCCTTTGCCCAAATCTTGGGGTGGCTCTTTAAACGCTACCATGATGTCACTGTGGCCGCGCTGATTGGCTTGATGATCGGTTCGCTGCGAAAAATCTGGCCGTGGAAAGAGGTGGTTGAATATGGCGTTGACCGGCACGGCCAGCCGATTCCGCTCCAGTTGAACAATGTTTTGCCGGCGGCCTGGACTACCGAAGTCATCCTGGCCTTGATTTTAGCCATGATTGGCTTTGCCCTGGTATTTGCCATAGATTACTGGGCCTCTCGCCAGGAGAAAGCGGCAACCAGGGCCAACGCGCCGGTCAAAGCCTGACCAGACTGCCGCAAACCGACGTAAAATGAAGAACCACTGGCCCAAACCAGTGGTTCTTTTTCACTTATTCCGGCGGAGCCGTGGGTTTAGGGTGAGCCGGCGACGCCTGACCTGGCCCCGGCCCGTACTGCGGTCGAGCCTCCGGCTTGCGTTTGCGAGGTATCGCCACAATCTGGGTGTCGCTGCCGCCCAACAAGGCCCCCAAACAGCCCGACTTACCCTTGATGGCCTTGATCTCCGGCATCTCAATCGACTGCGCGGCTCTAATTGCTTCCGCGGCGTTTTGTTGGGCGGCGGTAATTTTGGCATCCAACTCCTGCCGCAGCGCCTCACGTCGCCATTCTTCGTCCTGGCGACTTTGCGCCAGCGAGCGTTCGATCTCCAAAATACGCTCGCGCAGCCGGTTGTTTTCCTCTTTCAGGTTGAAATTATCCTGAATCAAAACCCCCAACAACTCCCGGTTGGCCGCCTGGCTGTTGAGAATGCTCTGCTGGGTGTCGGACAAAGTGGCCAGCGTATTGGTTAAAAAGGCAATCGCCGGGGATTCATTGCCGTTTGAAGTAATCAAAGCCCGCTCTTCGTCCGAATCCATTGCGGCCGGGTCAAATGGGCCGGTCCCTGGTTCAAAATCATTGAATTCCGGGCTATCGACCCGGTACTGCCCCGAAGTGGCCTCCTGCCGAGAAAACATTACCTGCCGTGATAACTGCTGCCAAACCTGCTCGTAGGTCAAGCCCTGGTTCATCAGCTCCTTGATCAAGCGGAGAGTCTCGACATCCCCGGCGGTGTAACGACGATGCCCTTTGCCCTGGGGGTTAGCGCCGGCCGAAAGATAATCGGCAAATTCATCAGACCAACGCCGCAGGGTTGCCGGTGAGATATCCAGGGCTTGAGTTACCCCCTGGGGCGTTTGCAGAGGCGTTCGATTACTCATAGTCAAACAACTACTCCTCGTCGATCATGCGATAGGTTGTGTCGATCGTCTGGTCATCGTTGTATAGATCGCCATACTCTAACTGATTCTGGTAACTCTGCACGATGTGGGCAGGCGCCAATTTAACAAACAGAGCCATACCCAACAGGATGATGCCCACATCGTCCAGGCCGCCGACGAATGGAAACAGAGCGGCAGGAATGAAGTCGATCGGGGAAATCAAGTACAATAGCGAGAGGGGTAAAACCAGTTTTGTCCAAAATGAGACACGGCCATCTTTGAGCAGCAACCAGACCAAGCGAAATCGCTTAATCAGTTCAAAGCTAAAAGCTGCTCCTTTATCAGCAGGTACCGGCTTCTGACTCGTCATAATGATCTCCTTCCTACAGAGCCAAACATTATTGGGAAATTATAGACGCAACTGTTGATTCTAGCAATTGATTTCGCTCATAAAAACTGAGCGATATCACTACTGTTGGTGCACTGCTGCGCAACTCCCGATCGATCGCGCCTGGTTAGCAACCTTTGCCGGCATAACCGTGAGCGATTTTTTGGCAACCGCCCACCGGCGGCTGGCCAGCCAGCTATATTCATTACGCTTTCGGCCCGGAGAAGTTGCACACGGCTATTCATAAGTCGTTTAAGTTGTTCTGGACAGACTCAACCGCTTACGGTTATAATAACCGTATGAAAAGCCTGCGCCAATCGCTCATCGATTATGACCTGGCTCAACTTCAGGCCATTGCCGCCAGCCGGGGCATCCCTCTGCAGACCTCGAACCGGAGTGAGGCGGTCGAAATACTGGCCGACGCCCTGCTGGCCCCGGCCGGGCTGGCCATTGCCCTGGCTGGTCTGGTGGAGCCGGAACAAGAGGCCCTACGCCAACTCCTGGAGCATAACGGGCGGCTGGAGAGAGCCAGGTTCATCCGCCAATACGGCCCGGTGCGGCCGATGGGACCGGCCCGCTTGCTGCGGGAGAAACCGTGGCAGCAGCCGGTCAACCCGGCTGAGCTTTTGTGGTACAAGGGCCTTATCTTCAAGGGTTTTCAATTGACCGATCAAGGTAGTTTAGAGTTTATCTACATCCCGGATGATCTGCAACCGCTGCTGGCCACCGCCTTGCACGGCCAGCCTGCCTCGGCTCCTGAGCAACCCCAACCATCGATTCTCCAGGTGGCCCTGGCCTCGCCGCCCCCGGTCAGGGTGAGCGGGGTAGGGCGGCTGCGCGAAAATCTCTTCAGCCTGTTCGTTTATCTCCAAATCACGCCAATCCGGCTGCAGCACAAAACCGATTTGACGGCCACAAACAAAGCCGCCCTGGCCGAATGTTTATTGCCGCCAGCCTGGCCGGCCGCCAACCGCCAGGCCGAGCTGGAATTCCTGCTGCACCTGGCCCGCCGGGCCGGGCTGCTGGTAGTCAGCCATGGCCGGCTCAAACCGGATCGTGATCCCGTCCGGAGCTGGTTACAGAGCCAGCCGCAACAGCAAGAGCGACTCCTGCAAAATAGTTGGCGAGCCGACCCCACCTGGAACGACTTGTGGCGCGTGCCCGGCCTGGCGCCCCAACCTACTGGCTGGGAGAACAGCCCCCTACTGGCCCGCGCCAAAATTTTAGATTATCTGGCTCAACTGGCGGCTGGGCCGGATAACTGGTACTCCCTGGCCGATTTTGTGGGCACGCTCAAGCGAATCGATCCCGATTTTCAGCGCCCGGACGGCGACTACGAGAGCTGGTACATCCGGGATGAGCAGGGACAATCATTGATGGGCTTTGACCACTGGGAGCAGGTGGAAGGAGCACTGATCCGCTATCTGTTAACTCAGCCGCTGCTGTGGTTAGGCGTAACTGAATTGGGCCTGCCCGGCGAAAGGAGTCTCCCGACCAGCTTCCGGCTTACGCTTTCAGGCGCCGCCTTCCTGAAAAACCAACCTATCAGCCCACTCCCCGGCCAAAAAGCGCAATTTTTGCAGGCCGATCACAACTTTACTGTTTATGTTCCAGCGCAAGCCAGCTTGTACGACCGTTTTCAATTGGCTCGCTTTGCTGAATTAGGGGGTAGACAAAAAGAACAGACAACCTACCAGATTACCCAGGCCAGCGTGGGCCGGGCTATGCGCAATGGCGTCACCACCGACCAGATGGTGGCCTTTTTAGCCCGGGCCACCAATAACCGGACGCCGCTCAAGGTCGTCGAAACCCTGCGCACCTGGGGCGCCCGCCGCAGTACGGCTCAAATTGAAACGGCAACATTATTGCGCCTGGCCGACGAAACTCTGGTGGCTGAATTGGGTGAGCAGCCCGAGCTGGCTCCGCTCCTGGGCGAGGTCATCGGGCCCAAGGCTATTCTAATCCCCCCGGAAAACGTCACAGAAGTTCGACGGCTACTGCTGGAACTGGGTTACTTGGAGTTCTGAGCCAAAAGTCAAACGGGAGTTGTCTTTTAGCGCAGTTGAACTGGCCGCCCAAAAGATAATGATAGCCCCCAAATTTGTGGGCTGGCTAACTCTACGCTATTGCCCGCCGGATCACGAAAATAGAGGGATTGGCCGCCGGCAGGCCAGGTGATCTCCGCTTCGATCTCGATGCTATGGCGTTGCAAATGATTCTGCCAGCCTGGGATCTCTTCTTGGGCAATGGCAAAAGCCACGTGACCCGGCCCATGAGCGCCGTGGGTTGGCACAGGTATTGGCCCTTCCGGCTGAGCGGTGCGGGCCGGGTTGAATAGAAGAAAGACGCCTGCCCCACACCGAAAAAAAATGTGCCGGCCTTTAACCCTGGCAAACGGCTCTAAACCCAAAACCTGGCTGTAAAACGTCTCGGCTGCCGCCAGGTCAGCCGCATAAAGGCAAGTTTCCAAGATTTGTTGAACTTGCATGCTTTTTCTCCAATTGGGTTAAGCTGGTCAGTCCGTAAACTTGTTGAGTCTGGTAAATAGCCCCTTCTTCTTGCCGTCAGGCATAATGGCTTTCTTCAGCTTAGCTCCTTCCAGCCTGGCTGCCTGCAAATTGGCCCCGTGCAGATTAGCCTGACTCAGGTTGGCTTGACTCAAGTTGGCCCGGCTCAAATCAGCCCCGATCAGGCTGGCCTCAGTCAGGTTGGCCTCAGCCAGATTGGCCCCACCTAATTCGGCAGAAATCAGATTGGCCTTGATTAAATTGGCCCCGGCCAACTGAGCCCCGCGCAGCTTGGCCCCAACCAGATTGGCTTCATTCAGGTTAGCCCCAGATAAATTAGCCTCCTGGAGATTTGTGTCAACCAGATTGGCCTGGCTCAGATCAGCCCCGGCCAGGTTGGCCCGGTGCAGGTCTTCGTGGTCAAGATTTACTCCATGTAATTCCCGGCCCTCGACGCCTTGATTGACAATTTTCCAAACCCGCCACCATCTTTCATCGATGCGGGTGGTCTCGTCAAGCTTAACCTGACCCAGATAGACCCCCCGCAAATTAGCTCCCTGCAAGTCAGCGCCGCTCAAGTTGACTTCGGCCAAATTAGTGGCCGGCAATTCGGACTCGCTTGGGGTTGTTCCGGCCAGGTTAACGCCGGGCATTTTCGCTTCGTTAAGGTTGGCCTCACGCAGATCGGCCTGACTCAGATTGGCCCCGTTCAAGTCGGCGCCGCTGAGATTGGCTCCACTCAGGTTGGCCCCGGTCAGGTTGGCCTGCTGCACACTCACCCCGCTCAACTCGGTCTTGCTTAGATTAGCCCCGGCCAGGTCGGCCCCATTCAAATTGGCCTTGTACAGGCTGGCTCCATAGAGGTTAGCCCGGGACAGCTTGACTCCACTCAACTTGGCCTTGCTCAGGTTGGCCCTTTCCAGATTGGCCTCACGCAGGTTGGCGCCGTGCAAATTGGCTTTTTTCAGATTGGCTTCGCTCAGATTGGCCTCGACCAGGTCAGCCTCACTCAGATTGGCCCCAAACAACTCGGTCCTGCTCAGGTCGACCTGGCCCAGTTTGGCCTGGTGCAGATCACTCACCTTGAGATTAGCCCCGGTCAGGTTAGCCCCCCGTAAATCGGCTTGAGCCAGGTTGGCCCCACTCAGATCGGCGATGCCCAGATTCGCGCCCTTCAAATTAGCCCCTTTCAGATTGGCCTGGCCCAAACCGACTTTTTTCAGGTTGGCCTCCGGCAATTTAGCCCCGCGCAGATCAGCCCCGCTCAGATCGGCCGCATACAGTTCGGCCTGACTCAGATTGGCTTTTCTCAGGTCGGCCTGCCCCAACTTGGCCCCGCTCAAGTCGGCGCCGCTCAGGTCGGCGCCACTCAAGACAGCTTGGCCCAGGTTGGCTCTTTTTAGATTGCTGCCGCTCAGGTAAGCCCCGCTTAAATTGGCCTTTCGTAAATCTTGCCCGCCAGCCCCTTGACTCTTGATTTTCCAAACCACTTGCCATTTCTCATCGACCTGCGTTGACTCATCGATCTGAATCCGGCCAAATTTGACCATGTCCAGGTTGGCCCCGCGCAAATCGGCCCCGGCCAGCTCCACCCCCTCCAAATTGGCTTGCGCCAGGTTGGCCCCCTGCAAATCGGCGCCGGTCAGGTTGGCCCCGCTCAGGTTGACGCCCTGCAGATCGGCCTGGCGTAGATTCGCTCCGGTCAGGTTAGCGTCGTGGAGGTCGGCCTCGGCCAGATTGGCGCCCGGTAAACTGGCTTCACTGAGATTGGCCCCGCTCAGGTCGGTCCCGGCCAACACCTGCCCATCAATACCCTGATTCACAATTTCCCAAACCAGTTTCCATTTGGCGTCGCATTGGCTATTATTGTTCAGTTTGACCCCGCGCAGATTGGCCTGGTACAAGTTGACCCCCGACAAATCGGCCTGGCGCAGGTCGGCCTCACGCAGGTTGGCCCGGCGCAGAGACGCCCCCCGGCGCGGGGCGGCGCTGTCAGGTTCGGCCTGGTGCAGAACAGCCCCTTCCAGATTGGCCCCGCGCAGGTCGGCCTCGCTCAGGTCGGCGCAGCACAGGATAGCTCCCCGCAGATTGGCCCGGTACAGGTTGGCTTCGTTCAGATTGGCCTCGCCGGTTATGGCCGCGCCTTCCAAATTGGCTTCCTCCAGGTTGGCCCCGGCCAGATTGGCCCCTTTCAGATCAGCTCCTTTCAGGTTCGCGCCGGCCAGCCACAACGGCCGCTGGCCCAAATTGATTAACATATAGAGCTGTTCTCTGGATAACTGGCTCATCACTATTCTCCATGGTGGGATTTAAGCCCAACGGCACAATTCCCAGGATTCCGCGCCCCATTTTTCACTAGCCGGCAAGGGAAGACCGAGTGGTTATGGTGTAACCACCGTATCGACGATTTCTTTCACGGCTACTTCAAAGCTGTGGGCCTGGAGCCGCGCTTGAACAGTTTCTAACTGCTGGGGGGTGAATTGGGCCATAAGAGCGGCGCGAAGTTTCTCGGCGCGGTCTTTGGCATCTTGGGTGCTGGCCGGCTGATGGAGGATATGCAGCGCCAACTCCAGCGCCGCTGCATTCAGCCCCTGTTGTTGGTAGATCTCCGCCAGCGTGGCCAACACGTCGAGCGCCCCCGTGTTGTAATCCGCTTCGACCGCGGTTTTGAGCGCCTCCAGCGCCCATTGCTCTGCTTGCGCCAATTCCTGATGGGCCAGAGCTAACCGGCTGAGGGCATTGAGCGCCCACGATAGGCTCCACCGGTCGCCAACTTCCCGTTGCAGGGCAACGCTCTGCTCGATCAGGCGGCGCGCTTCGGCGTCATCGCCGGCCGCTTGCGCCACCATAGCCAGACGCTCCAGGGCCAACCCAATCCCCCAACGATTGCCAGCTTCTTGGGCAATCTGTAAACCTTCGCGCAGCAGTTCCTGCGCTTCGGTTAGGCGGCCTAACGCTTGGGCCGTGCGGCTGAAATAAATACCAATAAAGAGGGTGTGGTATGGATCGCCTATGGTACGGCAGAGCGCCATGGCCTCGCTGAGCCAACGATATGCCTCTGCATAGTCGCCTTTGTCGTGGGTCAACCCGCCCAGAAGGCCGGCAGCCAATGATTGGAGGTAGGTATGCCCCAAGGCGCGGCTTAGAGTTAGACCCTCGTGCATATAGCGTGAGCCGGCCTCAAAGTCGCCGGCAGCCCAGCATACAATCCCATAATGAACCAGGGCAAAGGCCAGGGCATAAGTTTCGCCCAGCGGTTGTAACAGCGACAGGCTGGTCTGGTAAAGCCGTAAGGCTTCACGATTGTTGCCCTGGCGCAGGTTGAAAAAAGCCTGGTAGTTGAGCATATCACCCAGGGCTTCCTCCAATTTTACCCTTTCCGGCGTCGGGTCATTGTTTTCCAGAGCCGCCAGCCGCGTCCGGACCACTTCAGCGCCGCAACTAAAAATCGCTACGGCCTCTTGAAAATATTGGTGTAGCTCGTAAAAGTAGTACAACGGTTCGGTTGTGTTGTGCAGCAAATTAATCTGTTTGCAGGTTAGGGCAATATCCCAGGCAGTGCGGATGTTGTCAATGTCGGCATTGAGTTCAGCCAGGGTATCTTTCTGGCGCTGACTTCTTAAGTCTGCTTCACGCGTCTGAAGCAGCGTTAGATAATAATGACTGTGGCGATCACGCCAGGCCCGTTCTTCGTCCGGCTGTTCTTGCAGGCGGAGCGCGGCATATTGCCGCAGCAATTCGTGCAGTTCATACCGCCCGATATTCGACTGGCTGGTGACCAATGACTTATTGACCAACCCGGCCAACAATCGCAGCGACGCCCCCGTAATTTGTTGGGCAGCCTCGCGGGTGAAACCGCCTCGAAAAACAGAGAGCGCCTTGAACAACGCCTGTTCCTCGGCTTTCAAACGCTCCCACGACCAGCCAAAGACCAGCCGCATACTGCGATGCCGGTCGGGGATATCGCGTAGTTCACTCTCCAGCAGGTCCAGCCCGTGGCTGAGCTCGGCGGCAATCTCAGCCAGCGACAGCACGTTAGACCAGGCGGCGGCCAGCTCAATGGCCAGGGGCATACCCCAGACCACCTGCAAAATATGTTTGAGGTGCGGTAAATCCTCAACCCGCAGCCCAAAATCGGGACGCACGTGCCGGGCAGTCTGCACAAAAAGCTGCACGGCCTCATGGGTTAGCGCCTCTTTAACATCAACCAACTCGGCAAAATTCAAGCCACTGATGGGCCAGAGAATTTCATTGGTCAAATTGAGCCTTTCCCACGACGTGACCAGCACTTTCACTCCGGGCGCGGTTTGTAAGATTTGGCTGACCAGCGCTGCGCCGCCCAACACATGTTCAAAATTGTCCAGGATCAACAACATCTGCTTGTGACGCAGGTAGGTTAGCAATTGGATGGCCGGTTCTTCAGCAGAGGAAAGGGGGCACGCCAATCCTTCGGCAATGGTGTGAGCGATAGCATCGGCTGACCGAATGGGGGCCAGCGAAATAAAGTAAACTCCGTGGGTAAACAACGAAGCCGGCTGGAGCTGTTGTTCGGCCAGAGCCAGCGCCAGACGGGTTTTGCCGATGCCGCCTGGCCCAACAATGGTAATCAAGCGCACGTCAGGATCGCTGAGGCGCTGCTGCAAGCCGTCCAGGGTCGCTTCCCGGCCGATAAAAGGGGTCGCCTGGAGCGGCAAATTATGGGGTGGACGGGCGGGTTCGGAGGCCAGAGGAGACCTTGACAGCGCCGCAGCCGGGAGTGGCAGGCGATTGGCTTTAATGGTTTCGGCCAGGGCGGTAGTTTCGGCTGCAGGAAGAACGCCCAGCTCCCGCTCAAGGAGTTGACAGCAGGTTTGATACTGGTGGAGGGCCGCTGCCGGTTGGCCGGCCCAGGCATAAAGTTGCATCAATTGGCGGTGGGCCGGTTCGTGCAGCGGGTCCAGGGCCAGCCAGCGCCGGGCATAACTGATGGCCTGCTCACCGGATATTTCCCCCTGTTCGATCAAAAGTTGCACCAGTCGCTCTAGCGCCCCGGCCAATTCCCGGCGCAGCCCCTCCGTCTCAAAGGTCTGCCAGGTATCAAAATCGGGGCTGTCCGGTAGGGTAAAGCCGGCCAGAAAATCGTTCTGCGCCAGGGTTACGGCTTCCGTGAGAGGGTCCAGACAGGCCGGACAGCCCCGGTTGGACGAGTGACCATGCTGCTGGCCCATGGCCAGCAATTCACGGAACCGGTCGATATCCAGCCACAGGTTAGGTTGGGAGGGCAACAACACCGTGTCGCGATCCACTTCTAACCAGCGCTGGCCCAAACTCTTGTTCAAAACCCAGAGCATCCGGCGCACCTCACCGCGACCGGCGGCCGGCTCATAGTCGGGCCAGAGCAGGGCAGCCAGCGCCTGGCGGGTATGGCGCTGGCGAGTCACAGCCAGGTAGGCCAGCAACGCCAGAGCTTTGTGGTGGCTGAGTAAAACCGCCTCGCCGTCGAGCTCAAGCCGCGGTGCACCAAAGAAGTAGAGCGCCAATTGCGACATATCACTCCCCAAAAAATAGACCGCCGCCGACAGACCGCCGAAAGACATCATCATCGGTGGTATGCCGCAGACTCGTGATGACTCCTTACAAATAGCCGAAAGATATTGTCACTGTGAATTATAACCCAAGCGCGATGGGATGCAATTGGCACGATGTTGGAACGCTTGAGGGCGATATTTTGCACATTTTTGGCATAGTTCTTTGATAAATTGATGACAAGCATTAACAACGTTCCGCTAACTTTCATAACAACAACCGGACCGAGTCCGGGAAAAGGAGAAAAATTATGTTGCAAACGTTACCAAAAAGTTCAATCAGTACCGGGCCGTGGTCCCTGCTGCAATCTCGGCTAGAAGGCGCGGTGATAGCCCCGGAGGACCCCCGCTACGATCAAGCCCGCCGGGCCTGGAACCTGAGTGTTGAACAACGGCCAGCCATTATCGTGGCGCCCAAAAACGCCGCCGATGTGGTCAAGGCCGTGCGCTTTGCTCGTAGTGAGGGGTTAGGCGTTGCAGTTCAGGCCACCGGGCATGGCAATGTGCGGCCGGCCAATGGCTGTCTACTCATACTTACTGCTGATATGCAAGGCGTAACCATTGACGCCGCGGCTCAAACCGCCTGGCTTGAAGCTGGGGTCAAATGGGGCGCGGTGCTGGAAAAAGCGCAAGCGGAGGGGTTGGCGCCGCTGCTCGGCTCCTCGCCGGAGGTGGGGGCTTTCGGCTATACCCTGGGCGGCGGGATGGGCTGGTTAGCCCGCAAGTACGGTCTGGCCACCGACAGCGTGAATACCTTTGAAGTGGTCACTGCGGACGGGCAACTGCGGCGGGCCAGCGAGACCGAAAACAGCGACCTTTTCTGGGGATTGCGCGGCGGCGGCGGCAGTCTGGCTATCGTCACCGGTATGGAAATCAAGCTTTATCCGGTGACCACGGTCTACGGCGGCAACCTCTTTTACCCGATTGAGCAGGCTAAAGAGGTTATTACCCGCTACCGGGAGTGGCTGCCGTCTGTGCCTGATGAACTGACGTCATCGTTTGTGCTCATGAACTTCCCGCCCATTCCCGCCATACCTGAGTTCCTGCGGGGCCAATCGTTTGTGATGATCCGCGGCTGCTACTGCGGTCCCGTCGAGCAGGGCGACGCATTGCTGGACTACTGGCGAAGCTGGCGCGCCCCGCTGATCGATGATTTCAAAGCTATGCCGTTTAGTCAAGTGGCGACGATTAGCAATGATCCGGTTGAGCCGATCGCCGCCCTGGGCAGCGGCGCCTGGCTGAGCCAGCTAAGCGATGCCGCCATTGAGATTTTGATCACCAGCAGCCAGCCGGCCGCGGGCAGCCCGCTAATCTTCATCGAGGTGCGCCATGCCGGGGGGGCTATGGAGCACCCGGGGACAGGCGCTTACAGCAACCGGGCAGATTCCCTGAGTCTGGAAATGGTGGGCGCCATCTTCTCACCGGAAGGTCACACCACGCTGCGGCACTTTTGCGCTCAGGTCAAACAGGCGTTGCAGCCCTACCTATCCGGCAAAGTGTACATGAATTTTCTCGAGGGGGAAGAGTCGCAAGCGCAAGTTAAAAATGGCTTTGCGCCGGAAGCGTACCAGCGCCTGACTCAGTTGAAGGCTAAATACGACCCCGAAAATGTTTTTGGTTACAGTTTTAATATCCCACCGGCGCGCTAATCTTTCAATGTAGGGCCTGGGTTCACCCGTTCCTGGTATGAGTCGGGAACGGGTGAACAACAATCCACGGGGGCTGATAAAGGGATTGCTTATGCCAATCATCACTGTTGCCGTTTCAAAAACGATTAATGCGCCGGCCAACCAGATTTACTCCATCCTGGCCGATTACCAAAACCACCATCCGCATATTCTACCCAAAGCCTTTACCAGTCTGGAGGTAGAAGAGGGAGGTCAGGGAGCGGGCACTGTCTTTAAGGCCGGTTTACAACTGCTGGGTCAAAAACAGAGTTTCCGTATGTGTGTCACCGAACCAGAACCGGGCCGTGTGTTAGCGGAAACTGATCTTAATTCCGACCTGGTCACCTCCTTTACCGTCGCCCCGGGGGAGAGTGGCAGTTCAGATGTGACCATCGCTACCACTTTTCAGTCCAGGCCCGGCGTGAGGGGGTTCATAGAACGGCTCACCGTACCGGGCCTTCTGCGGCGCATCTATCGCCAGGAATTACAACAACTGGAGGCATATATCGAGCGCACCGGTTCTCTCGCTATGAATTAATAAGGAGTCGTCATGAACCTGACGGCACACCACCGAAAATGAAAATGGAACACAGAGAGCGCAGAGAAGACGCAGAGCTACGCTGAGTTCTTCTTGAATTTTTCTCTATGTATCTCTGTGACGCCTCTGTGAAACTCTGTGTAAGTTTATTTTCTGGGGAGCTAACGATGTTGCAAATTCATTTAAAGTTTCTGTTCCGTCTGCTGACAACAATCAGCCTGGCCCTGTTCATTATTATCACAGTCACTTCAGCGCCGGCTCAAGCCCAAGAACCGGAGGGTCACACCATCTTCCTGCCGCTCCTCATCAAGAGCGGCGCTGCTACCCCCCCGCCTCCGGCGCCGATTACGGGCGGCTTATTTATCGACACCCAATTCAAGACCAGCAACGCCAGCATCCAGGTCGATGCCCAGGGGAGGATGCACCTGGCCTACTACTATTACGAAGCGGCCAATGCCGGCAAGCCGACCTCCGGGGTGTACCTTTTTTGCCCCGGTAACTGCGAGAACAGGGGTAGCTGGACTGGGGTGAGTATGGGCGAGCTGGTCAACGAAATCCAGCTCAAATTGACGCCGGCCGGACAGCCGCGGATCATCTTCCGGGCTTCTTCCCAGGCGCGGCCAAACGGCAACGACTACTTCTTTGCCGCTTGTGACCAAAACTGCACCGATCCGGCCCGGTGGGGCGTGATCTACCTGACCTCGAGTTCGGGCATCGGCGTGATTGATTTGTTGAAGGATGACGCCTTGCCGCAGCGCTATTTTGCGCTCGATCCTGATGGCCGGCCCCGATTTGTCTACAATGATGGGATAACAGGTCACAACGGCACGTTCTACGCCTTCTGCGATGGCGACTGCCTGGACCCGGCCCATTGGTTCGAAACCCGGATCAATAAAGACAATAGCGGCCAGGGTGGGCCTTATCGGGATGAAAATTTTTATTATCCGGCCTTGACCTTCACTCCTGACGGCCTGCCGCGCCTGGTCACCGATGGCGTCTCGATGCAGGATGAATTTTTTCTCTATTACCTGGCCTGTGACGAGAGTTGTGGCGATGGCGCCAACTGGACCAGTGCGCCGCTGGCCGAACGGGGCAGCGGGCCGCACCTCTCCTACGACATCGCCATAGACGGCGCCGGGCGGCCCCGGGTTGCCTTCTATCAGGGCGCGCTCCTGGGCGGTCAGGGCGACCGGCTCTTCTATCTCTGGTGCAATGGGGGCTGTCTCGACGGGAACAACTGGACCGGTAATAATTTGGGACTGAGCCAGAATGATGGCCGGGGGCCGGATTTGGAACTGGACGCGGCCGGGCGACCGCGAATCGCCTATGCCCTGTACAACGCCGGCGGGCTGGGCTATAGCTGGTGTAACGGCAACTGCGAGTCGGCCGGCGCCGCCTGGCAGCACCGGGTAGTCAAATCGCGGGCTAATCTGCTGGCCGCGTGGCCGGTAGCCTTCCCGCCGCATTGCGACGGCGGTTTGTGGGATGGCTTAACGCCGACCCTGGCGCTCGACGGGGGCGGCCATCCCCGCATCGCCTACGATACCACCTACAATGCCCGGTGTATCTACATTCCGGAAACAGGTGAGTGGCGGCCAACGCAAATATTCCACTTGATCTGGCGGGCCGTGCGGGTTGACTTTTTCCCGCAGCCGTAGCAGAGCCAAAAGTGTGTCATTTCGAGGCCGAAGGCCGAGAAATCCCTGAAGCCGAACTCTAAAATGCCACATCTCAGGGATTTCTCGCCGTCTGCGACGGCTCGAAATGACATGGTCACCTGAATAGTTACATTCACACCAACCGCCGCGGCACTTTGAAGTCGCTAGCCCGGATGAAGATACGGCTGTTGCCCTCGTAGGCTTCGATCAGGTTGGTGACATAAAAGGACTCGCCGTCAGCCGACATGGTGCTGACCGTTTCGATCCGAACCCGCCAGCCGTCCCGCTGCAGGCCCATGGTCTGCTCACACCGGATGGCGGCCGACAGCGGGTCAGCTTCGACAATAGAAAAGACATCTTTGGAGCGATGGTAAAACTCCAGGCCGTCGGCCAGCAGTTTCTTGCGACCGGCGTCCCTAACGTCGACCAGCTCCAACGAATTCCGGCCAATGTCTCGCTGCACCAGCCGGGTATGGAACGGCGATTCGAGCTGCTCGAACTCCAGCGGGGCCGAACTTTCCGGCGGCTCAAACGGCGGGACCCGCTCATCTTCGGCCCGCGGCGGCCGGACCGGCAGGGTCAGCCGGCTGGCTGCGCCGGTGAAAAGCGTCAACGCGACCGGCTCCGGCGACGGCCAGGCTTGCGGCCAGTAGGTCGGCGACACCGACAGCCGCCAACGGTGGCCGGCCAGCAAACGGTGGCCGCTAAAATCCATGCGAATGGTTACGGTGTAGCGCTGCCCCGGCTCCAACGGCGACGGCTGCTCGTGACTGTCGCGGTGGGTCAGGTTGAGAAAGCCCCGGCTGACGAGCAATGACGCGCCGGTGGGGGCCACGTCGCACAGCCGCACGACTACCAGGGCATTGGGCCGGTCGGCGGCCAGAGTCAGCGTGACTTCGGGCCAGCCCAGAATATCCTGCGAGTCCGCCAGCGGCGCCGACTCGAAGCACAACGCCAGGCCATCCTCGAAGCGCTGGTCAGGCGGCAGCTCGGTCGGGTCGCCGTAGGGACACCAGACCCCGGCGTCGGCCCCGGCAAATTGCGAACCGGCGTATTGAAGCGGCATTTCGGCCGCAGGCGACTGATCCAGGCTGCCCCGGTTCAGCCAGTAAGTTTGCGGTTGCAGGTTGGGGCTGGGCCAGGTCGGCTCGGTCAGCCAGCGGCCCGGCCGTTCGGCGTAGTAGGAGCTAGGGGCCACGCTGTCTTGCTGCCAGACGCGCAGCATCGGTTCGGCCATAATACCGGTGTCGACGCCTTTGAGCCAGTAGTCCCACCAGCGCAGGCACTCTTGCAGAAAGCCAATGGCCGGCCCCGGCACGGCCACTTCGGGATATTCATGCGCCCACGGGCCGATCAAGCCCTTGCGCGGCCCCGGCAAGCCGGCCAACAGCCGCGGTACGGCGTTGGTGTAGGCGTCGGCCCAGCCACCCACGGCGTAGATCGGGCAGGTGATGTCGCTGAAATCCTCACAAACCGACCCCTGCTTCCAAAAATCATCCCGCGTTTGGTGACTCAGCCAGGCTTCGATGAAGGGCGGGGTTTGCTCCAGCCGGGCCAGCCACATCTCCCGCCAGCGTTCGCCGACATGGCGCGGGTCCGGCGGCAGGCCGTTCTCCACAAACATGCGCGAGGCCCACGGCAGCATGTCGCAGGCCAACAGGCAGCCGCCGCGGTAATGGACGTCGTCGGCGTAGCGGTCATCGGTTGAATAAATGCTGATGACCGCTTTCAACTGGGGCGGTTGCCGGGCGGCGATTTGCAGGCCGTTGAAGCCGCCCCACGATTTGCCGATGATGCCGACATCACCGCTGCACCAGGGCTGGGCGGCCAGCCAGGCCAGCACCTCGACGGCGTCGTCTTGCTCCTGGGGCAGGTATTCGTCATACAGGATGCCGTCGGAGTCGCCGCTGCCGCGCATATCGACTCGCACCGAGGCGTAGCCGTGGCCGGCAAAGTAGGGATGGCGGATCGAGTCGCGATAGGCGGTAAAATCGCTCTTGCGGTAGGGGATGTACTCCAGGATGGCCGGCACCGGCTGCTCCTCCGCCCCCAGCGGCAGCCAGATGCGGGCCGCCAATTGGGTCCCATCGGACATGGGGATCAAGGTATGCTCGATTTCGCGAATTGGGTAGGGAAATTCGGTTCTGATGTTCATGGGGACTCCTTGTTAATCCATAGACAATACTTTGACTTTTTAAATAAGTCCCTTATAATATACCCTAAAATTAGTCCCTAATTGAGGAACTTTTTTAGGGGTAGGACTATGCAGCAGGCAAAATTTAGTCTCACGCCGTCTTTGGTCGAATTTCTAAGCCACTATCAACAGTTTGGATTCAAAGATAAAAGTTCAATGGTTCAGGCTGCTTTGCAGCGGTTAAAAGAAGAATTTGAATTGCAGCAGCTCAAACAATCGGCTGATTGGTACGCCGAACTTTATGAACAAGAGCCGGAATTACAGGAATTAACCGAAACAGCTATGGCCGGATGGCCTGAATGACAACCTTAAAACGTGGTTTGGTGATTGATGTCAATCTTGATCCCACCCAGGGATCAGAAACGGGTAAGATTCGTCCCTGTGTCATTGTGACCAATAATGTCTACAATGAGCGAGTGCCGGTGATACAGGTTGTACCCATCACGGCCTGGAATGAAAAGAAAAGCTTGATCAAAACGAATGTAGAAATCTTGCCCAGCCAAAAAAATGGGTTATCCAAGCAGTCAATAGCCGATTGCCTCCAAACGCGCCCAATTGACCATCGCTTTAGATTGGTCGGAATTCGCGGCAATTTGAGCGCCGAAGAGATGAAAAAAATCGATGAGGCGCTCAAAACTGTTTTTGCCTTGTAAAAATTTGGCTAGCTGGCAACTCTTTCCTCAAGAACCAATTCTTACGTCACCCTAACTGCGCCTGCACCCGCTCCGAAAAATGGCAGGCCACCTGCTGCTCCGTACCGGGTAATAACCGCAGCAATGGCTCGTCGCGGCTGCATCTCTCATCGGCGTAGCGGCAGCGGGGATGGAACGAGCAACCGGGCGGCGGCTTGCGGGCGCTGGGAATTTCGCCCTCCAGGATGATGTGCTGCCTCTGATCCCGCAGGCGCGGGTCGGGAATCGGGATGGCCGACAGCAGCGCTTCGGTGTAAGGGTGGCCGGGCTGAGCAAACAGCGCCTCGGCCGGGGCCAACTCCACAATCTTGCCCAAATACATCACCGCCACCCGGTCGGCAATGAAACCGATCACATTCAGGTTGTGGGTAATGATAATGTAGGTGAGGTTTAGCCGCCGGCGCAGCTCTTTGAGCAGGTTCAAAATCCCGGCTGCGACCGACACATCCAGCCCGGCCGTCGGCTCATCCGCCACCAGGATGTCGGGATGGAGGGCCAGGGCGCGGGCAATGCCTACCCGGCGAGCCTGGCCGCCCGAAAGCTGGTGCGGATACTTGTCGGCTTGCTCGGATGATAAGCCGACCATAGCCAGCAACTCGTCAACTTTCTGGTTTTTGTTTTCCACCGGGACGCGGTGGATTTGAAACGGCTCGAGCAGGATGGACGAGACCTTCATGCGTGGGCTGAGGCTGGAGAACGGGTCTTGAAAGATCATCTGCATGCGCGCCCGCAACGGTCTCAGTTTTTGGTGAGGCCAGTGGGTAATGTCCTGCCCCTCGATCATAATCTCACCGGCGGTGGGGTCAAGCAGCCGCAGGATGGTCCGCCCCAGGGTGGTCTTGCCTGAGCCGGACTCGCCGACGATGCCCAGCGTCTCGCCGCGGCGCAGGCTGAACTCCACCCCATCCACGGCCCGCACGGCCCCGCCGGTCCGCCCCAAGATTTGACTCAACAGATCCAGCCGGTCGCTAAAATGGGTGTGCAACTGTCTCGTCTCGACCATAATCTCATTGGAGGGTGAGGCGACAGCGAACGTCTCGGCCGGGACCGGACCTAGCCCTACCCCTTCCCAGGGCGGGGCGGGGAGGGAGGAGTCGGGGGCAGTATCGGCCCACCCCGGCCCATAGGCGTGGCAGAGCACATGCTGCCGGTTGACCTGGTAGAATTCCGGTTCGGCGCTACGGCAGATTTCGCCGGCCAGGTCGCAGCGCGGGGCAAACTTGCAGCCAGCCGGCAGGTCGCGCAGGCTCGGCACCCGCCCGCGGATCGTTGTCAGCCAATCGGCCCGCAGGTTATGGGAAGGATGAGAGCGGAGCAGGGCCTGGGTATAGGGATGTTTGGGTTGGTCAAAGATGTCGTACACCTGGCCAGACTCGACGATGTTGCCGGCATACATCACCAGCACCCGGTCGCAGAGCCGGGCAATAACGCCCAGGTCGTGGGTAATGTACAGCATCGCGGTGCCCAACTCGTCCCGCAGCCGGCCGATCAACTCCAGAATCTGGGCTTCCAGGGTCACGTCCAGGGCCGAGGTCGGCTCATCGGCTACCAGCAAATCGGGATTTGAGAGCAAAGCCATGGCGATCATGATCCGCTGGCGCATCCCGCCGGAGAACTGGTGCGGGTATTCCTTGATCCGTTGGGCCGGTTCAGGGATGCCGACGCGCGCCAGCATCGCTACGGCGCGCTCTCGCAGAGAGCCGGCCAACTGCTGGCTGTCTCCGGCCAACTGGGCCTTTTGGGCGTCCACCATCTGCTGCTCGATGGTAAAGACAGGGTTCAGGCTGGTCATGGCATCCTGAAAAACCATAGCCATAGCCTTGCCGCGCAGTTTGCGCATGGCCTCCTGGTCAAGCCGGCAGAGGTCCTGGCCGCGGAACAGAATCTGCCCACCGCTGATCTGGCCATTGGGCGGCAGCAGGCGCAGCACCGCCGAGGCGACCGTACTCTTGCCGCAGCCCGACTCACCCACCACGCCGACGATCTCACCCGGATTGAGGTGAAAACTGGCGTTGTGAATGGCCGTCAAGATACCTGCGCGGGTGTGGTACTTGATTTCCAGATGCTTAACTTGCAAAAGAGGAGCAGACATCAGATACCTCGCGTGCCGGACAGTCGCGGGTCGAGGACGTCTCGCAGCGTCTCACCGAACAGGGTGAAGCCCAACGTGGTGATGATCAGGGTCAGTCCGGCCCAGGTGATAGGCCAGGGCGACTGGCGGATAAAGTTGAAGCCGTCGGCCAGGATCACCCCCCAGGAAGGCGTCGGCGGGCGGACGCCTAACCCCAGAAAGGAGAGGCCGGCCTCAAAGGTAATCACCACCGGCAGATCCATTGCCGCCAAAATGAGCAGCGGGGCCAAAATGTTGGGCATCAAGTGGACAAAGAGAATCCGCCCCTGCCCGGCGCCCAGCGAGTGCTCGACCTCGATGTATTGGTTCTGCTTGATAGACAGCACCTGGGCTCGGGTCACTCTGGCATAGCCGGGAGTCCAGGCCAGGCCAATCACGATGATCACGTTGGTCAGCGATGGCCCCAGCAGGGCCAGAATAGCCAGGGCCAGGATCACCGCCGGAAAGGCTTGCACGGAGTCGAACAAGATCAGGGCCACATCGTCAACAACGCCGCCCAAATAACCGGCCAATAGCCCTAACACAATACCGCCAAACAAGGCCAGGCTAACGGCCGGCAGAGCCACGCCCAGGGCAATGCGGGCGCCGTAGACCAGCCGCGACCACAAATCGCGGCCCAGGTGATCGGTGCCCAGCCAGTGCGCCGACGAAGGCCCCTGCAACATGTTCGGGATATCCTGTTGGGCATAGTCGTACGGGGCCAGCCAGGGGGCGAAGAGGACCATAAAGATGAAGCCCAAGACGATCACAAAGCCAAGCACGCCCAGGGGCCGCTCGAGGACCTCACCCAGAACGGGCAGACGGTTGAGAGCTTGCTGGTAGCGATTGCTGCGTCGGGCCACGTATTGCATCTCAACCTCGCACCTTATCGAGCTGGATTCTGGGATCCAGGTAGGTGTACACCAGATCGGCCAGCAAATTTGCCAGCACGAACAGAAAGGCCACCACCAGAATGCCGGCCCGGGCGACCGGAAAGTTGCGGCTCTGGATGCCGTTATAGATCAGCGTACCCATCCCCGGCCGGCTGAAGATCAGTTCCACAAAGACCGCCCCGGCCATCAGGTTACCCACGCCGATGCCCAACACGGCTACCGTCGGGATCAGGGCATTCTTGAGGGCGTACTTGTAAAAGATCAGCCGCTGGGGCAGACCGGCGGCCATGGCCGCCCGGATGTAGGTTTGGTTGAGCACCTCCAGCAGACTGGCCCGCACCAGCCGGGCCAGATAGCCAACCCAGGTAACGGCCAAAGCGGTCGCGGGCAGAATCAGGTGCTTGATATAGTCCAGCACATCGCCTCTTTCGCCCAGGCCAATGGCCGGCATCACTTTTAGCTGAACCGCAAATATCAACAGCAGAAACAGGCCGGCAACGTAAGAAGGAATGGTGATGAAGGAGATCGAGATCACCGCGGTGATCCGGTCCAGCCAGGAGTCCGGATGGGTGGCCGAGTAGACACCCAGGGGAACACCGATGAGAACGGCCAATCCCAGGCTGGTCCAGGCCAGGATCAGGGTGTGGGGCAGGGCCGCGCCTACAATTTCATTGATCGACCGGCCCGTAAACACGTCGACGCCCAGGCTGCCGTGCAGAACGTCCCACACGGCCAGGGCCACCTGCTGGGCCACCGGCTTATCCAGATTCATGGCGGCGCGCGTTTTGGCGATCAGATCAGGGTTGGCCCGCGGGCCAAGCAAGGTTTTGGCCGCGTCGCCGGGCACAATTTGGACCAGCAAGGTCAGAAAGCTAACGACCAGCAAGAGGACCAGGATGGTCATGATGAAACGTTTGAACAGATAGATACGCACGAATTCTCCTTTCTGGGTTGCGCTGTTCCGCTACCCGTTGGCAGTTGGAGATGCTTTGGGTCAAGATTAGGAGATTAGAGATGGGGAGATTCTTTACCGGGAATCTCCAATCTCCAATCTCCAATCTCTAATCTCTAATCTCCAAATCCCCAATCCCCTGCTGAAATGCTGAAATAGGCAAGTTATTTAGAATTCCCTTCTTATTCGGCCGGCTCAAAATAGTAATATTGCGGTTGGCCGTGCGGGGTCGTCGCCGGCTTGATCTTGGGTGTATAGGCATAGGTCATCAAACCGTGAGTGATCCAGACGGTCTGGGCCGCTTCGTCCCAAATCTTCTGCATCTCGATGTAGAGCTGTTCCCGTTCCTGCTCATCTACGGTAACCAACGCTTTGCGGTGCAGCTCGTCATACTGCTCGTTGCACCAGCTCTGCGTGTTCCACACCGTTACCTGGTCACACGTGAACCACATCGTTGCCCAGGCCGGGTCGGGATTCATCGAGTAGTTGCTGGTCAAGAGCTGGTTGTTCTCGACGGCCTCTTCGCCAAAGCTGGTGGACCAGTAGGCGCTGGATTCCATCGGGTTGAGTTCCAGGTTGATCCCCACCTCTTTCAGGTTCTGCTGGACGATCTCGGCCCAGGTACGGTACTCGGTGGTATCTTGCAGGTCAAGCCGCAAATCGAGCGTTTCCAGGCCGGCTTTGGCCAGATACTCTTTGGCCAGTTCCACGTTCCGTTCATAGCGCGGGGCATCCGCCCAATAACCGACCAGTCCGGGGGGAATCAGGGCGTATTCTTGTTCGGCCTGGCCCATGTAAGTGGCCGCCAGGATACTCGGCACGTCGATGGCATGAATGATCGCTTTGCGGACGTTGATATCCTTCAGCTTGGGATGCTCAACGTTCATGGCAATCCAGCGATAGCGCAGCGAGGGTTTTTTCCAGACCAGGAAGTTGGGATCGGACTCAAACCGCTCCACCGAAGCCAGGCTGATCCGGGCCCAGTCGAGGTCGCCCGCTTCCAGGGCAACTTCGGCCACCTTGTCATCCTCGATGGGGATCAAATGGATCTCGTCCCAGACTGGCTCCGGGCCAAAGTAGTCGGGGTTCTTCTTGAGGATAACCTTCTCCTGGGGTCGCCACTCGGCAAACATGTAGGGGCCGCTGCCGATAATATTTGTGGCAAACTTCTCCAGACCGACCTCTTCGACAAATTTCTTGGAGATAATAGTGCCGCTCTGGACCGGCAGGGTAGAATGCCACAGGGGGGCAAAAGGCTCTTTGAGGATGATTTTGCCGTTATACTTGTCGATGATCTCGACCCGGTCGAGGGCGGCCCAGTCGTCGGCGTAAGCTGCGTCCAGCTCGGGATCGATGAAACGCTCATAGGAGTATTTAACGTCTTCCGTAGTCACCTCGCCGTAGCCGTTGTGCCATTGAACGCCCTCTTTCAGCTTGAAGGTGACCTCCAGGCCGTCTTCCGACTGCTCGATCGACTCGACCAGATCGTTGCAAATCTCGTATGAGTTGGCGCAATAACGCACCAGGCCGCTCATCACGGAGTTGGCAACCATCGTGTCATTCTCCGAGATCTGGAAAGCGGGGTCCAGGTTTTGGATGTCGCCATACATCCGTACCCGCAGAATTTTAGGCCCGGCGGCCGCCGGCGCCGGCGCTTCAGTGGGAGCCGGCTCAGCAGCTGGCTCCTCCACGGCCGGTTCGGTAGGGGCGGCTGCGGCAGCCGGTTCTTCGGCCGGCTGTTCCGCGGCTGGTTGGGCCGGCTGAGGCGCTACGGGAGCGCAAGCCATAACCAACACGGTGATGACGATCAAACTTAACAACCACATCAGTCGCTTATTCATTTCTACTTCTCCTCTCTGGGAAGCAAGATTTCAATTAAATAAAAAACAATCGGTAGAGTCTAAAACGTGAAACGTGAAAATTTACGTATTACATTTTACGTTTCAAATCGTTTGGTCGATAACATCACCTCCTATCTGGCTCGATCTTTGATCAGTTCTCGCCGCGCCCGCTCGATGATCTGGGTCAGGTGTTGGCTAACAGCCTCAGGCAACGGCTCCACCTGGTGAGTTGCCAGGATCTCCCTGGCCCTGGCTCCGGCTCTGGCCACAACCCCTTCTCCGCCGCCGGTAGAACCGCTTTCCCGTTCACTGAGGCGCGGCAGCCAGAGGGCGCCCCGGCGCATCTGGGTCACAGTGTGCTCTTCGGCCAAAAAGACGCCGTCGCCGGGGATAACCTGCCGCATCACTTCTAACGCCAACGACTCTTCATCGACGGCCACGCCGCCAACCACGTGCTTGAGCAGGCCAATCATCTCGTCATCAATGACGGCGACCTCCAGGCCGCCAGCCAGGCCGCTATCCAGAGTCCCCACACCTGACATAATATCCACCCCGGCCAGGGCCGGCATAAAGGCGTTTGTCAGGCGCTCGTAGGCAAATTGGGGATCCAGCCGGCTGGCGCTGGTGCAGAAGCCATAGGCGTCGGCGGGCAGGCCCAGCCGGTGAGCCAGTTGGCCGGCGCAGGCCCCCGCCAGGCCGACCTCCGGCCCACCCCATGACGACATCGCCGTGCGCAGATCGATGGGATTGATACGGGCGCAGTAGACAACCGGGGCACCGGCTCTGGCCGCCGCGGCGATCACAAAACTGGCCAGCACCTCGGCATGTTGTTGGGCCAGCGCCCCGGCCAGGGTGATGGGGCCGGTCGCGCCCAACGATGGGGCCGGCAGCGAGTGAAAGCCGGCGCCCGACTCGGCAATGGCGATGATCGCGGCGGTAACATCCGCGGTAAAGATCAAGGGGCTAACCGGTGAAACAGCTATCGACATCGTGGGCCGCCGGCGAAATTGCTCCAGACCGCCGCAGCAGGCCGCGGCCAGTTCGATCATAAAGGGGACCTGTTCCGGTTTGTCCACGGCGGCGCACATCACCGGCTTGCGGCTATGGCGTAAGGTCGCCTCGGTTGAGACAATGGCCAACAATTCAGGCGGGACATCCTCCGGCCCAAAGAGCGGCATCACCACATCGACATTGGGCAAAGCGTCCAGCAGGCGAGTCATCTCGACGACATCTTGCAGCCGGGCCGGGCGGCGCTCGCCGCTGTTCAGGTCGTGGACAAAGGGGGGGCCGCCGCCGTTGTGGAAGCGAATCTGCCCGTTGCCGAGGCTGAAGGCAGGATTTCCCTGCATGGTCAGGAACTCGGTATAAGGCGTAACGTTGGCCAAGGCCCACTCCACCACCTGGCGAGGGATCAGGACGCGCTCATTTTTTACGTAGCAGCCGTGTCCGTGGAGCATCTCCTGCGCGGCAGGGTGTTGGAGTGATATGCCGACCTCGGCCAGCAGGCGATAGGCGGTCTCCTCGATTCTGGTGAGCGATTCTTCCGAAAGGATATCGAGCTGCAGTCGCTTTTGGGGCATACTACTTTACCTCCGTTGGCAAGAGCGAGTTTACTCTTTTATTGTTGATTGGGTGAATATTTCTATTATAGATAGAACTGCTGAGGCGTCAATCAAACCCTTAGCATAATTGCGCCAGGCAACCGAAGATCATAGCAGGCTCAGGCATGTCATTGTAGTAACATTAGCTGAACTCACCTGGACAACCGCCTGGCAGGGGTTTCGTTTCCAAAACTTTCAATATAAGCCAAAGACTGGTGTCGAAAATAGGTATTATACAACTCGGCGTAATGGCCACCCTGAGCCAGCAGCGAGGCGTGGGCGCCCTCTTCGATGATCCGGCCGTGGTCCATCACGATGATCCGGCCGACGTTTTTGACCGTGGACAGGCGGTGAGCAATGACGATGGCGGTGCGATCCCGCATCACCGTATCCAGCCCCTCCTGAATTTGGGCCTCGGTGAAGGGGTCCACGCTGGCCGTGGCTTCGTCCAAAATGAAGATGGCCGGGTCTTTGAGCAACACCCGGGCCAGGGCCACCAACTGCCGCTGGCCCAACGACAGGCTGGCCCCTCGTTCGCCCACATCGGTCTCCAGACCGTGGGGCAGGTCGGCCAGCCACTCGCCCTGACTGAGGCCCATCGCCGCCTGGCAGACCTCCTCCTCCGTTGCCTCAGGGCGGCTGTAACGGATATTCTCGGCTACCGTGCCGGAAAAGAGAAAGGGCGTTTGGGAAACCAACCCCAGGTGACGGCGATATTGGGTCAGATCGAGCCGGCGAATATCCCGGTCATCGATCAACAACTGGCCGCCCTGAAATTCGTAGAAACGGGTGACCAGCTTGATGATGCTGCTCTTGCCCGCGCCGGTATGACCAACCAGGGCAATAGTTTCGCGGGGCGCAATGGTCAGCGAGAAATCGGGCAGCACGATTTCTTTATCGGTATAACTGAAGTGGATGTGGCGAAATTCAATTTTACCCTGGAGGCTGGCCTCATTCCCCCGCCCCTGTTTTGTGGCGGAGAGGGGCAGGTCGACCGGCTCGGCGGCTATTTGCACCACCTTTGGTTCGGCATCGATCAGGGCGAAGACCCGCTCGGCAGCCGACAGCCCATCCTGAAACTGGCTCCAAAAAGAGGCGATGCTGATCAACGGGAACCAGAAGAAACCAACCGACTGCATGAACAGGTACCACTGGCCAGGCTCAACCAGGCCATTACGCACGCTCAGGCCGCCGGTGTAGATCAACACCGCCACCCCAAAACCGGACGAAGCGCCCAAAATCGGAAAGATGGTGTTGAGGGTCAGGCCACGGCGCAGCCCCACCCGGTAACCTTGCCGGTTGTTGGCCGAAAAGGTCCGGTAGATGGCCGCTTCCTGGCGAAAACTTTTGGCCACCATGATCCCGCTGATCGACTCCTGGATTTGGGCGTTGATGGTGGCCGTGACCCGGCGGGCATCGAGGGTGACTCGCCGGGCGATCCGCCGAAAGCTAAGCGCCACCCAGACCGCAATCGGGGCAAAAGCCCACAATAGCAACGTCAGCCAGACGTTGATGGTCAACAGCCAGATCGACAGCAACAACACGACCATAATCTGACCGAGCAGGTTGGTGGTCAGATTGACCACTTCGGCAAAGTCCTGGGTGTCGGAGGTGACCCGGCTGACGATTTTGCCGGTGGGATGCTCGTCAAAAAAGGAGAGATCATGCCGGATGGTGGCGTTGAAGACATCCTCGCGAAGCTGGAGGACCACGTCGCCCACCACTCTGGCCGAGAACCACTGCTGGATAAAGTTGAAAAACCAGTTAGCCACGCCCAACAGCAGCACGCCGCCGGTCAGCAGCAAAATAGCAGTAGTGGAAGGGTTTTGGGCCAACAAGTCGAGCGCCTCGGCAATGAGAATCGGCCCGCCGGTACCGGCGACGGCGAAAAGGGTAATGCTAACGCCAACCACGGCCATCTGCCGGCCGTGGGGCCGGAAATAGCTGACGATCCGGCGTAGTAATTCCCGGTCGCTATAAGTTCGGTCGTATGCCTCGGTTTCGAGGCCGTCCAGAATAAAGCCCATAGAATCCTCCAGGAGTAGGGAGCAGGCAGTAAGGAGTAGGAAAGCGTTGCATTATTGGCGGCGCTTGGTACTGCTGATAAGGCCGTTGAGCAGGCGGCCTACTGTTTCGGCCTGGCTCATCAAATCTCCATTCGAGGCAACGTATTCCAAATCCCTTGATAAGATGAAAAAATATTTGAGTTCTTCCAGGGAACCTTCGGCAGTATTATAGAACCGAATCTTGTCTTGAAGTCCATATCGCTTGAAACCCTCGGCAATGTTGGCCGGGATCGATACTGCTGCCCGGCGCATCTGGGTCACCATGCCAAACTTCTCCTCACCCGGAAATTCTTTGGTAACTCGATAAACACTCAATACCAACTTATGCGCCTCTTGCCATACCTCCAACTGTTCAAAACGATCTATCTTCCCCATCTTCCTCCCTACTCCTTACTCCTTACTCCTTACTCCCTACTCCTTACTCCCTACTCCCTACTCCTTACTCCTTACTCCCTACTCCCTACTCCCTACTCCTTACTCCCTACTCCTTACTCCCTACTCCTTACTCCCTACTCCTTACTCCTCATATCTGGCAAAAATTCTCTGATAATCGGGGCTGCGGGCCAGCAGCTCCTCGTGCGTGCCCTGGTCCACCAGCTCACCCCGGCGCAGCACCAGAATATGGTCGGCCCAGCGGATCTGGCTGAGCCGGTGGGTGATGAGAAAGGTGGTCCGCTGGCGGCTGATCTGGCGCATCGCCCGTTGAATCTGGTCCTCGGTGGCGCTGTCGATGGCGCTGGTGCTGTCGTCCAAAACCAGGATGCGGGGATCGGTTAAAAAGGCCCGGGCAATGGCGATGCGCTGCCGCTGGCCGCCGGAGAGGGTTACCCCCCGCTCACCGATCTCAGTTTGGTAACCGTCGTTGAAGCTCATAATGAAATCGTGGGCCTGGGCCTGCCGGGCCGCCTGTTCGATGGCTTCAGGCGTGGCCTCGGCGCAGCCAAAGGCAATGTTCTCGGCAATGGTGCCGGAGAATAGGAAAACATCCTGCTCGATAGTCGAAATCTGGGAACGGAGCGACTCCAGGCTCCAGTCCCGCACCTCGGTCCGGTCGATCAGCACCCGGCCGCTATCGGCGTCGAAGATGCGGTTGATCAGCCGGGTCAGGCTGGTTTTGCCGGAGCCGGTCTGGCCCACAATGGCAATCGTCTGGCCAGCCGGAGCGGTAAAGCTGACATTCTTGAGCACCGGGCTGCCGTTGTAGCTGAAGGTGACGTTATCAAAAATCACTTCGCCCTCAAGCGGCCGGCTGAGACCGGCTTCGTTTTGATCCAGCTCGGTCTCAGTTTTGATCAGGTTCAAAATGCGCTCGCCGCTGGCAATACCCAACTGGACCAGATTAAATGAGAAAATGGAGATGAAGGTAACAAAGCGGAACAGCCCCATCAAGCCCATAAAGGTGACCACTTCGCCCAGGGTCAGGTAGCCGGCGCGCCAGCTCAGGATCGCTTGCAGAAAACCACCGGCCCAGGCAATACTGAACATCAACATCGGCAGGTAACGGGCTTGAATCTCACCCTCGCGCACAAAGTAATTCCGATAAACCCGGGCGTTCTGGGTGAACTTCTCCCATTCGTACCGCTCCTGCACATTGGCCTTGACCACTTCAATCCCGGCGATGGCCTCGGTTAGCCCGGCATTCATCACGCCGAACTGCTCCCGTAAAGCAATGCTGACCGTTTTGAGTTGGCGGTTGTAATCGGCCAGAGTGATGGCGAACAACACCAGAAAAATGGTGGGGGCCAGCAGCAGTTCAAGGCGAATTTGAGCGATCAGGATAAACGGCGCAAAAATGGCCATGGCCGAGTCGATGATTAAACTCAGACCGGGGCTAATCATAAAGTTGAGGGCGCGCACGTCGTTGGTAGCCCGGGCCATAATATCGCCGATGCGCTGCCGGCCGTGGAAGGTCTGGCTTTTGCCCAGCAGGCTCAGGTATAACTCATCGCGGGTATCCCGTTCCAGACGCTGGGCCAGGAATTCGCCGGCGTAATTGCGCATTAAACCGCTAGCGCCCTGGGTCAGGGCGGCTCCTACCGCCCCAAAAGCCAGCCAGAGCAGGGCCGTCGTTTCCCACTGCGGTGAAGTAATCAAATCAAAGGCCCGGCCGACAAAAACCTGGATATAACTATAGGCAAAGTTGTTGACAACAGCCATCACCAGCATCGCTAATGGCAGCAGCGGATAACGGGCCACGTGGGACACAATCCAGCGCACCGGGCTGGCGCGGTGATAGGGGTATTCGTTGGCAATGGTGAATTCGCGTTTAGACATAAGAGCATCACGTCGAACGTGTCAACGGTAGAACGTCCAACACCAATTTCTCTTCATTATCTTCTTTTTAATAGTTGCGGCAAAAAATCATCGCTGAAGTCGCTGAACAGTGCTGAGGCCGCTGAGGTTTCTATTTGCGTGCAGTTTCGTATACAGGAACACTGATATCAGCGTTATCAGCCCGCCTTGCAGCGGACTCAGCGATAGGGGACGTCAACCGCGACCTGGTCGGTGGTCTCAACCTGCGGGAGCGAGGGGAGAGGCAAATCAATCTGGTCGCCAAAAAAAAGTAACCACCAGGCCTCAGCCGGGGTTTGGGCAGTCCGTTGAAAACTAACCTGGGTTGTGACCGGAGCAGGTTGGCTGAGCGTTACAGCCAGGGTTGGCAGCACCACAATGACCGTTTCGCCGGGTTTGGCCCATTTCAATTCATTGCGGGCGACCTCTTCGACAAAGAGGTCACTGGCCACGTAGGTTCGCCGGGCCAGTAATTTGGCCTGATGTTGGCGCATCGCCTCGACCTCTTGGCCGAGCCGGTAAGCTTCGCGCTGCACCCGGTAGTTGGCCGCGGCGCGACGCCCCAGATCAATGATCAGAAAGATCGAGATCGATAAGGCGATGATCGCCACAAATTGGGCCAGCGGCAATTTTGAACCGGCTCGCTTCTTTTTCACACCGTGGGTTCTCCCAAGCGTTTCATCGTGGCGGCAGGTATGCCGGAAATAGTGAATGTATGCTCATCATACAATAAGCCGGGCTATCTGTCAACCAATTTATGTAAACTATCTGTTGGACGTCAATCAGTTTTTGTCAGCCAAGTTCAGGCGAAAACCGTGGCCTCTAACGGTTTCAACGTATTTTGTCTGGGGATCGATTTCGGCAATCCGCTCGCGCAAGCGCCGGGCCAGGGCGTCAATGGCTTGTTCAGAGATACCCTCGGCCTCTTCATCGGGCCAGACTGCCTGCACTACCCGATCGCGCGACACCACGTTGCCAGCATTTTCATACAACAACTCCAACAAAGTGTATTGGGCCAGGGAGAGGGGCGGATCGATCTCAACTCCAGCCACCCAGACTCGCTTGGCGGCCAGATCCATTTTGATCGAGGGGTGCTTGGTCAAATCCAAGATTACCGGTGCAGTCGCCTCATCTTCAACAAAGGTCAATTTGGCACACAGGGCGATGCCAATCTGGTCGCCGTTCCGCATCAGCCGGGGCTCCTGGGCCACCAGTTCACCGTTGAGGAAGGTGCCATTTTTGCTGTTCAGGTCGCGAATGGTATAGCCTTCAAGGGTACGAGCGATTTCAGCATGCTGGCGTGATACCTGGCGGTCGTTGATCTGAACGTCGCTATCGGCCTCACGGCCAATCACGGTCTTGGCTTCAACCAAAGGCCATTGGGTCTTGGGACTATTGCCTTCTTGAACCAATAACATGGCAACTTCTTGGTTAGCCATTGCAATTGCCTCCTGCAACAATAGGACTTTTTCCTTTTGACAGAAAAGGTTTGTTCGATTAAGCTATCTTCAGGGCAAGGGTTCGTCAGGTCAGTCACGTTCCCTACAGTGCCCTGCCTGAGCGTTCAGTCGCAGCCAGCCCGCCTCAGCCGACCCCTAACCGACTGAATTCTAATTGGACGCTTGGGCCTAGGGGTGGAGAAGAAGAATTATGTCAGAGATCTTAAAGCCTGACACCATAGTCTGGACCCGATATCGGATTATGGACCTGGTTGGCCAGGGCGGTATGGGCGCCATTTACCGGGCCGAGGACTTGCGTCTGGAGGGCCGGCAGTGCGCCATTAAGGAAGTTATCCCTACCCCCGGCGCGTCCAAAGAGTATCTGGAGCAAACTCAGGCGTCGTTCCACCGCGAAGCCAGCGTTTTGGCCCGGTTGGATCATGCCAACTTACCCAAAGTTTCAGACTTCTTCTTTTTCAATGGTCGTGACTATCTGGTGATGGATTTTGTCCCTGGTCAGGACCTGCGCGAGATCATTGAAAATGCCCGGCACAAAAACAGTTTTATTCCTGAGAAGCAGGTCCTTACCTGGGCCAAACAGCTCCTCGATGCTCTGGAATACCTCCATCAGCAGGAACCGCCCGTTCTCCACCGCGACATCAAGCCTTCTAACATTAAAGTCACCCCTAACGGGATGATCAAACTGGTTGACTTTGGCCTGGTCAAACTGTTACAACCTGATGATAATAGAACTGTAACAGTTTTGCAAGGCCGGGCCACCATCCAATATGCTCCTCTGGAACAGATTGGCGGTGATGTTGGACACACCGATGCCCGTTCTGACATCTACTCTTTGGGGGCGACGCTCTATCACTTACTCACCAATGAGCCTCCCCTCGACGCTAAAACCCGTTATCTCCAGTCTAATCGGCAAGCGCCACTGTCTATTCGGACTATCAACCCCAATGTATCCCCCCAAACAGAACAAGCCGTGCTGCATGCCATGGGCTTACATCCAGAGGAAAGGCCGGGCACTATTGAACAGTTTCGACGGGAATTGCTAAAGGGGGCCCCCATTGTGTTGAACGGTCGTTCGGCGGGGGGCTGGAGTTTTGCCATCTGGCGAAACCGGGTCCTGTTGGCTTTGGTCGCCGCCCTGTTGACTTTAGCGATTATCCTGACTTTCATCCCCGGCAGCGCCGAGCAGACCAGTTTGCCGGCCAATGCCCAAAGTCCGGTTACTGAAATAAACCGCTAACTCACTCGCTATCCATATCTGTGCGGGACCAGCGTCCCTCGGTCCAGAAGATTCGACCTGGCTTGAGGTACCAGATCACCATCCCTGAAATTGCACACAACAAACTGATAAGCGGGGCTACCCAATGACCGTTCCCACCGTGTTCAACAATCATCTCAATCAAGCCGAAATGGGGGAAGGACAGGGCCACCAGAATGTAACCAATATAGCCCACCAGACCGCTGGCAATCGCTACCAAAGCCGGGCGAATCCTTTCTTCCAGAGAAAAACGGTCGCCGCCCAACGTAAAGGCAATTCCACCAATAATGATCATACCCACCAGCGCATAGACCAGATCCAACCTATTAACCGGTCCGCTGGTAGATAATTTGGAGTTGGCCGGATCAGGCGGAAGGCTGGTTGGCGGCGGTTCCGGCGTGACCGTGGCTGTGTTCTCTGGGGTTGGAGTGGCGGTATCGGTCGGCGTGGCCGTGTCGGTCGGCGCCGGCGTCGGCGTCAAGGTCGCCGTGGCCGTTGGCGTGGGCGTGTCGATGATGCCAGGACCAATATTAAAAGGAACGGCCTGCGCGGCCAGATCGCTGGCGGCCCGGACCTGCAGCGGCGTATCGCGCTCTTTGATAATGGTAATCTCGGCAATACCACCCACAGTGGTCGCCGTTACCGGCTCCAGCGACAGCCCCTCCAGGGGATAATATCTAAAAAAATCAACCGAAGTCCCATCCGGCACAGGATTGCCATTCTTATCAACAATCACGCCAGTTCTGAACAGTATCCCTTCCCCCACCTTCAAATCAAGGGGAGTGAGCGGTTGGGGCTGGTCCAAAGACATCACCGCGCCGGCGGTATCGATTTTATGGACCGGCTGGAGCTGAATGGTTTGATTGGGATCAGGGCTGAGATCGAGCGAACCGATGGCCGGAATACCAACCGGGGCCGCGCCAGCCGGTTGAAACTGTTGGAATAGCAATCTGGCTGCGGCTTTGAGATAAGCCTGGCTCTTACTATAAAAACCATAATAGGCAGTCAACTGGCTGATCTCAGTTTCATCCAAAAAGTAGGGCGCATTGAAAGCAAAGAGAACCAGGTTTTTGTTGCGGAGCGTCTCATAACGATGTCTGAGTAGTGTCCGCACCGCATCAGATTGGGGGTAACGATTTGAATCAAGATCGAGCATAGCAAAGATGATCCAATCGGCCTGCCGGAGTAAGGCTTCGACATCAGGGCTGCCAACCTCACGGCCGCTCGTCACTTGCGGTGTGCCTGATTGGGCGGCGGCCAGGGCGTTATACAGATCGCTGAAGCCAAGGCTGGTAATCTGGTCCGGTGATATTTGTCCGGTCGCCTCCGGGCCAAAGAGTTGTAGAATAATCTCTTGCAAGGCCGTGGTCTCAATCAACCGAAATCTGAGACAATCGGCACAATCCTGACCAATGCGGTCGTCGGTAAAAATGAGAATTTGGTCGTCCGGTTGGGGCGGACCGGGCAGAGGCGTTAACCCGTCTTGAGTGATAGGAGTGATCAGCGAGACGCCGGCCTGAGCAATCTGGTCCAAATCCAGACTCAATTTCCGCAGTTGTTCCAGATTATCGACCGGATTCTCGACTTTATTGGTGAGCAGGTCTGGACCATACACCTTAATTTTGGCTCTGATGATGCGTCGAACAGAGCGATCAACCGCGGCCTGAAAATTAGGATCGCCGGCATATTTTTCGCGGAAGAAGTTGATAGCATTCTTGAGGTTAGCCAGTTCACTCTCCGGTCTGTCCTTGAAGGCAAAATCAGGCACAAACAGAATGTCGCTGCCGGCTAAAAAGGCATCCTGGGCCAAACGGCGGGCCGGAAAATTCTCGGCGCCAGCGGCAATTCCTTCCAGCGCGGCCGGCACAGCCAGCGGCGCGCTCACCACCAGGCCACCGGCCTCGCGCCACGGAGCAATTTCCTTGAGAGCCAACAGAGTTGGCAGGTTTCGGGCATCCAGGCTGATCGGAACGTTGCCTTGCAAACCCTGGTAGCGAATGTGAGCCGTCATCAGACCATCGGTCAAGCCGTCTGCTTGATCTGGATTATCAGGATTGAGATGGGTGACTTTGAAGAAGGGGAGTAACTCGGTTCGGCGCAAGTCATCCAATGATTTCAAAATGGTCGGCACACCCTGGTTGATTTCCCGGTCGCTGCTGCCAAAGCCGGGGAAATGCTTGGCAATGGTCAAAACCTTGTTCTGGCTACCCTGATGCACCCCCTGAATGTAAGCCTGCCCCAACTCGCCGACCCAAAACGGGTGACCACCAAAGGTGCGCGTACCCAATGAACCACCTCGCTCCGGCCGCGGGTTATCCAGCACGTCCAATGAGGGGCCAAAGAGCATGTTGACGCCTACCAGCGTCAATGCCTGGCCAACCACGGCCCCGGTTCGCCGGGCATACTCCACGTTCCAGGTAGCGCCCAGGGCCATCTGGTTGGGCAGATCAACCATTCCCCCCCGAATTGCCGTAAAGGGGAAACCGTCGCCTTCATGAGAGACGGCTATGAATAGCGGTATTGGGGCATACGGCTCGGCTGTATCCGTTACCAGAGAGGAGGTAAGCGTTGAAGTCGGTACGACCGTCGATGTGCTGTCCTGATTATCGGTCGGGGCCAGGCTGTCAGCCGCAGTTTGTAGTGGACTTTCCTGAGCCAATTTTTGCAGGCCATTGGTTAAAGCCACTACCTGGGCCAGCGTAGCGCTGCTACTGACCCGCGGCAAGGTGTTGGTAAAATTCCGGTTGGCCGCCGATATGACCACTCCGCCAACCCGATATTGTTGAATAAGTTCAGCAATGTCTGAGCCGGGCTTGACATTGTTGCCTTTGAACGAAACCATAAAAAGCTGGCCAACTCGCTCATCCGGAGTCAAAGCATTGAAGACAGCTTCAACAATGGCGTCTAGTTCCGCCTCACTCTCCTGGGCGGCTACCGCGAGTGGGTTACCGGAGGTCAGAATGAGGCTTATCAGCAGCAGGAGGGCCAGAAAAATATATAATTGGCTCTTTGGAGAGGTCAAATTTCTAAAAATTTTTCTTGGTTGCATCGCAATTTTGCAGAAAGTATACCGCCATTCCGGGGCATCGTCAACACAACTCGGTTAGAACTGAAAAAGCAATAAGACGACCGGCACTTCCAACTCATCTTGGCTTGGAATTGCAGTCAAATCGCCTTGATTTTTGCTCAGAAATCGTGGTGAAAGTGCCGGTCACCTTACCCACCTAAAATTCTGGACGCACCCGAGAATTGGAGGGTGATTGCCCTGGTCTGGAATTTAAGCTATAATTTTCTTCCAACCTTACAGTTAAGGAGACATTACCCGTTGACCCAATCTCAGAACCGGTCCGTCGAACAGCAAGAACAGTACCGGCGCATCACCGGCATGCGTGACGTGCTTTTTGAGGAACAGCGTTACTGGCGCTTCATACTGGCCAAAATACAAGCCACCGTTGATCTGTTTGGCTACCAACGACTCGATACCCCGCTGCTGGAGCCGGCCAATCTATTCATCCGGGGTGTCGGTGAAGGGACAGACATCGTTGAAAAAGAGATGTACATTTTTGAGGACCGCGACGGCAGCCGCCTGGCGCTGCGCCCGGAGTTCACCGCCGGTATTATGCGGGCCTACATTGAGAATGGCCTGCATACCCTGCCCAGCCCGCTGCGGGTTTGGACTGTTGGGCCGCTCTTCCGCCACGAACGGCCCCAGGCCGGTCGATATCGGCAGCACAGCCAATTTGATATTGAGGTCATCGGTGAGCAAGATCCGGCTGTGGATGTTGAAGTTATCAGCCTAGCCTGGCACCTGTTCACCAGTTTGGGCTTTCGCGGGCTGCGGCTCTACCTCAACTCGACCGGTTGTCCGGTCTGCAAACCAACCTATATCAAAATCCTGGTAGATTATTTTGCCCGGTTTGCCGACAAGCTGCCGCCCGATGACCAGATGCGCTTACAAAAGAACCCGCTGCGGATTTTGGATAGCAAAGAAGCCGTTACCCAGCCACTGCTGGCCCAGGCGCCCCACATCACCGACCACCTGTGCGCCGAATGTGCGGACCATTTTGCCAGGTTAAAGAGTTATCTGGAGGCGCTGGATCGCCCTTATGAAGTCGATTACCGGATTGTGCGGGGCCTGGATTATTACACCAAAACTGTATTTGAAATCAAAGCCGCGGGTCTGGGCAGCCAAGACACTATCTGCGGGGGCGGCCGATACGACGGCCTGATCGAAGAGTTGGGCGGCAAACCAACCCCTGGCATTGGCTTTGGCTCCGGCATCGAGCGGTACGTGATCGCCATGCAGCACCTGGGCCTTGAGCCGCCGCCCGAACCTTTGCCCAAAGTAACCGTCTCTTACCTGGGCGATAGCGCCAAAGCGGTGGCGCTGGCGCTGGCCGAACAGTTGCGTTGGGCCGGTATCGGCGTGCTGTTTACGCCGGGCGACCGCAGTCTAAAAGCGCAACTCAAAGCGGCTAACCGGGCTGAGGCTGATTTTGCCATAATTCTGGGTGAGGATGAAGTGAAAGCCGGTCAGGCCGCTGTCCGTCACATGCACGACGGTCAGCAAACCGGCGTGGCGCTGGCTGAACTGGCCGGCTGGCTCAAGGAGCGGCTCAAATAGCCGGCTGGCCTAGCCCTGCCGTGGCGCGCTTCAAGGCGCCCACAGAAATGATAATGACGATGATGGCCGATAGCCACCCCGAGCATAATTCATTCAAACTGGCCTTTCACAACATCGGCTTACTTTATCACCCCAAATTGGCCGAATCGCGGGTAATGGCCGCTGAGATACTTGAGTTCATTGAAAGCATAGGAGCCTCGGCCTGGGTCAGCTCGAGTTGGTCCGAAGAGGCCATCCAGGCGCGGATGCCTTACCTGGACCTGGTCATTACCCTGGGCGGCGACGGTTCTCTGCTGCGGGCGGCCCGCCTGGCGGCCGCTCATGCCGTGCCGATTTTGGGGATAAATATGGGGCGCCTGGGTTTCCTGGTCGATGTTCAGCCGGCGGAATGGCGAGACCGGATTCGGCAAGCCCTGCTGGGCGATTACTGGATTGAAGAGCGGCTCATGCTGCACGCCGAGCATCTGCAGCAAGGCCGGCCAGCCAATGTGGGGGAGGCTTTGAACGAGGTGGTGGTCAGCCGGGGCCAGTTGGCCCGGGTGGTCCGCTTGCACACCTACATCGACGGCAGCTTTTTGACCACTTACACCGCCGACGGACTCATCATCGCCACGGCCACCGGCTCGACAGCATACGCTCTGGCCGCGGGTGGCCCAATTCTACCGCCGGAGCTCAAGAACTTTCTGCTGATTCCCCTGGCCCCTCACCTTAGCCTGGAACGGGCCATCGTGCTATCCAAAGGGGTCACAGTGCGGGTCCAGGTTTCAACCGATCATACCGCCGTGCTGACCGTCGACGGTCAATTTGAATTTGAGGTCGCCGACGGAGACGAACTGACGGTGAGCGCCAGCCCCGCGGTGGGACGCTTTCTGCGGTTGCAGGATAAGAACTACTTTTACCAGACGCTGATGAAACGTTTGGGGTGGCCGCATACCAGGATATCATAGGAGCACTTGATGACTGACAAAACCGGTACCGATCTCGTACACGAAGGGTTAACCGCCGCCCGCGTGGGTGATATCGAAGAGGCGCGCCGCTTGCTGCAAGCAGCCACGCAGGCCAGCCCGGATAATATTGAAGCCTGGCTGGGACTGGCCGGCGTAGTTGCCGCCCTGGAAGAAAAACGGGATTGCTTTGCCCGGGTTCTGGCGCTTGACCCGGATAATCGTGAAGCCAGAGCCGGCCTGGCTCTGATCGAACAGAAACTGGCCGCTGGCGATGGGAGCCAGGCCGCTCTGCCCGAAACCAACACCGCCCCAACCGAAACCGGCCTGGCCTTTTGCTACCGCCATCCGGATGTCGAGACCGGGCTGCGCTGCAATCGCTGCGGGCGGCCCATTTGCCCTAAATGCGCCCGGCGCACGCCGGTCGGCTTTCGCTGCCCCGATTGTATCCGGGAGCAGGAAAACAAATATTATACCGGCGGCAATTTAGACTACGTGATTGCGGCAGTCGTTGCTTTTCCCCTGGCCCTCATTGCCGCGGCCCTCTTTACCTATATTCGGTTTGGTTTTTTTACGCTGCTGATTGCCTTTTTTTTGGCCCCGGCCGTCGGCGGTTTGATTGCCGAGGCGGTACGCTGGGGCGTGGGTCGCCGCCGCTCCCGCCATTTGCGGCATATCGTCGTCGGCTGCATCATTCTGGCGACAGCTCCGTTTTTGCTGTGGCTGCTGCTGCTGGGGAACTGGTACGGGCTGATTGGCCCGGGCATGTTTGTGTTCCTGGCCTCCTCAACTGTTTTGGCTCGCTTACGCTAGGATACTGTCCTGGCTGGCGGTGCTTTTCATTTTCAACTGCCGGTCACCTGAAAAGAGTGAATGCCTTTGACCATTTGCCTATTGACATCAGCCCCTCTCATCATCAATAATGGTAAGGCTGGTAACATTACAACTGCCTTTTGGTTGCTGCTATGACCTCCCCGGAGACACTCGAAAAATTGGCTGCTTACGTGCCCACGCCGGTGGTCCACGCCATCTACCGGCAGCCGCGACCGCTAACCGAACCAACGGCCCACCGTTTCCCCGCGGCAATTCTTCTGGCCGATATCTCCGGCTTTACGCCGCTCAGCGAACTTTTGGCTCAAGCCGGCCCAACCGGCGCCGAAGAGCTAACCCACTTCATCAATCAATACTTTTCCTTGATGATCCAACTGATTGAACTCTACGGCGGGCAGGTCATCAATTTCTCCGGTGACGCCATTGTTGCGCTTTTTCCGGCCGAAGATATCGAGCTGTCAGTGGCAGCGCGGCGAGCCGGCGAGTGCGCCCTGTCGATGCAGGCCAAAATGAGCGCCTTCACCGATTTACAAACCAGCCAGGGACGGGCCTCCCTGTCGATGAAGGCCGGCATTGGCGCCGGCCAGGTGTTAGCATGCAGCATTGGCGGCGTCCGGGGGCGGTGGGAATATTTGGTCGGCGGCGACCCCCTGGTCCAGGTCGCCGTGGCCGAGAGTCTGGCCCAACCGGGCCAGGTGGTTGTCAGCGCGACCGCCTGGCGAGAAATCGAACTGTTCTTTCGGGGTGAAATCAAACCAAACGATCCGCGGGTCATCAAGTTAGACCAACTGCTTAGTCCCGTACCTCCGGCCGAACCGCTAAATTTTGACTGGTCACGCCTGGCGCCGGAACAGCAGCGCTTAGCCGAACAGGCTCTGCAGGGTTATGTCCCGGCGGCTATCAAAGCCCGGCTGGCTGACCAGGCCGATTGGCTGGCCGAACTACGTCGCATGACCATATTATTTGTAGGCATTGGCAATCTGGATTACGAAGCCGCTGAGGCGGGGACCCGGCTGCAAGCCTTGCTGCAGGCCACCCAGGAATTGATTCAGCGGTTTGAAGGTTCGCTGGGCAAAGTTGCCGTTGACGACAAGGGCACAGTGATGCTGATTCTGTTTGGCGTGCCGCCTTTTTCGCACGAGGATGATGCCACCCGGGCCGTGGCCTTTGCCTTGAATCTCCAGTCGGTGGCCCAGGCCCAGCATTTACGAATGGCTATTGGCATCACCGAGGGACAGGTCTTTGCCGGCCCGGTCGGCGCGCCCGGTCGCCGCGAATACACCGTCATTGGCGACGAGGTCAATCTGGCGGTCCGGTTGATGCAGTATGGTCGAGCCGGCACCATCATTGTGAACGAGCGGGTCAAAGAGCGAGCCGGTCCCCAGTTTGTCACCGACAGTCTGGGGCAGATTTCAATCAAGGGTAAAAGCTTGGCCGTACCGGCTTACCTGGTCAAAGGTGAACAGGGTACTCAGGATCAATTTATTACCCGCTATCTCCTGCATGAGGACCCCCTGGTTGGCCGTAAGGCGGAGATTGAACAGACCCGCCGGCTGGCGGCTCGAGCCAGAGAGGGCCGGCTGCAACTGCTGCTGATAGAGGGTGAGCTTGGTTTGGGTAAGAGCCGTTTGGTTTCAGAAATGGTCCGTGAATGGGTGATGGAAGGGGGGGCCGGCTATGGCAGCAAATGTATTAGCTACGGCCGGCAGGTGCCCTACCAGGCCTGGCGGGAGATTTTGACCGGACTTTACGGGCTAACCCCCAACTTATCGCCCCAGCGACAACTGGCCCGGCTGGCGATTGGCGCGGCCGGTTTGGCCGATCCCCCGGACCGGCCCGGCTATTGGGAAATGCGCCTGCCTTTATTGGCCGATGTACTCGGCCTGGATATCCCCCAAAATGATTTTACCCGCCAGATCAGCGGTGAACTGCGGCGCAACAATACCTTTGCCCTGCTCGAAGCCCTGTTCCGAAATGAAGCCAAACGGCGGCCATTACTGCTTATCTTGGAGGATATTCACTGGGCGGATGAGCTGTCGCTATTACTGGCAGGCCATCTGGCCAAGAAACTCACCGACGTGCCCTGGTTCATCGTGCTCACCTATCGCCAATCGACTGTTGAAACAGAGCTTGGGCCTCTGCTTGAACTCAGTCACCTGCCGGATGTTTGCACCCTGCGGCTGAACCCGCTGTCGCCTCAAGAAAGTATCGATTTGATCAGAATAATTCTGGGAGATCGGACTCTGCCGGCAGAGGTTCAGCAGATCATCCTGAGCCGGGGGCAGGGCAATCCTTTCTTCTTGCATGAAATCAGCCGGGCGATTCTGGCTGTGCTGGAAAATCATTCGGGCCGGTTGGCCGAATGGTTGGGTACGTTGGAACTGCCCAATACCGTCCACGACGCCATCTTTATGCACATCGACCGCCTGCCCGAGCCTGAAAAACTCACCTTGAAAGTGGCGGCGGTGATTGGGGTTCGCTTCCAGCGCGAGTTGCTGTCGGCGGTGCATCCGGTTAACGGGGTCAAACCGCAGTTGCCATCGCAGCTTCAAGAGCTGGAAAATGAAAAACTGATCCAA
This sequence comes from uncultured Caldilineaceae bacterium, assembly GCA_964398055.1. GTDB lineage: Bacteria > Chloroflexota > Anaerolineae > 4572-78 > J111 > CAYNLK01. The sequence continues at coordinate 55,338 of CAYNLK010000030.1, forward strand.
ATGGAAGCGCCGGCACCCAAATGGGAGTACGTGTTTCGCAACGTGATCACCCAAGAGATTATGTACGAGGGCTTGCTGCTGGCCCAACGCCGCCAGTTACACGCTGCCGTGGGGGCCGCACTCCAGGCCGCCGAGCCAGAGGCAATTGAAAATCTGGCCTATCATTACAGTCGCAGCGACAATCTGGAGATGGCCCTGCATTATCTGAAGATGGCCGGCCAAAAGGCCAGTCGCGAATATGCCAATCATGCCGCCATTGGTTACTACTCGGAAATTCTGGCTCGTCTGGCCGAGCGTCCCGGCCCACGGCGAACCAGTGGGATAATTTCGGCGGATTACTGGGATGTACTCCACGAGCGGGTCAAGCTGTACAACCTGACCGGCCAACGTGACAAAGAGGTGGAGGATTTGGGCACGCTGGGGCTGATTGCCGAAGCCCTCAACGATGATCGCCGCCGAGCTTTGGCGGCCAAGCAGTGGGCCTATCATTATGAAACTAAGGGCGATTATGCCTCGGCCCTGGAACTGACCGAACGTTTTGCTAAACTGGCCCAACAGGCCAACGACGAAAGGCTGGTGGGTGAAAGCTACAACGAGTGGGGTAAGCTCCTCTATATCTTTCGGGATTATGACACGGCTCAGAAACATTTGCAGCGAGCGCTCCGGCTGGCCCAAAAGTATCACGATCAGAACGTCCAGGCCGATTGCCTGGCGAATCTGGGGTCGGTGGCGCGGTATCAGGCTGACTATGATGTCGCCCTCTATTTCTGCCAGGAGGCCGTGAATCTATGGCGAGGGATGGGCGATCAACTTGGGTTGGGGAATGGGCTACGGCAATTGGGTCAGATTTATTACGCTACCGGTCGCTATATGGCTGCATTGGAATGCTACCGAAAATCCTTAAAACTGCATACCACCATCGGCGATCCGAACGGCGAAGCCTTGACCCGGCAGAGTCTGGGGCAATTGCACCGCAGCCTGGGGAATTATGACGAGGCTCGGCGGCAGTTGCAGCAAGCCCTGCAAACCCAGCGCGCCACCGGTGATCGCCGGGCCGAGGTCCAAACCCTCTACCAGCTGGGTTTTGTCCACTGCCGCCTGGCCGAGTATGAACAAGCCGCCAGCCAATTAGAGGAGGCCCTGACCATTCTGGGCGAGGAATTTGATGATCCCTGGGCGCTGGGGCAGGCCCTGAATTACTACAGTTGGACCCTGATCGAGTTGGGCCGGCTTAGCGAGGCCCAAACCCACCTGCAAGAAGCGCTGAAAACAGAGAGCGGGTTACACCAACCCGCTACGCTGATTGAAGTCGCCGTCCAGTTGGGCCGGGTCGCCCTGGCTCGCCACGATCTAGGCCTGGCCAGGGCCTGCGCCCGCCACATCCTGGAGTTCATCAATCAACAAGGTACGGCCGGTTTGGAGCACCCCGGACTGGCCTATCTGACCGTTTACCACACCTGCCAGGCCACGCAAGAGCTTACGCAGGCTAACGTGGTTCTCAGCCAGGCCCGGTGCTATCTTGAGCTGCAAGCGGCCCAAATTGACGATCCTCAACTGCGCCGGAGTTATCTCTATAACCTGGCAGAGCATCGCCAACTTCAAGCATTGGTAGTTGATTACCCGGAATAAAAAAGCCGCCGGCGCCTTGTCGATGCCGGCGGCTCTTTGGTAACGCTGTTCAGCTCAATTGACAAAACCGATCAGCCGGTTGGCCTTATCGCGCTGCCGCAGTTTGGCCAGCGCCTCCTTCTCGATCTGGCGAATACGCTCACGAGTTAAGCCAAAGCGTTCGGCCACATCCTGCAAAGTGAGGGGTTGGCCATCCCGCAAACCGTAACGCAACTCCACAATCCGGCTTTCGCGAGCGGATAAACCGGCCAAAGCCCGGCGAATTTCCCGGCCCAGCAAAATAGAGTCAACTTGATCCTCCAACGCCTGGGTCAGATCATTCTCCACAAAGTCGGCCAGGATAGCGCCATCATCGCCCACCGGCTCTTCCAGGCTGAGGGTATCCTGTCCATCCTGGAGCAGGTTGTGGATATCCTCAGGGGCGTCGCCGGTGTGGGCGGCAATCTCTTCTACTTCGGGGGTGCGGCCCAGCTTTTGAGTCAACTGGCCCATGACCCGTCTGATTTTGCCCAGATGATCAACTTTGTGCACCGGCAAACGGATCACCCGGGTCTGCACGGCCACTGCCCGGCTAACGCTCTGGCGAATCCAGTAGCTGGCGTAGGTGCTTAAACGCACGCCCTTGGTCACATCAAACTTATCAATCGCTCTGATCAAACCAAGCACACCTTCCTGAGAAAGTTCAGCCAAACTCAGGCCGTGGCCGGTATATTTGCTGGCGATGCTGATGACCAAACGACCATTAGCCTGAATCAGGGTTCGACGAGCCTTGATGCCCTCATCAACTCTGTCAGCTAATTTAGCTTGCAGTTCGTCGTCGATATCGTGTTCTTTGGCCAATCGCCTGGCGGCCTTTTTACCTTCAACCATCACCCTGATCAAACGTTTCTCTTCGGCGGGAGATACTGGCGCAGTTGCGGCAAGATCGGCAATGCTTAATCTGAACAGCGCTTCATCAGGTGCCCATGTGGTTGCCATAATCATCACCTCATTATTGGTAGTAATTTTATACAGACTTTCAAGCGCCATTGCCGTTGCTGTAAGTAACTCGATTTAGTTTAAAGAGTAGTCTACAAAAGGTAGACGTTGCGTTTGTTGGTGGACCTGATAAGCCCTGAGCATATAAACTAGAATCTGGTCTTCACGGTCAACAACCGTGGTGGTCCTGGCAATTAACTTGGTTAGTGAGTCGGACGACAAAATTTGCTGCTTGTCCGGCAGCGGGCCCTGGATTGCGGCCCCGGCCAAAAAAGCTAAGTCGGTTGGGTCCGCCGGTAAGTTTGTGCCGGAAAGATCCTCACCGGAAGCATCTCCCAAATGCTGGATATACTGTTTGACCAGGGGACGCAGCTTTTGGGCCATAAGTTCAACGACCTCAGGGCTATCGTCCACCATCAGCAAAGGATCAACCAGGCCGATAAGAAAATCAGCGGCACTTGAATAGATATTCTTGATTACAAACCTCTCTTGGCCCACCGTTATCAGGTTCATCCGGCCATCCTGTAAATTCTCAACCGCCTTGATTTGGGCCGTGGTGCCAATACCATAAATGTCGTGAATGTCTAAGTCTGCCACATTTGGGGCCTGGGCTCGCCTATTCCTGGCTAAAATTACCCCAAATAACCGGTCGGAGGCCAGACATTCTCGGATCATCACTTTGTATCGTTCTTCAAAAATGTGGAGCGGCAACAGCATCCCCGGGAACAAAACGACGTTTAGCGGAAATAACGGGAGGCGAAAATCTGGCGTTAACATCGATCTGACCTTATTGGGAAAATAACCTTTGTATTTTAGTAACGGCAGCTTCAACCGTGTCGCCCAAATATAAACCCTGAACCTGAGAAATTAATGACGGTTTTTGGCTAAAGGCCGCTCCCCCAAAAGTGAAAACTGGTCGGGCCGCGAGCTGGTCACCACCACCGGTTCGTTGAATTTGTAGATTAGCCAGGCATTGTCGGCTGAGTGTGACCAGAGCTTTACCGGCCTCGGCGGTAGCAGCCGAGAAGCAGATCAAATCGGGATGGGCCGTGTCAATAAATTGGTGGAAATCGGTTGTGAAAACATGGGGCCCCAGATAGATAACTCGAAATCCTCGTCGACGCAGGCTCAGGGCCAGCAAGAGCAGCCCTATTTCATGCTGATCTTCCGGGGCGCAAGCCAACACCGCCTTCTGGCCGAATTGTAATGTAGCCGCAGCATTGAACATAGCAATCAAATGGGAGCGCAAGGTAGTGATCGCATAGTTTTGAGCCAATAAGCTAATTTGACCTTGCTGCCACTGCTGCTCAAGCTGCCGGATCACCTCCGGGAAAAGAGTCATCGCTACCAGTTCAACCGAATAAGCTGCCACTGCCTCGGTGATAATGGCTTCGACTTCAACGCAGTTAAACGATGACAATTCATCGACCAATTTTTGCTGATAGTGGAGAGTAATGTTGGTAGTCAGATTGTGATGATGGGGTTGATTTAAACCATTGCCGGCTGCGGCCAAATTATTCGGTTGATGGCTGACAAACGTGCCTTTCCCTACTCTAGTATACGCTAATCCTTCGTCTATAAGCTCCTGCAAAGCCCGCCGAGCCGTCATGCGGCTCAAATTATAATGTTGGCAAAGATCACGTTCAGAAGGTAGTTTTTGGTGAGAACGGTAAAGCCCTTGCTCAATCTGGCTTCGCAACAACTCCTTGAGCTGAAGATAAATGGGGGTTGGATGCTGCTTATCCAGATACATTATACTTATATACCCCTAACCGCGGTCTATACCAGTTTATACCAGTCTATACCATTATAACCGATTTGGGGCTGGATGTCAATACCTTTTTTAGCCGAGACTAAAATTTAGTTGATTACAGTTCTATGCCAAGCTTTTTGAGATATTCGGCTCATTTTAGCAGCCATAAATTAAAACCAAGTTAAATTTGGGCCAATCAGACTCATAAAAAATGAACCCCGCCTCAAAGCTGAGACGGGGCCAATAATGGCTGTTGGATTCAATTTTGATCTGGCCGGCAGGTAATGTTTATCCAGCCAAATCCATAATTTTCTGTTGTTCGGTCAGGGGTTCCAACGGTCTGGATTTATGCAGGCGCATCGGCCGGGTTGGCGCGTTGGCCAGAGTTTTTTCTAATTGGTAGATTTCGGTGTATAGCTCATCAACTCTTGCCGCCGGGATAACTTGCCACCGGCCATTGGTCAACCAGTCGATAAAACCGCTCAACTTATCCATGATAGGGTGAACTTGAATAGCCGAACTCATTTCGGAACGCTTCTCCTTCCGCAATAAAAGAACAACTCTTTACCTTAACTGTCTCCAAAGGATTTAACCAGATAGTGTAATATGTTAGCAAAAGTCGAAAAATTTGCAAATTCTGGGTGATAGCCTGAGATAATACCAGCCCCCATCTGCTGAGAGTAGATGATCGTTTCTTTTAGCCGGTGATTGTCGGCCGGAAGCCGAGAAGGTGAAGGGACCGGCACTTATTGCAGTGCCGGTCACCGGGTGATTGTAGCTGACCCTACGCCATCAGTTTGGCCGCAACCTCCCGGAGCTGCCTGGTCAGCTCGTGATCCGGATATCGGAGGGCAAAGATGCCGGTACTGGCCAGATTCATCATCTCTTCAGAGAAAGGCAGCACCGCGGCGACATCGCACTCAAAGGTCTGTTCCACCCGTGTTCTGACTTCCGCCGGGTTGAATGCCGGCGGCGTTTTGTTGACGACCAGCACCATGCGGGGCACATCCAGCGAGCGGGCCACCTCAACCGTGACTGCCGTCCCCTCATAGTCCTGCTGGTCGGGGCGCAAGATAACGACCAGGGCATGGGAGATGGCGATGGAGAAGAGCGTTTCTTCATTCAGGCCAGGGTGGGTGTCGATCATCAGGACATCCAAAGACAACGCCTGAATCAGGCGGCGGAAGCCGTGGGTGAGCTTGCTTACATCGTAGCCCTCGCGCAAAACATTGACAATTTCATCGGCCTGGATGCTGGAAGGAATCAGAAACAGCCGACCCGCGACTTGACCGCCCAGGTTGGCCGTGACATCGTGGGCAGCCTGTTCGATATCACACCGGCCCCACAGATAATCGTTGAGCGAGTGGTCAATCTCCCGGCCGGCCAGGCCAAACAAAACGTGAATACCCGGCGACTGAATATCGGTGTCGATGACGCCGACCCGCCGCCCTTCGGCTGCCAGCAGGGTGGCAATATTGGCGGTGGTATTTGATTTGCCGGTGCCGCCGCGAAATGAATGGATAGAAATGATTTTGGACATAGTTTTTCTCCGGTTGGGCAGGCAGATTATGGCTCAGGCGGTAGTTTGCCAACCCCTTGCTTGACCAGGGTCAATTCGTTACCGCCCGCCTCAGTAGCACGATAGGATATCTGGTCCATAGTTTGCCGGATCAGGTGAAGCCCCATTCCCCCCGGCACTCGCTTGGTCAGTGGCAAAGTAAGATCCGGCGTGGCAACGCGGGTTGGATCAAACGGCGGGGCATAGTCGCGCAGGCTGATGACCAAATCATCGACCTTTCGTTCGACCACAATCTCAACCTGCCCCGCCTGGCCCCGGTAGCCATGCAAGATGATATTGGTAACGGCCTCGTCAACGGCCAGTTGCAGGTTAGGAATTATGCCCGGAGCAACACCCAGCGCCACCGCGGTTTTCTCCACAAAATCACGAACCTTAGCCAAGTTCTGCAGATCAGCGGCAACATGCAAGGAAAAATGGGGTGTCATCAAAGTTCCACTGGTTACCAAACCTAGAATGAGGCGACCGCGTCCTTGAGCTTGTGATGGATTTCCAGAAACATATCAAACCCCGCTGTTCTGATAACATCGAGTACGGCCGGTTTGGGGTTGAGTAGTTTGAGCTGCGCCGACTTGAAGGTCCCGGCTGCCACCCCCCGGCGCACCTCCGCATCACTCTGTTCGGGAGTGGCGGCGCGAAAAATAGTAAAGATGGTGTGCAGCGCCCGTAGCCCGGCGCTGCTCATATAAGTGACCTTGGCCAAATCAAGGAGCAAGGCGCGGCAGCCGGCCTGGTAGGCTTCCCTGGCCTGCCTTTCAAGTTCCTGGTAAGAGCTGGCGTCAATCTCGCCGCTCAGGTGAAAGACGGTGACCGGCAGCCGGCCCTGTTCCTGTGAAACTACAATCTGCATTTGAGAAGCCACGAACATCACCTCCATATTCAGGTTATTCAAACCAATCTATTTTACCTCAATCTTTGGTTGACCAGCCAATCAGCCAGGCGCAACCACGGGCAGATGCTGCACCACGAGCATGGTAATATCATCATACTGAGGGGCCTCACCGATATGGCCGCGCAGGGCGGTTTCGATTCGACTGAGCAGGGCGCCGGCTGATGAAGCTGCCGGCTCTAACAGCGCCAGCAGTTTTTCTTTGGTGAACATTTGACCGGCCGAATTTTGGGCATCAGGCACCCCGTCAGTAAAGGCCAGTAAGATGTCACCCTGCTCCAGATAAACTTCCTCTACTCTGAAATCGATGTTAGGGAAGATACCCACAATCGGCCCGGTAGGCCTTAGCTGGGACTTCACCCCGGCCCGGCCAAGAATGAGGGGCGGTTCATGGCCGGCATTGATGTAAGTGAGGCAACCGCTGAGCGGATCAAGTAAGCCGAAAAAGAAGGTGACAAACATGTTAGCCCGGTCGTGGGTATAAGCAACATAATTATTGGTCAGGGTGACCGCATTTTTCAGCCGGGTCGCGCTGTCGACCCGTGACCCCGGTCGCAGCGGGGCTGACCATAGTTCAGTTGAAAGATCAGGCAGGTTGGCAAAGAATTCCAGGTTGGATAAGGCTCGAAGCAAGCTGCGAAACAGGGTCATGTAGAGCGCGGCCCCCACCCCCTTGTCAGAGACATCGGCTATAACCAGGCCAAGCCTGGCTTCGGCCGGCAGCGCAAAAACATCATAAAAATCACCGGCTACTTCGCGAGCGGCCTGAAAATAGGCGACCATCTCCCAGCCCGGTAACTGCGGTATTTTGTCCGGTAAAAAGCCAGCCTGAATTTCATGACCGATTTCCAATTCCCGTTCCAGCGCTCTGAGATAGAGTTGCTCCTGGTCGCGCAGCCGCTTTCGTTCCAAACAGGCGCTCATTCGAGCTTTCAGCAGAACCTCATCAAAAGGTTTGGGGAGATAATCGTCGGCCCCCAATTGGATGCCTTTGACCACACTGTCCAGATCGTGCATAGCCGAAATGATGATCACCGGGATATGGCGCCAGTGCGGGTTAATCTTCAGTTGGGCCAACACCTCAAAACCGTCCATCTCAGGCATCATGATATCGAGTAAGATAATATCCGGATTCTCAGCCGCAACTTGCCTGAGGGCCTCCTGACCGTTTCCGGCCCTGACGGTATTACAGTTCAGCTCCTCAAATTCTTGTTCCAGGAAATCGATATTGAAAGGCTCATCATCAACGATCAAAATCTTGGGCCGTTGGGCTTTGTCCATTATCAATCCTCGTCGAGGCCGGCCAACAAATGGCGCAAATCCCGGGCCTGACCGCGCAACTGCTTGAAATAATCGGTGCCGGTGATTTGGCTCACCTGCTGGGTTTTTCTGGCTTTATCCACTTCAATGCGCAGTTCAGCCACCTGCTGTTTTAAACGCTGCTCGCGGGCGTAAACCTCGCGAGCCATGTGTTGGAAGACGCGGGCTAACTGGCCCAAGTCATCACTCCGGGCGGCCACCTCGGCCAAACTCTCCGGCGCAAAGATTTCAGCCTCGACTGCGGCCGCGGCGTCGGTTAAGTGGGCCACCGTCCGCAAGTAGGCCAATTCCTGGTCACGCAATCGTTTCTTTTCCAAACTGGCGCTGAGACGCGCCTTCAGCAAGACCTCATCAAAAGGCTTGGGCAGGTAATCCTCGGCGCCCAGCTCGATGCCCCTGACCACACTCGCCAGCTCACTCAGCGCCGAGATGACGATAACCGGAATGTCGCGCCAGACCTTATTTGCCTTCAATTGCGCCAGCACCTGGAAACCATCCAGCTCCGGCATCATAATATCTAGCAGAATAACATCTGGACTTTCGGCGGCCACCTGGGCCAGCGCCTCTCGTCCATTGGCCGCGCGCACGGTCTGGTAAGCAAGCTCTTCCAGTTCCTGCTCCAGATAATCGACGTTAAAGGGTTCATCGTCAACGATGAGGATTTTCGGACGCTTCTCCATGCCGCTACCCCCTATTCTCTCAGAAAGTGCTCGATCTGCCGAAACAGCAGTTCCTCATCCAGCGGTTTGGCCAGATACCCATCACAACCGGCCGCCCGCGCCCTGTCTTCGTCGCCGCTCATGGTGTGGGCGGTGAGAGCGATGACCGGAATGTGCTTGAGACCGGCCTGACTTTTGATGCGCCGGGCGGCTTCCCAACCATCCATGACCGGCAGCGACATATCCATCAAGATCAGATCCGGCCGCTCCTGGGCCGCCATTTCAACCCCGGCCGCGCCGTTGTTGGCCGTGATCAACTCGTACTCGTCTTCCAAAAGCTGGACTAACAGGTCAAGGTTGAATTCAACGTCTTCAACGATCAGGATTTTCTTCACGGCTGGGCCTCTTGTTGGTGCCGCAAAGTTGCCAGGTCGCTGCGCCCAAAAGCTGCCGGCTCTTCAGGCGACTCCGGCTCACTATACTCAACCGGCAACGTCAGGGTAAAAGTCGAGCCAACCCCCACCGTACTGGTCGCAGCCAGGTTGCCCCCCAACAATTGGGCCAGTTTTCGACTGATCGGCAAACCCAGGCCGGTGCCGCCGTACTGGCGGGTGGTGCTGCCGTCGGCCTGTTCAAACTCCTCAAAAATACGACCTAAAGCTTCCTCAGAGATGCCGATGCCGGTGTCGCTCACGACAAAGTGGAGCGTGGGGGGCCAAGCAGCCAGGTGGTTTGGCTCTCCATTCACCGTTCCCCGCCCAACAGTTACCACGATCTGGCCGGAATGGGTGAACTTGGCGGCATTACTGAGCAAATTGAGCAGAATCTGCCTGACCTTGCCCTGATCAGAGAAGAGCGGCGGTAAATCAGCTTCGATAACTTTAACCAGTTTGACCTCCGGTTTGAGCAATGGCTCGGTGGTGGCCGCGCAGCTCTCGAGCAATGGCCCCACGTTAAAAGTACCGGGCTGGACCTGCATCCGACCGGCTTCGATTTTGGCAATATCCAGAATCGTATTGATCAAGCCCAGCAGGTGCTCGGCGCTAATGAGGATCTTGTCCAGGTTTTCGAGCTGTTTTTCGGGTAAAAGTTCGGCCCCCTTGCGCCGCACGATCCGGCTGAAGCCAATGATGGCGTTGAGAGGGGTACGCAGCTCGTGACTCATATTGGCCAAAAAAGTGCTCTTGGCTTGATTGGCCCGCTCGGCCGCCACTTTGGCCTGCTGGGTCTCCTCGAACAGGCGGGCGTTGTGGATGGCGATGCCCACGTTTGCCGCAATCGTTGACAGCAGCCGCAGATCGACCTCGTCGAACCGGCCTTCAGTGGCCGTACTCTGGACACTGATGACCCCAATGGTTTCATCCCGCACGTTGATCGGCACGCCCAAATATGATTTGGCTGCTACCCCAATACGCTGAGTTTTCAATTCGGCGTGGCGACTGCCGATGTCTTCATTGATCAGCAAAGGTTGGCCGGTTTCGATAATTTTTGAGGTCAGTCCCTCGCCAAAACGGATGGGCGAGAGAGTTTCGCCAAAGGCATAAGGGAAATGGATCAAATGGCTCTCCGGCTGGTGTAAAGCGACGTAGACAATGTCGGCGTCAAAGGTTTGCCGGATCTGTTCACCCACCAGTTCAACCAGAGTCGCCAGATCCAACTCGGAGACGAGGGCCTGGCTGACAGTGTTCACGGTGGCCAGTTCGGCCACCCGCTGGCGGGTCTCAACCAGCGACCTGGCCCGGCCGAGGGCCAGGCCGGCTTGAGTAGCGGCGGAAGTTAACACGTCGAAATCATCCTGATTGAAAGCGTTGGGCTGTTCGCTTTCCACCACCAATACCCCTACTACCTCGGAGCCAATCTTGATCGGCACGTCCGCCTCAGAGCCGCTATTGAGGCTGGGCACGTAGCCGGCAGCCCGGGTCACGTCGGAGGTGTAATGGAGTCGCCCGTCCCACAGCGGTCGCTCACTCAGTCCCTGGCCAGGCCGCAGCCGCCCCGGCGGCGACAACTGGGGCCAACCCACGCTGGCCCGCTCCACCCGGTCGCCGGTCGTCCGGTCGACCAGATAAACTCCCACGTAGCTGTACCCCAGGGCCTCATCCTGCAACCCTTCGACCACCCGCTGGCAAATCTCGCTCTCGTCAAAGGCCGCGGCGATGGCCGCGCTGAGCCGGAAGAGAGCCGCCTGCCGCCGGGCCTGCAGCCGTTCGGCCTGGAACAGCCGGGCTTTGGTGATGGCCACGCCCATGTTGGCCGCCAGGGTAGAGAGCAGGCGCAGGCTGTTCTCATCGTAGGCGTGTTTGTTATAACTCTGCACGCCGACCACGCCCAGCACCTCGCCGCCGCTGAGGATGGGCACCCCCAGGTAAGACTCAGGCAGAAGCCTGGCCTCTTCGGGCGAGGCAGACTCCTGTTCGGGCGCGTTAATGGCCCTGCTCTCCAGGGCCGTGCCAAATAGTAAGGGTCGGCGTGACTCGATGACCAAAGAGGTCAGCCCGGCCCCCAGCGGTGTTGGCTCTAACTTGGGCCGCACCCCGCGTTCGCTCCAATAAGGCCGCTGAAATAAATGGGTCTGGCGGTCATAAAGGTCAATGTAGGATGTATCGGCCTGAAAAATCTCGTGGACTTTGTCGCCAACCAGGTCAATAATAGCCTGGAATTCTAATTCTTTGACCAACCCCTCGCTGACACTGTTGATGATGGCCAGTTCGGCGTTGCGCTGGCGGGTATCTTCCAGCAGCCGGGCGCGAGCCAGAGCCGTGGCCACGTGCTGGCCAACGAAGTTGAGCAACTCTTCATCCTGGTCGGTGTAATAGGTACCCCGGGTGTAACTCTGCACCACCAAGGCGCCAATGGTCCGACCCGCCGTCTTCAGAGGCACCCCCAGCCAATCAACGCTGGGTGCGCCGATGTCCTGGATTTCCCCTTGCCGGAGTAATTCGGCCTGCTGCGCCGCGGTGCAATGCAGCAGTTTTTCGGTCCGGAGCACGTAGGCGGTCAGGCCGCGGGCTTCACCCACCCCCAGCCGGTCCCATTGGTTGGGATCGGGAATGTCCTCGTCGACCTCATCCACATAATAGGGGAAGTTGATCCTCTGCCGGTCGGCGTCGTAGAGGGCAATGAAGAAATTCTTGGCAAACATCAACTCAGCGACGATCTGATGGATGGCCGTATAGAACTCCCGCATATCTTCAACCGCGCTGGCTGCCTCGGCAATACGGTACAGGGCCGCCTGCACCTGTTCGGTGCGACGATATTCGGCTTCTAACGTTTGCCAGCGGGGAATGAGAGTGTGCAAAATGGCCCGCACCGCCGAGTCGCTGACGGCCAAAAGGTGGCTAAACTGTTCCCGGCTAATGGCCAGGAGCGTGCTGTCACTACAGGCGCGCGCCGTGGCGTTGCGGGGCAAATCGTGCAGCAGCGCCATTTCACCGATGATCACCCCCGGCCCGTGCATATCAAGGAGAATATCACCTTCAGGCGCGGCCTTCAAAATTTCGATGGCGCCTGCTTTGATCACAAAGGCCCGGTCGCCACGGCTGCCTTCGGCAAACAGTTCCTCCCCGGCCGCCAGGTGGACCACCTCGATGAGCTGGCTCAAGCGGGCCAGGTCATCGGGCGAAAGGCCGGCGAAGAGGGGAATCTTTTCCAGAAAATCGATCATCTTAATCTGCCGTCCTCACTCCTCATACTTCAGCCTGATATCCACCTGGCACTCTGCCTCAGTTAAGGGCACGATCACCTGCCCGCCCAACTGGCCAAGCTCAAATTCTTGCTCCTGGTGGTGACAGCTAAGCTTGGTCAGGGCGGGAAGCACAGCGTCGTCTCCCGCCGGGGTGAGCCGGTGGGTCCAGATCTTCAACTCGCGAGCCTGGGTAGAGGGTAGACGAAAATTAATAAAGCGTAAGGATGAGAATTTGGGAATCTCGAGCGTGGCCGCCCTGACCGACTCGGCCCCGTCGGTATAGCCCAGCCGCACCGCGGCCACCGCCGGTTGGCCGCCATCGACGATAGCCAAATTGGCCGGTTGGCTGTCAGTCTGGGCCGCCCGCAACTCCACCACCAGCCGCGGGGCAAACGCGCCCCGGCGGGCCATATCGATGGTGGCGACCAGCATAACCACGCCCACAATCAGCGCGCCGGCTCGTTCCAGCGGATTTTCCCAAATCAGCAGGCCGTGCAGAAAGATGCTGGCCATAAAAACCAGGTAGACCAGGGCCATCAGCCAGGGTTGCCCCACCAGCCGGTAGACCACACCGGGGATCAACTCGCCTTTGCGCCGGCCGGCAACCACCAGCAGCGCCGGAAAAACCCCGGCAAAGAGAGACAGGGCCACGACCCCCAAAAAACTGAGCAGCCCGGTAAACGAGCCTTGCCCGGTCAGGGCCAACCATTCGGCTAATAAGAACACGACCACCACCGGGCTGAGGGCAATCCAAAAGCGGCTGCGGTTGGACGCAGTTGACGGCAGCCGTTCCTGGGTCAAAAAGAACAACCCCAGCGAAATGTGAATCGAGGCCATCCCCAGGCTGAGCAGCACAAAGATCGAACCGAGCACATTGACCCAGGCTCCCACCTGGGCGGCCAACGGGGCCAGGGCGGTGCCGGCTTGCCGGGCCAACACCTCCGGCGCAATCGAGCCGTTCACCACCAGCACCCACAGGCAACTGACCACGATGGTAAAGGCAATGGCGGCCACACTCCCCCAGGTGAGGGAACGGGTACTCTCATCCCGGCGAATGATCGAGCGGGCATAATTGGCTACCAACAGGTGCGAGAAAAACGAGGCCAGGATTACCCCGAAAATGAGCCGCACAATGGCCGGGTCGAAGGGACGGTCGCCGACAAAAGGGATATTCAGATAGGCCAGGTTGGCGGGCTGCAATTGGGGCAGGGCCAACACCGGAATAAGCACCACCAAAACCGTATTGATCGCCCCGATGAACAGGGTGGAAGCGATGGTGGTATTCAGCGATTTGCGCGACAAGAAATACAGGCCAACGCCAAAGAGCAGGCCGATCCAAACGGGGGCCGGGATCAAGGTGGTATCGGCCAGGGTAGCCGAGATGCCGATGTAGAAGGCAATCAGCACCAAGAAGAGGTCGGCCAACAGAATCACGCTCAAGATAAATGAGCCGGTCCGGCCCAAATAGTCGTTGACCATCTGCCCCAGAAAACCGAGGCCATAGCGGATGATGCCGCTGCGGGCCAGGGCTTCGCTCAACGCGGCGACGGTGAGCATATTGATCAGGCCGAACACAATCAACAAGACCATCGCCGGGATAGGGCCGATATCGGCCACGGCGATAGGCAGGGCCAGCAGGCCAGGACCGATGGGCAGAGTCAGGCCAAAGGCAACCCAAAACGGCGGCAGCGACTCCAGCCAACCGGATAAGCGGGTCCAGCTCCAGCCTAACCGATCCCGCCAGGTGGAGCGAGGCGCAAAAATCGTCTCCAGGGGCTGATCATACAGGCGTTGGTAAGCTTCTTGAACGGCGGCGGTGTCCAGGCCCAAAGCGGCGCGAATACCCGGTACCGATTGGTAGGTGAAGGTATATTTTTGAGCCAAAAGCTGGGCGACGCCGGCCCGGATAGTGGGATTAGCCGCGACCAGAATGGCCCACTGGGGGGCAAAATGTTCCAACTGCTGGATGGTCGGGCGGACGGGTGGTTCACGGTTCAAGGCGATGGCTTGCAGGTAGGCCGCATTGCGCTCCTCGACTGCGGCCGGAGTGAGAAATTGAGCCGCTTCTTGCCGCGACTGGGCCACCAGATAAGCTGTGCGATTTTCGATCAGGGCCAGCAGAGTATTGGCCTGTTTCGTGGGTCGGCCTGCCAGTCCGCCCAGAACTTCATCACGCGAGATGAGTTTTTCATCGGATGCCATAGTCACCACTCCGACAACAAGATTGAGTACCAGTGACTGGCACTTTTAATGTGCCAGTCACTGGGCGCTTGTTCTAAATTTTGTTACAAGCCTCTACCAAAGCCTGGATGACATTCTCAGCCTGGGTGGCCGGCAGCCGAACCCAGACCGTATGCTCATTGCCTTCGGGCGGCGGGGCCAGGTGAGAGGGGTAGAGCAGGCGAATCGGGACCGTTTCTTCGTCACGCCAATGGTTGATGGCTAACATCGCCACCTCCTCGCCTTCGGGCCAGGCGGCCAGCGCATAGGGGATATTAAAATGAATCCCACGCTCCAGCGTCCGCCCACGGCTCTCAATGGCAGCCTCCAGGGCGTAATAATGGGCCTGGGGAAAGTCACCCAACCCGGCCGCCTCAAAGAGGACAATTCGCCCGACCGGCCGGCCCAGGCAGCCGGCGGTGGCATAAGCGGCCACAAATTCGTCGGCTCGGCCGGCAAAGTAAGCCCGGTCGTCGGCCTCAATTCGCGCCAGGATCGATTCGGCCAGGTTGCTCAAATCGGTCAAGTTGGGGGGAGATTGCCTGATGGCGTCGTAGACAGTTTGCAGCAAACCCTGAGCTACGGCCCGTTCTTGGGCCGACTCTTTACCGACAAACTGGATCGAGTCGCGCGTACACAGGGCCGCCAGCCGGCCCCAGGTAAAATCGGCCGGGCCAATGGTGTTACCCCAAAAGTAACCCCAATCGCCGCCCAGGGTCGCCTCGACGCCGAGAGGCAGCAGTTCCGGCAGCCGAGACCAGGCAGCTTCGTGCCGGTTGAGCAGAGTGACCGCCACGCCGGCGGCACGCCAGCGACTCAATAGAGTCATAACATCTGCCTTGAGGCCGGGGACCGGGCGGTCGTTGATGACAACCAGTTGGGCAAAATCGGCCGGGCAGCTTTGTTTCAGAGCTTCGCGCCAAAGCCACTCCAGGCCATCGACTGTATCAGGATAACAGAGGGTGTTGACGCAATAGCCGGCCGCGCCGAGATGCCGCCGGCTGAGAGCGGCCATGATCAGGCTGTGCGGCTCAAAGGGGAAAACCAGCAGCGCCGCGCCCCTGGTTGGCCGCGGAACGCCGGTAACATGTTCGGTCAGGGCAATTTCTTGAATTGACCAGGGTAAGGGGGTGCCGGCCAGGTCTCGGCGCAACATGCCAATTTGAATGTTATCGTCGGCCTGTCCCTGGGTGAAGACTTGCAGGGTTACGGCGGGGGTACAGCGAATCCGAACTCCCCTGATTTCTTCGAGACTGGTCCAGTAAGGCAGGTGGGCGGGATAGAAAAATTTAAGCACCCAGGCGAATTGGCCGGTATAGTCGGACCGGCGATGGTCGATATCCATGGCGTCGGCCACCCGCAAAATAGAGGCCAGCAAGCCGGTGCGGACCGACTCGCCCCCCACTTGATCACAGCGCTGCGGCTCATAGTCGCGGCGGTGCCAGCGGCACAGCAAACCCACCAGCTCCGACTCGGCCAGGCTAAACGGCAAACGGCCGGCGGCGGTCAATTTGGCAATCGTTTCCTGGCTGACCAGATGATGCTGATCTCGCTCGACAATATTGCCAACATCGTGAAAAAGGGCCGCGGCTCGCAACAAATTTTGCTCGGTGGGACTCAGGTGCAAAATATAGCCCAGTTGGGTAGCAAACGCCTTCACCCGCAAAGCATGAGCCGGGCCGTGGTCGGCAAATTCACTCAATTTGGCCCGGGCAAATTGGAGCATTGGGATGGCTGTTTGCAAGGTGGCAATTTCCTGGGTCGAATAGAGGCGGTTTGAGGCGGTTAAAGCCGGCCAGAGGCGGGCCGGCAACTGTTTGGGACGAGTTCGGCCCAAATTGACTTCAGCTTGACCGCCAGGCAAAAAATAGAGGCGGCCCTGTTCGGCCAATCCGGTTAGAGCGGCTTTGATATCAGCCAGGTCATGCTCAAGAACCTCGGCCAGGGTAGCCGCATCGGCGGCCCCGTGGCGGGTTAAGTAGACCACTATCTTCCGCTGGAGCAGGGGCAGCGCCAAAAGATCAAGTGTGCCCGAATTGAAATTAGTCATCTGGGTCCATCAAATCTAAAAACACACCCACATCAAAAAAGCTGAAGGTAGTGGGTGATAAAGTAGAAACTTGGTGTGGCCTATGCTTTGGGTGAGAGTAGATTACCCCAAAAGCTTAACCCGGTACACACAAAAACCAAATCGGCGCCCATATGGTTGTTTTGGATCTATTCGCTTGGTTAAGAGTGGCTTAGCGACGCAACGCTCGCTTGGTTACAGCATCGTGAGCAATAATCGGCTAACTCAATACTTTATCACGCCGGAAGTTGTTTGTCAATAAAAAAATTGAGAACGGGTGCGTCCAGAATTTTAGGTGGGTAAGGTGACCGGCACTTTCACCACGATTTCCAAGCCAAAATTAAGGCGATTTGACGGCAATTCCAAGCCAAGATGAGTTAGAAGTGCCGGTCACCTAAAAAATCGGACACACCCATTGAGAACTCGACCGATCCTGAATTATTCTGTAGTCGTAATTACCGACTGTCTGGCGAATCGTGTTAAAATTAGATCAGAAAAACAGGGGGATACGACACGGTCTATGCAATCTATTCTAAAAATCTTCGTCAGAGACGACTGCTCCGGTTGTGTTGAGGCGCAGCGAATAGCTGCCTGGGTAACTCAGGAATTTCCTCAGCTCAAGGTGGAACTCATCGATATCGGTAATCCGCAAATGATTGTGCCTGATTCAGTCTTTGCCACCCCCACTTATATGCTTAAAAACCGCATTGTCTCGCTGGGTAATCCCAGCTTAGCTGAAGTGGTCCGTTGGGTCACAGAGGCGGCCCAACCTTCAGGTTAACAGCAGGAGCAAAGCTATGGATGACCCTCAAAAGATTGATTATCTCCGGCAGGTTGACGTTTTTCAGAGCCTTTCCAAAGCCGAAATGGAGGAGATGGATCGCACGACTACCATGACTACCTGCCGGCGCGGCAAAATTTTTTACCAACCCGACGATACCAGCGAGGTGCTCTTCATCTTAAAAAAGGGTCATGTCCAACTTTACCGTATGTCCACTGAAGGCAAAAAGCTGGTTGTGGCCACTATCGACCCCGGCACCATTTTCGGTGAGATGGCCATCATTGGTCAGGGCTTGCACAACACCTTTGCCGAAGCGGTCGACGATTGCCTGTTGTGCGTGATGAGCCGCCACGACGTGGAACGACTCATTTTAAGTAAACCGGCCGTGGCGCTCCATTTTATGGAGGTTATGGCTAACCGTTTGCGTCAGGCGGAAGCCCGGCTGGAAGAGATGGCCTTTAAGAGTATTCCGGCTCGTTTAGCCAGCCTGTTGCTGTACCTGCGGCAGGAACAGGGTGATCGTATTAGCGGCTACACCCACCAGGATTTGGCCGAAGCGATTGGCACCTATCGCGAAACAACCACTCAAACCCTGAACGAATTCAAAGCCAGCGCGTTGATTGAGATAGGCCGCAAGCGTATTGACATCCTTGATCCGGCCGGGTTGGCGGAAGTGGCGGCAAAATAAAAAGATCTTCGGGTCATTTGGGTTTGTTTTGGTCAATAATTTGCAATTAAAAAGCCCCATCTCCATTGAGGATGGGGCTTTAAACTGATCAGAACCAACTCATAACCGCTGTTTTAACGGGACAAATAATAGACCGGTCACCGCTCCATAAATCACGTGGCCAAGCAAACTCATCCACTGGGGGCCGCCGATCACAAAAACCATCTGGGTCATACCCAACATGAGCGGCATCAGAATCAGAGCGCCCAGAATCCACCAGACTATACCATAAACTCCACCGCCAATAATAGCTGTGGCCCAACCGGAAGGTAGACGGGTGGCAATAACCCCAAAGGTTGCCCCAATAAAGGCGCTGATAATCATATGGACAATGAAGCCAACAATGGCACTCTCTTGCCTGGCGAGCATACCGACCATTGGCAACATCCCCATCATGCCCATCATCACCCCAAAAACCAGCCCGCCGCCCAGTCCGGCGACAGCCCCCGCCTTGATGGCGGTTGTCATTGAACTGCCCTGCGCTTGCATTGAATGATTAGTGGTTGTCGACATTTTTGCTCTCCTCATTTCTTGTGCAATAGTGGCTCTCAATCCAGACAGTTGAGAGCGTTGACTAATATTGAAACAATCATCATGGTAAGCGAACTGGATGATAAATTCAGTAGGCAATCTTACACTGAGGGGCATGACCATAATTGCTTCTGCTTCAGCCCCTAGTAAAGAGATGATTTCAGGCCAGTATGGCGCTTCCGGGAAGGTGATTCTGAAAAATTATTGCGCCATCCTGGGCAGATGAGTTTGACAGTCTAACCGCACTGATGGCACAATGAAGGGGGAGGTCTGCATGGCGGCTGATCTGGCAACGTTTTCCGCAAAAGTGATCGAAAACGTCGAGCAAGTCATCGTTGGCAAGCGGGAGCAGATCGAGCTGCTGCTGGTGGCGCTGCTGTGCCAGGGCCACGTGCTGCTAGAAGACGTGCCCGGCACCGGCAAAACGATGCTGGCCCGCAGCATAGCCATCAGTATGGGCATCGGCTTCAAGCGCTTGCAATGCACGCCCGACCTGCTGCCCAGTGACATCACCGGCGTTTCGGTTTTTCTACAGTCCGAAGCTCGCTTTGAATTTCGGCCCGGCCCCGTTTTTGTCACCTTATTTTCGCCCGAATAGAGCCGGTTTCTATTTTTAGATAATTTTA
>CAYNLK010000031.1:0-72887 GCA_964398055.1 uncultured Caldilineaceae bacterium
GTATCAGGACAACTTCTACAACTATCCCATCTTCCAAACCTATATCCGCATCCCCGGCACTACCGAAATGATGACGGCCTGGGACATCCACCTGTCTGAGGCGGTTACCGGTCAAGTCAGCCCCCAAGAGGCCCTGGACCGGACGTATGATGACTGGAACTTCATCATCGATGATCTCGGCCGGGAGGAATTGCTGCAACTGTACCAGGAGTCGATTGGCTACACGCCGGAATAATCGTTAAATTCAGTCCTGGTTGGAACCATCGGGGAAGGGGTTTATCCCCTTCCCCTTTTAGTTAATTTCCAGTCTTCAAAAGAGGGAAATCATGCAACATCGCGATCGGATGAAATGGTTATTTGTTGGTCCTGGTATCCTGTGGGTGCTGGCCTTCACCATCTTCCCCCTGTTATATTCGCTCCGGTTGAGTTTTTACCGGGCCCGTTTGGGTCAGGCCCAAACTTTCGTTGGGTTAGATAATTACGCCAGGGCCTTTAGCGACTATCGTTTTTGGAACTCATTGGAAGTAACCGCCCTTTTTGTGGTGGCCAGTGTTGTCCTGACCGTCTCGTTAGGGCTGGCGCTGGCTGTCCTCTTCAACCGGGAGATTCGCGGCCGGCGCTTCTTTCGTTCCCTGTTCGTCATGCCGCTCTTTGTCGCGCCCATCGCCCTGGGTTACCTGGGGCTGACCATTTTCCACGAGCAAGTTGGGGCGGTCAATACCGTTCTCGGGGCGCTGGGGATGGTCAATTTACCCTCCTGGTTTTCAAACATATGGTTGGCCCGGTTGGCGATCATCCTGGTCGATGTTTGGCAGTGGACCCCGTTTTGCTTTTTGGTCCTCCTGGCCGGTTTGCAGGCTTTGCCCGACGAGATTTACGAGGCGGCAGTGTTGGATTCCTCATCCGGTTGGGATACCTTTCGCTATATCACCCTGCCGCTCCTGTCCCCGGTTATCTTCACGGTAACCATTTTGCGGATGGTTGAAGCCTTCAAGATGCTGGATATTCCCTTCAGCATGACCAGCGGTGGGCCAGGCGCGGCGACTCAAACCCTGTCTTTCTACATTTACCTGACCGGTCTGCGCAATTTTAACGCCGGCTATGCTTCGGCCCTGGCCTATCTGTTGCTGTTGATCATGTTGATCATCAGCTTCTCCTTCTTCAACCGGCTGCGCCAGATCTATGAATAGAGGGGGACTCGAGTGAATAAACATAAAGTTCGGCGAACTCTGAAAGATATCGTCTTGTGGGCGATTATCATTATTGCCACCATCTGGGTGGCCTTTCCCTTCTACTGGACCATCATCACCTCATTTAAGGAACCGGGTGTTATCCTGACCAGGCCTTCCCTGATCCCTTTCCTGCAGTTTAAGCCCACCTTGCTCAACTGGCAGCTTGAATTCACCAATCGCTGGCCGGAGATCAGCCGGGCGCTGTTCAATAGCCTGGTTATCGCCCTGGGGGCTACTATTATCGCGACTGCTTTTGGTACCCTGGTCGGTTATGGCCTGGCTACCTTTCGCTTCTATGGCTGGAAGAACAAGGACATCAGCATGTGGTTCCTATCGCAACGCTTCCTGCCGCCGATGGTCACCGTTATTCCCTTTTTCATGGTCATGCAGACCCTAAAGCTGCTGGATACCCATACAGCCCTCATTCTGGCCAATGCCACCTTTACCATGCCCTTTGCCGTGTTGATTATGCAGGATGTGTTCAGGGAGTTACCCAAAGAACTGGAAGAATCGGCCTGGGTTGATGGGGCCTCACGCTTGCAGAGCTTTTGGCATATCGCTCTGCCACTGGCGGCGCCGGCAGTGGCCGCCGCCGCTGTCATTTGCTTTGCCTTCTCCTGGAACGAGTTCATTTTTGCCCTGATCTTAACCTTAAAAAAGGCTCAGCCAATCACCGTGGTCATTGCCGGGGTGGAGCATACTCAGGGCATCCAATTCTGGTTCGTAGCCACGCGACTCCTTTTCGCCATTCTACCGCCAACTTTGCTGGCCCTAACAGCCCAGCGCTACATCGTGCGCGGCCTGACCCTGGGCGCAGTCAAGGGGTAAGCGCGGTCCAATCCAGGAGAAACAATGCTCGTACCGTACAAGGAACTTCTGGCCGAGGCCCAGGCCGGCGGCTACGCGGTTGGTTACTTTGAAGCCTGGGACGTCTATTCACTGGAAGCCGTGTTGGAAGCGGCTGAGAGCGAACATAGTCCGGTCATTCTCGGTTTTGGCGGCATCATGATGGAACCCGGCTGGCTGAACAACGGCGGTTTGGAGCGGCTGGGCGCTCTCGGTCAGGCCACCGCCCAGGCGGCCAAAGTGCCGGTTTCCTTCATCCTCAACGAGGTCTCGACGTTTGCCCAGGTCGTGCGGGGCGTCCGGGCCGGTTTCAATGCGGTAATGCTGGACTCCAGCCACCTGCCCTACCCGGAACACCTGCGCCTCACCCGCCAGGTGGTTGAGGTGGCCCAGGCCGTGGCCGTGGGCGTTGAGGCGGAGGTGGGGCAACTGCCGGATGCTTCCGGCGAAATGGGCGACGCCGTCGGTCAATTGACTGATCCGCTTGAGGCCGCCCGTTTTGTGGCTGAAACAGGCATCGATGCCCTGGCCGTGTCCGTTGGCAACGTCCATATCCTGACCCGGGGCCAGGCGGCCATTGATTGGCCGCGGCTGGCCGCTATCCGGCAGGCCGTGAATGTGCCGTTGGTGATCCACGGCGGGACCGGTTTCCCTGAGCCGGGTATCGCCCAGGCCATCCAATTGGGCGTCGCAAAATTCAATATCGGGACGGTCCTCAAGAAGGCATTTTTGGCCGGTCTGGCTGAAGCGATCCACGCTTTACCGGCCGAGGTTAGCTACCAACAGGTGATGGGTTCCCGTAAGCAGGCCGATGTTCTGCAGCAGGGCAAGCTGCGGATGCGCGCCGAAGTTAGCCGCCTGATCCGGCTGATGCAGGCCAATGCCAATCAAGTGAACAGAAAGCAGTGAAGAACAGTGAACAGTAATCAGTAATCAGTAATCAGTGAATAATCAACAGTCAACTGACGACTGACGACTGACCACTGTTCACTGTTCACTGATCACTGACCACTGACCACTGTTCACTGACCACTGATAACTATTAAGCAAAAACAAACCACAGGAGTTTCAATCAATGCGCAACAGTGCAGAAATTATGCGTAATGCCGTCAAAGCCGGTGTTGTTGTGCCTGCTTTTAACATTCCCTATCTGCCGATGATGGAACCGGTCATCCGGGCGGTCGTTGATCAGGATTGCTTTGCCCTGGTCGAGGTGGCCCGGCTGGAGTGGCTCAAATTTGAAAGCCAGAGTCTGGCCGCAGTCATGGCCGAGTTCAAAAAGTGGGAGCAGCCTGATTATGTCCGGCTCCATCTGGACCACGTCCCGGTGATTGATGAGGACAATGTGCGGGTCGATTACCTGTCGGTAATCCGGGAAGCTATTGGGCTGGGTTACCAGTCGGTCATGGTCGACGGCTCCCGGCTGAGCTTCGAGGAAAATATCGAGGCCACCCGACAAGTGGCCGAGCTGGCCCATGCCGCCGGTGTTCCCTGCGAGGCCGAATTAGGGGCAGTGCTGGGCCACGAAGCCGGTCCTCTCCCACCTTATGAGGAATTGTTCGCCTCCGGCAAAGGCTTCACCGATGTGGAGCAGGCCCGCCGTTTTGTGCAAGAAAGCGGCTGCGACTGGCTATCGGTAGCCATTGGCAACATTCACGGGGCTATCTCCGGGGTGCAAAAGGATCAGAAAAAAGTCGAGGCCAGGCTGAATCTGGATCATCTGGACAAGCTTCATCAGGCTACCGGCGGCATCCCTTTAGTTCTGCACGGCGGCTCCGGGATAAAACGAGATTATTTTTTGGGGGCGGTTAAAAGAGGTATTGCCAAAGTCAATGTTGGTACGGAAATCCGCCAGGTTTATGAAACCACCTTGAAACAAACCGGTGATCTGGCCGCGGCCCAGGCGTCGGTCCGTGAGCGCACCGGCGGCCTGCTCCGGGATTACTTTGATTTGACCGGTAAAAGAAAGCTGGTAACCGGTTAAATCTTTGCGCTATTCAAATTATGGCTCCACCGTAACCGTTCCAATCTCGACAAAGTCGGTTACGGCCTGGCCTTCATCGTTCAAACGCTGCAATCGAGGACCGTCTGGAGCTAGATACAGGCCTATGCGGAAGGTGTATTGGCCAGGGGCAAGGTCGGGTGGCAGGCTCAGGTCAACCGGGTCCGGCACCACCTCGCCGGGCAGCCAACTGGTGGTGGGATCTTTGGCCCGAATACCTGGCCCACGGTCGTGCTGGGTAACAATCTGCCCCTCCTCGTCGACCAGGTGCAGAAAAACCGTATAAAGCTGGTCCATTTCGCTCAATCCCTGCCAATAAAAATCAAAGTGAAGCTGGCAAGTTGCGGTCTCAGCCAAACAGTTGGACCGGTTCAAACGGACCAGGCCAGTTCCAGGCTGGTCTAAATTGGGGCTATTGTAGCCAATGAGTTTGACCTTGTTCTCAAAATTGGCCTCAACAGGCTGCTGCACCGCCGGCACCTCAAAAATACGCTTCTCCTTCTCAACCACAGCCAGCCAATTCAAATTCAGGCCGTTTCCCAGCGGCAGTAACCAGCGACTAACCTTCAACCTGGCGCCGTCGGGGCGCAACCAACTGAGGCGCACCCGCAAGGCCCGGTCCCCCGGCGGGGCGCTGGCCGGAATCACCAGGTCGACCTGGTCGCGCACAAACTGGCCCGGCTGCCAGCTTGAGGTTGGCACCGCGCCGCCGGCCGGCTGGTGTTCGACCGAACGCAAAACCTTCCCGTCAGCAGCCAACGCCTCAACCAGCAAGGTGTAGTTATCAACAGGCTGACGTCTGGCTCGCCATAGGAGTTTCACGGCAAAGCCCTTGCCCTGCCCCACCCTGGCCACACTGTAACCGAAATCAACCAGCTCGATCTCACCGTCAAAGTTGTAAACGGTCGGCCTGAACTGGCCCGAGTCCGGCCAAAAGTCTACGGGAGGAGAGACAAGCTCGACTTCACCCAAATCGAGCACGGTCGTCCCGTCGGCCAAAGGCCATGGTTGCCTGTAATTGGTGTAAGTGACCAATTGCAGGCGGTAACGACCCGGCAGCGTGCCCAGGGGAATAGGAATGGGCGCATAGCTCAAAACATATTGGCCGGCCGGCAAGGTATGGCGGGGGAACCAGCCACTCAGCAGAGTGTCGTCGAGTTGGGCTACCAGGCTGTTACCCCGGCTGAGTCGGAGCGATACAGTCGTCTCCGGCGGCAGATCGACCAGCGCCTGCCAGGTGAGGGTGACCGGGAAAGGCCGCCCATCTATAGCCTGGGGCGAGTAGTCAGCCCCCAGCAAACGCAGCTTGCCGTCAAAGGTGGCTTCGCCGGGCTGAGTTAAGCGCGGCAGCAATGTTTGAGGCTCAACCTGATGCGGGGCGATCCGCACCAGCCGGCCCCACGGAACCAACTGGTAACGCGCTTCGATGCCGGCGGCCCAACCCTGGAGCGGACCGGCAATGTATAAAGCACGGCCCGTGGCCAAATAATCGGCCACCACTGCCTCGGTAGGAGGGTAGAGGCCGCGCAAGTCAGGTCGGAGTCCCTCGGCAAACTGCATATACCAGAAGGAAGTCAGGTCGCCCCAATGGGCCAGCATGGCCGCGCCCGGCTCCAGGGGATGGCTCAGGGCGTCGGCCCATTCATTATAGCTGGCCCGGCTCCACTTGGCGTCAAGGCTGTTGACATTGTAATAGGTTTGAGGCCAGAAAAGGGTGGGGATGAGGAGGATAAAGATGAGAGGAGGAAGGGCGCGTGAGGTGTGAAGCGTGAGACGTGAAACGTGATGGGTGAAACGTGATGGGTGAAGCGGGGGGTATGGAGCAAAACGGGCGGCGATTAATTGTACCAGCCAATCGGCAAAAATCAGGAAGTAGCCGATGAAAAAGCAGAGGATCAGGAAAGAGGGCAACAAAAAGGCAGAC
Source organism: uncultured Caldilineaceae bacterium (assembly GCA_964398055.1). Lineage (GTDB taxonomy): Bacteria > Chloroflexota > Anaerolineae > 4572-78 > J111 > CAYNLK01. Next base: position 6,005 of record CAYNLK010000031.1, read on the forward strand.
TGCTCGCCCTGGCCATACGTTAGCACAAAGGGAATGGGCAGGGCATAGATCAGCAGGAGCGGCCAGAATAGACGCGGGCGCATAAACGCCAGAGCCACCCCCCCAATTACGCCCAGAATTACACCCAGGGGGGTAAGATTGTTATTCAGAATGGGCCGGTAAACCGTCACAAATTGGCTCGGCAGCAGCCCCCAATTGGTGACGACGCCGCCGGTGAAGTCCGCGGCGGTGAAGTAGCGCAACCAGCCGGACCAGCCGGAATGGTAGAAGTCGGCCAGCAAGCCGCGGGCGATGGCTTCTTCGCGGCCGTAGGTCGCCAGCAGCCATTCGGCGCGCAGGGGGACGTAGAGATAGAGCAGACCGGGCATAATCAGCAGCGCCAGGTAAAGTAAGAATAGTTTCTTGGTGAAATGCCGGCGAAAATGGAGCCAGACCAGGAGCAACAAACCCGGCAGCAGCAAAACGGTGGTGCTATGGACGGCGATCTGCAAACCGGGCAGCAGGGCAGGTAGAGCCAGAGGGGCGCGGGAGAGCGAGGAGCGGAGAGCGAGGAGCGGAAAGCGGAAAGCGGAAAGCGGAAAGCGAGGAGCGAGGTGTGGATTAGATGGTTCTTGCGACTTGCGACCTGTTCGTTGCCACTTGCTACCTGCGACCTGCCACCTGCCACCTGTCTCCTGCCACTTGCCAGCCAGCGCCAGCGTGTAAAGGACGCCACTGAACAGCAGGATATTCAGGGCATAGATTTTAGCCTCGGTGGACCAGCGCCAAAAGGTGGGGATTGTGGCGAAAGTCAACACCGTAACCAGGGCGGCCCAGCGGGTCTCCCTACCTAATTGGGCAGGAGGAAGCAAGCGCCGGGCGGCGCCATATATCAATGGCAACGCCGCGGCCGAGCAGAGGGCCGAGAAGAGGTTCATCCGCCAGGCGATTTCGCCAAATGGAAACAAAGTTACCCAGGCTTTGCCCAGCAAAATATAGAGCGGGTAGCCGGTGGGATAAGTAACGCCCAATACATAGGGTGTGTATTGGAAGAGGGCGGCGTCTCCATCCAGGACAGTGGGGGCCAGGGTTTGGGTGTAGGCATACAGGCCGGCCAGGAAGAGAGCCAGACCGATCAGGGGATCAGCGAGGAGCGTGAGGCGTGAAGCGTAAAGCGTGAAGCGTGAAGCCATCGCCGTTAGTCTCCCCTCTCTACTGCTGGAAGAGCTGTGAGCGGTTGAGGATAGGGCAGGCCAAATCGGCGCTGAAAGGCGGCGATGGGCAGCAGGGTATCATGGTCCAGCGGTTGGCTGCCGGGCGGATTGAGGCCATCGGCCGGCAATGTTATCGGTAAACGGGCTGCCACATCCCAGGGATCGTCGCTATGGGACAGACCCAGGGCATAACCAAACCGACTTTTGTCGCCCGTCCACCAGGGGATGGTGTTGACCCGCACCTGCCGCCGCTCGCCTGGCTGCCAGCGAGAGGTCGGCCACCACACCAGGGCCGGCTGGGCATAGTCGGTGGCCCCACCGACGCTTCCATCCTGGTCAAGCCGGTAAAGGAAGAGATGATAATCCTCGGCCGGCTGCCGGAGCACCTCAAAGTACAAAATCACCTGAGGTTCTGTCTCAGTGATGGCCAGCCGGCGAACCTGGGGTTTGACCGCCGCCAGTTTGAGGGCGTTGCCAAACAGGGCGTTAAAGGGTTGAGCGCCGGCCGGTATTTGTTCAAATTCGGTAAAGGTAAAAAGCTGTTCAGAGAGCGGGACGCGTTCAGCATTTTTTTGAAGCAGCAGATAACCATCCTGGGCCACAACCGGACCGAAGGCCGGCTCGATGACCAGGCCGGTCAGCAGGTCGCCGTGGGCGTTGAAACGATTAGGGAATTGAGGATGGCTCAAATCGAGCCAGACAAAACCGTAGGCGGTGTCGAGCGGGCCGGTCCAGATGGTCAACTTTTGCCGCCCGGTCAAATGGGGAACCAGTTGAGCCTGGGCCAGCACAGCCGCATCGGCGGGAATGGCGGCAGCGATCTCCCGGCCAAGCCGGTGATGGGCGGTAATTTCGGGCCACTCCGCCAGTTTGGAGAGGTGAGAATAGCCGCGCAGGTAATGATAGGTGAGGGCAGACAACAAAAGCACGCCGGTGAGAACGTAGAGCGTGGAGCGTGAAGCGTTGGGCTGCTTGATATGGGGCGTGAGACGAGGGAGGTAATGGGACAGGCGGGCCAGGCCATCGATGGCGGCCAGCATAACAAACGAGATCATCGGGGCGGCGTAGTGCCAGCTTTCCAGTTGGCGTAGCAGCGGCGGTTGGCTAAGCAAACTGACGGCCAGCGAGGGCGTCGCCATGAGTAGGAAGGGCAGTCCGGCCAGGGGTAGCAGCGCCAACGGCAGGGTCAACATACCTACAGCCGGTACGCTGCCGGGTCGAAAGAGCAGGCCGGCGACTTTATCCGGGGTGTTGAGCGGCGAGAGGGCAATTGCCAGCGGCGTGTCACCCAGCGCTTCAAACCAGGTGGTAAAAATCGAGTGCTCACCGGCGACCCGAAAGGTAGGAATAACGAGTTGAAAGGCTACATAGAACCAGACCAGGCCGACCAGCACCAGCGCGCCGCCCTCACGCCATTGCCGGCGCAGCAGCAAGAGGTAGAGTCCCAGCATGAACAGGTGTAATGAGATGTCCTCTTTGGTGGATAGAGCCAGCACGAAAAAAAATGCGGCCAGAAGATAGTAACGGATCAAGCGGCTCTTCGCCTGGTGGTCCAGCGTCAGGGCCTCGGGCCACAACCAGAAGCTTTGGCCCCGGCCCGCCAGGGCCAAATCCAGAAAATAGATGCCCGCCAGCAGGAACAGCGGCGCAAAAGCCACCGGGTGAAAGTCGAACAGGGTGACCGCCTCGACGGCCGGCATCAAGAAATAGGCCAGCACCACCACCAGAGCGACCCACTCATTTTGCAGGCGGCGCCAGGCCAGGCCATACAGCGGCAGCGCCGCCAGGCTCAGGGCGGCCACTTGCAGCCAGAGCAGGGTACGAGGGTCGGGCCACAGCCGGTAGAAGGGGGCAAGCAGATACAAGATTGGTTCAACGTGGATGGCCCAGCGGGTGGCGCCAATGTCCGCCACCAACGACAGGGCCAACCCCCGGCCGTTGATCAGGTTCCACATGGGTTGGGCAAAGACACCCAGATCAAAGGCGCCGGTTTCAAAGGCCAGGTGGCGTCGAGTGGCGTAGAGACCGAAGTAAACAAAGTAACCCAGGATAAAGAAAAAAAGAAGCAGGCGGGGAACGAAACCAAAATTTTTACCTGAAAGTCGCTGGGGTAGAGAGTGGAGCATTGTCGATAGGTTCACCTTACCGACGATTTTCACCGGCTTGAGTCAATGCAAAAGCTATAACCCCGTCACTCAGCCAAATCCCGTGCGCCATCATTCGCCGGATGGCTTGCTCCATCGAAACAGGATACCCCTCTTTCTTGGCCCTCAACAGGATACCCACTGAGCCGGTCAAGGAGAGACCACTAAGTCTCGCAACACGTCTGCCGGTTGCCTCATCAATACAGACAGTGTTGATTTTTTCATTTAAAGCGAGTTGAATGACAGAGGCTTCACCCACATCCAAAGAATTAGCCAAGATCGCTTCAATTTCGATAGATTGCGGCCATTTTATTAACCAGTCAGCTTGTTCAAATTGAGCGACACCAAATCCGGCTTTGCCTCCGGTTAATACCTCCTGAGACACTTCAAATGGGACATATACCTGCTGATAGATTGATCGTAAGACAGTCAAGTCGCCGAGGGCAGCCACCAGGGCAAGGATTGGTCCGGTATTTATGACTATTGTTTTGGGGTTAGGCATTTTTCAAGTCTGACAGGAGATCTTCGTCCGAAAGATCGATTACCGGTATCCCATAACGATGCAAATTCAACAAAAAAGAAACGCGATCCATACCGACCAAGGCAGCAGCCATGCCGGAAGAAAGCCGTTTCATCTCAAACAATTTAACGGCCATCGCCATTTTGGCCTCTTGTTCAAACTGTTCCGGGGTTTGCTGAAGCGCGTCGGGAAGTGTTTCTGGATAATCTATCGTGAGTTGCATAGCCATTGGTAATCTCCTTTACCACCGTTGACGCCTATCGGAATTATGATAATTTGGGGTAGAAAAAGCAAATTATGTTGACTTGCATTCCTGCAATCATTCTTGAGTCGACGATGCCGTAACCGTCAACCCCGGCAGCAGCACTTTATCGTCGCTTTGTTCACACGCAGTCGCCCGGCAATCCGGCGGGGTAACCGACAGGCGCTGGCCGGTATTGGCATTATACATGCCAATCTCAATTTGATAAGCGCCAGACGGCGCATTTTCGGCCAGCGGAATGGCATACTCATCGGTAATGTACTCGCCCGGCAACCAGCCGGTGGTGGGGAAGGCGCCGGCGCCGGGCGTCTGATCAACCTGGCCGTATAATAAGCCATCCGGCCCGATCAGGTGAATGAAGGCGGCATAATTTTCGGCAAATTCGGCCTCGGCTCGCCAGTAGAGCCGGATTTTGAGCGTGTCGCCGGGAGAAGCCTGCGTCGCGCCGGCATCCAGCCCGACCAGCGTGGCCTGCCCGGCCAAAGCCGCGCCCAGTTCGATTTGGGGTTGCGGCGATTCAAAAACTCGCGGCCAGCCTTCTACCTGAAAGTCGCCGATGGGCAGAATGAAGGGATCCTCGCCGGGACTATGGGTCGTGTCGAGTTGCAGGCGTAGTTTGTAAAGGCCCGGCTCTAGCGCCGGTGGAATGCGGGCCAACACCTGGCCGCGTAGAATCTCGCCCGGCCGCCACTGCGGGGTCGGGTAGCCGGCGCCGGCCAACCCGACCGCGTCCGATAACGGCCACGCCTGCTCACCTTCGCCGGCTTTGGCCCACAACGACATCTGCCAATCGACCGCGGGCGGCGTCGCCCCGGCCTGCCAGATAAGCGCAGCCCCCACCTGCTGACCGGTCCGAACGGTAGGGCCGGGCAATGTTTCAAAACCGAGTAAGGTCAGGCCGGGTAGCAACTCCTGCTCAATCGGCAAGGCCAATTCGAGGTCGGCCGGATCAAGCGGAGTTCTGGCCGGAACGATGGTCAGGTCGGCCAGGGTCACCAGGCTGCCGGCCTCAGCGGTTGCGGCGGGTTCCACCGGCAAACGAGCCAGGGAATCGGCCCCATATACGGCCAGTTTGAGCACGTAGGGGCCGGGCGGGGTGGCCGGTGGAATGGGCAGCAAGAAATAGGTATCTTCTGCAGCGCCAATCTCCCACTTCCGGCTGCCTACTTGCCAGATATTGTTGAGCAGCAGCTTATCCATCTGGGCGACCCGTTGGCCAGATGGGGTGTAGAGTAAAGCCGAGACCTTGAGGTCTTCAGGCTGCTCGCCGGTTTTCTGCCAGGCCAGCCGCAGCCAGAGCAGGTCGTTACTGGCCGCCTGAGGCTCAGTGACGTGAGCCACATCGCCGGCGTCACCCAGAGCAAAGCCGGTTAAGCGGAGTTGCCCGCCAAAATCGATAGCCGCCGGCTGCAGCCGCTCCGCCGCCTGAAAATCGGGCGCCGCAGTCTCTAAAACATAACGGTCGATGTCAAAATACTCAAAGTGATCCGTATCGTCATAATGACCGAACTTCTCCAGGTAGTAGGGGATGATCTCTTTGGGATCGGCCCCGGTATGCTTCGACGCCTTCCACCGGACCAGCCGGATGACCTCGTGTTCGGCCGCGGCGGCGGTCAAATCAGCTATCAGCGTGGTCTCATCATCCACAACCCAGTAGTGCACGGCCGGCGGCTGCTCGAGTTCGGTCAGGAAATCGGTGGTGAAGTTAGGGTAGACCTCGCCGGCGGCGGTATTGCGGGGTAAGATGAAGGCCACGTCGGCGCTGGGTTCGCGGTTGATTTCCCTGGCCATCTCCACGGCATAAACGTGATAGGCCGCCTTGGCGTCGTTGGTTTGGGGAAAGATGATGAAGTAGTTACGCAGGCTGGCGGCAGTCGCCTGCCAGAAGAACCAGATCAGCCCCAGCGCCAGCGCCAGGCCGACGCCGCGGGCCAGCCAGTTGAAGCGGTCGATTCCCAACACAGGTTGCAGCCAGCGGCGACCGGCCAACCCCACCAACTCGAACAACCAGACCGCGGCGATGGCCGCAAAAACGTAAACCGGCGTGGTCGCTCCGATAGCTCGCAGATTATGGGGAATGATGTCGGGGGCCAGAATGCTGGGCAGTAACATCAGCGGATACCAGAGCAGCACAAACAGGTAGGCCGCCTGACCCCGTAGACCTCGCCAGAGCGAAATCAGGAAGCCCACAAAGACGAACAACCCTACCGGAACCGGTAATCGCAACGGCGGCAATTGGCCGGCCAGCCAGGCCAGCGAAACTCCATAGGCTCCAAAATTACCCACAATGCTGCGCCAGAGCAGGCCCCACGGGTCGCCCTGGTTGATGCGGGGGTTAAGAAAAAAGGCCTGCCCGGCCCGGGCCGTGCCCGGCTCCAACACCGGGTTGGTCAACAACACATAGGCCATCGGCAGCAATAACAGAGTAGCGGTGAGGGCAGTGGCGGCCAGATGCCAGAATTGGCTGGTCAGAAAGGCGCGGGGGGGATTGGCCGGCCGGTTGAATTTGCGGGCCAGTTTGACCACCAGCCACTGGGCCACAAAAAAGATGGCGTAAAACGGCGGGGCAAAAACGCCGGAGAGATAGATGTACATCAATCCTCCCAGAAAAATACCGCTGACGATGAACGGCCAAAACCGACCCCACCCCCGGCCCCTCCCCGCACCGGGGAGGGGCGTATTGAGACCTAACCATAGAAAATAGACCGATGGCAGCATCAGAAATGGCACGCCGATGCCGGCAAAGGCAATCCGGCTGGCTTGCAAATGCCACAGCGACACGGCCAGTCCCAGCGTCGACAGGCCGGCCAGCCAGCGAGCCTGGTTCAGGCCATCGGAGCGAAAGATCTCCCGCACGGCCCAATAGTTGGCAAAAATGCCGACCAGCCCGGCCCAGGCGGCCAGTCCCCGGATGGTGGCAATGGACGGGCCAAACAGGTAAAAGGCTGCGGCGGCAAAGTAAAAGCCCAACGCGCCGCCGCCGCCCTGACCCTCGTAGGAATATTTCAGTCCTTCCCGCAGGGTGGTCAGCGCGCCCATTGCTCCAACAGCCTCATCGGAGTTGAAGCCGGGCGGCACCTCTTCGATGCGCCAGTAGCGTAGATAGGCAGCCAGGGTCATAATGGCGATCAGGGCCAGCCATTCCAGCCAGATCATATATCTCGAACCAGAAGGGGTAGATTGTTCAGCTTTAGTCATAGCATAGGTCTCGTTTTCAAAAACCAACCCGCCGGTTGGGGCGGGTTGAGTGAGAGGCATGATAGTCAATTCAGACCGAGTTGGCAAACATGGGCAGAATAGTAGGTTGGGTCGAGCTTGCGGCGAGACCCAACAGTTGGGTTTCCCTAACGCTTAACCCAACCTACCGGCTGGGGCCTGGACATGAGCCAACTCGGTTAGCTCAAACTGGATTTGACAGACTGAATACCTTTGACTATTATTTTTAGGTTATATCAATTCTGCGACTTGTCAATACCTCGTGGTCAACGGTGATAACATTGGGTGCTGGCAGAAAAACTAAAGGAGAGACAAAAATGTTAACCAAAAAATTCTTCAAAAGTAAGGCTACCTGCCAGGTTACCTTTCAACTACCGCAGGGTGTTGAGGCTGAGAAGGCCAGCGTGGTGGGGGAGTTCAACAACTGGGATGCCGAGGCGGATCGCATGAAGAAGATCAAGCGTGTCTGGAAGGCGACCATTGAGCTGGAGCAGGGGCGGGAATACCAGTTCCGCTACCTGGTCAACGGCGCCGACTGGCACAACGATGACGCTGCCGACAAATACGTCCCCAATAACGTTGCCGGCGACAACTCCGTGGTTGTCACTACGCCCAACTAAAAACCAATAGCCCTCAAACCTGGTCAAGCGCCCATCGTAAGCTGGTTTTCTCCTGACGATGAGGCGCTTTTTTGTGGATTACTACTCATACCAAGTTCAATTAGTCCACAGATGCGCACTGATTGTCACAGATATTGTCACAGATATAAGGAAAAATCTTGATGTATCTGTGCCCATCTGTGTTAATCTGTGGACTGATGAAATAAATATATTAGTAGTGAGAAGTAACTTATGTGGAATAATTTGGGGGCATTTGGAGCAAATAGTTCACCCATGCGCATCGGCATCGACATTGGCGGTACTTTCACCGATTTTGTCTATTTTAATGAAATGACCGGCCAATTTGCAACGGCCAAGGTCCTGTCAACCCCGGCTGACCCGGCTGAGGCGGTCTTGAGTCAATTAACAATTAACAATGAGCAATTATCAAAAACTCAACACTCAACACTCAATACTCAAAACTACACTATTGTGCATGGCTCAACCGTGGCCACCAATGCCCTGCTGGAGCGCAAGGGCGCGTTGACCGCGCTCATTACAACCGCCGGATTTCGGGATGTGCTGGAAATTGGCCGCCAAAACCGGCCGGATATTTACGACCTGTTCAGTTGCCGGCCCCCGGCGCTGGTGCCGCCGCAACTGCGTTTTGAGCTACCCGAACGGGTCGACCACCACGGCCAACCGCTTCAGCGGCTCGAGCCGGCCAGCCTCGAACCGTTGATCGAACAGCTCAGCGCGGCGCAGGTCAGCTCGGTGGCGGTCAGCCTGTTGTTTGCCTTCCTCTACCCTGGTCACGAGCAGTTGATCGCCCGCCGGCTGCGCCAGGCCGGCTTCTTCGTGTCGCCTTCCCACGAAATTTTGCCGGAGTTCCGGGAGTATGAGCGCACCAGCACCACCGTGGTCAACGCCTACGTCTCGCCGGTGATGGACCGTTACCTGGCCCGGCTGGAGCAGGAAAGCGGCGCAGCCGACTTTCGGGTGATGCAGTCTAACGGCGGCAGCATCAGCACCGGCCAAGCCCGACGCGAGGCGGTCCGCTGCGTTTTGTCAGGGCCGGCGGGGGGAGTCGTCGGCGCCCGTTACGTGGCCGAGGCCGCCGGGTTTCATCAACTACTGACCTTCGATATGGGCGGCACTTCAACCGACGTGTCGTTGTGCGCCGGCGACATCCGGGTGACGACCGAGGCCGAGATCGGCGGCCTGCCGTTGCGGATTCCGATCATCGATATCCACACCGTCGGCTCCGGCGGCGGCTCGATTGCCTCTGTGGATGCCGGCGGGGCGTTGCGCGTTGGCCCGCACAGCGCCGGAGCCGACCCCGGTCCGGTTTGCTACGGCCGGGGCGGCCGGCAGCCCACCGTTACCGACGCCAACCTTATCTTGGGCCGCCTGGCCGCGGATCGCTTTTTGGGCGGCCAGATGGTGCTGGATGTAGCCGCGGCCAAAGCTGCCCTCCACCAACTGGGTCAAAGCGCCGGGTTGGTCGCGGCTCCGAGGTTAACCCTGGCTCAAACCGCCGCCCGCGGCGTGGTGCAAGTGGTCAATGCCCATATGGAGCGGGCGCTGCGGCTCATCTCGGTGCAACGGGGGCACGATCCGCGCGACTTTACCCTGGTTTCCTTTGGCGGGGCCGGCGGCTTGCACGCGGTTGAGCTGGCCCGCAGTCTGGCTATTCCCCGGGTGTTGATTCCCCCCAACGCGGCCACCTTGTCGGCCTTCGGCATGCTGGCCGCCGACGTGGTCAAGGATTATGTCCAAACCGTGATGCGTCCCGGCGCTACGCCCTATGCCGAACTTGAGGCGCGGCTGAACCCCTTGCTTGAGCAGGGCCAGGCCGACTTGGCCGGCGAAGGCGTCCTGGCCGCGGCGATCAGTATGGAGCGTTTGCTCGATATGCGCTACGAAGGCCAGTCGTACGAATTGGCAGTGCCCCTCAGCCCTAACTTTATCGCCGATTTCCACGCCGCCCACGAGCAGAGCTATGGCCACAGCGAGCCGGCGATGCCGGTGGAGATCGTCAATCTGCGGCTGCGGGCAGTTGGCCGCCTGCCTCGACCGGCCCTGCCTCGCGCTGCGCCGGATCGGGTTAAATCAGCGGCAGTTCCATTTGACTGGCGGCCGGTGGTGCTGGCCCATGGTGTCGTCGCAGCGCCTTTTTTCAACGGGGCTGAGTTGCAGCCCGGCCAGCAGTTGGCTGGCCCGGCCCTGATCGTCCACCCCGACACCACCATTTTTCTGGGACCCCAGGATCAGGTGCAGGTGGACGAGTACAAAAATTTGATTATCAACGTGGGTCAAGCTAACGGGTAAGCTCATTTCTCGTTCCCAAACTCAGTTTGGGAACGAGAAAGAACGGGTAAAGTTATGGATTTTGTCGAAATTGCTGTTGATGGTTTGGCCGGTGAAGCGGCCGAAACCGTGAGTGAGCTGTTCAATCGCTACGGTCACGGCGGCGCGGTAATCGAAGCCCTGGCTCCCGACTTTGAGCGGGTGACCGTCCGCACCGTCGTCCCCAGCGAGGATGACCAGCGTTTGCGCCACCTGGAAATGATGCTGGCCCTGATCGGCCAGGCCCTGCCCCACGGCCTGCCGCCGCCCCGGCTGCAATTCGTCGGCCAGAGCGATTGGGCCAACGCCTGGAAAGAGCATTTCCACGTGGTCCGGGTTGGCCGGCGCTTTGTGATCAAACCAAGCTGGCGAGAGTATCCGCCCACGGCTGATGATATCGTTATTGAGCTTGATCCCGGCCTGGCCTTTGGCAGCGGCCTCCATCCGACCACCCAACTGTGCCTGAAGCTCTTCGAGGAGATGGCCTGGGCCGGGCAGAGTTTCTTTGATGTGGGCACCGGCTCCGGTATCCTGGCGCTGGCTGCGGCCAAATTGGGGGCCGCGGCCATTCGCGCCGTCGATACCGATGAGGTTGCTGTGCGAGTCGCGGAGGAAAATTTTGTTCGGAATGGCCTCAACCCCCTGCCCGGCCCGCCCTCGCCATCAGACGCCGGCCAGGGCATGGTGGTGGAAACGGCCGTTGGCTCGGCCGCCGCCAACGGCGGGCGGTGCTGGTCGGTGGTGGCGGCCAATATTTTGGCCAACGTTTTGGTCGAGCTGATGCCCGACCTGGCCGCGGCCGTAGCGCCGGGCGGCCAACTGATCTTGTCGGGCATGATCGCCGGGCAGGAACCTACCGTGATCGCCGCGGCTGAGACCTACCACTTGCGGCTGGTCGACCGCCGTATCGACGAGGATTGGGTAGCACTGGTAGTGGCCGGCCAAAAATAGGGTTTGAATTCAGCCCTTGAATGTTACTTCTCAGCTCCATGTCATTTCGAGGCCGTAGGCCGAGAAATCCCTGAGTAGACTGATTCAAATTCAAGGCTACTTGGTATACTCGACTCCCTGTTTGCCAGACGCCAAGCTTGATTGTAGCGGTTTCAGGGATTTCTCGCTGTCGCTCGAAATGACATGCTTGAGCAGTAATTCCTAAATTGAGTTTAGTTCAATAAACGATGCCAGACGCTAAATCGTCTACTCTCAACCCAACCGAACTGAGCTGGCCCCGCTCGCCCGCGGCGATTTTGATCATGGGCAAACGGCAGGGCACTAAAAAGGAGAACAAGCAGTTGTGGGGCCGGGCCGCGATGGCCGCGCTGTTGTGGTACAGCGCCCCCGATCCCAAGCCTTATCTCCTGTTCGTGGCCAGCGACGTCCACGGTCCCAACTGCACCCCCGACGCCCAGGTTGTCAAAACGCTGTTGGTGGAAAAGTTCAAGATTTCGGCCGATTTTGTGATGCTCCGGCCGGTCTCCAATTGTACCCTGATCGAAGTACGGGCAACACGCGCCATCAGCCGGAGTTACCGCCTGTCGCGCATCTTTGCGGTCACCCACCTGTACCATGCCCCGCGGGCGCAGCGGTATCTGGATGAGGTATTACCTAACGCTGCGGTCATTCCGGTTCATCCTGAGGTTTTGGCCGAATTAAGCCTGCCGGCCGAACATGCGGCCATCTTCCTGACCGCCAAACCCTTGATCGACCAGTCCTTGCCTGGCCGGTTCGACCTGCTGCGGGAGTATGTTATTGAGACATTGCTAAACTACGCTCACACCATCGACCGCCGCGGCCGCTTTGAGCGCCGCCTGGCTCACTGGCTGCGGCCAACGGCCTACCGGTAATAGGGATGAGGGATGAACGATGAATAGTCAATGATCCAGCCATTCGCTATTCGCCATTCGCCATTCACAATTCACAATTCACAATTACCCACGGAGCACCGATGACTTCAGAATCTATCCTCTATGAAACCCACATGCATACCCCGCTCTGCAAGCACGCCAAAGGCGAGCCGGAGGCGTACGCGGCTGTAGCCGAGCAGCGCGGCTTGAAAGGGATTATCGTGACCTGCCACAACCCCACCGATAACGGCTGGGCGCCGGAGGTGCGCATGCGTATCGACCAATTCGACGAGTATGTGGCTCTGGTTGACCGGGCCAGGCAAGCCTGGGCTGGCCGGGTCGACGTGCGGCTGGGGCTGGAGAGCGACTACGCGCCGGGAATGGAAGGCTGGCTGGAAAAACTGCATCGCCGGGCCGAGTTTCACTACATTCTTGGCTCAGTCCATGCCTTGCAGCACGAATACAAAGAGCGCTATTTCAACGGCGATGTGGTGGCTTTTCAACGGCTATATTTTGAACACCTGGCCCTGGCCGCCGAAACCGGCCTGTTCGATAGCCTGGCCCACCCTGACCTGGTCAAAAATATCCAGCCGCAAGCGTGGAATTTGGAACCGATTATGGACGATATCCGGCGCAGCCTGGATCGGATTGCTGCTACCGGCGTGGCTATGGAGCTGAACACCTCCGGCCTCAACAAAGCCCTGCCGGAAATGAACCCCGGCCGGCCGATATTGGCGGAAATGGTTCGCCGGAATATCCCGGTGGTGGTTGGCGCCGACGCCCACGACCCCCAGCGGGTAGCCGCCAACTTTGAAGAGGCCTTCGACCTGCTGGCCAAGGTGGGTTACACCCAGGTCAATATTTTCTTGAACCGACAGCGTCACGCGCTTGATCTAGAAACTGCCAGGCAGAGTTTGCGGACGAATTGAGCCAATCCGTAACTGCTTCTGCGACCGGCGTTTTTTCATTGACCTGCCTTTGAGTTAAAATGTCTCCCTACCCAAAGTGGTTCTTTTGGATTTAATTGGGTAACGAGATCAAATCCGTAAAACGTGATGCGTGAATTTACGTTTCACGTTTTACGTTTTACGACGTCAAACTGCTGAACTCTTATTGAACCTCTAATATCTTGTGAGGGAAACCCATGTCTAATTTTTTACAAGCCCAAAAAACCATCATCGGCATGATCCACGTCGATGCGTTGCCGGGCACGCCAAAATTCGGCGCGGCTATGCCCGAAATTATCGCCAAAGCCAAAGCCGAAGCCCAACTTTACCGCCAGGCCGGCATCGACGTGCTGATGATCGAGAATATGCACGATGTGCCGTTTGATCGACAAGCGGGGCCAGAAATCACCGCGGCTATGGCTGTAATCGGTTACGAAGTCAAGCAGGCCACCGGCCTGCGCTGCGGCCTGCAGATTCTGGCCGCGGCCAACAAAGAAGCCCTGGCTGCGGCCCAGGCCGCGGGACTGGACTTTATTCGGGCGGAAGGTTTTGTCTTTGGCCACGTGGCTGACGAAGGGTATATCGACGGTTGCGCCGCCGAACTGCTGCGGTATCGCCGCCACATCGGTGCGGACGATATCCTGATTTTGACCGACATCAAAAAGAAGCACTCTTCCCACGCCATCACCGCCGACGTCGATATTGTCGAAACGGCCCACGCCGCCGAATTCTTCCTGTCTGACGGTCTGATCGTGACCGGCGTCGCTACCGGCAGCGAGGCCAACCTGGCCGAAGTGGAACAGGTCAAAGCCGCGGTCAAAATCCCGGTGCTGGTTGGTTCCGGGGTTACCCTCCAAAATGTTGAGCGCTACCTGGCCCTGGCCGATGCCCTGATTATCGGCTCTTATTTCAAATACAACGGCCATTGGGCCGCAGGCGTCGATCCGGCGCGGGTGAGCGCATTTATGGACAAGGTCAATAGCCTGCGGACAAATCCAGCACCAACTAGCCCACTAACCAACTAACCAACCACCCCTACTCCCCCAAAAACTGCTCCTCCCACAAGCGGGCCATCACCTGCGCCAGCCTTTCGCCTAAAACGGCATTCACCACCGCCCCAAAGGGCCGGGGTACCAGCGGCGCTGTCACCACCGCCGCCGGATCGACCCCCCGCACGGCCGGCAGCGCCTCGTGACCCGCCGGCACTACCAGCACCACCGGGGCGCGCCGGGTCCGGTAGACCTGCGTATCCACCAGCGCCGCCGCTTGGAACAACGGATCGGTGGCCAGAATGATGATGAGGGCATCGTGGTCCGCGCCGGGACCACCCACTGCGGCCAGCGGCCCGTGCCAGGCCGAGTCGGTGTAGAGCGCCTCGGCCATGAAACCCCGCTGTCGCAGCGAGCGGGCCAGGCTGGCCGCGGCGGCGTAATCCTGCCCCCCACCGATAATCTGCACCTTATCGTAGCCGGCGGCCACATAGGGCCGCAAGACCGTCTCCAGTTGGCGCTCCAATTCAGCCTCGGTCAACATTTTGGCGATAATCAGCGGCAGTTGGGCCAGCCCACTTTCCCAATGGGCAGTGTCAACATCCTGCTGGCGGGCCAGCCGGACGGCCAATCCAATTAGATAAACCGCAGTCAGCAGTTCCAATTGCAACGGCGACAGGTCGGCCGGGAAGGCCACGGTCTGCGGGCCACGACTGGCAAGAAAAGCCCCGGCTCGAATGAACCGTAACGCGGTCGTACCGGTTAAATTGGCTGGCAGGTCGCGGCTGAAGCGGCGATAGACGGTCACATCCAGCCCCAGCAGCATCTGCCAGGCGACTTCGGCCATGCGGGTGCCAAACTCCATCGCTTCGGTATCGGTGATAACGGCCAGGCATCGCTCTGGCGGGCAGGCCAGGGCCTGGGGCAATGGCTGGGAGATGACCGCCAGGGCCGCGCGCAACGCCACGGTCGCTTGCAAGGCCGCGGCGGCGGGGCGGGACGTTGGGGCCAGTTCAGACCGGGCAAAATCGGCCAGGGTCACCTGGGGAAACTCTTGCCGGGCCTCGATCTCGGCCCGCGGTTCGGCCGCGGTGGTAGTGACCGATTTGGCCAGGTTGCGGGGGCGGTCAATCTCAGCCGGCGACAGGCCGCGAGCGTAGGCCAGCGCTACGGCCAGATCAAAGAAAAAGGGCGCGTCGACCAGCGGCTGCAACAACTCCGATACCTGGGGCGACACGAAAACTTCAGCCGCCGGCAACGCCTGCCAGGCGGCGGCATGGGCTGGCGACGTGGTATGGATCAGGCAGAAAACGCCCAGCGAATTGAGATAGTTCACCACCACGCTCGCCTCCTGCTGCTGCTCCGGGGTGGTGGCGTTGATAATAAACAAGGCGCGCTGCTGCTCCTGGCTCACAATAGCGCTGCGCTCGATCAAGGCCCGCAAGCTGGCCGCGTGATAGTCCACCGAGGCCGCCATAATCTGGGCCAATTCCTCAATTTTTAGCTCACCCTCCAGGTCAACCGGGCTGCTGCCGACTACTACCACCTTGTTGAAATGACGGCAGCGCTGCGCCACCTGCCGCAACCGCGCCCGCCGGGCTTGATCTTCGATAACCGTTCTGACATGTTGCGGCACCACCAGGGTCAGCTCATCCCGGCAGCGGGCCAGAGATTCGGACGAGCTGCGGCGGCTCATGCCGGCCAATTGCAGGGCCAACAGACACAAGGTGTAGAGAACGGCCTGGTAGCCCTTCACCGTCGCCACCGAGACCTCCATCCCGGAGCGAACATCCAGCGCGCCGCCGCTGGCCGCGGTCCGTCGCCCCAGGTCACTCTGCGGCCGGCCGGTTATGGCCAGCCGCAGCAGGCCAAGCTCGGCCAGCAGATGGTCAACTTTGAGCAGCGAGTCGGTGGTGCCAGACCAGGAGATTTCGATGGCCAAATCGCTGGCCGGATCGAGCATAGGCCCAAGATTCAACAGTTCGACCGGGCGATAAACGATGGCCAGCAGCCCCGGCAGCAATTCCCGGCAGAGGGAGGCAGCCGCCTGGGCGTCTCGCCAGGAGCTGCCCTCGCCGATGAAGAGCAGCCGCCGCAGCCGCTTCAAATTTGGGCCAAAGTGCTGGCGCAGCTGGCTCACGTTGAGACCATCCCCCGACCGCGGCCGGCCATTGAGCCGGACCTCGCCGCGGCGGGTATAGCTTCTGACCAGTTCGTCCAGAATCGCCGGAATTTCGGCAATGTGGCTTTCGGTATAGCTCCTGAAGCCAGCCCGCCCGACTATCGCCGGATTGAGCCGGACCGGCTGGGCGGTGACGCGCACCGGCGCGCCATCGTAGCGGGTGACCCAGATTTCTGGCCTCACCTGGCCGGCCTCCACCCGCTGGCTAATCCGGGCCAATAGTTCCTCCCCCCCGTAGAGATTGGCGTCCAAAAAGATGACCTCGACCGTAAATTGATCCAGCCATCTGGCCAATTCACGGCTGGCCTGGCTTCTGCCCGCGCCGCCCTGATCGATGACCTGTTGGAGCGCCGCGATGCGGGCCGCGGCGACCTCCACTTCGACCGCTGGCCAGAGCATTAAAGCCGCATTTACATCGGAACAGATCATCAATTCCTGGCGGGTTGAATCTGGCCCGTTGGCAATGGTCCGGCAGGCCAGGGCAATCGGCTTATGGTGACTGCTGACATACAACACCCCCGGCTGGTAGCGGCTGTACAGGGCGCAGGCGTGGGCATTACCCTGACGGAGCCGCCGCAAAGCCAGCCGCAGGGCCTGCTCTTCAGGCTCCAGCCAGCCCCAGGCGGCCAAAGCAGTGACGAATTGAAATTCCGGCTCGGCCAGCTCGCCGGCAGTAAGCTGGTGATAGGCTCGCTCCCACTCGTAGGTAATCACTTCGGTGGTATTTTCAGAGCGATGGACCGGCTCAGTGGCCGGCAGGCCGCGCCCCCGCCACCACGCTTCCTGCTCGGCCCGCATGTGGAGCATCAAGGGGGCATTGTGCGAGCCGTTCTCACAGACCGCCCGGCTCCGGCTGCGGTCGAGGAGCGGGTGGGCGTTCGGTTCCGTCACCGCGCCGACCATGGCCCAACGGCCGTGGCCGAGGATGATTTGGGCCATGGCCTGAGCAGTCAGGCCGCCGACTCGCTCCCAGTCGGCCTCGACCAGGTGTTCGGCCAATTCCGGCCAGCTGGCCTGAAACTGCCGTACCCCGACGGCAAAGGCCTGGCCGGGCGTATTGGCCGCCCACTCTTCCGCCCAGGCCTCGGCCCAGTTGGCGTAAGCTCCGGCCGGCAGCCGGGCTAACAAAGCCAGGTCCAGGGCGGCCCGCCAGGCCGGCTCGAGCGCCGCCCGGCTGGCTACGTGAGTCGCCACCAGGCGGAAGGCGTGCCGCACAGCGTCGCGGTCAAAGTCCGGCGAGGTCAGGCCGCCGGTTGGAACCAGCGTGTGGTTGGATTGAGTCGAGCCGAGGGGTAGTTCAGGCGCGGCAACCGGCCCCGTCGCGCCCCGGTCGCCCACCCCAATCGAGAGGCCGTTGGGCCGGTACAAATCAAGAGGGGTGTCGCCGGCGGCAGGGCTACAGTCACGCAACTCGGCCAGGCTCAAATTCAGGCCCTGTTTGGCCAACAGTTGCGTCACTGCGGCTTCGCCTGAGCTGGTTGAATCGTGCAGCGGTTCTTGCAGCAGTTTGGCCAGCAACTGTTGGCTGGCCCCCACGCTCCGGCGGACAGTCAAGCGCCCATCGACGCCGGCCAGGGTCGCCACCCCCGCCGAATCGGGGGCGCGATACTCCAACAAACGGAGGGCCTCCAAAACGTGAATCAGGCCGTTGTTTTGGCCAAAGAAGCAGACAATCCCGCACATGGTTCAAACCTCCATTCCAACGGGTCAGAATTTGACCATTTTACCCCAGAGTGAACGACCGGAATAATCGGGCCAGACCAGACACAACGCTCTATGGCGCCAGCTTCAGGGATTTCTCGCCGTCTCTGACGGCTCGAAATGACATGCCAGAGTAGTAACCCCGAAATCAGAAAAAAGTATACAAAGTGCCAGACAAAAATTAGATAAATACTTGACAAATTTACACTATTGTGATATGATAACGATCACACTGTTAAACATTCGTTATGTTGCAGCCATTACCAAAATCAGGCAGGTCTAAAAATAACCTTGCTAAATATCGACAAAAACTAAACAATCGATTACAATAGATAATTAAAAAACATAACTTGGGAGTGTCGAGAGCTATGCCTGCCAATTCTCATGAGCCAACTTATAACCTTAAAGTGGTCGTTCAGGAGACCGGCCTCAAACCGGATACTTTGCGCGCCTGGGAGCGGCGCTATGGGCTGCCCCACCCGGATCGAACTTCCGGCGGCCATCGTCTCTACTCGCAGCGAGACATCGATATGCTCAAATGGCTGGTGGCCCGCCAAGACGAGGGCATGAGTATCAGCCGGGCGGCCGAGCTGTGGGCCAGGCTGACCGAAGAGGGGCGCGATCCATTGCAGTTAGAGGTGGGCTCCATTCCGCTGGTCAAGCCCGCGGTTGTTTCGCCAAGCGGCGATGTGGTCGAAACGCTACGCCAGGAGTGGGTATCAGCCTGTCTGGATTTCAACGAGGTGAAAGCCGAACAAAGTCTGAACCAGGGCTTTGCCCTCTATCCGGTTGAAACTGTTTGCCTGGAGCTGCTCTTAAAGGGTTTGGCCGAAGTCGGCAACCGCTGGTACGAAGGCGAGATCAGCGTGCAGCAGGAGCATTTTGCCTCGGAGTTGGCCATGCGCCGGATCGAGTCGCTGCTGACGGCCAGCCCGCTGCCCACCCGGTTCGAGCGAATTTTAATCGGTTGCCCGCCTGAGGAAGAACATACCTTTGGCCCATTGTTGCTGACCCTGTTTTTGCGGCGGCGCGGCTGGGACGTCCTTTATTTGGGCGCTAATGTGCCGGTGGCGCGGCTGAAGGCCACCATCAACACGGTCAAACCGGCCCTGGTTATTCTGACAGCCCAGCAACTGATCACCGCGGCCAATTTGCTGGAGATGAGCCGGGTGCTGGCGGCTCTGCGTATCCCCCTGGCCTACGGCGGCTTCATCTTCAACCGCTTGCCTGAGCTAAAAAGCCGGATTCCGGGCCATTTTCTGGGCGAGCAGCTCGATGAGGCCGTGCCCAGAATCGAACAGTGGTTGACCTCGACCGGCCGCTTTCAGCCGGTTGAAGCAACCAACCCGGTCTCGGAACGATATCAGGAAGCCCTGGCTCATTTTCGGCAGAAGCAGGCCATGATCGAGGCCGACGTCTGGCAGGCCCTGCGCGACGCCAAGCTGCCGCCCAGTTGCCTGAATGACAACAACGAGTATGTGGCCCACGGCGTCAGCGCCGCCCTGACCCTGGGCGATCTGAACTATCTGGACGTAGACGTGACCTGGGGCGAAGGGTTGCTCAAACACTACGCCCTGCCGCCCGACGTTTTGCGCCAATATCTTCAGATTTATTACCGCGCCGCGGTCACCCATCTGGACGAACGTGGCCAGCCCATTATGACCTGGTTAGCCCAGTTTATCGATAAACGAGTGAATCACCAATCTTGATCGGCTTGGCCGGCCTTTTGGTCGCAGTCGAAAAATTGTAGAAAGGAGGCCCATTGTGAAAGTTATTATCACCGGCGGTACCGGTTTGATCGGCGCAGCTCTGGCCAGCAGTCTGGCGGCTGACCGGCACGACGTGATCGTCTTGAGCCGCTCACCGCAAAAAGCGACTAATCTGCCCGGCTCGGTGCAGGTAGTGGCATGGGACGGCCGCTCCGCCAAAGGGTGGGGTCGCCTGGCCGACGGCGCTGATGCCATGATCAATCTGGCCGGTGAGAGTATTGCCGAGGGGCGCTGGACGCCGGAACGTAAACGCCGAATTGAGCAAAGCCGCCTTGAGGCCGGGCAGGCTGTGGTCGAGGCCATCCAGGCGGCGACGCAAAAACCGGGCGTGCTGGTCCAATCCTCTGCCGTTGGCTACTACGGGCCGGGTGACAACCGCGAAATCCCGGAAGATACCCCGCCCGGTAATGACTTTCTGGCCCGGGTCTGCGTGGCCTGGGAAGCCTCCACCGCTGCCGTCGAAGCCCTGGGCGTCCGCCGCGTGATTATCCGTACCGGCATTGTGCTCAGCGCCGCCGGCGGTGCTCTGCCCCGGCTGTTATTACCCTTCAAACTGGGTGTGGGCGGCCCGCTTGGCCGCGGCGAGCAGCCTTTTCCCTGGATTCACCTCGATGACGAAGTTGCGGCCATTCGCTTCTTGCTGGAGCATCCTACTGCCAGCGGGCCGTTCAACCTGACCGCGCCGCAGTCACTGACCAACGCCCAATTTGGGCAGGTGTTGGCAAAGGTTCTCCGCCGGCCGGCGCTGCTGCCTACACCCGCCTTTGCCTTGAAGCTGGCTTTTGGCGAAATGGCCTCGGCCCTGTTGGAGGGGCAGCAGGCCGTGCCGCGGCGGTTGCAGGAACTTGGTTTTCAATTCAAATATCCGCAAGCGGCCGGCGCGCTGGAGAATTTGGTCAAATGAAATTCAGGTATTGCTTCAAGGTCAACGCTCCGCTAAAAGCCGTCACCGACTTTCACCGCCGGTCGGCCAGCATGGCAGCCATCACGCCGCCGCCGGTGATGGTCAAGCTTCACGCCGCGCCGCCCCGGCTGGCCGAAGGCGACGAAATGGATTTTACCCTGTGGCTGGGACCATTGCCCATCCGCTGGCAGGCCCGCATTGAAGAGGTGAGCGAAACCGGTTTCGTGGATCGACAACTGGACGGCCCGTTTGGCCGGTGGGACCATCGCCACACTTTCAAGCTGGTCGATGAGACGACCACCCTGGTGATCGACGAGATCGAGTTCGAGCTGGCCAGGAGTCCGTTCAAAGCTGCCATCGGCCTGGGGATGGGGTTGACTCTGCCGCTGCTCTTTGCTTACCGGGGTTGGAAAACCCGCCGTTTTCTGAAAAATTCACAATTCCAGACAACTCAACCAGCTATCCCGGAGAATTCGAATGTTTATCGATAGAACTGCCCCGCGCCCCCTGAATTTGGGCCTGAGCCTGAAAAGATTTGTCAGCCCGCTGTTTCTGTACCTGGCCTGGCAGGAAATCTGGCGCTATCGCGGCCGGTACTTCTTGATCAGCCTGGTCATTGCCCTGATCACGGTTCTGGTCCTGTTCATCGCCGGCCTGGCCGAGGGGTTAGGCGCGGGTAACCGGGAATACCTGGAAAAACTGAACGCCGATCTGATCGTGTATCAAGATAGCGTTGATCTATCCATCCCTTCCAGCCGGTTGGATCGCGCCAGGCTGAATGGCGTCCGCCGGATCGAGGGGGTCAAAGCGGTCGGTTCGCTGGGCTTCAGCAATGCCGTCATTGTTCTGGCTGAGACTGAAGAGCCGTTGAAGATTTCGCTGATTGGGGTGGAACCGGGCCAGCCGGGTGAGCCGCCGGCCTACGTGGGTCGGGGCCTGGCCGGCAAGCGGGCCAGAGAAGCCATCATCGACCGGAATGTGGCCTTGCGGACAGATCTCGAGGTCGGCGACGAGTTCACCATCAAAACAGTCCAGGGTACGGCTGAAAAGTTCTATACCCTGATGGTGGCCGGCATCACTGATGGCCGGCAATATTCCATTCAACCGTCGGTTTTTGTGCCGCACCTCACCTGGGACCGGATCAAGCCCAGGGCCGGCGAGTCTGAAGGCGCTGATTTGATTTTTAACAACATTGCCGTGCAATTGGACAATCCGGCCGACCAGGAGACTATGGCCGCCCAGATCGAGCAGCGGGTGCGGAATGTTGAGGCGGTTGACCGGGTCACGGCCTACGAAAACACGCCGGGCTACCAGGCTCAGCAAAGCACGCTGCGTACCCAACGCATCTTCACTCTGCTGATCGGCGTGCTGGTCATTGGCGGCTTTTTTCAGATCCAAACCCTGCAGAAGGTGGCCCAGATCGGTATGCTCAAGGCTATCGGTGTGGCCAACCTGACGATTATTCTGGCCTTCATCTTCCAGATTGTACTTATTACCATCCTGGGAGTGGCCATTGGCAGCGTCGGTACGCTGCTGCTGTCGTTGAGCTTTCCGGTCACCATCCCAATTGTCTTTACCCCCCAGAGTATTGTGGCCGCGGTGGTCTCGCTGTTGATCATTGGGCCGCTGGGCGGGCTGGTCTCTTTAAGAATTTTACTGAAAGTTGAACCCTTACGGGCGTTAGGGTTAGCCTCATGACGAAATACATTTCTGACAATATTCTGGAAACCTGTCTGGTCACCAAAACCTACAAGGTTGACAACAACACCATCAAAGCGGTTGATGAGGTCTCGATTGGGGTGAAAGCCGGCGAATTTACAGCTATTGTTGGGCCGAGCGGCTCCGGCAAAACGACCCTGCTGGCCATGCTGGCCGGTCTCCTCACGCCCACCGACGGGGCTATTGTGATTAACGGCCAGGAACTGGGAAAAATGAGCGAGTCGCAGCGGACCAAATTCCGCCGGCAAAAGGTCGGTTTCACCTTTCAGGACAGCAATCTGGTGCCCTATCTGACCGTGCAGGAAAATGTCGAGTTGATGTTGAAGTTGAACAACCAATACGACCGGCCCAACCGCGAGCGGGCCAGAGAGCTGCTGGTCAAGCTGGGGCTGGGGGAGCGGCTGAAGAATCTGCCCTCGCAACTGTCGGGCGGGCAGCAGCAGCGGGTGGCCATTGCCCGAGCCCTGATCCACAACCCGGATATCGTGCTGGCCGATGAGCCAACCGCCAGTCTGGACACCGAACGGGCCTTTCAAGTGGTCGAAACCCTGGCCGGCTTGATCAAAACCGAACGTCTGGCCGGCATTATGGTGACCCACGACCTGCGCATGACCCGCTACGTGGACAAAATCATCCAGATGCAGGACGGCAAAGTCAAGCAGGTCCTGACCGACAAAGAGCAGATCAAAGCCTTTTCCCAAAATTAGATACATTCGATTCATTCGAAGTGACTATCCACCCAGCATGTCATTTCGACCCGCAAAGCGGGGAGAAATCCCTATAAAGGTACTTTTTATCCGAATTTTGGCAGGCATAAGGTCAATTTTAGCCAGCGGCCCGCTTTTTAGTTGCTGCTCTTCAGGGATTTCTCGGCCTTTGGCCTCGAAATGACATGCCTGGAAAGTTACATTCGAATCGAAATGCAAGGAAGTAGAAAATGACACGCGTGGTAGTAATCGGCGCCGGCATCGGCGGGCTGACGACCGCGGCGATACTGGCCAGAGCCGGTTTGGACGTAACCGTTTTGGAAGCGCATATTTATCCCGGCGGTTGCGCCGGGACTTTTTTTCACCAGGGCTATCGTTTTGACGCCGGGGCTACCCTGGCTGGCGGCTTCTATCCCGGCGGCCCGATGGATCTGGTCGTCCAGGCCGCCGGCCTGGCAGAGTGGCCGGCCAGGGCCAGCCAGCCGGTGATGGCGGTCCACCTGCCGGATGGCAGCCGGGTAACCCGCTGGAGCGACGAGCGACGTTGGCTGGAACAGATCGCGGCTTTTGGGAGTGAGGCCGAGCCTTTCTGGCGCTGGCAGGAACGCGCCGCCGATGCCCTGTGGGAGCTGGCCCTGCGTAACCCGGCCTGGCCGCCCCAAACCGTGGCTGAGGGACTCCAACTGGCCCGGACCGGCCTGAGCTGGCTGGGGCGCGACCTGCGCCGCCTTGACCCGACCCTACTCGCCGATGCCTTCCGCCCGGTGGCCGCCCATCTACGGGGCGCGCCCGACCGGCTGCGGCTCTTTGTGGATGCCCAACTCCTCATCGCCGCCCAGACCACCAGCCGCTACGCCAACGCCCTCTACGGCGCGGCGGCGCTCGATTTGCCGCGGCGGGGTGTGGTTCACCTGACCGGCGGCATGGGCGCCATCGCCGACACGCTGGCCGAGACATTCACCCGCCATGGCGGCCAACTGCATTATCGCCAGGCAGCGAGCCGGATTGTGGTCGAACGGGGCCGGCCGGTCGCCGTGGAGACAGAGCGCCGCGGCCGGGTAGAGAGTTTTCCGGCCGACCTGGTGGTGGCCAATTTGACTCCCTGGAACATCGCCCGGCTGCTCGGCGACCATGCCCCGCGCCGCCTGCGCCATTTGCCGCCCCAACCCCGGGCTGGCTGGGGGGCTTTTGTGGCCTACGTGGGTCTGGATGGCCGCGCCGTACCCGCCGACCTGCCCCTGCACCATCAAATTGTGATCCGGGAACCGCTAGGCGAGGGCAACACCGTTTTTCTCTCCCTGAGTCCGGCCTGGGATACCGAGCGAGCGCCGGCCGGACAACGCGCCCTCACCCTGAGCACCCACACCGACCTATCGACCTGGTGGCGGCTGTTTGAGCAGGACCGGGCCGCCTACCAAGCGCGCCAGGCCGACTACACCGAGCGTCTGCTGGCCGCGGCGGAGGCGGCCCTGCCCGGTCTGCGGGAGGCGACCAGCCTGATTCTGCCCGGCACGCCGGTTACCTTCCAACGCTTTACCGGGCGGGCCTGGGGTTGGGTGGGCGGTTTTCCCCAGACCAGTCTCTTGCGGGTCTGGGGGCCGCGACTGACTCCGAATTTGTGGCTCGTAGGCGACAGCATCTTCCCTGGCCAATCGACCGCGGCCGTGGCCCTGGGCGGGCTGCGGGTGGCCCACAGTATCCTGGCCCAGGTTAAGGTGGCCGGCCGGGAACGCTCTCTGGTTTGTCTGGCTCACTCTGAGGGAGTCTAACTGAGGCATGGTCATAAATATCAAAAGGTAGCATAATACCGGTTAGAAATCACTCAACCGCGTGTTATGTCATTTCGAACGGAGCGTAGCGGAGTGAGAAATCCCTGAAACCGTGTCTTGCAAGCAGCCTACTTGGGGATTTCTCGCTCCTATCGTCGCTCGAAATGACATGTTTGAGGTCGATTTTAAACACAAATGAATTATGACCACTCCTCGTCTAACTGAGCCTGATTACTCACTACCGGGAGTAAAAGAAAGAACTCAGAGAGCGCAGAGTTACGCTGAGTTTTTCTTAAATTTATCTCTGTGTTGGCTCTGTGAAACTCTGTGTAATTTTATTTTCGGAGAAGTGACTTAATGAGTGACCAAGCTTCACCCGAACAGCCCGCCTGGTTCAACGCGGTGCAAACGTACCTGGCTAATCACCCCAACGCCCGGGCCATCGACATTGCCCAGGCCGTCGGCTGCACCGAGGCTGATGCCCTGAGCCTTCTCTCGGATGAGGTGTGGACCATTCCCGGCCCGGCTTTGCTCCAGGTGTTGGCTGAAATCAAAAACTGGACGCGGGTTATGGTCCTCATCCGCAACGGCGACGCCGTCGCCGAGGTGGAAGCGCCGGGCGACGGCTGGTATCAGCGCGGCGACTGGCTCAACTGGATTGCGGAAGGGTATAATCTGCATATTCGGGCTGCCGCCACGGACCACATTCTGGCGTTGGTGCGGCCCGGCAAGCACGGGCCGACCGCCAGCTTCAATCTGGTCAATCGGGCCGGGCAGGTCTTTTGCCGTTTTTATGCCCGCACCGCCGTGGATCAGGAGCGGTTGGTGACTTTTTGCGCTCCCTATCGAAAAGTATAAAGCTCGTTTAAGTACAAGTGACCGGAACTTAAACATTTGAGCTAAACGCTCTTCCTCAAGCAAAAAGTGCCGGTCACTTTTCATATCGAAAAGTATAAATTCTCTGCCGGAAGGAAAACCATGTCTAACAAAATTTTTGAAACCTTTTATTACCGGATGATGCCGCTGTTCAAGCCGCAGGCCGAACAGATTCTAACCATTAGCGCGCCGGAGGATTTTCGGAGGGTCGCTTTCCGCTACACCTTCTCGGTGGAGGCGATGACCAAGATTAGCCACATCATCGAAGACATGGTCATTCGCACCCCGGCCGTTGCCGACCTGCACGTCTCTTTTCAATACCTGTCACGCCTGTTGCCGCAGCATGACCGTTACCGCCGGGTGGCTCAAGCCGCCCGGAAATTGTGGCTCTATGGCACTTACGACACCCCGGCCGCAACCTTAGACTTCTTACCGCGGGCCACCATCATCGACACCAGTGGGACCACCTTGATGCAGTACTGGTTTGTGGTAGCTTACGGGCCGGGGGTGGGGATGTCGCTGGTAGCCGAGGAAATCCCGGCTATGACCGGCGCAGAACGGTTCTACGAAGGTTTCTACACCTTTGAGTTGGATGTGGCCTACCAGCTCAACCTCATTCTGCACCAGATTTATCCAGACCAGGTGCGTCGCCCCATTCCGCCTGAACAGCTTGAAAACTCATGATTCATGAATCAGGAACTGAGCTAATATTGGTCACCGGCGCCACCGGCTACGTTGGCGGACGGCTGGTGCCGCGGTTGCTGGCGGCCGGCTACCGGGTGCGCTGCCTGGTGCGAGACCCGGCTCGCTTGCAGGGGCGGCCCTGGTTGGCCCAGGTGGAGCTGCTTGAGGGCGATGTCCTCCGGCCTGAGAGCCTGGCCGCGGCCATGCAAGGTGTGAACGCGGCTTATTACCTGATTCACAGCATGAGCGGCAGCGCCGATTTCCACCAGCGAGATCTGCTCGCCGCCCGCAACTTTGGCCAGGCAGCCAGAGCCGCCGGGGTCAAACGGCTGATCTACCTGGGGGGGCTGGGCGAGCCTGAGGCCAACCTCTCCCGCCACCTGCGCTCGCGCCAGGAAACGGGTCAGGCGCTGCGCGAAGCCGGCGTGCCGGTAACGGAATTTAGAGCCGCCATCATCGTCGGTTCGGGTAGCGTTTCTTTTGAGATGATCCGCTACCTGACCGAGCGCATCCCGGTGATGATCTGCCCCCGCTGGGTTTTTACCCGCGTCCAGCCGATTGCCATTCGCAACGTGTTGGATTACCTGGCGGCTGCCCTGGAGACGCCGGCGAGCGCCGGTCAAATTATCGAGATTGGCGGGAAAGACGTACTGACCTACGGCCAGATGATGCTGGGCTATGCTGAGGTGCGGGGCCTGCGGCGCTATTTGCTGGCCGTGCCGGTTTTGACCCCCCGCCTCTCGGCCTACTGGGTCCACTGGATGACGCCGATTCCGGCCGAAATTGCTCGCCCGCTCATCGAGGGGCTGCGCAACGAGGTCGTAGTGCGCACCGACACAGCTCGCCAGCTCTTCCCCCAGATTGAACCGCTGGATTACCGCTGCGCCGTCCAACTGGCGCTGGCTAAGTTGGAGGCCGGTCAGGTTGAAACGGCCTGGAGCGATGCCCTGGTCACCAGCCAGGGCGACATCCCGCCGGTTGTGCTGACCACCCAGGCCGGCATGATTATCGAGCGGCGGCAACAACTGGTCGCTGCGCCGCCGGCAGCGGTTTTTCGGGCCTTTACCGGTTTGGGGGGGGCGCAAGGCTGGCTCTATTTTGACTGGGCCTGGGAAGGGCGCGGTCTGCTCGACCGAATGGTCGGCGGGGTAGGCTTGCGCCGCGGCCGGCGCGACCCGGTCGAGCTGCGGGTGGGCGACGCTCTGGATTTTTGGCGGGTGGAAGCGGTTGAAGCCGACCGGCTGCTGCGCCTGCGGGCCGAGATGAAGGTGCCCGGCCGGGCCTGGCTGCAATTTGAGGCCCGGCCAGAGCAGGGGCAGACTCGCCTGATCCAAACAGCCTTTTTTGCGCCGAAGGGCCTGTTTGGCTGGCTGTACTGGTACGGTCTGTATCCCATCCACAGCCTGATCTTTTCCGGGCTGGTGCAGCGGCTGGCCTGGCTGGCCGAAACCCACTACCACGGCGAGCCGCCGCTGGCCGCCCGCATTGCCGCCAAAAGGCAGCGCCAACTCATCGGCGCAGTTTTGATCACGTTAGCCGGCCTGTTGCTCATTGCTGCGGCCATCCTCGGTTGGCGGCGAATGTCCAGAAGCTAGAGTGCTGTCCTCTCCGCCTCCGGTTCCAGCCGGCCGCCGCGGACTGTGCCACCCAGCACCAACCCTGCGCCGATCAGTACCAGATTCTTGATAATGTATTGCCCTTCCAACGTCAGGCCGAAGGGGAAGACGGTCCAGGTTGCCTCCGGCAGAAGCAGCAACGGCAGGGCCGTCCCCGGCATCTGCAAAAAGAGCAGCAACAGGGTCAGCCGCATGAATATACCAAATATCAGGCCCAGCCCGATCAGCATTTCCCAGATAGCCAGGATGGGCAGGAACAGATCGGGATCGACAAAGTAGATGGTATTGCGGACCAAATCCTCGGCCGGACTGAGACCGGGGGCCAATTTCAGCGCCCCAAACCAGAAAAAGACGATGCCCAGGCCGATACGTAGAACAATCAAGCCGTAGCGAGCCATCCCGTGGGTAATCCAGCGGTCAACTCGATCAAAATTTGTTTGCAGCAGCTCGTAACTCAGCGCAGAGAGCCTCATGGTATCGTTCCTCCTGCAAGATTGATTAATCTACTCAGTCAAAATTTTGCGTAAATTTTCACAAAATAACTGTACAAAAAATGGATTAAACTGGGCTTAAATTAACGTTAAGCAAAGATTAAGATGTGACTGGGTTGTTAACATTGTGTAGGGGCGCAAGGCCATTGCGCCCCTACCATCGCACCTGTATTTTGCATGCGTGAATATCGAACCAGGTTAAGCGGCTTCAGGTTCCTGGCCTATTTTAGCCTTAGCGTTGCCATTTAGGCCGAGTTCAAAACGTAGCCGCAAGTAACCAAAAACCTGCTCTCGGGATAGGATGCCCACAATCTGATCATTTTCGGTGACTATCATCGGCAGATTGGCCTGGCTCAGTAACTCCAACGCTTTGCTAACATCGGTATTGGGCTGGACCTGGGCCACGGCCTTCAGGGGGGTCATCAACTGCTCTACTGTCATATAGCGCCACTTGCGTTGCGGCACCTTGGTGAGGTCATGCACCGTCAGCATGCCCCGAGGTTGGTCAGCCTCACCGACCAGGAAAGTTCGCTCGCCGGCGCCGGAGAGAATGTTTTCTTCCACCAACTGGTTGAGCGACAGTGTGCTCGGGATCAACCTGGGCCGGGACGCCATCACCTGCCTGACGGTGACCCCTTGCAGCGACTGCTGTAAATTGACCTGGACGATGCTGGACGCGGCCGCATTCTGCAAGAACCAGCCGATGAAGGCCAGCCACAGGCCATTGAAGAAGTTGCCGGTCAGGGCGATGAAGAAGCCCACCCCCATAAAACCAAAGGCGATCAGTTGGCCGCTGAAGGCCGCCAGTTGGGTGGCCCGCTGGCCATTGCCGCTAAAGCGCCAGACCGCGGCCCGCAGCACCCGGCCGCCATCCAGTGGAAAACCGGGAATCAGATTGAATAGGGCCAGGATCAGGTTGATCCGGGCCAGCCAGATGCTCGGCGCGGCCAGCAACGGAATCTGCTGATCCAGCAGCCACAGCAGGCCAAAGATGCCGGCCAGGGCCAGGCTGACCAGCGGCCCGGCAATAGCGATGCGAAACTCGGCCCCAGGCGTGCGCGCCTCTTCTTTCAACTCGGCCACGCCGCCAAAGATGAATAAGGTGATGCCCTGCACCGGAATTTTGTGGCGCAAGGCCAGGTAGGCGTGGCCCAGTTCGTGCAGTAACACCGACCCAAAGAAGAGCACACTGGTCATCACGGCCAGGAGCCAGTACGTTGGCAGCGACAGGGTTGGATATTCGGCCGGAAAATAGCCCGCGGCCAGTGACCAGGTCAACAGAGCAAAGACCAGGAGCAAACTCCAATGAAGTTGAATGGGGATACCCCAGATTTGTCCAAGTTTCAGGCTGGCGTTCATGGTTTATCTACCTCCACTATCTACATAAAAATGTAGCTAACCTCAACCAAAATCATTGAGGCAATGATCAACAAAATCACTGCTACCACTACCCACTGCTTGATTTTGGCGGTTCGCTGTTTTTTTTGTTTCTTTGGCGCAGTCTGCCGAGTTCCCATTTTTTCTCCTTACTTTTGCACAACAGGCCCAACGATTGCTCCCCAAACAAAAAGGTCGACAATACGCCCGGTTTCCAGGTGATTGTCGACCTACTTGGCAACCAGTTTGCTTCTAAAGAGAAGCCTGCTCTTTGCCCAGTCCGTCGAGACCGTGGATTTGATGGGTTTGATTGAACTATGACCTTACTATATCACAGAAAGACCATATTGTCAAGGTTTTGTCCATAAAAATCTAGTGATTCTAGCAAATTTCTAACTAACGACCGGTCCGGCTTCTGCTGTGTTTGCCAAACTGCTCATCCAGATTCACGTCCACGGTCAGCACGATAATCCGCTCGCCGGTTTTGGTGCTCATGTCGGTGTGCAAGCTGATCACCCGGCAACCGATAACATCGGCCACAATCTGCTCGAGCAACGGGCGGGTGACCTCAAACAACTGGCGCCGGCTCTCTTTGACCAGGGCCTGGCCCTCCCGGCTTTCAGATAATTTGGCCTCAGCCGGAGTCAAGATGCCGCGCAAGCGCACCAGGACCATGTCGGCAATGAAGAAAGTGCGGGCTTCCAACGGACCCCGGCCCAGGTATTCCTTTTCTAAGGTGGTCATTGCCTTGCTAAACTCGGCTTCTAACTCGCCGCTCGTTTTGTTGTTCATGTCAATTCACCTTGCTACCTTGAGATCACATATCAACCGGCAATCAACCCACCACTCCAATCCCGACCAAAAACTTAAAAATGGAGACAAAACATTGACAATATATTGACAAAAATCATCAAGTATGATATACTTCTGGACAGATATAGATACAACTCAAACCATAGACATATTGGGAAGGATAAGTTGAGATGCCCTTACTGTCAAAATCAATCAAAGGAATATTCAACCAGCCAGCCAAAAACAGCTCTCAGCCAACCGGGTCAACAGCCGGGCGCACGGGCCAACCATCAGTCAACCTTCACCTGGCTTTGCTGAAACAGACCCTGCACCACAACGACCAGGCGCTGTTAAAACTATACCAGGCTATGGATACGGCCGGCTAAACCGGATCGCTACTCTGGTCAAAGTTTAGTTAGTTAATTGTAGCTTAAGGGCCTGGGGGATATATATGTTATGAGAACAAAACTATTTGCACTTATGGCGGTAACAGTTACCGTTGTCGGCTTTTACTGGCTAAGCCAGCTTTGGCCGGCAGACCGGCCAATTCAGCCGGAAACCGGAGTAGCCGAGATGGCCCCGCCGGTTTGGACTCTGGTCAGCCAGGTGGAACTGCCGATTACGACCCGCAGCGTTGCTTGCAACGAGACTATCGTAAGCTTGGCTGAGGTCAACTCAATCTCGGAGAGTGGCCTGACCCTCGCCCCTGAGAAGTTCTTTATCGCCGGCATCCTGGCTGGTGGTCAGATCAAGTTATTTCACTCGCCTGACACGAAGGCTGAAATAGAGCCGTTTACCTTCACCGAGTCGCCCCATGCCACTCTTAATAGCAACCTGGTGATCAACTAAGAAAGGCCGCTATGACTATTCACTTGAAAAGCGAGATTGTGCCAGACTTTGAATTGACCGACTTTCAGGGCCAGACGGTTCGCCTGTCTGACTATCGTGGGCAGAAGCATGTCATCCTGGTCTTCAACCGCGGCTTTACCTGACCTTTCTGCCGCCGGCACATGGCGCAGTTGCGCCAGGATTACCTGAAATTCGTGGCCCACGAGACTGAAATCGTAGTGGTGGGACCTGAGGACAAAGCTGCCTTTGCCCGTTACTGGCAAAAAGAGGCTTTCCCTTTTGTTGGTCTGCCCGACCCGGAGCACCGGGTGGCCGACCTCTATGGCCAGCAGGTCAAATTGCTCAAGCTCGGCCGGCTGCCGGCTTTGGTTGTGATCGACAAAAGCGGTCAAATTCGTTACCAACATTACGGCGATTCGATGCGCGACATTCCGCCTAATGACGAGATTCTGGCTTTACTGGACCGGTTGAACTCAACCTGACTATTCGAGAAAGGAAACCCATTATGAAAAGTGCGCTGATTTGGGGCGCGGCCGGCGGCATTGGCCGGGCCGTGGTTGAACAACTGGCCGGCGACGGCTGGACTGTGTTGGCTGTGACTCGCCGCCCGCTCAAAAACCTGCCCGCCGGCGTGCACAACCTCGATGCCGACGTGTCCGATCCCTACGAAATCCAACTGGCCATCAACTCGGCCAGCCAACTGGTTGATGAAGTGAACCTGTGGCTCTATGCAGCCGGCGACATTGCCTCGGTTAAAGTGGCCGACCCATCATCACCCTCGGCCTGGCAGCGCCTGCTCGATGCCAACTTGACCGGCGCTTTTTTAACCACACATTACAGCCTGCCGCTGCTGGCGGCCGACGCCCATCTCATCTACCTGGGCGCTCTTAGTGAACGGCTGCGGTTGCCAGGGCTGGCGGCCTATGCCGCGGCCAAGGCCGGCCTGGAGGCCTTTGTCGAGGCCCTGGCCAAAGAAGAGCGCCGCCGCCGAGTCACTATCGTCCGTCCGGTTGCGGTCGATACGCCGTTGTGGCAGAAGGTGCCGCTGCGGCTGCCGCCCACGGCGCTCACGCCGGAGACCCTGGCCCAACGAATTATCGAGGCTCATCACCAGGGTCACAAAGGCGCGCTTGATCTGGCCTGAGCTGAATTTCTGAGAAAGAGTATCAATGACCACAGCCATCTGGTGGATTCGCCGTGACTTGCGATTAACCGACAATCAAGCCCTCAGCCAGGCCCTGGCCCAGGCCGATGCGGTCATTCCGCTCTTCATTCTCGATCCAAAGTTATGGCACTCACCTTACGTGGGGACCAAGCGGCTGGCCTTCTTGCTGGCGGGATTGCGCCAGCTTGAGGTCGACCTGCGCGCCCGCGGCAGCCGCCTGATCCTCCGCCAGGGCAACCCGCAGGCGGAATTGAAGGTTGTGCTGACCGAGAGCGGCGCAGCCGCCATTTTTGCCGAGGCCGACGTATCGCCCTACGCCCGCCGCCGCGATACCGCCATCGCCGAAGCTCTGCCGTTACATCTGGTGGGCGGGCTGACCGTACAGCCGCCGGACGCGGCGCTGAAAGCGGACGGGACGCCCTACACCGTCTTCACCCCCTTCAGCCGGGCCTGGCTGGCTCTGCCGCCGCCAACCCCGGAGTCGGTGTTACCAGCACCGCCGGCAATTGTTACTCCGACACACCTGTCCAGCCACCCCATCCCGGCCGAACCGGTGCTGCCGGCCGGCGTCCCTTTTGAAGCCGGTGAAGTCGCCGCCCAGCGCCGCCTGATCGCCTTTGTGGAGGGCGCTGACCCGGCCGTGCGCCGCTACGCCGATGAGCGCAACCGGATTGATTTGAACGGCACCTCGGGCTTATCCCCCTACCTGCGCTTTGGGATGCTGTCGCCACGGCAGGCGGTGGTTACGGCCTGGCGGGCCATTCAGCAGGCGATGAACCCCACCACCCGGAAAGGGGCTGAGACCTGGCTCAATGAGCTGATCTGGCGCGAATTCTATCTCAACATTCTGTATCATTTTCCCCGGCTACGGGGGACCAGCTTCCGGCCGGAATATGAGCGTATTCCCTGGCTTAATGATGAAAGTGACTTTGCAGCCTGGTGTCAGGGTCGAACCGGTTACCCGGTAGTCGACGCGGCCATGCGCCAACTGGCTGAAACCGGCTGGCTGCACAATCGAGCCAGGATGATCGTGGCCTCATTTCTGGTCAAGGATCTGCTGATCGATTGGCGCTGGGGCGAGCGCTGGTTTATGCAACACCTGGTCGATGGCGATCCGGCGGCCAACAACGGCGGCTGGCAGTGGACCGCCGGCGTCGGCGTCGACGCGGCCCCATATTTCCGCATCTTCAATCCGGTCTTGCAGAGCCAAAAGTTCGACCCCGCTGGCGCTTACATTCGCCGCTGGCTGCCGGAACTGGCCCGGGTTCCGGCCAAGTATATTCACACCCCCTGGGAGATGCCGGCCGCTGTCCAGCGCCAGGCCAACTGCCAGATCGGTCAAGATTATCCCGCCCCCATCGTCGACCACAGGCAGGCCAGAGAGCGAACCCTGGCCGCGTACGGCGAGGTCAGGGGATGACCGCTGACGGCCGATCGCCGACCGCGGTAACTACTTGGCTAAAGGTATACCAGAATTTGGGAGAGAACCCGGTCGGGGTATAATTTGACACAAATTCTGAAAGCCGGGATGACCTGACTTGAAACCGAAACAGCGTCAAACCATTGTCATTGTGGCGGGCGGCTTACTGGTGGCCGGTTGCCTGCTGGCCGGTTTCACCGTGTTAGGCTCCGGGGTAGGGCTGTGGTGGATTTTCAACAGCAGCGCCGAGACCGCTACGCCGATGCCCCGCATCACCCGTCGCGCCGCCACCGCGCCCACCTTTACCCCATCTGCCAGCCCGACCACCCTGCCCACCGCTACGGCTATCCCTACCCTGACCCCAACCTCGCCGCCGACTGCCACACCCTCACCGACTCCAACTGCTCTTTCGCCGACACCCACACCCCTGCCGCCGACTGATGCGCCTGCAGCGGCCCCACCCCCGCCCACCGCCACTCCGCCTCCTACCGACACGCCCGCGCCCAGCTATCCGTTCATCATTCAGGAAACGGCCCAATATCCAACGAATCACCTTAATTTTGATGTCTACGTGGCTGTTATCAACGGCAAAAATAAACCGCTGCCAGGCTATCGGCTGCGCGGCGTCCACAGCAGCGGCCTTCAAATCGACAGCCAGGTGAGCGCGGACGATTGGACCCAGAATAGTGGGGCGATGCACTACAAAGCCGGTAACGTCAAATACGAGGCCCCCAACTCGCCTACCGGCGTCTGGACCCTTGAACTCTTGGATGAAGCCGGCGCGCCGGTCGCGCCGCCGGTTGAGTTCTCTTTTGATGCGGCCAATCCAACCTGGTATTTTCTGTTGTACCGGTTGGCGGAGTGAGGCTGGCGAGGCAACATCGGCCAACAGGATGGCTGACATTGAAACCTTGCGCTGGCGAGACAACCGCCGAACAGCTTCGTCCAGCGGCAACTTGATCTGGGTCGAGTTTCAGGGATCATAGTCGGCTGCTGGTTAAAGCCGATCAGAGGTTAGCTCAGCTTCCTTTAGGCGTAAGCTAGGCTATCGCGCACACTGATGATGGTGGCGTTGCGGGCCGGAATAATCGAGGCCAGGACGGAAATCACCAGAATGATCGCCAGCCAGACCAGCACGGCTCCAAAGTTGTACCGGTAATCCAGGTTGGCGTCAAAGAGAACCATGCCCAGGGCGTTCGCCATTGGCTTGCCCAATACAAAAGAAATCGGCACAACGACGAGCCAGCTAATCAAACCTTGCAGCACCCCTTCCATCATGAACATACCCAAAATAGTCGGTGTTCTGGCCCCAATGGCCCGCATCACCCCGATTTCGCGGGTGCGCTCGACCACGCTGATCGATAAAGCCCCCATCAAACCGATGCCGCCAACCAGCCCCATCAGCACGGCCAGCACCAGCAACATGGTGATGATGATGGCAAACTGGTTATCAACATTGCGCCGCAGTTCGTGCAGAACGGTGCTCTCGCTCACATCGATACCCCTGGCCTTGTATAGCTCCTTCAACTGCCGGGCCACTTCTTGCACATAAGGTTCAGCTTGATGCTGGGTCTGGACGCGAATTTCAGAGCCTCGGTTGTACTTCTTGGTCGCCCTGAAAACGGCGTCCAGGTTGGCGTAAATGGGGTCGGTCTCGCCCACGCCGCTCAGGACGTTCTGGTAAAAACCGATTACCTGCCATTCGGCGTTGCCCAGGTCGCCCAAATCAAGTCGAACTTTATCGCCGATCCGGATGTTGTTATCGTCGGCCGTATCTTTTCTGATGACGATGGCCGGGCCGTCCTCCGGCTGCAACCAGCGACCGGCGACGATCAGATTGGGCCTGAATAAAGTGCTGCCGTTGGGAATGCCGATCAACTGCGCCCCCATGCCGGCTTCTTTGAGGCGCTGCCCCTCCTTGAGAATGGAAGCGCCGTGGGAGAACCAGACTTCGGCGTACTCTACGCCGGGGACCATTTCGGCCAGGGCCAGGGTGCGGTCGATCCGTTCGTCGTCGTCAAAAACCGCCACAAAATCAAAGTTGAGCTTGGCAAAGATGTTGTCCATGGTCAGATTGAGGGAGGAGGATAGGCTCATCACCGCCAAAAACATGGCCCCGGCCAGGATCAAGACCCCCTGGGTCAACAACAATCGGCCCTTGCGCCGGAACATATTGCCCAGCGCCACCGCATAGGGCGCTGACAACAGCTTGCGGCCCAACCCCTCGATGAGCTGGTCGAGCCAGGTGCTGCCAAAATCGCCGCCGATGCCGTAGCTGGAGATTGCCTCCCGCACCGTAATCGAGGCGCCTTTGAGCACTGGCCACAACGCCGCCAGCACCGGCACGGCCAGGGCGGCCAGCAGTTGCAATAGCAGGGCCTGGTTGGAATATTGAAACTGCTCGTAGTCGATATTGAAAATGTTGAGCAAGTAGCGGCTAATGCTAAAAGCCAGCAGCGCCCCCAGGGGCAGGGCCAGCAACAACGACAGGCTGCCATAGACCAGCACAATCGCCAGGTAGATCTTGGCAATCTGCCGCCGGCTGCCGCCGATAGCCTTGAGAATTCCAATCTGATCGATCTGCTGGGTAATGATGCCGGTCAGGGTGTTGAAGACCAGCACCACGCTGGCTCCCAGCGAAACCACGGCCATCACTTGCAGCACCAGGTTGATCCCGGCCATAATCGAGCGGCCCCAATGTTCTTCCGGATCCTGAAAGATGGTCAGGGCTACGCCAATCCGTTCCTTCGACAGCCGATCTTTGATCTCAGAGGCAACCTGGCGGGTCAACTCGGCGCTGTAGGGCGTTACCCGGACGATGATCTGGTTGAACTCCCCTTTGTCGATATCAAACAACTGCATCCCGTCGCTGTCGGAGAAGAAGACGGCCGGGCCGCCGAACTCCGGCGGGGGCACAAAGTTGTGGCGCAGCTTGCCGTTGATTTTGCGCGCTCTGGGGCGATCATTGACCTCAAAATAGACCGTGTCGCCGATATCCAGGTCAAAGTACTGGCTGGATAACCGCTCGATGCCGACGCGATTGCCATCCGGCCACTCGCCTTCTTTGAGCAAAAGCAATTCATACTCTTGCTCCTCATAATCTTGGCGGCTGATCAGCCAGGCTGTCTCCCACTCATCGTCCAGTTCTATTTTGTAACGGATAGCCTGGAAATTACCCAGGGCAATGTCATCGATGCCCTTGATTTTTTTTAGCCGATTGACCATCGTCTCGTTGACATTTTGGGTAACGGCGATGGTGAAGTGGGCCGGCAGGCTGGCCCGATGGGCCGCGTCCATGGCGGTCAGTAGTTGGTCAGACATGCCAAAAGTTACCCCCACAGCAAAAACCCCCACGGCAATGCTCAGGACCGCCAGGATGGTGCGGACTTTGTTATCCCACAGGTCAGACCAAACTTTTTGCCAGATGACGCTCATATGGTGAGTTATGAATGATGAATTGTGAACCAGGGATTATGGGTTCAATTGCCAGTGGTCGGCGGTCTACGTATACGCCAGGCTGTCGCGCACGCTGATATTGGTGGCGTTGCGGGCGGGCAAGATCGAAGCCAGAACCGAGATAAACACGATGATGACCAGCCAGGCTACCACCGCCCCAAAACTGTATTGGTAGTCCAGATTGGCTTCAAACATGGCCTGGCCCAGGGCATTGGCCAGCGGTTGGGCCATAACAAAGGAGATCGGCACGGCTACTAACCAGCTAAAGAGGCCCTGCAACACGCCTTCCATCACAAACATGCCCATAATGGTGGGCGTTCGGGCGCCGATGGCTCGCATCACCCCAATTTCCCGGGTTCGCTCCACCACGCTGATCGACAGCGAGCCCATCAACCCAATTCCCCCCACCAACGCCACGATGACGGCCAGGGCCAGCAGCATGGTCGTAGTAATACTGAACTGGGCGTCGGCGTTGGTGCGTTCTTCCGGTCCGGTTTGGGTGAAGAGGATGTCCATATTGCGCTGAGTGTACAGATCACTCAGATATTTGCGGACTTCTTGGGTATATTCGGCGCTGTAGCCAACGGAGCGAACCCGCAATAGATTACCCCGGTTGTATTTTTTAGCGGCGTTGAAAACAGCCGGCTGGGGCGCAAAGAGGTCGTCGGTGCTGAAAGTGCCGCCAAAAATCACCTGGTACAGGCCGATCACCTGCCAGTCGCTTTTGCCCAACTCGCCCATATCCAGGGTGACGATGTCGCCTATTTTGATGCCGTTGTCGTTGGCGGTTTCCCGGTTCATCACGATCACTCGCTCGTCGCCCGGTTGCAGCCAACGCCCGGCAACCAGCAGAGGCCGGTAGATGTCGCTGCCTTCGGGCACACCGACCACCGATGCGCCCAGGCCGGCATCCTGAGCGCGCTGCCCCTCTTTCAAAATCGAGGCCGGCTGGGTAAACCAGACCTCGGCTTTTTCCACGCCCTGTAGCGAGTTGGCCATCGCCAGGGTGCGGTCGATACGTTGGTTGTTCTCAAAGATAAAGAAAATGTCATAATTACGCCGGCCGAACTCATTATCCAGGGTCAAGGTGATGGAAGCCGACAAACTCATCACCATCAAAAACATCCCGCCGGCCACAATCAGGACCGATTGGGTCAGCAGTAAACGATCCTTGCGACGGAACATATTCCCCAGGGCAACCGCGTACGGCGCCGACAAAAAGCGGCGGCCAAGTCGCTCGATGGCGCGGTCAAAATGGCTACGGCCAAAGCGGCCGGAACCCAGCCCGTAACTGGCGATGGCCTCGCGCACGGTGATGCCGGCGCCCTTCAAGACCGGCCACAGAGCCGCCACAAGCGGCGCAGCAATCGCTGCCAGCACCTGGTAAATGATGGCCTGTTGGGATATCTGGAACTGTTCATAATCGATATTGAACAGGTTTAAGAACCATTGGGTGATGCCAAAGGCCAGGGCTGCGCCCAACGGCAGCGAGATGGCCAGGGCCAGAATGCCGTACACCAGCACCCCGGCCAGATATATCTTCATAATGGTGTTTCTTTGGCCGCCAATGGCTTTGATAATGCCGATCTGGTTGGTCTGCTGGGTAATCAGGGCGGTCAGGGTGTTGAGCACCAACACCACACTGGTAAAGACTGCCACCACGGCCAGAACCTGCAAAACCAGGTTGAGTCCGTCCACAAAAACGCGGCCCCAATGCTCCTCGGGGTCCTGATAGAAGGTGACCGCCACGCCGTATCCCTGCTTGGCCAGCCGATTCTTCATCTCCGAGGCAACCTCTTTGGCCAATTCAAGGCTGTAGGGCTTAACCCGGGCTTTGATCTGGCCAAATTCTCCCTTGGGGATGTTGAAGCGTTCCAACCCTTGCGCATCCACAAAAAAGTAGGCGTCGCCGCCAAATTGGGGCGGCGGTACAAAAGGATGGCGGATTTTAGCGTTGATGGTCAACGGCCGGTCGGTTTTGGGCAATTCAAAGATAACCTTATCACCCATGTCGATGCCAAAGTATTGGCTCGACAGCCGTTCGATGCCGATCAGATCATTCTGGGGCCAGTCACCCTCCTTCAATTGCAGGGTGTCGTAAGTTTGGTCCTCGTAATCCTGCCGCATCACCAGCGATCCCCGTTTCCATTCATCTTCGGGGTGGAATTTATAGCGCACGGTGATCTCATTCATCACCTCGAGGTCATCCAAACCCTTGATCGATTTCAAGCCGATAGCCGTATCTTCGTCGATGCGGTCGGTCAAGTACATCTGGATGTGTGACGGAGAGGTGGCCCGGTGGGCCGTGTTCATGCCGGTAATGAGTTGGTCGACCATGCCAAAGATAGTGCCAATGGCAAATACCCCGGCGGTGATACTCAACACCGCCAACAACGTGCGAATTTTGTTATCCCACAGGTCAGACCAAACCTTGGTCCAGATTACGCTCATAGTGAGTTGTGAGTTCTAAATGTTGAGTTTTGAATTATCCTGCGACGTGTTACCGGCAACCTGTAACTTGCCACCTGCTACCTGCTACCTGCCACCTGTGCCCTGTTACCTGCTACCTGCAACCTGTTAATACCCCATCCAGTTGGCCCCGCCCACGTACTCATCGCGGGTTATTTTGCCGTCGGTAATTTCAACCACGCGCGGCACCCGCCGGGCCAACTCCTTATCGTGCGTCACCATCAGCATCGTTTTGCCCTCTTCTACCAACCGGTTGAACAGATCAAAAACGTCGCCGGCGGTGCGAGAGTCCAGGTTGCCGGTAGGCTCATCAGCCACCAGCAGGGGCGGGTCGTTGGCCAGCGCCCGGGCGATGGCGGCTCGCTGCTGCTGGCCGCCGGAGACCATGCTGGGCAGTTTGTCGGCCTGGTCGGCCAGCCCAACGATATCCAGCAGGTGCATAGCTCGCTCACGCCGTTCTTTGGGGCTGTATTTGTTGGCAAAATCCATCGGCAGGATCACATTTTGCAGCAGGCTCAACGCCGGCAGCATCTGGAAAAATTGAAAGATGATGCCGACATTCTCCCCCCGCCAGGCAGCCAGTTGATTCTCGCTCATCTTATGCACTTCTCGGCCAGTAACGATCACCTCGCCGGCGGTCGGCCGGTCGATGCCGGTGATCATATTGAGCAGGGTCGATTTGCCGTTGCCGGAAGGGCCCACAATCGAGACAAATTCCCCATTTTTTACGTCAAAGGAGATGCTCTTGAGGATGGTGATCTCACCGTCACCCACCTTAAAGCTCTTGACGACATCCTTCACCTGAACCAGGTGGCCATTTTCTTGTTGTTTCTTTTGACCAAACAGTTGCATGGCTCTCCCTCTATTTAGGTGGGGAGTTGGTAGTAGGGATTAAGGATTAGGGAGTAAGGAATAAAATCCCCAATCCCTAATCTCCCATCCCCAAGCCTCAATCTCCAATCCCTAACCCCTAATCCCTAATTTTCCACTGCCGCCCAAATCAAATTGACTTTAGGCCGGTAATTCTCGACATCGTACATCTCATCCACATCCACCCCGTGGACGCCCTGGTTGACAATATTCAAATCGACGTCGGTGAGGTTGTAGCGCTGCTGGTAGGCCGTCATCCGGCCAAATTTGCCCTCTTTCAGTAACCGGGCGGCCAGAATAGCAAAGTTGGTGGCTCCCAGAAGGTCCTGGCCATCGGGAAAGCCGGTGCGGAGCAGGTATGTTAGGGGTTGGTGGATAACTTCTTCGCCAGTCAGATTCCGCAACAATTCGGCCACAACCAGGCCGCTGCCGGCCAGGGAACTGCCGGTCTCCACCACATCAGCCAAAATGAACTCCTCCTCGGCCTCAACCTCTTTGGCCTTCTCCTCGGTCATCAACTGCAACACCTGCGACTTGCTGCGCGGCGACAGTTGAGGTGTATAGTCCAGCACTTTGTCCGGTTCAATAGTTGAACCATCACACACGGTTACCACGGCGTAATTGCTGGGCGTCAACTGCTTGTCTCGCAGAACGTGGCGGGCCAGCTTCTCGGGATCGTAGGGCACTTCGGGGATGATGGCCCGGTCGACCCCGGCCAAAAACGCGGTCATCAACGAACTCAGCCCGGAATTGACCCGAAACGTTTCGACCACGATGATCTGCTCCCGCGAGGCTGCCAATGCCCGCAGCTCGTGGATGAAGGCCACGCTGCGGGCCAGGCCGGTGCTGAAGCCGATGGTGTAATCCGTGCCGTAGATATTGTTGTGGATGGTTTTGGGAATGGCAATGATCGGCACCCCTTTCTGGCTGAGATGGGCGGCGTAATGAAGCATATCGTCATCGCCCACCACAATTAAGGCCCGGTAGCCCAGCCGCTGCACCACATCCATAATATGGTCCGTTAGGTCCTTGCTTTTAACTCCCGGCTCGCGCAAAAATTCGGGGATCAATTTGCGGGGAGTTTCGGCCGGATTGAGGCGGGACGAGTGCAGGAATGAGCCGGGCGTGCGGTCGATGGGACGGACCAGGTTCTTGGTCAACTCAATGAAATGTTGCCCATACGTGGTCGGGTCGTGCGGGTTGTAGTTGATCAATCCTTCCCAACCTTTGCGCACGCCGATTGGTTCAAAGCCGTTGTCGATTACCCGGTAAACCAGACTCTTGAGGCACATATTCAGGCCGGGCACATCGCCGCCGCCGGTTAAGATAGCTACACGCTTGCTCGGATTCATACCTAACTCCCCGTGAAAATTATGAATTATGAATTATGAATGGTGAATTGTTATAGGTTACAAGTTGCAGGTTGGTATTGCTACCTGCCACTTGCCACCTTGCGAC
Source organism: uncultured Caldilineaceae bacterium (assembly GCA_964398055.1). Lineage (GTDB taxonomy): Bacteria > Chloroflexota > Anaerolineae > 4572-78 > J111 > CAYNLK01. The sequence continues at coordinate 48,342 of CAYNLK010000031.1, forward strand.
CTGCGACCTTATTACCCTGCCACCTGCCGCTTCGCGTGCCACCCGCCTCACCGCCACGACAGCATCCGCTCATCGACGCCGGCATAATTCAGCGTAAGTCCGGCCAGTGCTCCGTTCGGGAACATGGGACGCTGGTTGGAGCCGTCGGCATTCATCAGCCAGATTTCCCACTGGCCGGTCCGGTCGGTCACAAAAGCAATCTGGCTGCCATCCGGTGACCAGGTGGGGGCAGCGTTGTTCCAGGCCGGGGTCGGGCTGGCCACAAAGCGTTCCTTGCCATCGACCACCTCGCGGGTCAACTGCCGGTTTTCGGCCAGCACGGTTAGGGGGGTGCTGGTCAGCCGCTGTCGGTTGCTGCCGTCGATATTCATCGTGTGAACTTCCCAGTGATCATCCTGCCAGTAAGAAACGGCAATCTTGCTGCCATCCGGCGAAATGACCGGGGTGTGATCCCGCCCATCAACCGTGATCGGCTGGCTGGTGCCGGCGTCAAGATTGTGCAGGGCCACCCCTTGATTGCCCCGGAAGATGATCTGGTTAGGTTCAATGGGGTGGCCGCTGGGGCCATAGCTGTGCCGTTCGGTCGGCAGGTCGACTAACTGGCCCGTAGCCAGGTCAACTTCCGTCAGGGACCAGTAGGCATCGGCCGGAATGGTGTATCTGAGAATGCCGCCTTCAAGTTCGATGCCGATAGCCTGGGAAGGAATCCGGATGCCCTGTTCGTTCATAAGGGCCTTCTGGAGGTCAATTCTGCGCCTCTCCTCCTCCAGGCGGCCGCCGTTCTGCCAGCTAAAAACCAGCTTCGAGCCATCGGCGCTCCAGGTGGGCGACTTCATCTGTCGCCAATTGCTGGCCCAGGCTCGCTCGCCGCTGCCATCGGTGTTGATGGTGAACAGTTCATACTGTGGTTCCCAGCGAGTGAAAGCAATTTGGCTGCCATCGGGTGACAGTTGCGGATCGAGACCCTGGGTGATCCGGCGCAAATTAGTGCCGTCGGCATCGATGATGTAAATATCGCCGCCGCTTTGAGTCTGGAAGACCAGTTGCCCGGTCCCGTTGCCGCGCACCGGGACCACGCCGGGCGCAGCGGGAGCCGCGACAGTTCCGGCGGTTGCAACGCTGGCCACAACGCCGGTGGGCAGGTCAAGCCCTTCCACTTGCCAGCGGCCGTCGTATCGACCGGTATAGACGGCAACCTCGCGGCTACCCGGCTGCAAGATCGCTTTGGTCTGGTAGGTGACATCGCTGACCCATTCACCGGCCGTAATTTCAAAACTGGTCACATCTTGCAGTTCGGCCAGTACACTGTCCTGATCCAGGCTATCGAGCAGGTAGAAGTGAGTGACGCCAGCCAGGTCGGGTCGGGTCAGGCTGATCAGGAAAACCCTGGCCGCTGCCCGGGCCAAAACGGTCTCCAATTCTTCTACTCCCTCTTGAGCCTGAACCGGCGTGGCCCCCATAATACCCAGGCTCAGCGAGAGGAACAACAATATTGACAGGTAGACTATCTTTTTGTTCATAATCACATCCCATCCATCCAACTAACCAACCAACCTACAACTCCGGCCCAATTTCAATATCCACAAAGGCGGTCATGCCCCACTTTAACGGGGCGGTATTGCCGCTGGTGATCTCGATCAAAACGGTGTAGGTCTGGTCGCCGGCTTTGGTGATGGATTTGGGGGTGATGCGGACCACCTTGCCTTCAAAAGACTCATTCGGTAAGGCATCGATGCTGATCTGCACCGTAGACCCCTCTCTGACGTTCACCACGTCGATCTCGGTCAGGTCATCGGTTTCAATCTGCCAGCGGCTGGCGTCGCCCACCGCCATCACCACCATACCGGGATTGACCATCTCGCCTTCGTTGATGTTGAGCAAACCGACCAAACCGTCAAAGGGGGCGGTTAAGCGGGTTTTGGCTAACTCAGCTTCGGCTACGCCCACCCGTGACCGGGCTTCTTCAACCCCGGCCTGAGCCGACCCAACATTAGCCTCCGCCGACTTGACCCGCGCCTCGGCGATGGCAATGTCTTCGTCCGTAGCTCCGGCTTTGAGCTGGGCCAGGGCCGCCTGGGCCCGGGCCACCTCGGCTTGAGCCTGGGCAATCTGCTCCGGCGTAGCGCCGGCTAACACTTTGTTGAGCGCGGCTATGGCTTCGCCCAACTGGGCCCGGGCCACGCCAATCTCTTCGTTGGTGGCGCCGTTTACCAGCTTGTCGTACTCGGCTTTGGTCGCCTCGTAATTATTGGTAGCCCGTTCCAGGGCCAACCCAAAGGGACCCAGTCGATCCGGGTCGCCGTAGACGTTGGCGTCATAATCGGCCTGGGCCTCCCGAACCTCGGCTTCGGCCTGCAACAGCCTGGCCGCAACCGACTGGATATCTTCATCCCGAAAACCGGCCAGGACCTGGGCCAGGCTGGCCCGGGCCGTCGCCACCCTGGCTTCAGCCTGGGCAACGTCTTCCGGCGTCGCCCCGGTGACGATTTCGGCCAGGGCTGCCTCGGCGCCGGCCAGGGCTGCTTCGGCCTGGGCAATCTCCTCAGGAGTGGCCCCGGCCAACACTTTCGCCAGGCTGGCCTGCGCTTCGGTTACATTGGCTGCGGCGATGCCGACCCCACTCTCGGCCTGGGCCAGGCCGGCTGTAGCGCTATTCAGATTGGCTTGTTGGGTTGTGTCATCCAGCTCCACCAGCACCTGTCCTGCCGTAATGGGGTCGCCTTCCTCCACTGCCACCGATTTAACCCGCCCTCCAACTTCAAAGGCCAGGTTGGCCTCTTTGATCGGCACCACAAAGGCTTCAGCCGAAACCACGTTGGGCTGCTGCACGGCTTGAACCGGCACCGGCTCAGGCGTTGGGTCCCCCCCAAACAGGCCGCAGCCGGTCAAACTCACCAGCAACAGGCTGCCCATTAATGTCAGGATGATTGATTTCTGTTTCATGTTTTCCTCTCCTTCAGCCCAACTGAAATTTCATCAAGATGCCGGCGTGAAACAAGAATTCTTGAACTGTGACCACCCTGCGCTCCACGCCTTGACTCTGAGGTCTTTGGTTGTGGCGCTTCCTCGTTGGTAATACGAGTTGCCCCAAAAAAAGTTGCAATTAACTTACCCGCAAACCGTTGATAAAAACTTCCATCGCCCAGCGATGCACCCGATCAAAGTCAGTCTGAAAATTTCGCAGAAAAGTCAGTTCCAGCATCGCCCGGCCGTGCATAAACGCCCATAAACTAAAGGCGATGCCTTCGTCCGCACATTCACCGGTTGTTTGGAACTCCCCTGCCTCCAGCGCGGCCTGAACCGTTTCTAGCAAAATCTGGTAAGGCATATCTGGCTCAACCGGCTGGTCCAGTGAGGTTCGGGCCGAAGGCAGGGTGTTAAAGATCATCAGAAACTGCTCCGGCTGGCGACGGGCAAAGTCGGCATAGATGAGACCGTACTCGATCAACCGCCTGGCCGGCGATAGGCTGGCCGGTACCTCCCTGAAAGCAGCGCTCAACTGCTTCATCCCCTCGGTGCAAACCGCGGTCAGAATGTCGTCTTTGCTGTTAAAGTATTCGTACAGGCTGGCCGGACTATAATCGATACGGCGGGCTATTTCGCGGATCGAGACGCCATCCGGCCCTTTTTCGCTGATGAGTTCGTGGGCCGTTTCCAAAATAGCCTGTTTCGTTTTTTCTCGACGCCGTTGGCGGGGGGAAAGTTTAACCATCAATCCTGAACAATGTTCAATAAATTAACTATATTTGAAAATTGAACAATAGTATACACAAAATCCGGCGTTTTGTCAATCCCCTGCCTCGGACAACTTTAGATTAAAATCAGGCCCCTTTTTTACAATTGTCAACAGACATTCCATAGTTCAATGATGGCTGCCCAATAGCTGGTCGTTGCTCACCCGGCATACCCCCCAATTATAACCGGCAACTTGAATCTCTGTCATCCATCAAGAGTTGTATTCCAGGTACGACCGGGGAACTATTGCTCCGTTTACCCGTTCCACCCTATGAATCTGTCTTGAATATAACCCTCAGTTTATCAATAATTTGTTAAGGTAATGTTAAGTTATAGTTAAATATTTTTTGCATAGAGGGTTCAGATTGCTGCTGGCTGCTGTCTGGCGTATAATCAAGCCGGTAGACTTACTCAAGCTGCCAGTGACGATGGATGACCCACCGCTTCTTTATTCCAGCCAACTGGATAACTCCCCCCACCGTAAACCTGAGCGGCGACCTGGCCCGCCAGCTCACCACCGTACTGCGCTTGCAGCCGGGCGATCTCATCATTGTGCTCGACGACTCCGGCCGGGAGTGGCAGGTCCGGCTGACCGAATTGAGCAAGCTGGTTGTACGCGGGGAGATTATGAGCCAGCAGCCCGCTCCGGCTGAACCGGCCGTGGCGTTGACGTTGTACCAGGGTACGCTCAAGGGTCAAAAATTTGAGTGGGTCCTCCAAAAAGGCACCGAATTGGGGGTCAGCCGCTTTGTGCCGGTCATCTGCCAACGCTCGGTGGTCAGGGATCGAGCGGCCCTGGCCAACAAGCAGAAACGCTGGGAGCGGATCATTCAAGAAGCGGCCGAGCAAAGCGGCCGGGGTCGCTTGCCCCGGCTGGAGGCGGCCATGCCGTTTGAACAGGCTGTGCGGCGCGCCGCGGCTGCCTCGCTGCGACTGATGGCCTGGGAAGAAGTCGTCGAGGCCAGTCTCAAGTCGGTTTGGCCGGAGCTCCCCCCGGCCAGCGTGGCCCTGATGATTGGGCCGGAAGGCGGCTTCACCGCGGCCGAGGCGGAGTTGGCCGGCCAGGCCGGTTTCCAACTGGTCAAACTGGGACCGCGCCTCTTGCGGGCCGAAACGGCCAGCCTGGCCGCGACCGCGGTGATTATGGCCCACCTGGGCGAGTGGGACTAATCAGTGATTGACAGCCCCCGCCATTCACTTTAAAATAGGCGTAATATCCTGTTCAACCCGGACGAAGTTATGAACAACAAACCCTACATCCTGTACATCGAAGATGAACGGCCTATGATCGAACTGGTCCGCGAAACGCTGAAACTGGGCGGTTTTGAGGTGGTCGGGGTGACCTCCGGCCAGGCCGGTCTGGAGCAGATGCAGGCTCGCCGGCCCGACCTGCTCCTGCTCGATTTGATGATGCCCCGCATGAGCGGCTGGGATGTCTACCGGGCTATGCAGGCCGATCCCTATCTGGCTGGCGTGCCAGTCATCGTCATCACCGCCCGCGTGCCCGACCAGGGACTACAACTTGCCGTGGATCTGCCCCCTGTTGCCGACTACATCACCAAACCCTTCAGCCCGGAGCGGCTGATCCGGTCGGTGCAGAACCTGTTGCCAGGTTAGTTGATGGCCCAACCTGGCAGAGCGGTTGCTGTATTCCGGGCCACCCGGGCCGGGGGGGTGCTGGTTGGGGCGCGGCTCGTCGCTGCAGGGGAGGAGAATGAGCAATGAACAATGAACAATTAACAATGAGGAATAGATAGCTTTTTACTCCCTACTCCCTACTCCCTACTCCTTCCTCCCCCTCGCCCAAATACACATACTCATCATCAAACTGCCATTCGGGAATGGCCTCTAGCTCGACCTCAACGCGGGGGTTGGTGGGGGCCATACGTTTGACCAGGTGGATGTCGACCACCCGGTTGTCGTTGATGCCCAGGGCCTCCAAAATGGCATCCTGGGTGATCTTTAGCCCGCCATCCAGATCGCGGCGCAGCGGCGTTTCAAAGTAGAAATCCAGAAACAGGCCGATCCAACCCTGCTTGAGCGCCGCGATGAACGGCTCACCAATCACCTCGTCCACCCGCAGGCGATGCAGGCACTGCTGCACCTGCCGCTTGAAGGCAACGTGCTCTTTGGAAAGCACCCTTTTTTTGCCCACCTGGGTATACTGGCTGTTGATGCCCGGCGGCAGCGGCAGAGTAAAATGGACGCGTTGAATTTCAGTCACTGTGGCCTCCTATGCTAATATTTTAGCACGTCCGTTCGGTCACGGCAACCGTTGAATAAATCGCAACTATGGAGGTGACCGCCGCTTGAATAGAGCCGGTCACCTGCTGAATCTAGAGGCGAATATTTTTGGGAGATTCTTCCAATCGTGTGTATAATGCAGGAGTGACCTTTTTTGCTGACGAATTTTGACAACCAAGGAGATCAAACCGATGGCCCAATCATTTTTCCAGAAAATTGATACCTTAATCAAAGCCAATCTCCACGCCATGGTGGACAAGGCCCTGGATAGCAACTCTGTAGCTGTGCTGGATGAGTACATTCGCCAGGCCGAAGACAACCTGGATGAGCTGGAAGACGCCCTGGTGACGGTCAAGGGGCAGGTCAAAACCTTGCAGCGCAAATATGAAACCTTAAAGGCCGAAGCCGAGGCGTTGGATCGGGATATCGACCGCCTGCTGGCTCTGGGCAAAGAAGACCTGGCCGTGGCCGCTCAGAGCCAGTACAACTCCAAGAATGATCTGGCCGAAGAGTATCGGGTGCAGTTTGAACGGCAGAAAAGTGAAGCCGACAAGCTGGCCGACGCCCGGCTGAAGTTAGAGGCTCGCCTGCGCACCATCAAGCAGGAGCGGGAGCACGTCATCGGGCTGCTGGAGCTGGCCAAGACCAAAGAAATTGCGGCCAAGAGCATGAAATCCCTGGGTGACCTGGAGGGTGTGGGCGACTCCGATATCGCCCGCGTGGCCGACAAGATTCGGGCCCGGCTCGACCGAGCCGATGCCGAGGTGGAGATGCGGGCCGGCCGGCTGAGCAACCAGATGGACGAGGTGCTGGGCAAAGACCGGCTGACCCAGCAGTTGGCCGAACGGCGTCGCCGCTTAGGGCTGGAGGCGGGCGAAGAGGAAGATACGGCCGCAGCATCGAGCAACCTTTAAATCGCTGTCCTCGGGCCGATACTCAATTTCGACGCGAGCAGAATAGGGCAAATAGAGTTTTCCTGATGTTGACGCAGACCAATGGCATCCATCCGTCGTGAGCTTGAACAACGGGCCCAGCGGGCCATTCTCAAAAGAATCATCGAGAATTATAAGCAAGAGCGAGACAACTGGCTGAAAGAGCCGGCCATTCGCCGGGCTATCCTGACCTTTTCCCTATTTCGCACCCAAAATGCGCTCATCATCGCCGCCATTATTGTGCTGACCGGCTGTTTGACCCTGGCGTTACCTGTTCTGCTTGGCTTAAACCTGATAGCCGGTCTGGCAATTGGCGGTTTAACGGGCCTGTTGCTCCTCATTCTAGCCGAGGCGCTATTCTTATACCTCAGTTTCAAAGATGAAAAGTTGCACGCCCAGGCCGTAGGCGAGCTGTTGAAACCGCAGGTCGAGTTTGAGCCAGCCAAAATCAGCGATAAAGAGTTGATGGCTAAGGTCGATAAGGCCCTGGAATATTGGGCCTTGATTGATGACACCGTCGCCAAAGCCCCCAAAGGGGTTCTGCGCGACCGGCTGGCGCAGACCACCCAAGAGGCGACCCACTGGCTTCAGGCCGTTTATAACCTGGCCGGCCGGGTCGACAAGTTCCGAAACAACAAAGTCATCGAGCAGGATTTGCGGAGTGTGCCCAGGGCTATTCAGAATTTTAAGGCCAGGTTGGCCCTGGAAGACAGCCCGGAAGTCAAACAGCAGCTCGAGCGGACTATTGCCGACAAGGAGCGGCAACTTCGCACCCTGGAAAATTTGCAGAATAGTATGGAAAAAGCCGATTACCAGCTCGATAGCACCATCTCGGCGCTGGGTACCATCTATTCTCAACTGCTGCTGGTTGGCAGCAAGGATCAAGAGGGCAGCCGCATCGGCCGCTTACAGGAAGAAATATCAGAGCAGGTCTACCGGCTGGAGGACCTTACCGAGGCGATGGACGAGGTATATCGAAACTCGGCCTGATGAATTAGAAGTGAAAAATGAGAAATTAAAAAGTCCACCCGCTGACCCTCTAATCCCTAATCCCTAATCCCTAATCCCTAATCCCTAATCCTTAATCCCTAATTTTATGAGAGTTACCAAATCACAGGTGGTTTTACTTCTGGCATTGCTGGCCGGCAATGCCATTATTTTGTATAGCCCGTTTGAATGGGCCTGGCTGCGCTGGCCCGTCGCGGCCGCCCTCATCTTTGGGCTGCCCGGTTGGGCCTGGCTGCCTGTCTTTGGCTGGCTGCAAACTAACTGCGGCCTGGAGCGCCTCGTGTTGATCGTTGGGGCATCCTCTTTGCTCGCCGCGCTGGTACTGCTCGTTACCTTGCTGTTCGCCCCCGGCCCCTTCACCGAAACGCCGGTCCTGATTGCCCTTAATTTAACCACGTTGGCTGGCCTGCTGCTCCAATCCATCGCGTTACCCAAATCACAAACCAGCAAGGCAAGTGTTTCAAATCACAATTCACAATCGACAATTCACAATTCACAATTCACAATCGACAATTCACAACACCTGCACGGCGCGCAGGCCCAAGTGTTCACAAATCTCCCCATCTCCCCATCTTCCATCCACTGGCCCTCCCGCACGGTGCTGCTGATCTTGCTGCTTATCCTGGCCGTCGCCGCGGTGACCCGGCTGACCCGGCTGGGCTACGGTGAGTTCCATGAAGACGAACTGGAGAATATGCGGCTCATTGTGCGAGCCTACAAAGGCGAAGAGTACGCCGCCTTCCTCGACAGCAAAGGGCCGATTCACTGGCTGCTGCCCGCGGCGATGTGGTATCTGAATGGCTGGCTGGGGGAAGGGCTGGCCCGCCTGCCGTTTGCCCTGGCCTCGCTGCTGCTCATTCCAACGGTTTATGTGTTGGGACGGCGGTTGAGCGGCGGACGGGCGGTAATCGGCCTGGTCGCGGCCGGTTTTGTGGCGCTGAATGGCTTCTTTGTGGCCTATGCCCGGTTTGTTGAAAATCAGGCTTTGATTGTGCTCTGGGGGGCGCTAGGCATGTGGCTGGCCTATCGTTACTACCGGGAGGGACTCAACCACTTTTTGGCTTGGCTGGCCCTGGTGCTGGCCATTGGGTTGATTGCTCATCCCGATATGCTGCTCTATGTGCCCGTCTTTGGCTATGTCATCTGGCGGGCGGCCCGTTCCAGCCGGGCGGCCTGGCGCCGGCAGTGGCTCTGGCTGGCCGGGGCCGGCTTGCTCTTTGTGGGGCTAACGGCTCTGTTCTACGTGCCCTACCTGACCGACCCTAATTTTAGCGATGTCTACCAATATTTTGGCGAAGAGCGTATCGGCGCGGAGTTGCTTTACAATCGAGTTGACAATATATTCGATCAGGACAGCCTCTACAGCAGCCGCTTCCATGCCCCGGTGCTGGTGCTGCTGCTGTTCTGGCTGCTGGGCCGTAATTTTGCTCGCCAGGGTTGGCCAGGTTGGGCTATGCTCACCGGTTTGACCCTGGCCATGATGAGCACCCTGGTTTGGCCGGAGCTTTGGCAGATTGGTCAACTCAACCTGGCCTTTGCCCCCTACGCCCTGCTTACTTTAAATTTTATTCTTTTGCCGCAGACCAGCTTTGAACTCAAAGCCCTCTTTCTCTGGCTGATGGTACCGTTGGGGGCGCTGGTCTTTTTAGCCAAAGATGCCGCCGACCACATTCAAACGGCCTATCCGGCCTGGGCGCTGCTGTCGGCCGTGGCCCTGACCGACCTGTGGGATTGTCTTAGCCAAGCCGACCGGACGGCCTTCTTCCCCGATCGGGCATGTCCCTTCAATATACCTCGCCCCGTTGGGTGGCTCTTGAAGTCAATCATCGCCCTGGCCCTCACCATCGTGGTCAGCTTGATCCTGTTCTACCAATACCTCACCTTCAACTCGCTGGTTATTACCTATTGGCAGGCCAAAATCGATTCTACCAACAATCCGGATTCGTGGTACAACCGTGTTTACGGCAGCATCCCTCGCCCACGCAAACTTTTTGCCAATCCCCGGCTGAGCGGCTGGAAGGTGGTTGGCTACCTGTGGGCCAGCGGCGAGCTTAACGGCGATTTCCGCAGCATCAACGAGTCCTTTGCCGTGCCGATCTGGTACACTTTTCAAACCCCCCGCTCTTGCTATGAGGACCCGCAGCACTATTGGCTGCGGCGGGATTGGCAGGGTTGGCCCAAAGAGGAGGCCCAACTGGGCCAGCAGGGTTATACCCTGACCCGGATTGTCCTGGTCGACCGGGAGCCTAAACTACGCCTGTACGAAAAGAATAGGGCCGTTGCCGAGCCTCAGGTGCTCAACCTGGATGATTACCGGGCCAGCTTTGACCGGTTGGCCACGCCGGAGCGATTTGCCCGGGCTGAAACGATCAGCCAGCCGGCCGCCTTCAACTTTGGCGACAAATTGCTGCTGCGCGGTTACGACCTGCCGCCTCAAAGCGCCCAGCCCGGCGACCTGCTGCCGGTGACGGTCTATTGGCAGAGTTTGGCGGCGATGGACGTTCGTTATCGTGGCTTTGTGCATCTGGTTGGCCCGGATGGCTCTCGTTGGGGGCAGCACGACGATGATCCGGCCTGTCGCCTTCTGACCACGGAGATGCGCCCCGACCAGCAGTCCTCGCGCCAATTTCGCCTGCCGGTTGACCCGGCCACCCCGCCTGGTGACTATAACCTGGTTTTTGGCCTGTACCGGCCCGACACCCTGGAACGGCTCCAAATCTGGGATAATGCCACCGGCCAGGCCGTCGGCGATAACCTTGTTCTGGGCCAGGTAACCATTCAACCTTAACGGCAATCAGTGGCCGTTGGCTGGGCGTTGGGTAAAACAACTTGAATATTCACCGGCTTCTGCTAAAATGACCTCTTTGTTGACGAATATCTATTTTGGGATTATACTATCGAACATGCGTTCTGGTAGCTTGGAGTATGCCATCACCAAAATCGTGGAAGTGATGTTATGACGAACGAATTGACCCTGCTGGCTATTTTTGCCCATCCCGATGACGAAGCGTTCGGCACTGGCGGCACTCTTACCAAATACGCCCGGCAGGGGGTTGAGGTCCATTTAGTCGCCGCCACACTGGGTGAAGCCGGTCGAGTAGCCAACCCGGCCGTCAAGGTAGATTGCCCACTGGGCGCCTGGCGTGAGCAAGAGTTGCGCTGCGCCTGTGAATGTTACGGGCTGGCAGGGTTGCATTTGCTGGGCTATATGGATGGGCAGACCACCGTGGTGCCCCAGAGTGGAGCGGTTTACAAAATTGTTACGCTGTTGCGCCGGCTCAAACCCCAGGTGGTCATCTCCTTTGGTCCCGAAGGTATCTACGGCCATTACGATCACCTGGCCGTTCATCGTTGGGCCACCGCGGCCGTAGAGTTGGCCGGCCAGGCCGACTGCTGGGGTAAGGCCGGTCCCCCGCATCAGGTGGCCAAATTTTATCACCGGGCTATGTTCGAGGAGCAAGTAGCCCAGATCGAAGAAATCAATGGCAGCAGCTTTGTGTTGATCGATGGCGTCCCGTTTCCCTTTTCGGGCTATCCGGCCGAGAAGATCACCACCGTCATCGATGTGAGCGAATATGCCCAGGCCAAACTGGCTGGCATTCGTTGCCATGCCAGCCAGCTCAGGCCAGAAATTCCTTATTTGCGGGCCGACTTTGACCCGTCGAGGCAGCCGTGGTTCAACCAGGAAGCCTTTATCCTGGCCTGCAGCCGGGCCGATATCCGGCTGTCGCTCTCACCCGGATGTAAAGAAAATGACCTGTTTGCCGGATTGAGGTAAAAAATGAGCCATAACTCGATTGCTATCTTAACCCAACACAATCAGGTGCAGTTGGCTCGCCTGGCCTATTTGGAGGAATATAGCCAGAAAATTGACGATGCCCATGTCAAACTTATCTTGGCCCAGGCTATCGAAGATATTTATGAGGCCATTGCCCGGGTGGCCAGCCGGCTGCGCCAACTTGACCGGCCCGCCGGTCAGGCCCTGGACGAGGTGGACCAAAAGTTGCTGCGGCAGGCTAGAACTCGCCGCGGGCTGGCCGATCAGTTGCGGTTTGTGCGGCAGGGTCTTAAGTTTCAGCTTGACTGGTACGAAGCCCGGCTCAAAGATTTAAGCGGTGACGCCGATACCCAGGCCATCTTTGTGGCGCTGGCCCAGCAAACCAGGGTCCGCCTGGCCCGCTGGGATAAGTTGATGGCGGATTTGAAGGTTCCGCTAGAGTAAAGAGTATAATCAGGCAAACTTAGGCAGTTAAATATTTTTTGCCAAACTGAGAATTTTGGGTATAATGTCGGGGAGCAAAATAGTGCCGCCAAATTGAGACCCAAAGCCGGTCTCGTTTTTTATTCCCTCGCTCGGTTGGGTGAGGGATTGCTGTTATCGGCTCAACCGCCTTAGAGCAAGTTCAGTCCACAATTAGCTGGGGGACTGTCTGTAATAATCTTGGTTTCCGTGGAGTGAGGAATTATTTCGATGGCAGACAAACCGATCTATTTGACTTTAGAAGGTAAGAAGAAACTTGAAGAAGAGCTGGATTATCTGGTCAACGTTCGCCGAAAGGAAGTTGCGGCGGCGATTCAATCGGCCAAGGATGAAGGCGACATCAGTGAGAACTCGGCCTACGATGAGGCTAAACTCAGCCAGGGCTTTGTAGAAGGTCGGATTCAGACGATCCAGGCTCAACTGCGCAATGCGGTTATCATCGAGAAGAACGGAAAATCCGATGAAGTCCACCTGGGCAGCATTGTGACTGTGGAGGAAGAAGGTTTTGATGAGGAAACCTATAAGATCGTTGGTTCTGCCGAAGCCGATCCGTTGGATGGTAAAATTTCCAATGAGTCGCCTATTGGCAAGGCCTTGCTGGGGGCCAAGGTCGGTGATGTAGTTACGGCTGAGACCCCCAACGGGCAGGCCACCTTTAAGGTAATTAAGATTGCCTAGCTTGCGCCAATTGCCCTAAGTATGGATAATAAGCGGGGTCTTTTAAGGCCCCGCTTTTATTTTTGAATTTTTGGAGATAGCGCCTCTTATGGAACCAGACTTGAGCTACTTTGCAGATTTTGGCGAGCAGGTGGAGCAGCGGCTGCATAAGCTGCAATATTTTGCCGAGCGTGATCAGTTAGCTTATCCGCCCCGAGTTGGACGCGAACACACCACTACCCAGGCCATCGCTCTGTTTGAGCAGGCTGAGGCAGCCTTGCCGGCGGGCAGCGCCGAGAAACCTCAGGTCGCTGTGGCGGTGGCCGGCCGGTTGGTGGGGGTGCGGAATATGGGCAAGAGCACCTTTGCCCATATTCAAGATGGCGCCGGCCGCATCCAGCTCTACTTCAAGAAGGACAGCCTGGGTGAGGAGCTGTACGAGCAGTTTGTGAAGCAGTTCGACCTGGGCGATTTTGTGGCGGCGCAGGGCCACCTCTTTCGCACCCGGACCGGGGAAGTTACGGTGCAGGTCGAGAGCTATCAGTTGGCGGCCAAGGCCCTGCATCCCCTGCCGGAGAAGTGGCACGGGCTTAAAGATGTGGAGACTCGCTATCGCCAACGATATCTGGACTTGATTGCCAATGCCGAAGTACGTGACATTTTCGTCAAACGGAGTAGAATTGTCTCGGCCATGCGCAAATTTCTGGATCAGCAAGGTTTTCTGGAAGTGGAAACTCCGGCCCTCCAGCCCATGTACGGCGGCGCCCTGGCCCGCCCTTTTGTGACCCATCACAATGCCCTGAATCTCCAACTCTATCTGCGTATCTCCGATGAGCTGTACCTGAAGCGGCTGATTGTGGGTGGTTTTGATAAGGTCTACGAAATCTGCAAAGATTTTCGCAATGAAGGCATCAGCACCAAACACAATCCAGAATTCACCATGATGGAGTGCTATTGGGCCTACGCCGATTACGAAAATATGATGTGGCTGACCGAACATATGATCGCCTTCATTGCCCGGGAAGTCTTGGGCACGACCAGGCTAGTTTATGATGGCAAAGAGGTCGATCTGGCCCCACCCTGGCAGCGACTGAACTTGGCCGAAGGGATCAAGGCCCAAACCGGCATCGATATTTTTGAAAGCTATCCCGACGTGCGGGCCTTGTGGGCCGAGTGCCAGCGGCGCAAGCTGCAAGTTTCGCCGCAGCCAAGCTGGGGCAAGCTGGTCGATGAGCTGCTGGGCGAATATTTGGAGCCGACGATTGTCGAGCCAACTTTCATTCACACCTTTCCACTCGACATTTCGCCCCTGGCCAAACAAAGCCCTGCTGATCCGCGGGTAGTGGAACGGTTCGAAGCCTTTGTGGCCGGGATGGAGATTGGCAACGCCTATTCAGAGTTAAACGACCCCATCACCCAACGCCAACGTTTTTTGGATCAGCCCAAAGATGACGATGAGGAAGCGCACCTGGTGGACGACGATTACGTGATGGCCTTGATGCACGGTATGCCGCCGACGGGGGGGTTGGGGATCGGCGTCGACAGGGTTACCATGCTCTTTACCAACCAACAATCGATTCGTGAGGTCATTCTCTTCCCCCAAATGCGACCGCGCGAGTAAAGGTTTACGGCCGCGATGTTCTGTCTGGTAGTTGACCAGAATATCAAACTCTGCTTACTGGAGGCTCGCCACGCCGAAACCTTGTTTGCCCTGGTGGAGGCAAATCGGGCCTACCTGCGGGAGTGGTTGCCCTGGCTGGATGCCAACACCGCGGCGACCGATACGCATAATTTCATCAAGAGCAGCCTGGAGCAGTTCGCCAATAACAACGGATTTCAAGCTGGTATTTTCTTTCGGGGCCAACTGGTTGGCATGATTGGTTATCATCAGACTGACTGGGCGCATCGCTCGGTGAGCGTGGGCTATTGGTTGGCTGAAGCAGTTCAAGGCCAGGGGATTATGACCAAAGCGTGCCGCTTTCTGGTGGATTATGCCTTTGCTGAACTGAAGTTGAACCGGCTTGAAATCCGTTGCGCTACGGGCAACCATAAAAGCCGGGCCATCCCGGAGCGGCTAGGTTTCAAGCTGGAAGGTACAGTTCGGCAGGCTGAATGGCTGTACGATCATTTTGTAGACCACGCGGTCTATGGCCTGCTGGTCAGTGAATGGCCGCGCTAGCAGTTTGTCGGAGAGAAATATTTTTCACCAATGAAAACAATGTTAAACTAAGGGCCATCAATAGCAAACTTCAGAGCAGCTAATCTGAAATTATGCGCTAAAGCCCCCAGCATTCTGCGGACTTATGACTATCCCTCAGCCTATCGCACCAGCAATTAATCTACTGTGCTTGTGGTTGGAAGTGCCAGCCAAAAGCGACAGCCTCAAATCGCGGACGGGGTTATCACTCAGTTCAAGGGTATTATTCTTGTCCGAGGCATGGCCATTATCCTGAGAGTCTGCCGCCAGATTGTGCTTTTACAACCGGATCACAAAAAGTCGATAACTTCGTCTGGAATTTTGTAGAAAAGATCTGTAGCAACCCGACTGCCCTGAAAAAGGCAATTGCTCTTAAGGTGGCTACTTTAGAGGCCCAACAAGGGGAAATAGAAACAGAGACTGAACACCTGCAAAAGCAGCTTGACGAATTGACGATGGAGAGACAGTGGGTTATAAACTCAGGCTCGTAAGGGTGCAATTACTGAAAATGATATGGGTGTGACCAAAGTGAGTTTTAATGTAGGGGCGAATGGCATTCGCCCTGGTTAGTTGGCCCAATTTGGGCGTTCGCCGAACGCCCCTACAACTGAAGTTGGTCACACCCAAATGATATGGAGATGCAACTGGCTGCGCTGCAACTTCAAGCGGTGGAGCCAGGGAAGGAATTAGATGAGCGAAAGGCAGATGTAGCCATTCGACAACAAGCTCAAGCCCTAAGCAGTTGGGCCGCCCGGTATCTATCTGAGGTGAAGGCTGCTATTGAGGTGCTTGAGGTGGACCCCGAGACGTTAACCGCAGAACAACGTCAAGCACTGGCTGATGAATTAGAAGGGTGGCGTTTTGAGGAGAAATTTCCCGGCGATCAACTGGCTCAACTTCGCTGGGCAATTCTAGAAGAAAAACGCCGTGTGGTCAGGACGTTGATTAAGCGGATTATTGTGAGTAAGGTTGATGGGCCGAAAAAGCGTAAAGTAACGCCGATATTAGCCCTGGATATTGAGAATGGGTTGGAATTTTTGACCCATGGCGACCAGTCGCCGTATGCCTATGATCACAGACCTTTCAAGATAACGTTCACGCCGGAAGAGTTGGGTTTCGAGTGACGATCAGGCATACTCCATATCTCATAGGAAGGCTGCGCATCATTGGCGCGGCTTTTTTGCTGAACCCCAAGAAGTGTTTTACCTCAAAATGTTGGTCAAACTCCTTTGCCAATTCTTGGCATTACTTGCTGTTATCCTCGAATGTCTATTACATTTTCGATCATCGATCCAGACTTACGTCGCCCTGTGGTTTCGTCCACTTGGGTGTTTGTAACCAGCGAGTGTCGAGCCTGAGAATTGGTTGATGTAGCAGAAGACCTTTGCATTGCCCGACCCAGAGCAGCAAAACGATCATAGATATTCAATAAGCAGCTCCGTTCCGCTGCTAGCGCATTCACGTCACGATTGTTCATATATGTTCTTCCCGCTTGAGGCTGGTTCATTCAGCGGCAACCCGGTAGCCTGGCCGCATCGTGAATCAGGCAACGAACCAGGACAGATATTGATAATCCACCCCTGTGCCTTGCCAGTAACGCTATGGTCTCTTTTTCGGCTGTCGTGAGGACCAGACCAAGACGTGTTGATTTCCTTCCAATTCAGGTGACCGGGACTTCTATACTAAGCGCACGCTAAAATTCCCCCAGGACGGCATCCCTACACCTGCATCCGAAGGACGCCGCAGGTGCAAGTGTGCCCGTCCGCTGACGCATAGGGATGCGCCAGCTATAGAAATTTTAAAATGCATTTGGTATAACTAAAGCGCCGGCCACCTAGCAGCCTATCCGAATAAAAGCTAGCCGGGTTATCCAGATAGGCTCCTAATAATTTCAGCAGTCTCAATAACTGAAGCTTGCTTGCATCTGCTTTATTTTATGTCATAATAAAGACAATAACCATCCCCAACTTCACTGGCTCATTTCTATTGACCGTTGTTCATTGATCAAGGAGGCCCTATGCGTCGACCCGGTTTGTGGGTGACCAATGGTCATCCCGGCGACCCCACCCAGATGCTTGGCTGGAAACCTGCCGCCGTCACCTGTTTTTATGATTACCTGGGGGTCAACGGCATATTTCAATACAAAGCGGCCAATCCGCAAACAGTAGTGATTGTACGCTTCCAGCACTTCCGCAACTGGCAACAAGAGCCGGCCTATTATGCTCGCTATCTGGGCGAGCTGGTTGCCAGCAAATGGAATGATATGAAGGTCCTCGATCCTTACGTTTACTTTGCCAATGAGATGAACCTGCACTATGAAAATGGCGACTCCGATCCCGGCAACCAGCACCTCTACACCACCCCTGAGTTTTACCAAAAATATGCCAATTGGGTCCGTCTCACGGCTGAAGTGATCAAGAATCGCGTACCCGAAATGAAGTTGATCACGCCGCCCTTTGCCTTTGGTCATCACGAAGATGGTTCGCCCGACTGCCAGGGTAGGCCGATGGAAGGTTGGGCCGGCTACGACTATCTGTACCAGACAGTACGCGATTATTTTGATAACATTCTAACCTTTCACGCCTACTGGGGGCACGCCGGCGGATCGGTTAAGAAATGGCTGTACGATCCGGAACTCTCTTCCTGGTATGCCTTCCGCTGGCGGCGATTGCTCAAGTTGTTTGAAACCCGCTATGGCCTCAAGGCCAGGGTGATTATCGATGAGGCCGGCAATTTTGCCGCTGCCGATCCCGACTTCACCGATCAGGTCATCTATTTTGCCGAAAATTGCCTCAGCGATCCGCGCGTCCTGGCCCTGACCTATTTCCTCTGGTACGACCCGACCAACAGTCCCGGCAACGTCCCCAATTCGTGGCGGCAGAAAATCCTCAATCTATCTGACCACCTCAGCCGGCTCAAAAATATGCCCGAAGTCCCGTTGACCGGCCCGCTGGGGCCATGTGGGCCGGAACCGGAACCGGCCCAAACCATCCGGGTGCTGTTTCCCGATAGCACGGTCAGGGTGATGCCCCTGGAAGAGTACCTGCGGGCGGTAGTTCCGGCTGAGATGCCGGCCCTGTGGCCGCCGGAAGCGGTCAAAACCCAGGCTATCGCCTCGCGCAGTTATGCTCAATATGCCATCGAGCACCCCCGCCACCCCAATGCCGACATCTGCACCAGCCCGGCCCACTGCCAGAACTACGATCCCGCTCGCATCCACCCCGCGACCGATGAGGCCATTCAGGCCACGCGCGGCCTGGTTGCCCGCTACAATAATCAAACTGCCAACGGCATCTTCTCGGCCAACTGCGGCGGGCACACCTTTAATAATGAAGATGTTTTCCAGGGCGCCCCCGTGCCTTACCTGCGCGGGGTACCCTGCCCAGACAAGGGTCAAAAACAGGGCCATGGCGTGGGCCTGTGCCAATACGGCGCCCGGGCCTTTGCCAACCAGGGTTATAGGTACGAGCAAATCATCAACTATTACTACACCGGGGTTACGGTCGGTTCGATTACCGCGCCGCCGGTCGTCCAGACCGGCCTGATCTCCGGCGTTATCTTCAATTCCACTGGCCAGCCGGCTGCGAGTGTGCGTGTTGTTTTAACCGGCCAGGGGCAATCTCTGCAAACAACTAGCCAGAGTAATGGGGTGTATCGCCTGGCCAATCTCCAGCCCGGCACTTACCGGCTTCAATTGCCCGAACATAGCCTGGTCAAAGAAAATATCACCGTCTCAGCTGGCCAGGAAACCACGGTTGACCTGACCCTGCCTGCTGGCGTAACGGTCGAAATCAGCCGCGGCCCCGGTTTACCGTTGATTGTGGGCGATTGGGGCGAACCGAATGCGCCAATTCTGGTGACGCCTCCGGCCGGCGGGCAGTTCGTAATAACAACCGGCACCAAGTTAGAATATGGGCCGGGTGGTTTTGAGTTTTATGCCACCGTTATCGGCACCTACATCCTGCAAATCCAGAGTTACCGTTTTGAAATCCCGATGAACGGCCAGTACACCCGCCTGACTTTTCGCAAAGGGACCGCGCCGCCCGAGGCGGCACAAGTCCGCCTGATCTCAACGTCGTTGTCTCGTTCCCAGGCCGAACAGATTCTCCAGACTCAATTAGAGACAAACCCGGCCACCAAGGGCCTGTTCACCATCGAACCCAATCAGCCATAACCTTGAAACTTTGCCTCTCAAAATTTATTGTTATGTATGATTGAAAACTGATAATTGTTAATTGTTAATTTCCCATGCAACCTTCTCTCTTTGAATTCGAGCCTCGGGTACTCACGGTCAGCGCCGTAACCGCTTACCTCCACCAAAAACTGGAAGCGGATCTGACCTTGCAGGACCTCTGGCTTGAAGGTGAAATTTCAAACTGGAAGCCGGCCGCCTCAGGCCATATCTATTTCACCCTAAAAGACGCCGGCGCCAGCCTGCGTTGCGTGATCTGGCGGTCCCAAGCCGGCCGGCTGGTTTATCTGCCCCAGCGCGACGGCGAAGCGGTGCTGGCCCACGGCCGCATCTCAGTCTATGAGGCCGGCGGCAATTATCAATTCTATGTGGATAACCTGGAACCGCTGGGGCAGGGCGCGCTCTACGCCGAGTTTGAGCGCATCAAAGCTCGCCTGGCCGCCGCCGGCTTATTCGACGCCGTTTTGAAGCAACCTCTGCCCCAGTTTCCGCGGGCCATCGGTGTGGTCACCTCGCCCGCCGGCGCAGCCCTGCGGGATATTCTGAATGTGCTCCGCCGCCGTTTTCCCCTGGCGCAGGTGATTGTGGCCCCCACCCCGGTGCAGGGGGAAGACGCCCCACCCCAAATTGTGGCTGCCTTGCAGGCCATCAGCCGCCAGCCGGTGGATGTGGTCATTTTGGCCCGCGGCGGCGGCAGTTTGGAAGATTTATGGGCCTTCAATGACGAGCGGGTGGCGCGAGCCATCGCCGCCTGTCCTGTTCCGGTTATTACCGGGGTCGGTCACGAAGTCGATTTTACCATTGCCGATTTTGTGGCCGATGTCCGCGCCCCCACCCCCTCCGCCGCGGCCGAGATAGCCACGCCTGACCGGGCCGAATTAGCCCGGTTGGTGCTTAGCCAACAAACGGCTCTGGTTGAGGCGACCGGCCAGATGGTGGCGTCGGCCCGCAGCCGGTTAAAAAATAGTGAGTGGGCGCTGGCGCGCCTCTCACCCCAGGCTCAACTTGACAATTTCCGGCAGCAGGTCGATACCCTGCTTGGCCGGGCCGATCGAACCGTGCAACACTTCCTATCGTTGCAGCGGGAGCGGCTCAAGACCCTGGCCGCCCAGTTGGCCACGCTTAATCCTACAGCCACGTTAACTCGGGGCTATGCGATTGTGCAGAAAGGTCAAACCGTTGTCAGTGAAACCGGCCAGGTGGAGTTGGGAGATGAAATTGTTGTCCAGGTGAGCGATGGTCAATTTGGGGCAACGGTAAGTGAAACCTGAAACCTGAAACGTGAAACGTGAGTCATAATGCTGCACGGAACACGCCATATGCACTACAGGAATCCTATGACTCGATGATCAAGTTTTTTCGTTAAATTCCTGGCTCGTGATTTGACAATCATATGCCAGTAACCATATTATTGTTGAGTATGGGCTACCTCAGTAGGAGCGAGGCAGCCCATCAGAATTGTTTTGCTTGTGGGTTTCCCACTATTTAGCGGAAAATTTGCTTTTTAACCGGGCCAGAAGCCTTAATAAATGAAGATCCAGCGATCTATCAGTAGACTCAGGGTCAGGCTTTGGCTTAACCCTTCAGCATCTATCTGTAAGGTCAATCATTTCAAACATTTACCAGACTTCGAGTCCTGAGAGAAAGCCTCCACAAGCTAAATCAATTATAAACTGCATAATTCATATTCAAAAAACTTGATCATCGAATATGAGTAAGAAAAAAGAGCAGTCAGCCGAAATCGAAAAAATGAGCTATGAAGAAGCCTACGCCGAACTTGAACAGACGGTGCAGCGGTTGGAGGCCGGCAATCTGCCTCTGGCCGAGGCCCTGGCCCTTTACCGGCGGGGGATGGAACTGGCCAGACATTGTAATTTGCAGTTGGACGAGGCAGAATTGTCGATCAAGAAGCTGGCCCCCTCCGGTGAATTGGTCGATTTTGAGCCGGACTGAGCGCGACGAGAGTCTTAACTTCCACTTTGACAGCCTCTGCAACTCAACGTATACTTTCAGTTCGGTTTGGCCAATAGGGTTACCAGAGTAACTGAAACGAGGTACGGATTTTGGGGTTCATTGGGCAGACGCTGCTCCGTTACTGGTTTATTACGATATCACTGGCGCTGGTGGTAGGATTTCAACTGGGGGTCGGCTGGCTGGATGTCAATGGTGATAGTCGCAGCAAGGCCACGGCTTTGGCTAACCGGGTCGTTACCTCCTTGCCCAGCCCAACTCGCACCCCCTTACCGGCCTCCAGCCCGACCGTTGCGCCCAGTCCAACCTTTACTCCCAGCCCAAGCCGTACCCCGACTCCGACCGACTCTCCTTCTGATACGCCTGCGCCAACGGATACTCCTCTGCCCACTACCACGCCCACCGACACCCCCACCCCCACGCCTGAACCAACCCCCCTTGCTGAAGGTCTCACCGCCCTGGTGCCCATTCTGATGTACCACTACGTCTCCACCCCACCGGAGGGCGCCGATGCCATTCGGCGGGATTTGTCGGTGACGCCGGCGCAGTTTGAGGATCATCTGGCCTATTTGCGCCAGGCCGGCTATGAAACCATCACGATGACAGAGTTGGCCTACGCCCTCAGCGGGCATACCACCCTGCCGCCTAAACCCATTATCCTCTCCTTTGATGACGGCTATCGCGATAATTACGAAAACGCCTTTCCCTTGCTGCGGAAATATGGTTATACCGGCATCTTTTTTGTCTTTACCCAGGTGATCGATACGTACAACGTCAGTTATCTCACCTGGGAGATGGTTCAGGAGATGCACCAGGCCGGCATGGAGTTTGGCTCTCACGGGTATCGCCACTATGACTTGAGCGGCCGGGATGTCGATTTTCTGGTTTATGAGATTCTTGGCTCCAAAGAAGCCATCGAAGCTCGCATCGGCGAGCCGGTCCGCTTCTTCTCCTACCCCTCCGGTCGCTACGATGAGTTGACCATCCGGGTGGTCGAATCGGCCAACTTCTGGGGCGCAGTCACCACCCAATGGGGCGCTTTGCAAAGTTTTGACGATCGCTTTGAAATGCACCGCATCCGGGTGCGCGGCAACGATACCCCGGCCGAGCTGGCCGAGAAACTGAATCTGTTCTAACCAACCAACTAACCAGCCGCTATGAATTTTGACGCCTTCGCCGTCGCCGCCATTGCCGTCGAGTTTCGCTCGGTCATTTTGGGCGGGCGAGTCCAGCGCGTCACCCAAATCAACTCCCTCACCTACGGGTTTGAGATTTTCGTTCACCCCACCCGCCATTACCTGGTCATCTCGGTGGAGCCGCAGGCGCCGCGCCTGCATCTCAGCCAGGCCAAAGTTCGCCGCGGGGTTGGCCCCGACACTCCGCTGATGCTGGTCTTACGGAAATATCTGCGCGGCGCCCGGCTTGAGCAGCTCGAACAGCCCGCCTATGAGCGTATTCTTTACTTTCATTTTCATAGCCCCTTTGGCCCCATAGCGCTGGCGGTGGAGCTGCTAGGCACCCGGAGCAACCTGATTTTACTGGGGGCCGACCAGACCATCCTGGGGGTGGCCCGGCTGGTCAAACCGGACGATCAGCGCCGCCAGCGCAGCCTTAGCCCGAATCTACCCTTTCAGCCGCCGCCCCCGCAGGACAAATTGGCCCCACCCGAGTTGACCGAATACACCCTGCGCCAGGAATTAGCCGAGGCTTCACCCGACCTTCGCCTGGCCAATCTGTTGCCGGCCATTGTCCGGGGCGTCAGCCCGCTGCTGGCTCGCGAAATCACCTATCGAGCCACCGGCGACGTGACTACAACCGTCGGCCAGCTCACCACCCTTGCCCCCTTCCTGGACGCCTGTCAGCAGTTGTTCGATGATCTCCAGTCGGACCGCTGGCAACCGACCCTGGCCTTCACTGAAGAAACCGGCGAGCCGGTCGCCTTTGCCCCCTATCCGCTTGACCATCTGCCCAATAGTCGACCCAGCGCCACCTTCTCCGAGGCCGTCGAAATCTTTTTTGCCGAGGCTGCCGGCGGTTACGCCATCGCCAAAGCTCCGCTGATCGAAGCAATCAATGAGGCTCGCGCCCGGTTAGCTCGCCGGCGAGAGCGGCTGGCCGAGGATGCGGCGGCCCAGGCCAATCCCACCGCCCTAAAAGAAAAAGGCGCAGCCATTTTGGCTTACGCCGCTCAAATCCAACCGGGCCAGAGTCAAATTACGGTGGAGTGGCTGTCGGGCGAAGCGCCCCTCAAGATCGAACTTGACCCTTCGCTCTCCGCCAGCGAGAACGCCCGGCAATATTTCAACCGTTATCGCAAGGCCCAGCGCGCCGCCGAGGAAATCCCGGCCCAATTTGACAAGATTTCACTGGAAGAGCGTTACCTGGAGCAGTTAGAGCAGGACCTGGCCATGGCCGACAATCGCCCGGAAATCGACGGGGTGGCTGAAGCATTGGCCGAAGTCGGCTACTATCGCTCCCGCCGGGAGCGCCAAAAACGTCAAAAACAAGCGGCCACGCGCTATCTGCGCCTGGCCGCCCCTGACGGCGCGGCGGTCTGGGTGGGAAAAAATGCGCTTCAAAACGCCCATCTCACCTTCAGCCGGGCCGCGGCCGATGATCTGTGGCTCCACGCCCGGGACGTGCCCGGCGCGCACGTGGTCATCCCCACTGCGGCCGGCCTGCCCAGCGAGGCCGACGTCTTTTGGGCGGCCGGCGTTGCTGCCTGGTATTCGCGCGCTCGCCACGATACCAGCGTTGAAGTGGATGTGACGCTCAAAAAATATGTGCGGGCCATCAAAGGCGCCGCGCCCGGCCTGGTCACCTATCGCCATGAAACAACCTTGCGGGTTGCCCCCCTGGAACCGGAAGAAGAATAACAGCTATTTGGCCGGCTCCACGTACGGCGTTGGTAGTTTGACCGGTTCTTGTCAAGACAAAGGCCGGCGAGAATGTTATTACGTTCAAGCGACAAGCGCCCTAAGTAGCGCGAAACGCGGTGGAGCGCGTACACCTGCACTTACGCTCCGATTATACTGAGTTGACTTAAAGATTTATGATCCTGGAAGTGGTGAACAGCGCCATGTCTGCAAATCGATTAAGAATCGACCTGGTCAAACTGATCCGGCAGACGATTGACCAACTGGCCGGTTCCGCAGGCCAGGAATTGTTACGCCGCTGGCTAGAGCAAGCGCATGAGCAGCCGCAGATCATTGAGTTTGACCTGGAATCGGTGCAGCCGGAGCCGGGTACTGAGAACGTGTTTCTTAAATCGAATCCGGTGAAAATCGGCCTACATGTCACTAGTATGATAAAAGGCAACTGATATAAAATAGCTCACGGACCTGGTAGA
>CAYNLK010000032.1:0-69382 GCA_964398055.1 uncultured Caldilineaceae bacterium
GTGCCGTGCCCCCGACCGGTTTCAGCCACTCGATGATAGGCGTTACTCTCATCGGGGAATTGTTTAATCGCTTTGCCGCAATTCATCCAGGTTTCAGCCACTCGATGATAGGCGTTACTCTCATCGGTGTAGAGGGTGGTGGTCGGCGTGGTCTTGTGTTCGACTTCAGGTTGAATGGTGTCCTGGGTGGTATCAGCGCACACGGCCAGCCGAATTTGACCTCGTTCCCGCCCGACCAGCCCCAAAACCGGGGGGCGGTCATTGGCCAGCGTCCCTTTACCGGGTCGTTTGTTGGCCCGGCGGCGGGGTGGGTCGGCCGGGTCAGGATGTTTGCGGCCCTTTTCGCCCGCGTTTTGGAACATTTCATCGCCCTCGGTCTGCTCATCGGCCAGCGGTGTGTCCGGTTTGTGTTCCAGGGCCAATTGTTGGATGCGATGCCGGCGGGTCAACAGCGTCCCATAGTCCACCCCCAGTTCATCCGCCAATTGCCGGGTGGGGGTGCCTTGAGCCACCCCACGCATAATCAGCACGATCTTCCGGCAGTCGTAATGGGTTCGTTGCCAGATCGTGCCGGTGAAAAGGTTTATTACCACAAATCCGACAACGATAATCACAAATAGGATCACGACGCCGGTCATGGGGCTGCTGGTCTGGCGGAAGGGGATGACCGTGTTTACATTTCAAACCGTCGGGATGCAAGGTTTTTAACAGAAAGTTGTAACTTTCTTGCTCATCCAGTAACTCAGTCAGGGAAAAGCGGGTCGTATGCCGAAAGTTGTGTAAATTGCCCTTTGCACACGTGAACATCGGCCTTTTTACACACAAATTGCAACACGACCTTTTTTCTAAAAAATCCCGGCAAAATTATAGGTGTTTGGGGCAGGTGGTGAGTAGTTACAAAAGAGGGGATTAAGGTGACCGGCTCTTAAAACGCCGATCACCTTCGTCAAAGAACCTTAAAAACTACCTCTTAACCCGAAACCTTCTTCCGCAGCTCCTCCACCTGATTGGCCAGCTGGCTCACCTGCCTGGTCAAACCCGCCACCGCCTGGATGATTTGTTCTATTCGGGGATCCGGCCCCGGGATCACGCCAGGATCGAATACCGGCTCCCGTTCCAGTTTCTCGTTTTTGAGTTCCTTGATCTCGGGCTTCTCGAATTTCTCCGGCTTCTCGAACTTTTCGGGTTTCTCGAATTTCTCATTCTTCTCGAACTTCTCGTTCTTCTCTATCTTCTCATTCTTCTCGAACTTGTCGCTCTTGATCTCCTTGATCCAATCTTTGGCCACCTCGGGGAAGGGCTTATCGAAGAAATCCTTCAACGGGGTTTTGCCCACCTCAAAGTTCGGATTCTTACCGGCCAGAAAGCCCAGGATGGCCCCCAACTCCCGCACCCGCAACTCATTAAGGGGCGTGTCGAGGCTGATCCGCACCTCAGGACGATCTTCTTTCGAGACGAAGGGCTGTTTGGCCTCTTCGTTTGGGTCTTGTGCGCCTTGATTTGGTCTTGCCATGGTTGTATCCTCCATAACCTAAAATAACAGTAATGCTTTGGTGTATTTTTTGTCCAACTACCTGGATTCGAATTCATCACATAGGCGCCCTCCTTGCCTCGCTGGGTTGCGGCTCCAAACCGGCATGGAGCAAGTCCGCCAGCGCCAAGCTGATCGGTTGGCCGCTGTATTTTTCATAATATAAGAAGCCGGGGCTTGGATTCACCTCAAAGCAGTAATAGTCGCCGTCCGGGGTCTCCTTGAGGTCAATGCCGGTCATGAGCAGCTCCAATCGCTGCGCCAGCCGCAGGCACGCCTCGGCCACAGCCAGCGGCAAGATCATCGGCTCCATCTCCACCGCGCCGCCGGCGCGGCCAGCGTAACGATAATCCACCGCCTCTGAATAGACGCGGGTGGCAAACAACTGCTCGCCGACCGTGTGCACCCGCACATTCACCCCCGGGATAAATGCCTGGAACTGGGCCGGACCGTGGCGCAGCAGGGGCAGGCGGGCCAACTGCTCAGGCTCCAGCCGCCGGACAATGGAGCGGATACCGCTCAACGACTTGTAGATCACCTCGCCCTGGCACTCCTCGTAAAAACGCCGGGCCGCCTCCGGGTCATTGGTCACCAGCGTCGGCGGGGTCAGCAAACCGCTTTGGCGTACCAGCAGGGCCTGGTAAGCCTTGCTATTGTTCGACATGCCGCCCCTCAGGCGGTTGACCACGGCGCAGGGCAAATCCTCCAGCAAAACCATCAGGCCGGTGTCATATTCGTTATACATGGCCGGCGCCGCGGCGGGTTCGATGTTTGGCGGCGGCAACCGGCCTTCCGGCCCAAGATAGCGGATAAAGACGCCGGTTAGCTCAGCCAGGTCGACCTTCCAATCAGGACCGGCCAGGTAGCCGGTCGGGCCAGCGCCTTGCCAGTGCCACTTGAGCTGGAATCCGGCCGGATAACTGCCCAGATCAAGCAACCGATACGGATAGCCACAATCGAGCAACCGGGCGCAGACTAATTCGGTGACGCTATCGGCCAACCCGCCGCAAACCAGGATCATGAACCCACCTCCGCGGTGAGGAGCTGCGCCAGCCCGGCCACGATCTGCTGCCGGGCCGCCTGGCCAAAGCGTTCAAAGTGAGGCTGAGGCTCAACGGCGACAACGCACATGCCCGCCGCGGTCGGCGCCAAAGCCAGCTCCACAAAAGCCAGGCCGGCCGCCTCAGCAAAGCGGCGTAAAGCCGGCTCAAATTGGGCCAGCTCAGGCCGCGGCTCACCCTCCCAGACCACCTGCCGGCCCACCACACAGACCAGTTGGGCCGGGCCGTGCGGATAGGCCAGGCAAACCGGGGTATAGCCCTGCATGGCGGCCAGGCCGGTCCAGTCTTCGTTGCTGGTCACCAGGTAACGCGCCGGGCTGGTCAGCGGCCCGTAAACTGCACCACCCACCCCGGCCTGAGCAAGACGTTGCCCAAAGGCGCGGGCCTCCTGGGCCACGTTCGTCACCACTGTTTCCAACGTCGGCAGGCCGCTGCGCCGCAACAACCCCTGCCACAACAAGAGGGGTGGCTGCGGTTGATACCATATCGCCGCGGGGTAGCGATTAACCACCGGGCAGACCAGGCTCCATAACCAGGCCAGCAGCGCCGCCTGCGTCTCCGCCTGCATATAGGCCAGGTCCTCGGCTTGCCAGCCGGCCGGGTCGATCCAACCACTGCTGCGCACCAGTACCCCGCTGATCTGATCGTCGGGCAGGGGCGGCTCCTCAGCCCAGCTGAGCCGGCTGGCGGATTGCTGGTTATTCAGCCGCCAGGTCAGGCGCGCCGGCTGCGCCAGGGGATTGGCCACGAGCCGGGTGGAGTAGCCGCGTGCCTCCAGTTCGGCGCGCACGCTCAGGCATAAAAGGTCTTGGGGATCACCTAACAATAAATGCACAGCCGGCCCTCCTTAACCTAATCGTGTCCGTTGAATTTACAACTCCCGCTGAGGTGGGTTCTAAATCAGGGCGCCACCCTGACCACAAACAAGAGCTTGCTTCCTGCTGCCTGGGCGGCCACTTCCCAGCAACCCGCGGTAGGAAAGTACAGACCTGTGGCTTGAAAGCGAGTCGGGTAGCAGCAGGGAATGTGGGCCTCAAGCGGAGGAGCACGGGCGTCGAGACGCTGACCGGTAATCTCTAGCGCCGCCCCGGCGGGCCGAAACCAGCCCACTTTGACGCCCTCTTCAGTCGCCAGCAGGCGATATTCTTCAGCCTTGGTCCATTCCGCCGAGGCCCAAATCGAACTATCCTCATTCACAAAATAATAGCCATACTCAGGCGAGCCTTGCACCGCGGCATCGTCCGGCGGTTTGGCCCACCCCGGTTCAGTAACCGGGCAGGCAATCGCCCAGGCGCCCTCTCCTGGCGATGCGCTGGGCGTTCCCGGATCCACGGCGTCAATTGCCGTACAGCCGGTCAAGACAAGGCTCAGCAGCAAACAGCAAATGAAAGACTGAGATACCAATGCAAAGATCATTCGTATTGTTAGCATTTGTATTGTAAATTTTGATAGGGGCTTGTCAGCGCAGCTTGGCGGGGTTGATTGGCGCGCCAGGCGCGCCAGGCCAATAGTGATGGGACAACCGCTCCCCCTTAGCGGTTGCAGGCATAGTCACAGGTTCCGCCCAATCTGCAGGCTATTTGTTTGGCGCCGAGTCTGTGGGAAAAACAAGAGGAAGAGGGAGGTTGACTTTTCTCTGTACACTTAAAGCAAGTGGGAATCGTTTTGAATTACGAAAAAAGCAGCATCTGACAGACACATCATATCACAGATTTCTTGATTTGCAATAGGGAAATTTTCCGGGGTCATCCCGGCCCGTGCACTCGACCATAACGCCAAAATCGGATATAATAAATATCAACATAAAACCAGCTTGTACGATCATATTATCATGAGCTTCGTCTGGCTTTAAACTTGGCTCAAAGAAACCTTAAACTCTGCTTAAATAATTAACATAAAATAATAGTTTAGCGCACAGGGAGCGATTTATGATCGGAGGTAATATCGATTCCAGCAACTCAGCGGGCGTTGCCGCCGCCGTTTCGCTCGACCGTTTGCACGAATTTGCCCGATACCTGGAACAAAGCATCGTTTTTGGTCTGCGCCAGCCGGCCACCCAACAGCAAATGGCCGGCGAGTTACGGGGAAATTTCCAGCGGCTCTCCAAAGTTGAGATTTGGCGGATCACCCAGCAGATGTTGGCCGGCTCCACGTTCGAGGTTGGCCAGGCCGAGATCGAGGCGCTCTATCTGCTCCAGAGCCAGAAAGACCTGTACGCCACCCTGCGGGCCATCGTCCTGGCCACCCACCAACGGACCGGCGCGCTGACCGGCCGGCTGGGCGTGCACACCCGCATCTCGGCTGAAACCGACGCCAACGCCGCCACCAACACCGAGGCGGTGATGCAAATCCTGGCCCTGGTGCAGCCCGGCCAGCGCCTGATCGTGATGGATACGGTTCAAGCCGACGGCGATGAAAATAAGCTGCGCGGCCCGGACGTTTTCGAAACCAATGTTTACGGCCAACATCGCAACGGCCTGATCGACAACCACGCCTGGAATTTGCAGCGGCTGGTGCGGGCTATCCGCGATCGGGGCTACCAGGACCGGACGCTGCTCATCATCCGGCTCGACGCGGCCGACGGCGGGGCCAATCTGAATCCCTTCAAATCCAGCAGCCTGGTCCGTTATAGCCTGGCCATTGACAAACTCATTCGCTATCTGGAGACCAGCCTGCCGGATACGCCGTTCAAGCTGGTGCTGGGCAACGAGCCGGACCTGCCCTACGAGCGGCAGTGGAGCGATCCCCACGCCGACCCGCGGGCCTTTACCCTGAACCAGTTTGCCCCGGCCGCTGGCGCCTTTATGAAGCAAGCAGCCGCCCGGCGCCCCGACGTCACCTTTATCTGCCCGGCCCTCTCGGCCAATTTGAAGCACGATCAGCTCAGCTATTTCAGCGCCCTTTTTGGCCAGGAGCGACCCGAAAATCTGGTGCCGGCCCTGCACGGTTACGCCGCCGATGTGGCCACGCTGCCCGGCGCTCAACGGAATTTAGTGGAGCAGCAAGCCGAGATTTTGCGCACCCTGGGCGGATTTAAACATGTCTCCGGCACCGAGATCGGCTCCGGCAACCCCTTTGGCGACGGCGAATCGCTCAGCGACAAGGGCCGCTTTGACGACGTGGTCATGTGGGTGTTACTCAGCAGCGAGCACCGCACCCCGCCTGGCCAGGATAACAACTGGAGCTTTCGCATCAACCCGGCCCGCGTGGAACCGATCAGCCGTAACCTGGCCGATATCATCAATCGCAGTAAAAATCGAGTATTGCGCAATATCCGCGAGCGCGGCGGGGTGGGGCTGCAAATTCTGCGCGGCCATGAGCTTGATCGCCCGGCCTACGGCGTGGAGTATGTCCAGCACAACACCCCGGCCACGATGGTCATTGGCCAAACCAACGCCGTCCAGATGACGATCCGCAACAACAGTTATCGCACCTGGCCGGCCGGTGGTCCCCAGCCGGTGCGGGTGGGCTATCACTGGTATACAGCCGATGGCCGCGAGGTCGCAGCGTCGCTGTGGGATGATCACCGCACCAATCTGCCCTACAATCTCCCCCCCGGCGACAGCGTGACTCTCAACTGCAATCTGGGCGCGCCGCGAGTGGCGGGCGCGTACGAGCTGCGCTGGGACATGGTCGAGGAGACGGTTACCTGGTTTGCCTGGCAAAACGTCCCCACCCTCGATGTGCCGGTCAAGGCCATCAGCCCGGATTCAGGCACACCGCCGCCCGCCGAGACGCCAGCCGGGCTGAGCGTCAGCGCCAGCCACAACAATGTGCGGCAGGGTGAAGACAACCTGCTGCAGGCCATTGACCCCAACCCCTATACCCGCTGGAGCAGCCGCGCCCCCCAGCAGCCGGGTATGTGGTTTCAAATCGATCTGGGGGAGGTCCGGCCGGTCAGCCAGCTTCGCCTGAATAACGACCCGTCCCCGGCCGATTATCCCCGCGGTTACCGGGTACGGGTATCGTCCGACGGTCAAAGCTGGATCAGCGTGGCCGAAAGGCCGCTGAACGATGGCCCGCTGGCGATTACGTTCAGCCGCCGGCCGCTCCGCTTTATCCGCATCGAGCAAACCGGCCAGGATGCGGTCTACTGGTGGTCCATTCACCAGATTGAAGTTTCGGCCGAAGTCAAACCCAGTGCCAGCGCCAGCCACAACAACGTGCTCACCGGCACCGATAACCTCGGCCAGGCTCTGGACGGACGGCCGGACACCCGCTGGAGCAGCCGGGCCTTGCAGCAGCCGGGCATGTGGTTTGAGCTTGACCTCAATGAAACCCGCCTGGTTAGCGGCCTGGCCCTCGATACGGCCGGCTCGCCCAACGACTATCCCCAGGGCTACATCGTCCGCCTGTCCACCGACCGGCAGCAGTGGGTCGAGGTCGCTCGCCGGGATCAGAACAACGCCGCGCTTAATGTTTCATTCACACCCCGCCCGGCCCGTTACCTCCGCATCGAGCAGACCGGCCGCTCCGACCGCTGGTGGTGGTCCATCCACGGGGTCAGCGTGCAATCGGTGAAATATACCCCCCAGCCCACGGCCACGGCCAGCCACAACAATGTGCTCAGCGGCGCCGACAACATCTCGCAGGCGTTGGACGGCCGGGCCGACACCCGCTGGAGCAGCCGAGAGTTGCAACGACCGGGGATGTGGTTTGAGCTTGACCTGAACGAAATCCGCACCGTCAGCGGCCTGGCCCTCGATACGGCCGGCTCACCCAACGACTATCCCCAGGGCTACATCGTCCGCCTGTCCACCGACCGGCAGCAGTGGGTCGAGGTCGCTCGCCGGGATCAGAACAACGCCGCGCTTAATGTTTCGTTCACACCGCGCCCGGCCCGTTACCTCCGCATCGAGCAGACCGGCAGTTCCGACCGCTGGTGGTGGTCCATCCACGGGGTGACGGTAAAAGGATGATAACGGCAGCCAGCCGAAGGTTGTAGTAACATGGAGTTATTGTCAAGTAGTTTGAATAGTGTTATACTCAAGTTTGCCTGGGTTTTGCGTCAGGTTCGATAAAATAGTACAATGTCAGCAGTCAAAGGAAGGCAGTCAGCTATGTCCACCATTCTTTATGCTGAAGATGATCGTGATTGTCGCGAACTATTTGCCTTTGCCTTACGTCACAAAGGCCATTCCGTCCACGAGGCTCTCAACGGGGCCCAGGCTGTCCAGATTGTGCGAGAAGAGTCGATTGACCTGGTTATCCTTGACGCCCGG
The DNA here is from genome assembly GCA_964398055.1 of uncultured Caldilineaceae bacterium. Classification (GTDB taxonomy): domain Bacteria; phylum Chloroflexota; class Anaerolineae; order 4572-78; family J111; genus CAYNLK01. Next base: position 7,815 of record CAYNLK010000032.1, read on the forward strand.
ATGCCGATGGTAACCGGCTACGAGGCAGCTAAACTGATTGGCCGCGAAAACTCCAACCTGCCGGTGATCTTCCTCAGCGCCCGGGGCTTGCGGCGTGAAATCGACCTGGCCTACGAAAGCAGCCCAATGGTGGTGGACTATCTGCTCAAACCGGTCTCCCCTGATGAGTTGACAGACCGGGTTGAAACCATCATTCGCGACTGCCAAAACCGCGGCATCGAGGCTGTTCGGGCCGAAAATATGATCCGCGAGTTGGTTGTTGAGTGGTAATAACGAGGCTGAACATTGACCAGTGTCCTTACAGCTCTGGAACTGGCTCTGGGCAAGTTGCCTGAAGCAGAACTCAATTCCCTGATCGACGTAACTTCTACCATAACTTATCCCGGCGGCTCCATCATTTGTCGTGAAGGCGAGCGCGAATACATCTTTTACATTATCCAAGAAGGTGAAGTCGCCTTTACCAAAAAGATGGGAGACAGTGAGCAATTCTTGGGGTTGAAAACCCGGGGTGAGTTCTTTGGTGAGTTGGGCGTCCTGGATCGGGCGCCGCGGGCCGCCACCGTCCACGCCATCTCCGACTGTACCCTGATCGAGATTCACGAAGATACTCTAGACGACATTCTCACCCGTTATCCCTCGGTGGCCCGGGCTATTATGCGGGGTATTACCCGCAGTGTGCGGGATACCGACCGCATCACCATTGCCGAGCTCCAGCTCAAAAACAATGAACTGGCCCGCACCCTGGAAAACCTCAAAACAGCCCAGGCCGAATTGCTCCGCCGCGAACGTCTGAAACGTGATATGGAAATTGCGGCCGAAGTTCATCGCAATATTCTGCCTATCTCGTTTCCCCAGGTGCCCGGTTTTGAATTTGCGGCCCTGGCCCGGCCGGCCCGCGAAATTGGCGGCGACCTGTACGACGTGGTCGATATGGGCCAAAACCAGCTTGGCATCGTTATGGCTGATGCTTCAGGCAAAAGTGTGCAAGCCGCCATCTATATGGCCGTGGTCCGAGCCTTGTTTGTGAGCCAGACCAATGCCAATCTCTCCCCGGCCGAAACCGCCCGCCGCGTTCACGACCTGTTGATGAAAGTCTCCACTACGGCCGATATGTTTGTGACGGTCTTTTATGCCCGGCTTGACTACACCGTCCGCCAGATGAGCTACATTCGGGGCGGCCACGACCGGCCTGTCTTTTATCACGCCGCGGCCAATGAAGTCCGGTTGCTCGACGCCCCGGGCCGCTTTTTAGGTTTGTTGCCTGGTCTGGTGCTTGAAGAAGAGTGTCTGGCCTTTGGACCGGGCGACATTTTAATTTGCTACAGTGATGGCGTTACGGATGCGGTCACCCGCCGCGGCGAGATGTATGGCCTGGAACGGCTCAATCGGATCGTGATCCAAAACAGCCATTGTTCAGCCCAGGAATTGGTCAACATCATTGTCGCCGATATCGATGATTTTAGAGATGGGGCTGAACAACCAGATGACTTAACCCTCCTTGTCACCAAAGCGCTCTAAATCAAATCACTGTTGATCTATTGCTGAAGTTGTACCCCAAACAAAAGTTGATGGAGTGAAATAGCTATGGGCCAAAATTGGCAAGATTGGAAAACTAGAGAAACCCGCCGGCCGCGGCGCATTGAAGACGCCAGTTCGGCTGAAATCGGCTTTCCGCTCATCTGGATCATTATTGGCGCAGTCGCCGGTTTGCTGGTCATTGGGCTGATTGGCCTGGGGGTGGTCAACATTGTCCGCAAACAATCGATCACCCCAACCCCGTCGGCTATTCCCGGCCTGGCCCCCACCCAACCCATTGCGGAAGCTACCCAACCGGCCGCGGCCACCCCGACCATCCCGCCGGTTGTCACCCTTGAACCTACGCTCACCCCAACCCCCACCCCCACCCCGGTCCCGGTGGTGCCGTCTGAACTTGCGGCCGGCGTTTACGCCCAGGTCACCGGCACCGACGGCAACGGCGTCAGCGTGCGGGCCGGCCCGGGCACCAACAACGCTCGCCTGACCATCGCTCCAGAGGGCAGTCTGGTGCTCGTTCTGGAGGGGCCGCGCGAGGATGAAAATCTGGACGACTACATCTGGTGGTTTGTGCGGGCCGGAGACGGGGTTGAAGGCTGGGCAGTGCAGGAGTATCTTATCCCCAGCCTGCCGCCGGCCGGCGGGCAATAGCTTATTGAAAGGGCTTATTCTGTAGGGGCGCAAGGACTTGGGCCCCTACTACCAGGTGCAAGTGACCGGCAATTCAACTTTTCAGCGAAACACTTTTCAGCGAAAAGTGCCGGTCACTTTTTTCAAACTGAGCGTCGCTGACCCAAGCGGCGCTTTTTAGCTCAAGTTTCCGTCCTCATGGGGAGAGAGCCATGGCTGATATTGAAAAAGAGTTAGCCGAACTGCGCCGGGAAATCAACTACCACCTTTACCGCTATCACACCCTCGACGACCCGGTTATCAGCGACGCCGCCTATGACCAGTTGCTGAACCGGCTCCGCCAGCTTGAAGCCCAACACCCGGAACTCATTACCCCCGACTCGCCCACCCAACGGGTGGGGGCGCCCCCTTTAGATAGTTTTGAAAAAATCACCCATCCCATCCCCATGACCAGCCTCGGCAACGCCTTCAACGACGCCGATATGCGTAACTGGCTGGCCCGGATTGGCCGGCTTTTGCCGGACGGGATCGGCGTTGAAGATTTGGAATTTGTGGTTGAACCCAAGATCGACGGCCTGGCCGTCGCCTTAACCTACGAACAGGGGATTTTCATACAAGGAGCCACCCGCGGCGACGGGGTGGTGGGCGAAAATGTTACCGCCAACCTGCGCACGGTCAAAAGTATTCCCCTGCGCATCCCGGCGACCCCGGACGGGCCGCCGGCCCCGGCCCGTCTCGAAGTTCGAGGCGAAGTTTATATGCCGATCGCGGCTTTCAATGAATTCAACCGGCGCCAGGCTGAACAAGGCGAGAAAGTGTTCGCCAATCCCCGCAACGCTGCGGCCGGTTCACTGCGCCAACTCGACAGTAAGATTACCGCGCAGCGTCCCCTGGCCCTGTTTGCCTACGCCATTGGCTACGTGGAGGGGGCTGAAATTACCACCCAAAAGCAGGCCCTGGACTATCTCCGCCGGCTCGGTTTTCCGGTCAACCCGGATATTTTGCACACCGCCAACTTCGAAGAAGTCCTCAGCTTCATCCATACCTGGATGCAGCGCCGTGATGAGCTGACTTATGACGCCGATGGGGTGGTGGTCAAGCTCAACGACTTTGCCCTGCAGCAGCAGCTCGGGGTGGTGGGCAATGCCCCGCGCTGGGCCATTGCCTACAAATTCCCGGCGCGCGAAGCTACCACCAAACTGCTGGAAATCAAGACCAACGTGGGCCGGACCGGCCAGATTACGCCATACGCCAATCTGGAGCCGGTCAATATCGGCGGGGTGACGGTGCGCCAGGCTACCCTGCACAACTTTGACGACCTGGCTAAAAAAGATATCCGGGCCGGCGACACGGTGGTGGTCAAACGGGCCGGCGACGTGATCCCCCAGGTGGTCAAACCCATTCTCGAGCTGCGCCCGCCCGACTCGCAGCCGTATCAGCCGCCCAGCCGCTGTCCGGTTTGCAACGAGCCGACTATGCGGCTGGGCGACGAGGTTGCCCTCTTTTGTATCAATGCGGCCTGCCCGGCGCAACTGGTCCGCCAGGTGGAATATTTTGTCTCGCGGGGGGCGATGGATATTGAGGGTTTTGGGATCAAAATTGGCGAGCAGTTGGTGCAAGCGGGCCTGATCAACGATATCGCCGACATCTACTTTTTGGAGCGCGACCAACTGCTCCAACTGGAAGGCTTTGCCGACAAAAAAGTCGACAATCTCTTGAGCGCCATTGCCGCCAGCAAAGCGCAGCCCTTTGAGCGATTCCTGACCGGGCTGGGCATTCGCTACGTGGGTAGTGGGGTGGCGAGCCTGCTGGTCAGGGCATTTCCGACCATTGAGGCCCTGCAAAACGCCTCTCAGGAGCAGTTGGAGTCAGTCGAGGGGATCGGCCCCCGGATTGCTGAGTCGATTGTGGCCTGGTTTAGCCGTCTACCCAACCAAAAGCTGATCGACAAATTCCGGCAGGCCGGCGTCAACCTGACCGCAGCGATTCAACCGGCCGGTGACATACCGCCAACCCTGGCCGGCCTGACCTTTGTGATTACCGGCACCCTGCCGAGTTGGAGTCGCGAGGAAGCCGGCGCCTTCATTGAACTGCACGGCGGCAAAGTTACCGGCAGCGTTTCGTCTAAAACAGATTATCTGGTTGCCGGTGAGAAGGCCGGGAGCAAGTTGAGCAAAGCCCAGAGTTTGGGCATTCCCATCCTGGACGAAGAGGGCTTGAAAAAGTTGGTTGCCGGCGACTCACTGAAATCAACGTAACTTCACGTTGGTTTCAGTGTTTATTCTTGAATGTGAATGAAAGTACGGCCATAACCAAAAAATTCAATGAGGAGCAAAGATGTCTCGAATAGTCATTACCGGCCTTGGCGCCATTACCCCCGTGGGTAATGATGTCAACACCTTTTGGGAAAATATGAAAGCAGGCGAATCGGCCGCAGATGTCATCCAGGCGTTTGACACCACCGATTATGTCATTCGGATTGCCTGCGAGGTGAAGGACTTTGATCCCACCGATTGGATCGATAAGAAAACGGTCAAGCGGATGGCCCGGTCCACCCAATTTGCCGTGGCCACCGCCAAAAAAGCCCTGGCCGACGCCAATTTTGAGGTCACCCCGGAAAACTCAGGCCGGGTTGGGGTGGTGTTCAATACCGGCGGCGGGGGGGTAACGGCAATGGAGGAATCTCAGATGCAGTTGGTCAACGGTGGGCCCCGCTCGGTATCGCCGTTTTTGGTGCCAATTGTGATGGCTAATGCCGCCTGCTGTATCGTCTCGATTGAGTTGGGAACGATGGGGCCGCTCAATACCTCAACTCTGGCCTGCGCCAGCGGCAACTATGCCCTGGTGGATGCCTATTATATGATGAAGCGGGGCGAAGCCGACGTGATGATTGCCGGCGGGACCGAAGCGGCAATCTCGCCGCTGGTGATTGCCTCCTTTGGCCGGATGGGGGCGCTATCGGCCCGCAACGACGATCCCAAACATGCCAGCCGCCCCTTTGACAAAGAGCGGGATGGTTTTGTATTCGGCGAGGGGGCCGTGGCGTTTATTATGGAAACAGAGGCACACGCCCAGGCGCGCGGGGCCAGGATCTATGCCGAAGTATTGGGCGGGGCTTTACGATCCGACGCCTATCATATCACTGCCCCCAGACCGGACGCCAGCGGGGCCGTCGCGGCCATACAGGCCGCTCTGGCCAACAGCGGCAAATCCCCTGACCAGGTCGATGCCATCTTTGCCCACGGCACCAGCACCCCGCTGGGCGATGTGGCCGAAACTTTAGCCATTAAGAAGGTTTTTGGAGAGCGAGCCTACCATATTCCGATCACGGCGACCAAATCACAGGTAGGGCATATGCTGGGGGCGGCCGGGGCAGTCTCGGCGCTGGCGGCGGTCAAAACCATCGAGGAAGGGGTTATTTGCCCCACCATCAACTACGACACCCCCGACCCCGAGTGTGATCTGGATTATGTCCCCAATGTGGCCCGCAAACACAACGTTAACCTGGCCCTGGTCAATGCCTTTGGCTTTGGCGGGCAAGACGTGGTGCTGGTATTGGGAAAATACGGCGCAAATGGGGTTTAATGAGGGTGGGTTGGCTGATTGAGCCGCAGTCTCAGTTCAGCGTGAGCAGCCGCGGCAATCTGGGCCATTGGATAAAAGTCGCTTGGCCGCAGCAGGCCGGCGGCCTGCCAGTGGCCCGGATCCAAACAACGGTGACCGCTGTATTCGGCAGTGATGGTCAAATAATAGCCACAGATATGGCAACAATGAGGTTGTTGGTTGTTGAGTACCGTCATTGATCGTCCCCCCACATTAGCGTTAAGGTGAGTCGGCTATCTGAGCCGACTTACCTTTTATTATATCGCCGGCCTGTGAGAATTCAATCGGAAAAAAGTAGCAAAACGGTTAGACTTTGGATTTTAAAGTTAAAATAGCCCCGGTTGAAGATCAACAACCAGGGCTATTTTCATTTTATTTTACTGAATAGGCCAATTTAAAACAGGCCAACCACCTTGCCCGTATTCAAGTCAATATCCACATCCATGAAAGCAGGTCGGGAAGGCAGCCCAGGCATGGTCCGGATGATGCCCATCAAGGGGTAAATGAAGCCGGCCCCCACGCTGGCCCGAACTTCCCGGACGGGGATGGTGAAACCCTTCGGTCGCCCCTTCAGGGTGGCATCGTGAGAAAGACTGAGATGGGTTTTGGCCATGCAAATGGGCAGATTACCGAAACCATTCTGTTCAAAGGTTTTGATCTGGCGTTCGGCCGTCGGTTCGTAAGTTACGCCATCGGCCCCGTAAATCTCGGTCGCAATCTTCTCGATCTTCTGCTTGATGCTCCAATCCAGCGGATAGAGAAAATGGAAGTTGCTGGGCTTCTCACAGGCGTGCATCACTGCCTCGGCCAATTCCAGCGCGCCATCACCACCCCTGGCCCAGTGGTCAGACATAACCGCGGTTTCGGCCCCGGCCTGCTGGGACATCTTCTTGACCAACTCGACCTCGGCGTCGGTGTCGGTGGGGAAACGATTCACCGCCACCACCGCCGGAATACCAAACTTCTTGACGTTCTCGATATGCGCGGCCAGGTTCTCAATCCCTTTTTCCAACAGAGGCAGGTTCTCTTCGGTATAGGCCTTGTCCAGGGGCCGCCCGGCCACCACGGTTGGGCCGCCGCCGTGCATCTTTAGCGCCCGGATGGTGGCAACCAGGACGACCACATTGGGAATCAGGCCGGAGTAGCGGCACTTGATGTTGAAGAACTTCTCCATACCAATGTCTGCGCCAAAGCCGGACTCGGTCACCACGTAATCAGCTAACTTCAGGGCAATCTGGTCGGCAATGATCGAGCTGTTACCGTGGGCGATGTTGGCAAAGGGACCGGCATGGACAAAGGCGGGCTGCCCTTCCAGGGTTTGCATCAGGTTGGGCATAATGGCATCTTTCATCAACACTGTCACTGCGCCGGCCACGCCCAGATCCTCGGCCGTTACCGGTTTGCCGTTCTTATCCAGCGCTACCACCATCCGGCCAAAGCGCGCCCGCATATCTTTCAAGCCGGTAGTCAGGGCCAGGATGGCCATAATTTCGGAGGAGACAGTGATATCATACCCGCCTTCGCGGGGCACCCCGTCCAGGTGACCGCCCAATCCCAACACAATCTTGCGCAAGGCCCGATCGTTCACATCAACCACCCGGTGCCAGGAGATGGTGTAAGGGTCGATATTCAACCGTTTGAGGCCCATTTTGGCCAGCGCCTCGTCACTCTGGAGACTTTCGTGATAGATACGGGCGTCGAGCGCGGCAGCCACCAGGTTGTGAGCCGCGCTAATGGCGTGGATGTCGCCGGTGAGGTGCAGGTTGAAATCCTCCATCGGAATAATCTGGCTGTAACCGCCGCCGGCCGCCCCACCTTTGATGCCAAAAGTCGGCCCCTGGCTGGGCTGGCGAATGCAGATCATCACCTTCTTGCCAAGCTTACCCAACCCCTGGGTCAGGCCGACGCTGGTGGTGGTTTTCCCTTCGCCCAGCGGTGTAGGCGTAATTGCCGTCACGTCAATGTATTTACCCTGCGGATGGTCGGCAAATTTCTCCAAAACATCCAAATGGACCTTGGCTTTGTATTGGCCAAAGAAGTCCAGATCATTCTCGGTCAGGCCGATACTTTCGGCAATTTCGATAATGGGCTTAACTTTTGCTGCCTGAGCAATTGCAAGATCGCTTGGAACAGACATATTATTTTCTCCTTCGAAATTTAATTATTGAGTTTTTACAAATGAGTTTTACAACGGTGTGGAATCTGTTGAACCAACTATCAATTGTAAAGAATTTGTTCCAAATTGGTAAGTGACATTTGTCCCTTCTTCCTTGTGACAAATGTCACCATTACAGCGCGGCGCGACAACGTTTAGGCAGAGACAGCAAACAGATAAAAGCCCACTTCCCCCGGCAAGAACGGGCCAATGTGGATAGGTCAAGAGGTGAACGAAACTCAGCGGGAGGAAAATCAGCCCATCAGTCAAGAAAATCGCGCAACCGGCGGCTGTGACGGGGATGGCGCAGCTTGCTCAATGCCTTTACTTCTATCTGGCGGATGCGCTCCCGGGTCACTCCAAATTTACGCCCAACCTCTTCCAGAGTATAAGTCCGGCCATCTTGCAGGCCAAACCTCAATTGCAGCACCCGACCTTCGCGGGCGGTCAGGCAGGCCAAAACATCATCCATCCGTTCCCGCAACAGGCGATGAAAGGTGGAGTCGTCGGGAGCAATGTTACTCTCATCCTCAATGAAGTCGCCCAGGGTGCTGTCAAGTTCCTCGCCAACTTCCATTTCTAACGACAGAGGAAATTGAGCGGCCTGGCGAATCCGCTTCAACAAGCGCAGGCTGATCTCCATTTCGGCGGCAATCTCTTCTTCGGTGGGCGCGTGACCATTCTTCTGGATCAATTCACGGGAAACGCGGGCCAGTTGGGTAACCCGCTCCCCCATATGGACCGGCACCCGAATAGTGCGCCCCTGATCCGACAAGGCCCGGCTAACCGCCTGGCGAATCCACCAGGTGGCATAGGTACTGAACTTAAAACCGCGCTGATATTCAAACTTTTCCACCGCCCGGATTAAACCAATGTTCCCTTCCTGGATTAAATCCATGAAGGGAACACCGTGACCCACATATTTTTTGGCAATGCTGACAACCAGCCTGAAGTTAGACTCAATCAGCGTCCGGCGAGCCTCCTGGCCGCGCTGCATGTCGGCTTTGAACTGGGCCATCAACTGCTCATCAGGCGGCTTGTGGTCGGCTTGGGCTAACCGTTTGGCTGCTTTCTTGCCCCGCTCGATGGCTCTGGCCAACTGCACTTCCTGGCGCCCGGACAGCAGGGGAATACGGCTAATTTCTTTAAGGTATAAGGCTATGGAGTCGTCAACTTCAAAGTCAGGCTGACTATCTTCTTCCCACCCGGCCAAAAACAAATCATCATGCTCTTCGTCGCGTTCCGCCTTTTTGCTGGCGCCGTTCGCCGGGTGACGTCCTCGTCCATTCCGAGGGGGGTAGCCCCCCTCGGGTGGTTCCGTATCCTTATCCGGGTGAACGATCAGGAACTGCTCTTGCCGCGAGAAAATCACCCGACCTGGCGGCTCTTGTGTCTCTGGATGCGAAAATTCTGCAAGCATAAAACCGCCTCCCTCTTGAACCAAGAGACAAAACAACAGTACAGGAACCTAAACCGTGGCACTCATTGACAGGCTGTTTCAACAAGTTATGTTAAAATTCAGACATGATATGTCAAGTAGTATATCACATTTTGTTATACGAAGCAATAGGTATTATGAAAAGTTAAGGTAAAAAAACGAATTTTGAGGGGAATTTCGGGGAAAAATCTGACTTTTTGCTGAGATTCAGCGGAAAGGAATGGGGTGCGCCAGCAAAATGACCCCGGTTCGTCATCAAAGCCCGTATTCACGGATAGTACCGAGGTATCTTCTCGCCTACTCAAAATTACCACCATTGGTCGTGACTTTTGGCCAGATTTTTAGGGTACTGTTGGTCACGAGAATTTACGCCTTTTTCCCCTTGTGGTGAGTCGCTTTTCTGTTATATCCTATGTGAAATAAAAAGACTATTAGAAGCGCCAAAAGCAAGAATTGTGAAACGAAACATCACCAGCGCCGTGACTTTTTCAATATTCGTTGATTATCTTAATGGTATTTTTGGAGGTCAAAATGTTTAAATTTAATAATTGGAGCAGGTTCATCAGTGGCTTATCTCTGGTTCTCTTAATCGTTACTGGTTGCTCGTCAGCCGCGGCGGAAACTACCTCAAGTAAGATCACTGCGCCGAAACCACAGACTATTCTTAAAGTATCCGGCTCCGGCAGCGTTACGGCTGTTTTGGAGGCGATTCGGCCGGCGTTTGAAGCCGCTACGCCTGGATATCGGCTAGAAGTGCTGCCGGGTTCAGGCACTAGCGAAGGTGTACAAGGTGTTGTTCAGGGAGTGCTTGACGTAGCGGCTATGGCCAGACCAGCCAAACAAGAGGAAGCGGCTCAAAATGTCAACTATGAAGAATTTGGCCAGGCCGGGCAGGCTGTGATTATTCATCCGGCTGTGGGTATTTCCAATCTAACCGCAGCTCAAGTAGCGGCTATTTTTTCTGGTGAAATCACCAACTGGTCTGAAATCGGCGGGCCGAACCGGCCGATTATTTTATATGTACGCGACGAGGGCGATTCGAGTACACAAGCTTTACGATCGGCCATCATCGGTGATGCACCGTTTGCCGCATCAGCGGCGCAGGTCATCACCAGTCAAAGCGACATGTTGGCGGCGGTAGCCGGGACTCCGGACAGTCTGGGGATTGCTACCTGGCCGACCACGCTGGCAAAAGGAGCTAAAGTGAAGGCCGTTACAATCGATGGGGTTGCGCCCGGCGACGCCAGCTATCCGATGATAGGCCCGTTTGGGATCGGTTTCCTGACAAAACGCCAGACAGATGTGCAACCTCTCATCGACTGGTTACATTCGGACCAGGGCCGGGCGGCGTTGAGTGAATTGGACATGATTATAGCGGAATAGTCCGTTAAAAGGCGGCCTGCTCAAGCTGAGAAACTTGGCTCTCATTCCAAAAGGCAGAAGGTTATGACTCCATCCAGGTTCTTTAAAACTTGGGGCCTCGGCTTCAAACTGAATCTTATTCTGATTCTTGTGCTGGCCATTTTACTGGTCATCATGCTTTTGATTCTGAACCGCAGTATGACCAACTTAACCCTCAGAACGGGCCAAAGGTCGGTTGAGGAGGAAATAACGGTCATCCAGAGCAGATTTGAGGGGGCGAAACAGGAGATATTAACTGCGGCTAAATTGCTGGCAACCAGACCCGGCCTGGTCGAGGCCGTGACAAACCGGGATGCGGATACACTGTGGACCATCAGCTTGACCGGCAGGGGCGCCCTTGACCTTGACTATGTAGACGTGGTCGATACCGATGGCGCGCGTTTGATTACCACGGCAGAAGTTATAGATGGACCGGCTGTAGACGACCTGGTTGCACTGGGCCTGTTGGGCATCGAAGAGACCAAAATCGTTAGTGATAAACAGCGGCAGGAGCCGGCGCTGTTATTGGCGGCAACCGTTCCTCTGCGCGATACCTCGGGGGCTATTGTTGGCGCGCTGCTGGCAGGCCGCGAGATTAATGATGAGTTTTTAACAGAGATCAACTTCTCTCGGGATGAAGTTCAGCTTGCCCTGATTCATGACGACCAAGTTGTGGCCCAAACCGGGCTTCGCTCCATAAATGAACACGGGAGCGCAGAGCAGAGTCTGCCGGATGCAGACGTTAGACGGGTGCTTGATCAAACTGCGGTGGAAATGGCCTTGAGTGGACAAACTGTGATTGTTGAAGAGATTGTGTTCTTTACCGATAACCAACCGCGCGCCCTGGCCTACACCCCGCTGATGATCGATGGAGACGGGCACACCACTCTGGCCATCTCAACCAAAGTAGGCGAACTGGTCAGCTTCCAACGACAGTTGACAGTAAATATGGGGGTCTTGTTCTCATTTCTGACCATGTTGGCTGTGGCTGCCGTGACCTGGTTTATCTGGAGAAAAGTGGCCGTACCGCTTGGCAACCTTAAAACCGTGGCCGAACAAATAACGGCGGGCGACTACTCCCTGCAAGCAAAGGTGACAACTACGGATGAAATCGGCCAACTGGCCCAAAGCTTCAATCAAATGACCGGCAATCTGCGCCAGATGATTGAAGTGGAGCAGCAGGCCAGGACCCAGATTGAATCCACTAACAAAGCGCTGGAGGAGCAAATCTGGCAATCAACCGGGCTGGCCCAACTGAACGATAGAATGCAGGGCGAGCACGATATTCCTTCGCTGGCGACCAGTATTATTCAACAGCTATGCCACTATCTCCAGGCCCAGATCGGGGCATTGTACATCGTCGAAGATCACCGCCTGAGTCTGGCCGGCAGCTACGCCTACCACAACAAAACAGGCCGCGGTTGCTTCAAGTTCGGTGAAGGGTTGGTCGGGCAGGCCGCCCTGGAAAAGCAACCCCTGATCGTAACCGATGTGCCAACCGACTACATCACCGTTAGTTCAGGTTTGGGTGAAACGCCCCCCAGAAATATTGCCGTCTTTCCCTTCACATTTGAAAATCGAGTGATGGGTGTGGTCGAACTGGGGACATTGGGCGAATTCGACCCGGTCCAATTGAACTTCATCCAGGTCGCCCTGGACAATATCGCCATCACCTTTAACACGGCCCAGGCTCGGGCGCGCATTGACCAACTCCTGCTCAAGACTCAACAACAGGCAGAGGAGTTGCAGGCCCAGAGCGAGGAGTTGCGGGTGGCCAATGAGGAGCTGGAGACGCAAACCGAAAGCCTGAGAGCCTCAGAAGCCAAGTTGAAAGAGAAACAGGCCGAACTTGAAGTCACCAATGCCCAACTGGAAGAGCAGGCCGCCGCTCTGGAAGAGAATAGCCGGGTGTTACAGGACAAGCAGGCGACTCTGGACCGGCAGAATCAAACGCTGAAGCTGGCGCAGCAAGAGCTGCAACAGAAGGCTGAGGAGCTGGCCAGGGCCAGTAAATACAAGTCGGAGTTTCTGGCCAATATGTCTCACGAGTTGCGCACGCCGTTGAATAGCCTGCTGATTCTGGCGCGGATGCTGGCCGACAACGAAGGCGGCAATCTCACGGACGAGCAGGTCGAATCGGCCCAGATCATCTACAGCGGCGGTCGCGATTTGCTCAACCTGATCAATGACATTCTGGATTTGTCTAAAGTAGAATCCGGCAAGATGGTCTTCAATTTTGAGCCGACGCCGCTGGCCGACCTGTTGACGACGATTCAGGCCCAATTTGGTCCCGTGGCCGAAGAAAAGGGGCTGGAGCTGAACCTGACCCTGGCCGATGACCTGCCGGCCACAATCAAAACCGACGCCCAGCGGGTGAAGCAAATCATCAAAAACTTGTTATCCAATGCCTTCAAATTTACCAACGCCGGCCAGGTTGGGCTGAATATTTACCGACCGGCTGCTGACGTTGACCTATCCCGGAGCGGCCTGGGTCCGGCCGAGGCCGTGGCCATCAGCGTTACGGATACCGGCATCGGCATGACGCCTGACCAGCAGAAGATCATCTTTGAAGCCTTTCAGCAGGCCGACGGCAGCACCAGCCGGCAGTATGGCGGCACCGGCCTGGGCTTATCGATTTCCAGAGAATTGGCGGCCAAGCTTGGGGGACAAATTGGGGTGGAGAGTGAAGTAGGCCGGGGCAGTACCTTCACCCTGTATCTGCCGTTAGGGAGTAAAGAGGATGAAGCAGACAACAAACAGGCTGGCGTCAGGCCGGCCGAGCCAGACCTTGAATTCAGGGGAAACCAAAAGAAGGTAGAAATTAAACCTATACCTGCTTCCGATTCCCTCCTGCTGCCGGCCCAATTCCTGCCGGATGATCGGGCTGAACTGACGGCTGACGACAAAACCCTGCTCATCATCGAAGACGACCCCAAATTTGCCAAAATCCTGTATGATTTTGCCCACCGAAAGGGGTTCAAATGTCTCATTGCCGGCGCCGGTCAAACCGGGCTGGCGTTGGTTAAAGAATACAAGCCCGAAGCGATCATTCTTGACCTGAACCTGCCTGACCTGAGTGGGTGGCATATCCTGGAGGTGTTAAAGAATGATCCGGCCACGCGCCATATCCCGGTGCATATTATGTCCGTGGAGGAGGAAGTCCTGGATGCCTATCGCAAAGGGGCAATTGGTTATTTGACCAAGCCGGTCAGCCGGGCTGATCTGGAAAAGCCGTTCGAAAAAATCGAGCAATTTATCTCCCGCGAGATAAAAACTCTCTTGTTGGTGGAAGATGATGCCAACTCGAGACACAGCATCAAAAAGCTGCTGGAGGGCAGCGACGTACAGATTAGCGAGGCCGAGCGAGGCCAGGCGGCCCTTGACTTGCTGCAAAGCCGCCATTTTGACTGCATCATTTTGGATTTGAGCCTGCCTGATATGTCCGGATTTGAGGTATTGAACAAAATGAACGGGCAGAAAGGCGAGGCCAGGTCGCCGGTGATTGTTTATACCGGCCGAGATTTGACCCCCGAAGAAAATCTGGAATTGATGAAATATGCCGACAGTGTGATTGTAAAGGGGGTTAAATCGCCGGAACGGTTGCTGGATGAAACGGCTTTGTTCCTGCACCGGGTAGTCGCCGATATGCCAGCAGACAAACAGCAAACGATCAAGCAGTTGTACAACCACGATGGCCTGCTCAAGGACAAAAAGGTCTTGGTTGTGGATGACGATGTGCGTAATTCTTTCGCCCTGTCAAAACTGCTGTCGGAAAAGGGGATGATCGTGAGAATTGCCCAAAACGGGCAGAAGGCGCTGGATTTGCTGGCCAAAGAGCCGGTTGATCTGGTGTTGATGGATATCATGATGCCGGTGATGGACGGCTTTACAGCCATCGAGCGGATCCGGTCGCAGCCGCAGTTGGCTGCCTTACCCATTTTAGCGCTCACGGCCAAGGCAATGAAAGGCGACCGGGAGAAGTGCCTGGCGGTGGGGGCGAATGATTATCTGGCCAAGCCGATCGATGTCGACCGGCTATTTTCGATGCTGCGGGTGTGGCTTTACCAATAGCGCAATTAATTTATAAAAAGAGTAAACCCGTGAATAACGTAGACCTAGAACAAATTGAGATCAATTTGCTGTTAGAGGCCATTTATCAACGATATGGCTACGATTTCAGGCAGTACGGCCAGGCCTCGATCAAACGCCGGCTGCTGCACCACCTGGCCAAAACAGAGTCCCGGACAATTTCGGATTTGATCCCGCGGATATTACGGAATGAGTCAACCTTTAGGTCTCTCTTTTTTGACCTGTCGGTGACGGTCACGGAGATGTTTCGCGATCCGTGGTTTTATTTAGCCCTACGCCAAAAGGTATTACCCTTTTTGCGAACATTTCCCTTCATCAATGTCTGGCTGGCCGGCTGCGCCACCGGTGAAGAGGTATATTCTTTGGCTATTCTGCTGAAAGAGGAAGGGCTTTATAATCGGGCCAACATCTATGCAACCGATTTCAACGATGCTGCTCTGGAAAAGGCCAGGGCCAGAATCTATCCCATGGAACGGATAAAGGAGTACAGCCTCAATTATCAAAAAGCGGGCGGACGCAGCTCACTGGCCGACTACTATCAGGCCCACTACCAGTCGATCATTATCGATGCTTCTCTGCAAAACAATATCACTTTTGCCAATCATAACCTGGCCACCGACAGCGCCTTTGCCGAGATGCATTTGATTATATGCCGGAATGTGTTGATCTATTTTAACCGGTCCCTGCAAAATAGGGCGTTGTCAATGTTTCGAGATAGTTTGTGTTACAACGGCTTCCTGGGTTTAGGCGGTAAGGAAACTGTTCAGTTTTCCGAAGTTGAACACGATTTTGAAGAGTTTGCCGCCAGAGAAAGAATCTATCAATGTAAACTGCAGAAGCAGGCCATTCCCCAATTTGTTAGTTGAATATTGGCCCAGCAATGAATTATGAAACAATTGTCATCGGCGCCTCAGCCGGCGGCTTAAACGCTCTACAAAAACTACTGGCCCCCTTACCGGCCGATTTCAGGTTTCCGCTGCTGGTCGTGCTCCATCGATTGCCTACGCCGGATGATCTGATGACTTTTACATTGAATGAGTCTTGTCAACTGAGGGTGAAGGAAGCGGATCACGGTGAACCCATCAAATCCGGCTATGTTTATATTGCTCCGGCCAATTATCATTTGCTGGTAGAGCCAGATAAAACCTTGTCGCTATCCATTGATGCCAAGGTGCGGTACTCTCGTCCCTCTATCGATGTGCTTTTTGAAACGGCTGCAGACGCTTACCGGTCTGGCCTGATTGGGATTATTTTAACCGGCGCCAATGATGACGGCACGGCCGGTTTAAGAAAAATCAAGGCCCAGGGGGGTCTGACCATTGCCCAGAATCCGGCGACAGCCGATTCCAAGATCATGCCCTATTCGGCTATTCGCCAAAACACAGTTGACCAAATATTTTCATTGGCCGAAATATCAGCCTTCTTGACTCAGCTTTGTAGAGCAAGGAATTTACCATGAATGAAAATCCGGTAAAACCAAAAATCTTGATCGTTGATGACAAGCCCAAAAATCTGTATGTTTTAGAAAGGCTCCTGGCCAAGCTGGAGGTGCAAGTTTTTCAGGCAACGTCCGGTTTTGAGGCCCTGAGTTTAACCCTGGAGCATGATTTTTGTCTGGCTATTATCGATGTGCAGATGCCGGAGATGGATGGGTACGAGCTGGTAGAATTATTGCGCGGTAATCCCAGCACCGCCTGCCTGCCGGTCATCTTTGTTAGCGCCATCTACTCCGACGAGTATCATCACCGCAAAGGTTATGACGCCGGAGCCGTTGATTTTCTGAGCAAGCCCTTTGTGGGCGAAATCCTACTCAGCAAAGTCGGAGTTTTTCTCGACCTTTACCACCAAAGAGTCAAGTTGGAAGAATTAGTTAGCCAGTTAAATGCCAAGAACACAGCCCTGGAAAACGAAATCAGCCAGCGTAAACTTGCTGAGGCAGCCCTGCAGAAAGCCAATAATGATAAAGATAAACTTTTCTCGATCATCTCCCACGATCTCAAGGATCCCTTTCAGGTTATGTTGGGCAATGCCAAGTGGATGATGACGCGGCTGGAGACTTTATCCAAAACAGATATGCAGGAAATGGCGGCAAGCATCTACAAATCAGCCCGGAATACCTATAATTTACTGGAGGATTTATTGACCTGGTCCCGGCTGCAACGTGACCGGATCGATTTTGACCCCGCGCCGGTTGAGCTGCATACCCTGGCTGAACATACGGTGACCTTGCTCGAAGAGATGGCCCTGAGTAAGAATATTCGGCTGGTCAATACGATTGAGACCGGGCTGTATGTTCATGCCGATGAATTTATGGTTGACACCATCATCCGCAATCTAACGGTCAATGCGCTCAAGTTTACCCCGGCCGAGGGACAGGTAACGCTCTCGGTCCGGCGGAACGGCAATTCGTGCGAAAATCCGGAAAGAGAGTGGGTTCAGATAAGCGTAACCGATACAGGCGTCGGCATGAGTGAGGTGGATATCGATAAACTATTCAAAATCGATGTTCATCATACCACCTCCGGCACCGCCTATGAAAAAGGGACAGGGCTGGGTTTGATCTTGTGCCAGGAGATGGTTGCCAAGCATGGCGGGCGGATTTGGATAAACAGTGAACCAGAAAAGGGCACAACCGTTACCTTTACCCTGCCCGCTAAGGGTTAGTTTCATCTTGTCGGTGGGTAGGGTACTGGGATGAATATTCTCAACCATACTTTGCCTCATTATTTTTCCCCGCGTCCCCGCAAAATCTGCATTTAGTCTTAGCTGAAACTTCTTATGAGCCTGTAACCGGCTGATCGCTTCCGCGAAGGTCGATTTTGCCCATGCCCTCTGGCAAAGGGTTTTGATCTCTTGCCGTATGTTAAATTTTAGCGTATAGTTTAAAGCTCATAACCTTGACTTATCTCAGCAATGGTTAAATAGTCCAGAAAACCATCCATTGGCTCGATCATCCAGCAAGCGGAGGATAAGAGATGCAACCAACAACCAAGTATGTGCGGGCAGTCGGCAACCGTTTTGAAATTGATGGCTATGAGTTCAAATTCGTCGGTTTTAATATTCGCGGCTTGGCCCATTACGGCTTTAACGATTTCCTGCCCCTCTCGACCGTGGCCCAGCGCACCGAGGTTCTGGCGGAAGCCCAGGCGGTCGGTTCGCGGGTGATCCGCATCTTTCTACCCTTTTTCAGCGTTAGGGATGCAGAATTAATTGCCCGGCTGCGGATCGTTTTAGACAATGCCGTAACCTACCAGCAACGCGTGATCGTCTGCCTGACCGATCACTTTGAGTCGGTCAAGTTGCAGCACTGGTCGTTTTTCCAGGACCCCCCCAACTACCAGACCTACCTGTACCACGACAAGCATTGGAATAAGGTCCTCAATCCCGACTTTTATGCCCGCCTTTACCGGGGTCCCTTCCTCGATTATGTCCGGGTCGTTGTAGCTGCCTTCAAGACTCATCCGGCTGTATTTGCCTGGGAGCTAACCAACGAGGGTAGCAACTATCCGGATCACAACGGTTTCATCAACTTCTGCAACAATATGGCCGCAGAGATCCGGGCGATCGATCCCAATCATATGATCAGCGCCGGGATTGTCTCAACCCCGGTGATTCAGTTCAAGAACGAGGCTGGCAACGACGAACCGGCCCGGCTCTACCAGCACCTCGACTTTGTGACCATCCACGACTATGATCCCATCTCTGCAGTCGACCGGGACCTGGCCCGGCGCCTGAACAAACCTTTCATCATCGAGGAAGCTGGCCGGCCTGGCCAGCGGGCCAATTTCTTCCGCGAGAATATGCGCTACTGGTTTGACAACGGAGCCAGCGGCTATATGGGCTGGGGTTTCATGCCTTCGGGCTTCGATAACCAGGATGGCGACATCAACGTGGGGATTGACCGGGTACTCCACGGCGACTATCAGGAAGTTACCCAGCTCTGGAAGGATTGGGCGGTCAAATTCCCGCCGGCGCCGCCGCCGGCGCCGATGAGTGAATATTTTATCGATGATGCCCGGCCGGCGAATCACGCCTCGCTGGTCGATGTGCCTCGCCTGCACACCTTCAACGACATCGTCAGCTATGTCACCCCGCTAGCAATCGACCAGCGGCACGGCTGGGAGGTCACGCCGGCCGGTCAGGCTTGCTGGCGACTGGTCGGCTTTCACGTGACCGTTGGCGACGCCGTTTTGCGACCTAAAGTCGTCGATCAGAACGGGCAATACCTCCCTGATAAATTGATTCACTGGCGTTACCCCGGCGCCCCGGCGCAGCTAGCCGCCGGGGGGCAGCCGCCTTACTTTCAGGAAGGTTTCTCGGCTAAAACAAAAGAGGAGCAGATAGGCGCCGAATTTGTCCTGAATGAGGACCATCGAATAAAGCCTGGCGAGGGCGGCCCCGACTCTATCTGGGTGGCTGCGGTCGCGGCCGGACCACAATTCAGCGACGCGGTCCACAAGTTGGGGGTCCGGCTCAGCCATAATCTTGTGGTCAGTCCAATTTTTCAATATGCCGTCAAAGAGGGCGCTCAGGAGGAGCCGCCGCCCCCGACCCCAACGCCGCAATATCATCTGGCTGTTGTGGTGGATGGGGTGGAAGTCGGGCGTATCCCTATCAGCCAGGCCCAAACCGCTAACACGCACCTGGCCCTGTTCTCCAACGATACCGAAGTAGGACGTATCCCGCTCGATCAGCATAGAACCGCTGACAGCTTTATGGTTTTGAGAGACAACGACGCCAATGTGGGTTACAAATCCTGGTAATAGCCTCATCGTATCGCTAAGAGCAAGTAAACTCGGCAAAGTACTCTTCACCGGGCAGCCGGACCTGCTTTTCTGGGGCTGTTATCTGGCCCTGAATTTGCTGCTGTTCCTGCCGCTATACCTGCTCAATCGAGACTCGACCAATTTTCTACCCTTGCAGACCTCCTCAATCTCTGGTTTGAATGAAACCATCAAACAGTTACTCCTATGGCGCAACAACCTTGACATATTTCGCCTCAACGCCGAAATTCTCCTGCTCGTCGCCCTGTGGGTGCACCTGCCCTGGCTACGCCGTTCCCCCCAGCGCCGGATCTTCCGCTGGCTCTTTGCTCTGGTCTATTTTGCGGCGCTGGCCTACGCGGTGTATGAGAGCGTGATGCTCTCGCTATACCAGGTTGATCCGGTGTTTTACAGCCATTTTCAACTGGCCCTTGATGGCCTGCCGATGGTGGCGCGGCATTTGCAGGCGCCGCTGAGCCTCTACCTGGCCGCCAGCGCAGCTTTGACAGCCGGAGTCATTATCATTGGCGCGCTCATGGGCGGGTTGATCGGCGGGGTAGCCGTGGAGCGTTTGAGCCGCTGGTCAAAGGCTGGTGTGAGTCTGCTGGCGCTCCTGGTTGTGGCCGCCATCATCACCCACCAGGCCGCCCTGGCCAGCCCCAAGATGGCGGTCAGCAGCTTTACCTACAAAATTCGCCAGAACATTATCGACTCGATGGCGGTTTATCAACGCGTCCACACCTTTGACGAGTCCCTGGCCCAGCACAGTTACAACTACGCCAGCCATAGCCTACTGCACAAACCCAACATCTATTTGATCTTTGTGGAATCGTATGGCAGCGTGCTGTACAAACGGCCAGATTATCGCCAGGCTTACACGGCCCTGCTCACCGATTTGCAGAGCCAATTGCAGGAGCACAACTGGCACGTAGCCTCGACCCTGAGTGAAGCCCCTACCTGGGGCGGCGGTTCGTGGATGTCGTACACCAGCACCCTGTTTGGTTTGCGCGTCGACACCCACCCACAGTTTTTAGCTTTGTTGGATCAATACCAGTCCGTTGCCTATCCCGATCTGGGTCACTACCTCAAAAACCAGGGGTACGAATATATCCGTCTTTCTTCGCTATCGGTTGAGCTAGACCAGGCGGAATGGCTGCGGTACAAGAACTTTTACGGCGTCGACCGCTGGCCTAACTATGGCGATCTCAATTTTAGCGGCCCGCATTTCGGTTGGGGGCCGTCGCCACCCGACCAATATGCCCTTTTTTATGCCCACGACGCCATTCTCAAGACGCTGGACAAGCCTTTCTTTTTCTTTTTTATTACCCAAAACTCGCACTACCCGTGGACGCCCCTACCGGAACTGGTTGACGATTGGCGGACGCTCAACGAACCGGCAGAGCCAACAGACATCCCCCTGCCCGACCCCATTCCCCACCAGGGGAAACGACAAAACTATCTCAATAGCATTAATTATGAGTTAAAGTTTTTGACCGATTATATTCTAAAAACAGGTAATGACGATTCGATCTTTGTTCTAATTGGCGATCACCAGCCTCAGCAGGTGTCGCGGCGCAGCGATAGTTTTGACACTCCGGTTCACATCCTCAGCCGGGACAGGGCCTTTGTTGAGGCGTTTTTGGGTTATGGTTTTGCGCCGGGGCTGGTGGTTCAAGAGGCCACGGCTACTATCCGCCACGAAGGCTTCTACTCTATGTTTGTCCGGGTGCTGCTGGGGCAGTACGGCCGGGGCGGCTACACCCTGCCAGATTACCTGCCGGCAGGCATTGCCGTTGGAGCTAGTGGCAAACAGTGAGGCGAGATACAGTTCATTCGAGGAGGCAAACCAATGTTCAGGACTATGATTTCAAAATCGCTGCAGCCGTTATGGGCGCTGATGATCTTTGTTCTGGCCGCCTGTGGGGGCGCGCCAGCGCCAACCCCAACCCCGCCGCCGACCCCCACCCCCCTGCCTGCTCCCCCGGCGGCAGACAGCGGCCAGGCCGAGGCGACCGGCTTACGCACATTTGTGATTGTGCCAGAGGAGTCGCGGGCTTCTTACATTGTGGACGAAGAGTTTTTTCAAGGGGCGCTGGACAAGTACGGGATCAATTTGGGGCTGGTTGATACTATCGGTACAACTCAAAATATTGAAGGCCAACTGCAAATCAACCTGGCCGACCTTTCTGACCCGCTGGGCGTGAACCGCTTCACGGTTGATCTGGCTACCTTAACGTCGGATCAATCTCTCAGGGACCAGTGGCTACGCGAAAACGGTCCGCAATTCAACAAGTTCTCGTTAGCCGAGTTTGTGGCAACCGGCCTGGCCAACGGGCCTACCTCCTACACCGAAGGCGACGAGGTGCAATTCAAAATGAGCGGTGATTTGACCATTCGCGAAGTGACCCGGCCGGTCACGTTTGACGTCACCGCTAAACTAGTCGGGGATACCGCCACCGGCGTGGCTACGGCCCAACTGCGCATGACCGATTTTGGCATCGACCCACCCAACTTTGCCAACACGCTTACGGTTGGGAATGAGTTTACAGTTAAAGTGGAGTTCACCGCCAGGGAACCGTAGTCCGGCCCCGGTTTGAGTTCGTGGATTTTTTCCAACCCGAAAGTTGCCGACAATTAAAACAACTCGGCAAAATAAGAGCGGGCGGCCCGGTCGATCAGCTCGATGGTCATCGCCGGCGGCTCGCCGCGGTAGATGGCAAAATTAACCACCTGTTTGAGCAGGTCACGGGGATGGCAGGCTCGCAGCGGACGATTGACCCCATCATAATATTTGCGCAGCAGATACTCAAATGTTTGAGCATTGAAGTCGAGGCCCCTGGCTTTACACACGTCGATAAAAATGGCCCGATATTGCTCCCGGCTGGGATTATCAACCCCCATCTTATGGCTAATGCGCCGCAGAAAGGCTTCATCTACCAGCGAGTTAGGGTTCAGGTTGGTCGAGAAAATTAGTAAAGTTTCAAACGGCACCGGAAATTTCTTGCCGGTATGAAAGGTAAGATAATCGATGCCTTCTTCCAGCGGCACAATCCAGCGGTTCAGCAGGTCGCGGGGTTCTACCCGCTGGCGGCCAAAGTCATCGATCATCAACATGCCTCCGTTGGCCTTCAACTGGAACGGGGCCTCATAGTATCGATTGGTATCACTCCAGGCCAGATCCAAATCTTGTAAAGTCAATTCCCCGCCGGTAATGACCACCGGTGGACCACACCGGACCCAGCGTTTATCAAGGCTGCCGGCCTCATTGGACTGATCCACTTCGTTCTCGATCACCCGGTGGGTCTCCGGGTCAAACACTTTGATGATTTGGCCATCCTCAAATATGGCATAGGGCACCATCACGTTGCCCGGTAACAGGTTCGAACCGATGGCTTTGGCAATGCTGGTTTTGCCGTTCCCCGGCGGGCCAAAAATAAATAACGACTCATACGAATTCACGGCCGGACCAATCTGCTCAATCACCTCGTCAGATAAGATCAGCCCCTTCATCGCCGCCCGGACATCAGCTTCCTTGACCAGAAAACGCCGTTGCGCCTGGAGCTCGGTTACTCTGATATAATGGCGCAGGGTTACCGGGCAGGGGCCGACATAACGGTTACGATGCAGCAATTCTCTGGCCCGTTCGCCCCCTTTGTTGGTAATGGAGTATTGATATGAGGCCGGACTCAGGCTACTCCCGCCGGTCACTTCGACCAGGTGATCGGCTTTTAAGCCCCGCAGCACCGGCTCAACTACGCCGCTGAAATGGAGGTGCATGGCCTCGGCAATGGCGCCTCCGCGCATCATACCGCCAAAGTAAAGGTTTTTTAGGGCCAGGTCGGCCAGAATAGAGGGCGGGATGCGAGTTTCCTCAATGGTTCGAGGTTCTTGCAATAATTCAAGCAAAGAATTACCAACGTCCCCGCCAGGCGCGGGGGCGGGGATAGAAATCGGGGCTTGCTCAACAGCCGGCCCCAAGCCAGGCTTTTCTGGTTGAGCAGCGTTTTCCCTGAGCAGCGCTTTTAATTTTCCTGAACGAGACAAAGTCATAATTCACACCTCCAAGTTAACAAAGATTATAGCATATTTTTTGAGAATGTGCTGGCTTGAAAACAGAAGATTATTAACCATCATGGCGCCCACAAAGCCATCGGCGGGGCCGTCAATCCAGATTCTTGCGAAAAAATACACGGAAGTTCAACCAATTCAAACTGAATTCAAACCCGAGGGTGGTAAACTAAGCTAAAACAGCTCTTTAAAAAGTCAATCTATCGTCAGGCTGGAGAGGACAGGAGGCGTCATGATGTCCAGACTTAATCCCCCAAGTTTCATACCCAAGGGAGATCGCCGTTGGCAGCAGGTCCGCGGTACACCGCACCAGAAGTGGCTCAAAATGATCGGGCCGCTATTGGTTAGTGTACCTTTTTTGTTGTTGTTTTTGTTCTTACCGGTAACGCTATCAGGCCCATTCCGGTATCGACCATCTCACCTTCACCAAGCCGAACTTCAAATCTTCACCTAAAAAATATGGGTTGCACCGCCATCAAGCCAATGGTATAATTCAAGATGTCAACATTACAAATTTCTGGCTCTCAACCTGGTTCAAAACCAATGGATAATCTAAAAGTCCTCGTAGTGGACGATGACAAGATCACCTGCAACTTGCTGGAAACAGTCCTACAACTGGAAAATTTCCAGACGGCCTCGACCAACAATATTGTGAATGGAGACATTATCTCATTGTTGAACCGCGAAACCCCCCATTTCCTGATCCTGGACTTTCATTTGAACGGTGAGGACGCCCTCAAATATATTGCCTCTGTCCGTAGCAGTACGGTCTGGCAAGCGCTACCGATTATTATAACCTCGGCGATTGACCGCCGCCGGGACTGTCTGGACGCGGGCGCCAACGAGTTTGTGCTCAAGCCGTTCAACTGGCAAAAGATTGTCGATAGTGTTAACCAGGTTCGAGACCAGGTTATGCAACAGGAGGTGTAATCTCACCAGAAATATCTCATTTAATTGGGTTCCATTGTTTGGCCAGGTATTTTCGGGTGCAACTCTAATATCTTTTACAGAAACACAAATTTTGTGTTAGGTAACGTTATTAGAAGTCAGCGTTGGGCGAAGCAGCATTCTTTTAGCACGTGAGAGTGGGCGGCCTTTATTTCATTTGAGCAGAACGGCCGGCCAGCTCACTTGAATTACTCTAAACCGTGGTAAGTTTTGCTTGAGTTGTTTCTTAGCTGTCACCAAAGCTGACTGCCTCCTTTATTAGAAAATTACCACCCGCAATATTGGTTGTTTTTGCTCCTGGCAACCAGGAACCCTCGCTCAAAAGCTACTTGTTGGGCAGTATGTTCCCCCCTGGTTATGGTTTCTACCCCAGAAATCGGCCTGAACTGATATCTGGAACATAACCGGGTTAGATTGATAGGGGTACGTGCGGCCAAGCCTATCCAAAATACAGTTGAATATGCGAGGTTTAATCGTGACCAGAAAACGCCGAAACAACCGCGATAAGCTGAACTGGTATCGCGTGGATTTGCATTTGCATACACCAGGTTCCCAGGATTACCTGGAGCCAAATGTTGATTATCTTGACATTCTCCAAAAAGCTGAAAGTTGTGGCCTTGATATCATCGCCTTTACCGACCACAACACCGTTGCCGGAGTCAGAGCTTTGCGCAAAGAGGTAGAAGAGCTGCAACTGCTGGAGCGACTCAATCGCATCAGCCCAAACGAACAAGCGCGTCTGGCCGAATATCAGCGCCTGTCGGACAAGATTATGCTCCTGCCTGGCTTTGAATTCACCGCGACCCTGGGATTTCATATTCTGGGCATCTTTCCGCCGGAAACCAGCGCCCGCGAATTAGACCATATTTTATTAACCCTGCGGGTACCCCCTGACCGGCTGGATCAGGGTTCGAACAATGTGGGGGCTACGGTTGATGTGCTCACCGCCTATCGAATTATCAATGAAGCGGGTGGTTTGGTCATTGCCGCCCATGCCAACACCAGCCACGGCGTGGCCATGCTCGGTTTTGATTTTGGTGGCCAGACCAAGATTGCCTATACCCAGGATCCCCATCTGCACGCCCTGGAAGTGACCGACCTGGAGAGCAAACGCCGCCGCACCACGGCCAACTTCTACAACGGCTCAAAACCGGAGTACCCCCGCCGGATGCACTGCATTCAGGGTTCGGATGCCCACCGCCTCAACCGGGACCTCAACGACAGAAATCGGCTTGGGGTCGGTGATCGGGTCACGGAAGTGCAACTGGCCGAACCAACCTTTGAGGAGTTAAAGGCTTTATTCCTCAGCAACGACTTTAACCGGACCCGGCCTTACCGGCCTAAACAGACCCCGTTCGACCACGTTATTGCCGCCCGGCAGCAAGGCCCCAGCATCGTCCAATCTTTTCATCCCTCGATTGCCCGGCGCGGCGGCCATCTGCACGCCATTGTCTGCGACATCTGCGCCTTTGCCAACACCAATGGCGGGACCGTCTACGTGGGCTTGCCAGCCGATCCCAAAACTGCGGTCATCGGGTTACCCAAACCCGCTGAAGTAGCTGATGTCATCCGCAGCGAGGTTGAAAAGAAAATCACCCCACCGCTGGAAGTTGAAATTGACGAACATATCACCCAGGGTAAAAAGGTCTTACAGATATCTGTGCCGGTGGGCGAAGATCCGCCCTATGCCATCGATGAGAACAAAATCTATGTGCGCGATGAAACCGATACGGACCTGGCCGTCCGGGATGAGATTGTCGCCCTGGTGAAACGAAACCTCGGCCCCAAAGAGAGCCTGGAGCCCGAGACGGTGACTGGACCTGAATCGGGGACCGGCCTGGCGGTGCAAAATGGCGGCTCAACGGAACCTAAAACGGGCGTCGAGATTGTGCTGGCGGAGGTTCGCAAAGGTACCACCTACTACAGCTTAAGAGACCTGCGGAACGGCAACGTCGTCCATAATGTGACCAAGAAGTCGGCCAGAAAGCTGTGGCAATATGCCCTAACCGAGTACGAGGCGAATGCAGTTGAGGTGAATAAGGTGGAGTGGCAGGGCGATATCGGCCTGTGGAAAAAGTATACCCGCGGCGGCCAGACCCGCTATGACCTGGTTCAGCGCGGGGTGGACAACACGTTGCGGGTCTACTATGGCGTTACGGATGCCGGTCTGCACGGGCCGTGGCAAAAGTTACTGGACAGTCTGGAAGATGAGAGGAGACCAGGTGATGCGTGACCAACTACTGGCGTTACTACGGGGTGGGCAAGCCCACCTTACGTTTGAGCAGGCCGTGGCTGAGTTTCCAATGGACCAGATCAACCGCCGCCCGCCCAACGTCTCTTACACCCCCTGGCATTTGCTGGAGCATCTGCGGATAGCCCAGTGGGACATTTTGGAATTCATCCGCAATCCCAACCACGTTTCACCGGCCTGGCCGGCGGAATACTGGCCGGCCCCAACTGAAGCGGCCGACGCCACCAGGTGGCAGCAGACCATTGCCGCCTTTCAAGCCGATCTGGCCGCCCTGGAGCAACTGGTGCTGGCGCCAACGACCGACTTCTTCGCCGACCTGCCCCACGCGCCGGGTTACACCATTTTGCGGGAACTACTGCTGGTGGCCGACCACAACGCCTACCACATCGGCGAGTTCGCCATCCTGCGCCAGGTGATGGAGACCTGGCCGGCCGGCGCGGCGAACCGGCCCTGAGCTGTTGCAAGGTCCGAATAAGATAACTATCCCCGTATCGCCCCAGGAGGGCTTATGAGCCGCCTCACAGAAATAGTTCAATGGCGCACAACATCAGGTCAGCCGGTTACGGTAGGTGATATTACGGTGACGCCTCAATCCTGGACGCTGATTATCCGCTGGCCTCGCGGCGGCTGGGTCTGGAGCCGACCCGTTGCCGTGCAGGCCGAACGAAGGGACCGTCTGGGTGAAGGTGTGCAACGCATCTCCATCATAGATATCACCCGCCTGGCCCAAGTGGGACTATTGGGCCTTAGTCTGATCTTCGTGATGGTTACTTTTCTGCTATTTTTACCACAAAGGAGAGTCCAGCATGAGTGATGAATTGAACCAACTCTTTGTTAAGTCTATTCCCGATCAAGAGCAAGCCGGTCAGATTATCGACAAGCTGTTCACTGTGGCGCAGCCCGGTGCTGTCTTTAGCCAACCCGTCGTAGCCGGTGAGTACACAATCATTACCGCCTCAGAAGTATCGGTGACCATGGGCGTTGGATTTGGCGGCGGGGGCAGCCTCAAGCCCGAGGCCAGCAATTCCGGCCAGAACAGCGCCGAATTATCCGAACTTGGCAGTGGCGGCGGGGGCGGGGGGTTCTCGTTTGGGCGACCCGTGGCCGCTATTAGCATTGGCCCCGCCGGCGTACGGGTGGAACCGGTAGTTGACGTAACCAAGATTGGCCTGGCTTTTATTACCGCCCTGGGCGCTTTGTTTATGATGCTGGGCAAAATGCGCCGGGCCAGCCGAGGATGAACTCGATTGACGTCCAGAAACTTCAGATTCTGGAGACAATTAAAACCGTGGCTGTCGTTGGACTGTCGCCCCGGCCGAGCCGCGCCGGCTACTATGTGCCGGCCTATCTGCAAGAGGCCGGCTACCGGATTATTCCGGTGAATCCCCATCTGAAGCAGGCGCTAGGCGAAAAAGCCTATCCCGATCTGCTGTCGGTGCCGGAGCCGGTCGATCTGGTGCTCGTCTTCCGGCGCAGCGAGGAGGCTCTGCCGGTGGTTGAACAGGCCATTCAGATTAGGGCCAAAGTCGTCTGGATGCAGGTTGGCGTGGTCAATGAGCCGGCTGCGGCCAAAGCGGAGGCCGCCGGTTTGGAGGTGGTTATGGATGCCTGTATTATGATCGATCACCGCCGCCTGCTGCGTTAACGGCCGCTCCCGGCTGGTCAGGAGGAAAACTGCACTATGTCCGATCAAAAGAATCTTGTCGCCATTGTAACCGGCGCGACCGGGGCCATCGGCCAGGCCATTGCCCGCCAGTTGGCTCAAAAAGGGTACGCGGTCGTCCTGGCAGCTCGAAATGAGGCCAAGGCCAGGCAGGCGGTGCAGGACATCATTCAAGCCACCGGCAACGAGCGGGTGCGGTCTGAATTGGTTGACCTGGCCCGCCGGGCCTCCATCCAGGCGCTAGCCGACCGCTGGCAAGGTCCGCTGCACGTGCTGGTCAACAACGCCGGCGCGACCCCCCGGTCACGGCAGGAAACAGCCGAAGGGATCGAACTGCAATTTGCCACCAATGTCCTGGGTTACTTTTGGATGATCGAGCACTTTACCGAAGTTCTGAAGCAGTCGGCCCCGGCCCGGGTGGTCAACGTGGCCAGCTATTGGGCCGGCGACCTTGATCTGGATGACCTGGAGTTCAAACGCCGCCGGTACAATAACAATAGCGCCTATCGCCAAGCCAAGCAGGCCAACCGGATGCTGACGGTCGCCCTGGCCGAAAAGTTGAAACCCTTTGGCATTACGGTCAATGCCTGCCACCCCGGCGATGTCAACTCAACCTTGAGCAACAACCTGGGCTTCGGCGGCCACGATTCGCCGGATGAGGGGGCCGGCACGCCGGTCTGGCTGGCTACCGGTGAGGTCGGCGGCCAGGTAACCGGCCGCTATTTCGAGCAGCGGCGGGAAGTGCGAGACCATTTTGCTGAGAACAAAGAGGCCATCGAGGCGCTCTACCAGGCCTGCCGGGGTTACTCCAGGTAGGGTTGGTCATCCCTGAGAAACTCACAGTTTCCAATTTTTGACTGCGGACGGCATAGGGATGCCGTTGTACGTAAATTTGGATCTATTAAGACTACCGCCAGAGATGTTCTAACGCCACGACAGCATCCGTTCGTTCATGCCATCATACTGAAAAGTGATGCCGGCCAGCGCTTCCGGCGGGAACAAAGGCCGCTGGCTGCTGCCGTCGGTGTTCATCACCCAGATTTCCCAACGGCCGGTCCGGTCGGTTAGAAAAGCAATTTGTGAACCGTCGGGCGACCAGGCCGGCGAGATGTTTTGGTAGGAACGGGGCGCCTGGCCGGACAAAATTTGCTGGACCAGCTCGACGTAAGCGGTTTGGGTCAGCCGGACTCGCCCACTGCCGTCGCTGTTCAATACTTGAATATCCCAACTTTGGCTACCCTGCTGGTAGGTAACAGCGACTTTACTGCCATCGGGTGAAAACAGCGGGGTGTGGTCGTCAAGGTCGGCGGTGAGCAGCCAACTGGCGCCCAGGTTCAAATCCAGGCTCACCAGCCCTTTGGCCCCGTCGTAGACGACCTGCCAGGGTTGAGCCGGATTCCAGGTGGGTGATTGGGAATAAAGATCGTGCGGCAGGTCTTCAAACTGGCCAGTAGTCACCTCGATGCGGCGCAGACCCCACTGCAGATCCTCTTTGGGAATGTAGCAGAATACAAAGCCGTCGGCGCTGCGGCGGCTCTTGGTCACCTGGCCAATGTTGTCCGGCATGCGAAAACCATCGTCACGGTCGAATTCTTTGCAGATTTCTGCCGGGTCGCGTAACCCGCCATGCTGAAACGACACAATGATCGCCTGCCCATCGGGCGACCAGGTGGGCGATTTGGCCTGACGGATACCGCCAACAATGGCCCGCTCATCGCTGCCGTCGAGGTTGATGGTGTAGAGCGCGCCAAATTCGGCCCCATCCCAACGCACAAAAGCCACCTGCTGGCCATCCGGCGAGATAGCCGGGTCCATGCCGGTGGTCAGGTAACGAAGGTTGCTGCCATCAGGATCGATAGCGTAAATGGCGCCCCCAGCCGAGGTTTGAAAGACAATCGTCCCGGCGGCGGCAACCGAACTGTCCGCAACAGCCGCCTGCGCCTGCGGTTGCGGCGCGGGGGCGGCAAATTTCAGAATCGCCGCCTGGTTGACCGCCACCTCAGCGCCGTTCACCCAGCCGGGGCTGCCGAAAGTAGAGACCACCTGCCACCAGCCGGTTTTGGCATTGTAACCAATGACGCCCCGGCTTGTGCCCTGGGCCAGCGTATCAAAGGCCGGATAGCTGGCATCGGGGCCGCTGCGAATTTTGAGCGTTTCTACCAGCACGGTCAGGGTCGGGATATCTTCCTGGGCCGCGGCAGCAGGCCCAAAAACAAGGCCGCTTAGCAGCAAAATTACCAACACAGTTAGCCAACGCAGCCGCGTTGTCAATCTGGGTAACATGTTCAAATAACTCATAAACAAATTCCTTTATGGTAAGGTGATAACCTGGGCAATTAGGGGCGAGGGCCACCACCGCCGGGAGGCGGGCCGCCAAACATCATGCCGCCGCGCATTTGCCCCTGGTTCTCATCAACATAGGAAGCCACCTGGCCTACCACCTGATCACCGGCCTGTAAATCCTCAGACTTAACCACCGTCCACTCACCCTGCGATGCGCCCGGCTTTACCGCCACCCGGCTGGGCTGACCATTGCGGACGACCCGCACGTAATTCTGGCCTTCAAACTCCATCACCGCGGTGCTGGGCACCAGCCAGGTGTTGGCCCCATCATCACTGAGAATAGTGGCCACCGCCGTCATCCCGGGCCGAACGCCATCTTCTATTTCAAGGTCTTTCAATTGAATGGTCACCTGGTAATTGACCACACCGCTGCTGGCCTGGCTGATCGGCGCAATCCGGCTAACTTCTCCTTGAAACACCTGGTCAGGCAGAGCATCAACGGCAATGTTGACCGGCTGGCCCAGCTTCACTTTATTGATGTCGACCTCGGCCACGTAGACCGGCAGCTCCAACTTGGTCAGGTCGCCGATAATGAGCGCCGAACTGAGATCAGAGGTTGTTTTTTGGCCCACTTCAACCTCAATCGATAGAACAATCCCGTCAATGGTGGCCCGCAGGGTGGCATCATCCAGATTGGCCTGGGCTTCGTCCAAACCAAGTTGGGCCTGGGCAATGGATAGTTCCATTTCGCGGATTTCAGTGTCAGTAGGGCCGTTGAGCAGGCTGGTCAATTTGGCCTGGGCGCTGGACACCTGCGCTTCGGCGGCCAACAGTTCGGCTTTGGTGGTTACCAGGTCTTCCACCTGTACCTGGGCTTGCTTGATGCTGCTCAGGGCCTGCTGCAATTCAGATTCAGACGCTCCTTCGGTGGCAACCTCGTAGGCGGCTTTGGCCTTATCGTAATCGATGGTGGCCGATTGCAGGTCCATCGCCTGCTGTGAGCGGCCTTTATCATCCCGGTAGGCAATTTCGTTGTAAGCCTGCTGGGCCTGGTCCAGGGCCAGGTAAGCTTTGTGCAGGTCGGTACTGAGTTGGGTCAGTTCGGCCTCACTCAGCCCGGCCAACAACTCCTGATAGCTGGCCTGGGCTGCGGCCAGGCTGGCCTGGGCCGCGGCTATCTCTGCTGCGCTCGGACCGGCCTGGAGTTCGGCCAGATTCTCTTGGGCCGAGGCCAAACTGGCATAAGCCTCGTCCAGGTCGGCCTGAGAAGCCGGCTCTAGCAACTGGGCCAGCTTGTTCTGGCTAACTTCCAGGGCTAACTCGGCCTGCCGTACGGCCCGATCCAGGTCGCCTGTATCCAGCTTGAGCAGTGGGTCGCCCACTTTGACCTCATCGCCTTCCCCAACGTACACTTCGGCAATGATGCCAGAGCCTTTAAAGACGGCGGATTGCTGCTGAACCAACTGGATGTTGCCGGTGGCGCTGACCTGAACCGCGTCGATACCCGGTCGAATGGTGACCATGCTCTCTGCCGTTGGGCTGGCCTGCGCCTGAGCGCTGCCGCTGTCCAGCAAACCGGTCAGCGCATCCCGGAAGTAAAAAGCTCCTCCGGCCAGGGCCAGGATGACGATGGCAATAATCCAAACTTTTTTATTTTTCATCAATACCTCCGGATTCAATTGTGAATTGTGAATTGTGAATTGTGAATTGTGATCAGTAACTTGAAACATTGAAAACGGCTAAACATTCACAACTGACAACTGACAATTGATAATTGATAATTGATAATTCCCCATCACTCGCTGCGTAAGGCTTCAATGGGATCAAGCTGCGTAGCCCGCATAGCCGGATAAATGCCAAAGATGAGACCGGCTAACAGGCTGAAACCAAGCGCCAGCGCCAGCGAGTCTGACTGAATGACGACCTGGAAGGTAAAGGCCGGTACCTGCGCCAGCAGTCCAGCCAGCCCAAAGGCCAGGCCCACTCCAATCAAACCACCCAAAAAGCAGAGCACCAGCGCTTCAACCAGAAACTGCATTAAAATATCACTATCATGCGCGCCGATGGCTTTGCGCAGGCCGATTTCGCGGGTGCGTTCGGTTACGGACACCAGCATAATATTCATAATGCCGATGCCGCCGACCAACAGACTGATAGCGCCGATAGAGCCGAGGAAAATGGTCAAGGTGGCGGTAATATCAGAGGCGGTTTCCAGCAGGCTGGCCTGGTTGAAAATGTTGAAATCGTTGTCAGCATCGGCCTTCAGACTGTGCCGCAGCCGCAGCGTCATTTCTGTTTGCTTTTCGGCATCTTCTACACCCTCGGCGCTGGCCGCCTGCACATTGAGGCCGGTAATAGTGTACTGGCCGCGGTAACGGGGGGCGTTAAACAACCGGCCCTGGGCAATGCCAATCGGCACATAAGCCTGCCGGTCGGGAGTGTTGGGGCCAAAACCACCGCTTTCCTTTAACACCCCAATCACCTGAAACGGCTGGCCACCAATCCGGACGCTCTGCCCGATCGGCTCCACAGCCCCAAACAAATCTTCAGCCAGGCGCGACCCCAGCACGACCACCTGGCTCTGAGCTTCCACCTCCTCGTCGGTCAGAAAACGACCGGAAGCCACGGTCAGGTTGCGCACACTGGCATAAATCGCCGTTACCCCCGACACCTGATTATTCGTATTGGTGCTGCCGTAGACCAGTTGGGCATTGGCGGCGTATTCCGGGGCAACCTTAGCAATGGCCGGATGTAACGCCTTGTCCATCAGGGCCTCGGCGTCGCCAATAGTTAGGGTGCTGGCCGAACCACTGGCGCTCTGCAGGCCGCCGCTGCCGGTAGTGGCCCCGGGAGAAACGGAGAGTAGATAGGTCCCCTGGCTTTCAATTCTTTCGGTAATGTTGGCCGCGGCCCCCCGGCCAATCCCCATGGTGGTCAGCACGGCCGCCACGCCGATGATAATGCCCAGCATCGTCAGGATAGCCCGCAACTTGTGGGCCGTAATGCTTTCCAGGGCTACTTGTAGATACTTAAATAGTTTCATCTTGAATCTCCAGCACCGGCACAACCAACCTGCGCCCATTCGACTTATCACTCACCACCTTGCCGTCGTGGAGGGTGACGACCCGTTGAGCGCGCCGGGCTACTTGCGGATCGTGCGTAACGGTAATGACGGTTAGCCCCTGGTCATGCAGTTCGTCGAAAAGGGCCATCACTTCGGCCCCGGTTTTGGAATCAAGCGCGCCGGTTGGCTCGTCGGCTAATAGCAGGCTGGGCTGGTTGACCAGAGCGCGGGCAATGGCCACCCGCTGCTGCTGTCCACCCGATAGCTCGTCGGGGCGGTGGCTGGCCCGGTCGCTCAAGCCAACCCGGGCCAGAGCCTTCAGCGCCAGTTCCCGGCTGTGACGGCCGGAGACGCCGGCATAGAACAGGGGCAACTCTACCTGCCGGCGAGCATTGACCCGCGGTAAGAGATTGAACTGTTGAAAGACAAAACCGATTTCCTGATTACGCAGATCGGCCAACTGGCTTTTGCTCATCTGGCTGGCCTCGGTGCCCCGGATTTTGTAGCTGCCGCTGGTGGGCCGGTCGAGCAGACCGATCATATTCATCAACGTACTTTTGCCGGAGCCGCTGGCCCCCATAATGGCCACATACTCACCCGGCTGCACGGTCAAAGAGACGCCCCGCAGAGCCTGAACTTCGATATCGCCCATCTGGTATATTTTGGTCATCCCTTCGATTTGGAGCAGCGGTGAGTTTCCATTGGTAGATGTCATTGGCTGTATCCTAACTTAGAAATTTAGCAAATCAAGCTCTATTTGCCTGATTCAAGTGAAAGTCACCGGGTCGGCTGAAGTTCATAAGATAATTATACAAGTCAATTGTGCAGATTTTGTGCAAAACTAACCCAAAAAGTCATTCAAGCTATGGTGAATATCTTTACTCATCAACCCACTTCTGGATCAGGCTCAGTAACAGCCACAACCCACCGATTAGAATAGCGCCACCCAGCAGGCAAGCGCCCCCAAGCAGGGCGGCCTGCATTCCCCAAATCAAGCCGATCAGGGTAGTCCCCACCCCAACCAACACGAATATCACCAGGTAAAGCAGGTTCTTTTCTTGCCGGCGGCGATTTTGGCGAAAATCTGTTGGGGGACGGGCTTGTTTACCCCGACTCAATGGTTACCATCCCGGCAAGATTGAGTGGGTTGATACTGAAAGCTGTGGGCGCGACGTTGGCGGCGCAGTAGATAATAAACTGCCAACCCCGCCACCGCGGCGGTTACCAGATAACTGGTGGAATCGGACACAAACTGGCTAATCGCTGCCCACTGGCTACCAAAGGAATAGCCCAACCCACCGTACAGTACCAGCCAGGTCAATTCACCGGCCACATCGTAGCTTAAAAACTGCCCAAAGTTGTAGGCGCTGCTACCGGCAATGAGGTTGGTTGGAATAGCCAGGGGGGTAAACAGAAAACGAGTGGCGTAAACGGCCAGTGAACCTTGCTGCTGAAACTGAGCCTGGGCCGCCCCCCAGGTTGTCGAATCCTTCAAACGGCGCTGAACCCAGCCGGCGCCAAAGCGACCCATCGCGTAGCTGGCGCTATCGCCGATGACCGCTCCCAGCAGCCCGGCCAGCAGCGCCGTCCGGCCATCCAGCGTCTCCTGCCTGACCAAAGCCCCCGCGGCGATGACCAGCAGCGTTCCCGGCACCGGCATCCCCACGGCGCCCAGCAACAAAGCAAGCCCCAGCGTCGCCGCGCCGTAGGTCGTTAGCCCATTCAATAACAGGTCGGTTAAGTCCAACTCAATCATGTTTGATCTCCCCAGATTGGTTTCACTTAACCACCAGTGTAACGGGCAATTATGAAGATGTTGTGCAGAACTTCTGCAAATGTTGCCGGTTTAGGTCGTCCCCTTAATTCTGGTCGAGGTCAAGCAGCCAAATACCATCCAGAGCGACGCCGTTAGCCGCCACCAGCACAATTTTGCGGCCATCGGGCGAGACTCGCCAGTCGTTGTTGGCAATTGTCAACCCGGTGCCGGTGGGGAAAAGCGGCCGCGTCTGGCCGGTGCGAGTGTTGTACTCATAGAAGTTGTGCTCAGTGGCCTGGGGCTCCAGGGGAACGTAAACCAGACGCTCGTTATCTCGCCAGCGATATGCGCCAAAGAAGGGCAGTTTTTGCGGCAACGGCGTGGCCGCGTCCAGGTCTAGCAGCCACAGGCCGTTTTTGCCGGTGTCCGGTTCAAAGGTAACGTAATAAACCAGGTAGCGCCCATCCGGGCTACGGGTCAGGCCGCGCGGCCGCGGCAGGGTGAGTAGCTCGGTCTGGCGGCCAGTCTCCAGCGACAGGGTCAGCAGCGTCTCGTCGGAACTACCGGCCACCCGGCGGGTCAGCAGCAGCGTCTCGCCGGTGAGCCAGCCGGCTACATTGATGCGGCGGGCAGATAGGATCAGCCGGGCATTGCGGCCATCCACATCGGCCACCCAAACGGTTTGTAGGCGGGTGTCGGCGGGCGCATCTTCGTCAGAGATGGTCCACATCAGCCGCCGGCTGTCCGGGGAAAAATTGGGCCGTTCTCCCTGAGTATCGATTTGCCACTGCCGGCCATCGGCCAGCCGCTCAACGATGGTGACGCCGTTCACAGGGTCAGGATAAGCCGCCAACGTCTCATCCGGGCTATAAAGACCCAGCCACTCCGTCAGCAGGGCCGCGCCCGGCTCCGGCTGGGTCACATCGATACCCCACAGGCCCACCGGCATATTGGCCGCGGGCCGGTCGATGAAGCGAACCTGAGTAGAATCCAGACTCCAGGTCGGATTGGTGCAGCAGTCGCCGCCGGTCAACTGGCGGCCCACGCTGGTGGTCTGGAGGGCCGGCGCGGCCGTCTGCAACATTCGGACGAGGGTGAGTTGGCGGCCGGGTAATGGCAGACTTTTCGCCCAGTCCAGCGGCCAGGGATTGGCAAAATCGTTGACAATTGGCCCGCCGGTTTGAACCTCCGGCTGGTCATACAGCGATTGCCACCGTCGCGGCTCGTCTAAATCACGGGCAAAACTGCGGCTCGAGCTGCCGGTCAGGCTCAGGTTGTCCCAGTTGGCGTCGATGAGCAGCTGGGGATTGAATTTGCGAACATGGGCCAGGTCTCGAATTTCCAGGTGCAGGTGCGGGCGACTGTAGCAGGTTTCGCCAGTGTCGCCGCTGCGGGCGATGACCTGCCCTTGCTTGACCACCTCGCCCGGCTGCAGCTTGGGGGCCTCCAACAAATGGCCGTACATAGAGGCGTAACCAAGCTGGGGGTGGTCGATCATCAAATTGTGCGGTGGTGAACCAAAGGGACCGTCCACAGCAAAGACGATCCCGTCGGCCATGGCCACAATCTCGGTGCCGCACGGCGCCGACAGGTCAACCCCAAAATGGATGCCGCCCGAAGCGCCATAGGTGGTAAAGCGTTGCCGGTAGGCGCCGGTGGTGCTGCCGTAGGGCTGGGCCATCAGCCAGGTATTGGGACCGGATGGCTCGGCAAAGGGCAATTGAAATGGGCGCTCAGACTGAATTGACTCCTCTTGAGCCTCAGCCGGAGGAGTTGTTAAAAAGAGGATTATTCCTGCCAGAAGGGTCAGGAGAGTGATCGTAAAAGCAATGATGAAACGTTTTGAGGCGAGATTCATTGGCAGACTCCGTTTAGAATTGGTGACCGGATGTTCAAACGTATTCGGCAAACCAGGCCAGCGTATCCTGCCAGGCCTGGGTGGCTTGCTCTTCGTCATAGCGCTGGCCGGTATCGTTGTGGAAGGCGTGATTGACGCCCGGATAGACTTTCATCTGGTGGGTGATGCCGGCCTCGATCAGGGCCTGCTCCAGCGCATCCTTACCGGCATTGATCCGTTCATCCTCCTCCGCATAGACGCCAAAAACCGCGGCTTTGATGTTGGCAACCTGCTCCAGGTCGGGACCCGGACCGTAGAAAGGCGTCGCCGCCTTGAGTTCCGGCAAAGCCGCGGCGCAGCGCCAGGTCACGCCGCCCCCAAAGCAGTAACCGGTCATGCCGATACGGTCGCCGGCGACCCCGGTAAGGCTCTGCAGGTAGGCCAGACCGGCGGCAAAATCGCCCACGTGCCGTTCGGCGGGGACGCCGCTTAACAGACCCGGTATCTGATCCGGGTCTTGAGTGGCAGTGCCGCCTTCGCGGGAGAGCAGGTCAATCGCCAGAGCCACGTAGCCCGCTTTGGCAAAGCGGCGGGCCACATCTTCAATGTGAGGGGTGAGGCCGCGGTTCTCGTGACAAACCATAATGGCCGGATAAACCCCCTCAGCCGCCGGCCGGGCCAGGTACGCCATAATTTCGTCGCCCTGGCTGGGGAAAGTTACCCGGCTGGAGTTGACGGCCGGATCACCCTCAGGTACGGACAAGGGGCTTTGCGCCCCCGGCACCGGCTCGAGTTGAGCCGCGGCGCTCTCTTCAGTTGGGGCCGGTGTGTCCGTTGGCTCTGCTGGGGGTGTGGTGGCTGTTGCTGTGGGCGCGGTAGTAGCCGTAGGCTCTGCCGGCGGCAAAGTGGGCGAAGGCATCGGTTCGCTCGCTGCCGGAAGTTCAGCCGGTGAACAGCCGAGCAGGCTCAGCGTGGAGGCCGTAGCGGCCATACTGCCGGTAATAAAGGCTACCCGCCGAATAAACTGGCGTCGACTCAACAGGCCTTCGCGATAATCGTCATAA
Organism: uncultured Caldilineaceae bacterium; assembly: GCA_964398055.1. Classification (GTDB taxonomy): domain Bacteria; phylum Chloroflexota; class Anaerolineae; order 4572-78; family J111; genus CAYNLK01. Next base: position 46,361 of record CAYNLK010000032.1, read on the forward strand.
AACTCCTCGACAAAATATTTCTGAAATGTATTCAACTCTTTCATAATGCCCCCCGTGCAATGATAATATTTTTTCCGAACTCAGGTGCCGTCAGCGCCTTTGACGTGCTCGTCAAAGAACTGGATAGATCGCTGCATGGCCGTGGTAAAATTGACGGAGATGTTGTGGTTATCCCCGTCGTAAGTATACAGGTCAACCGGCTGGCCGGCTGCCTCCAGTTGCTCTTTCAAAGTTTCCGAAAACTCAACCGGCACCGAGCTATCGGCCGTGCCGTGGTGAAGCTGGATCGGCCCGGACAGGTCGCTTAGGTAAGAGTTGGGCGAGATCGAGGCCCAAAACGCCGGGTTGTCCTCGGGCGAACCGTAGATTTCCAACAGCTCCCGCCGCCAGCGTCCGCGCGGGTTGTTGGGATCCGGGGTCGGAAAGATATCGCTGCCCTCATTATTGGCCCGGCGCCAGCGGGCCAGTAAATCCGGGTACGAGGCCACCACCCCGGCCCAGATGACCCCGGCTTTGATGTCGTCTGAGACCACCATCGACCGCAAGGTGATGTGGCCGCCCATCGAGTGGCCCCACATGCCCATCCGGGCCGGGTCGGCCTGGGGAAACTGCTTGATGGCCGCCACCGCATTCAGCACGTCGATGGTATAGGCCGGGGAGCCGTAGCCGCCGGCGGCCTCCCCTTCGGAGTTGCCGTGGCCGCGGTAGTCGGAGCGAAAGACGATGTAGCCGTTGCGGGCAAAGCCGTCCACGTAAGCCACATACCGTTCAGTGGTGCGGTACTGAGCCGGGGGGATGTAGCCGTGATTGAAGATGATGACCGGCCAGCCGGTCGCCGGCTTTTCACCCTGCGGCACGGTCAGCAAGGCGTAGATTTTGAAGCCCTCCGACAGGTAGGAGGCGAGGTAACGGTCGTAGTTTGGGCCGGCTTCCAGGGTTTCTTCGATGGTGATCTCGCTGCCGGGATAACTTTGTTGGCGCATGGCCTCGATCATAAGCGGGTGCAGGGGGGTGGGCGTCGGCGTGGGAGTGGACGTGACGGTAGCCGTAGGGGTGGCGGTTGGCGGGTCGGTCGGCGCCGGGGTGGGGGTGGCGGTAGATGTTGGCGTAGCCGGGGGAGGTTCAGCTTGTAGTTGCCGGAGAACGGTGGTGGGCGAGGGGGTATGGGTCGATTGGGTCGAGATGGCCGCCCTATTGGCGCAGGCAGATAGGATGATTAAGGTTGAGATACATAGGATAGAGTTGGTTGGGAATCTAAAAAACACGCCAGTTATCCCCGTTCCGGTTCATCTTGGGCCACGATAACAAACTCAATTACTCTGAAGGAGTTTTCGGTTTGTTCTGCGCAAACCCTGCCGGGGTCAAGCAGCGACTTGTTTCGGCTGACAATCGATTCGGTGAACGGTACACCTTCCAGCCTGACCAGATTGAATTCAACGGGAACCTTGTAACTTTCGGCCACTTGAAGGTTGTCGCCAATGACCACCGGCGTGGTTGCCAGCGATGCGCCGGAGTCTACCAACGTGCTGAAAGCCTCAACAGCTACGGCCCCAAAAACTACCAGGCTGATTAAAGCGATAACAACCACAAACGTTCTTGGCATCGTTGTTTCCCCCCTTCCATATATTTTTGCCAAAGTATAATCTTGGACAAATTTGCCGAAAAAGTCAAAAAACCGTGGCCCGAGTCCGGCGCCTTTTTTTTGCCAATATGACTGTCACTTTATACCGCTCAGATGAGAAATTCCCATGAATAACCTGAGAAAAAGCTGAGAAATCGATGAAAAGGTCGGCCGGGCTATAGACAAGGGTAGCAAGCCGGGCTATAATCTGCCAAAGGAGTTGTGATGACCACCGTATTGGTTGTGGATGATGACCAGAAATTGCTCAAAATGGTGCGCCGAACCCTGGTTTACGAAGGGTTTCAGGTTTTCACCGCGACCAACGGCAATGAGGCGCTGGCCCAGCTTCGAGCCACGGCGCCGGATTTGCTCATTCTTGATTGGCTGATGCCCGAATTGGACGGGTTAGAACTGCTGACCCGTCTCCGCGAGGCTGACGATAACATCCCCGTATTGATGCTGACCGCCCGTGATGCGGTTGAGGACCGGGTTCAAGGGCTGAACCGGGGCGCAGATGATTATCTGGTGAAACCATTTGCCCCTGCGGAACTCCTGGCCCGGCTGCAGGCTTTGCTACGCCGGGCCAGGCTGACCAGTCCCGAACCGCCGCTGGCTTTTCTGGACTTATACCTTAACCCGCTGACGCGCGCAACCCGTCGCGGAGATAGATACTTTGAACTGACCCCCAAAGAGTTTGAGCTTTTTCAGCTATTAATGCAGCATCCGCGCCAGGTTCTAACCCGTAATCGCATTTTAGAAGAAGTGTGGGGCTATGATTTTGGCGGCGAGGATAACATTCTGGAAGTATACATCGGTTATATCCGCCGGAAAACCGAGGCCGGCGGCGAACCTCGGTTGATTCAAACCGTGCGCGGCATCGGTTATATCTTACGGGAGGCCACCTGACGTGTCGATCCGGCTGCGGCTAACCTTGCTATACAGTTTCATTCTGGCGCTGACGCTGATCGCTTTCAGCGGCATGCTCTATATGACCCAGGCCCGAACCGTGCTGAATGAGTCCAAAAGAGAATTGGCCAGGCGGGCAGACTGGTTTATCGAAAAAATCCCACCCGGCGGCTCTTTGGATGCGCTGCCGCAACTGCCGCGCACCAAGATCGGCACCTTTGGCCAGATCCGCACCGCGGCGGGCCAGGTGCTGGAGCGTACCCCCAACCTGGACGACTCGATCACCTTACCGCTCAGTGAGACCGGTTTGCAGGCCGTCCGGCGCGGCCAAACCTGGGTCGAAATCGACGCCATCGAGGCGGAGCGGTTATTGATCCATGCCCAGCCCCTGGCCTGGAGCCAGGGCGATACCCCCCTCATCCTTCAAATAGCAGTTTCATTGGCCGATCAGGATCAAAATCTGGCTACCCTGGGGCGGCTCTTGATCATCGGCAGCAGCCTGGCCGTGCTGGTCGCCTTTGGGATCGGTTGGCTGCTGGCCGGCCTGGCGTTGCGACCGATCAGCCGCCTCCGGCAGACAGCCCAGGCCATCGGCGAGGATCGGGACTTTAACCGGCGGGTTGATTACACCGGTCCAAATGATGAAATCGGTCAACTGGCCACAACGTTCAATGATATGTTGACCCAGCTTCAGGCCGCTTATTTGCACGTTGAAGAAACCCTCCAGGCCCAGCAGCGCTTTGTGGCCGACGCCTCCCATGAGCTGCGCACCCCGCTGACCACGCTGCGCGGCAACATCGATCTGTTGCAGCGGCAACCGCCCGTCAAGGCCGAGGATCGGACCGATATCCTGCACGACATGGTTGATGAAACTGAACGGCTGATGCGCCTGGTTAATGAGCTGCTGGTGCTGGCCCGGGTGGACGCCGGCCGGCCGCTGAAGCAGGAACCGGTCCAGCTCAAGCCTCTGCTTGAGGATGTGTGCCAGCAGGCCAAACTCCTGGCCCCCCAACGGGCGATCATCTGCCGGTCAGAACCCGCCACCACGATCATCGGTGATTATGATGCGCTCAAACAGGTGCTGCTGGTGTTGGTTGACAACGCCGTCAAGTACACCCCACCTGAGACCACCGTAACGCTCAAAACCAAACCTGACAATGGCTATGTGGCCATCCAGGTCAGCGATGAGGGTCCCGGCATCGCCCCCGAGCATTTGCCCCATCTGTTTGACCGTTTCTATCGCACCGACGCGACTCGAACCAACCCGGGCACCGGTTTGGGTCTGGCGATTGCCGAAGAGTTGACCAAAGCCCAAAACGGCTCGATTGCGGTGGAAAGTCAGCTTGGGCGGGGCAGCACCTTTACCCTCACCTTCCCCAAATGGGACGGTGAAGCAGCCGCTTAATCAACAATGAAATTGGCCCCTGCGTTCGATGTTATTGGCCTTGGCGTCGCGACGGTAGATATCCTCAGCCTGGTTGACCATTTTCCGGCCCAAGAGGAAGTGCAGCAGGCCCTGGAGGTTACGCTACAAGGCGGTGGGCCGGTCGCCACAGCCCTGGTTGCTCTGGCCAGACTGGGCGGTCGAGCGGCGATGATCGATGTCATCGGCGCTGATTGGCGAGGCGACCTGATCGTCAGTGAATTCGAGCAGGCCGGCGTTTGCACCGACTATTTACAGCGAGTAACGGGCGCGGCCTCGGCCACCTCATCGATTCTGGTCCGGCAGCGCGACGGCGCCCGTTCGATCATCTTCTATCCGAGTACGGCGCCGGAGGTATCCCCCTCGGCCATCTCACCCGAGCTGGTCGCCTCGACCAAAATTTTGCACATCAACGGCCGCCACTGGCTGGCCTGTTTGCACGCCGGCCGGTTGGCCCGCCAGCACGGGGTAAAAGTCTCCTTTGACGGGGGCGCCCACCGCTACAACCCGGAGATCAGCCAGTTGGTCCGCTTGACCGACATCTGCATTGTCGCCCGCGACTTTGCCCGCCAGTACACTGGCCTGGCTGAGATCGAACCGGCCGCGGCCCGGCTGCTGGCCGAAGGGCCGGAACTGGTCGTCATCACCGACGGGGTGCAGGGTAGTTGGGTTTACCCGCGGGGCGGGCCAGCCTTTCACCAGCCGGCCTTCCGGCTGCCCCACGTCGTCGATACGACCGGCTGCGGCGATAGCTACCACGGCGCTTTTTTGTTCGGGCTGGCGCGGGGCTATGCGTTGCAGGATACCGCCGCTCTGGCCAGCGCCATAGCAGCCCTCAATGCCCAGCGGCTCGGCGGGCGGGGCGGGTTGCCCACCCTGGCCGAGGTCACCGAGTTTTTGACCAACTCGTAAGTGGTTATTGTTTCGAAGGCAACCACGAGATAGAAATGAAAAAGTTGATACAGTCATTTTAGTAGATACCCAATTCCTACTACGAATTTCCGGTATAAACCTAATCAACCAACTATCCATCCATCCACCCCCTATTCTCTTGCCACATCAGCCACAATCGCATAAGATACAGCCTGCAAATCCTTACAAATTTCACAACAAAGGAGTTATTTCATTATGGCTCAACGAATGGCCCTGTATATGCAGGACAAACATCCCATTGCCTATGAGTTAGAAATTGCCAAATATGCCGAGGAGCGCGGCTTTTCGGAAATCTGGCAGGCCGATACCCGGCTGGCCCGTGACTGTGTGGTCATGATGAGCGCCTTTTTGACCCAGACCAAAAGGCTACGCCTGGGATCCGGCGTTTTGCCCATCTGGACCCGCAACCCGGCAGTGATTGCCGCTACCTGGAGCACCATGTGGGAATTGGCCGGCAAAACCGCCGACGGCCGCAGCCGGGTGATGCTTGGCCTGGGGGCCTGGTGGGAACCGATTGCCGGCCGGGTCGGGGTCAAGCGGGAACGGCCGCTGGCGGCCATGCGGGAGCATATCGAGGTGCTGCGCCAGCTATTCTCGATGGAGGAAGTTACCTACCAGGGCGACTTTGTCTACCTGGACCGGGTCAGGCTGGACGTGGCTTACGGCGATACCTCGCCCCGGGACATTCCGCTCTACATTGGGGCCACTGGCGACAAAATGCTGGAAATGGCCGGCGAAATCTGCGATGGCGTAGTGCTGAATTACGTGGTTTCGGTCGATTACATCAAGCGAGCGGTCAGTCTGGTAGAGCAGGGGGCCAAAAAAGCCGGCAAAACGCTCGCCGACGTGGACCGGCCTGAACTGCTGGTCTGCTGCCTGTCGGACAAAGATCCGGCCGCGGCCATGGCCGAAGGCAAAAAGCTGGTAGCCTACTACCTGGCCACCGAGCCTCACATTATGAAGGCCAGCAATGTGGATGAAGAGCTGCTGGCCAAAGTCCAGTCGATTATGAGCTGGCCGGCCACGGAAGAGGATTACATCAAGGCCAGTAAAGTCATCCCCGATGACGTGGTCCGCAGCCTGATGGCCGTGGGCACCACGGCCGAGTGCCAGGCCAAGGTGGCCGAGTATATCAAAGCCGGGGTCACCTGCCCCATCCTCTACCCGATGATGGACGACATCAGGCCGGTTGTCGATGCTTTTGCGGACTGGGAGCCGTAATCCGGCTGCGGCGAATGGCCGGACTGGCCAGGGCGTACAAAGCCGTGCCCAGATAAAGCAGGCCGGCCAGAAAATAGACCCACCGAATCGGAAGCTGGTCGGCCAGCCAGGCAAAGGCCAGGCCGGCCAGCATAAAATTCAGGTTGGCCAGCATGGAGCGGGTCGCAAAAATCCGGCCCAACATGTCGGCGCTCACCGAGGCTTGCAGCAGCGAGTCCTGGGCCACATCACGCATGGCCGAAGGGGGACCAAACAGGAGCGCCAGGATGACGGTCAGGGCCAGAGTGGGGCTAAAGGCATAGGCTATCGTCATCAGGCTGAAAAGAAAAGCATTCCAAATGATGATCTGGCCGGGCCGGCGGGCCATCTGGCCGGCAAGCACGGCCGCGATAGTAGCGCCCAGCAACTGGCCGCCGTAAAAGGCAGCATTCTGGTAGCCCCATCCTTCCGGGCCGGCGGCCAGGGCCTGCTGGGTAAAAACAAGCATCAGCGGCGCGGTCCAAATCCCGTGAGGGATGTGCTCGAACACCTCCAGTGTGACCAGCGGCCGGGCCAGGGCATGATCACGCAGATAGACCAGGCCAGCCAGCACATCCCGGCCCAGCGAGACGTGGCGGAAAGGCAGCGACGCGTCGGCGGTACGTTTGGGTACGGTCAACAACGCGACGGAGCCGGCGGCAATCAGAAAACCGACCAGATTCAGCAGCACCAGGGTTTGAAAACCAAGCTTGAGAATCAGCAGGCCGCCCAAGGCATAGCCGGCCGCCAGGGCCGCCTGCTTGGTGCTCATCATCAGGCTGTTGGCCCGCACCAACTGTTCATTGGCAACAATCGAGGGCAAGATGGCAATGCGGGCCGGTTCATAAAACGCGCCGGCTACGGCCAGGCCGGCCACCACCACATAAATTCCCACCACTTGAACGATTTGCCCTTGCACAAACAGGAGCAGCAGGCCCACCAGCCCGGCCCGCAGCAGATTTGTTGCCATCAAGACCCGTTGGCGCGGATAGCGGTCGACCAGCACCCCAGCGAAGGGACCCAGCAGAAAGGGCGGCAGGGTTTTGGCAACCATCACCCCGGCAGTTTGCAGGGCCGAGCCGGTCTGGGCAAAGATGACCACCATCACCCCGACGTCATAGAGCACATCGGCCAGCGTAGTGACGACCTGAGCCAACCACAGCAGGCTAAAGTTACGATTTTGGGCCAGTGAGGTAGTTATGAGCAATTCCTCAAGCTTAAACTTGGGCAAGCTTAACACAGATTCCGGCTTTGGCAAAGCCCTGAATTCATTGTTCATTATTCATTGCTCATTGTTCATTTCCCGGAGAGGAGCACCCCAATGACCAGACCGATCATCACCGTGGTGGGTAGTTTTGCCGTCGGTATGACCATCCGCACCAGCCACATGCCGGTTTTTGGCGAAACGCTGCGCGGTTCCGATTTCGATATGGGCCCCGGCGGCAAAGGTTCAAACCAGGCCGTGGCCGCAGCCCGGTTGGGGGCCGACGCCTACTTTGCCGGCCTCATCGGCCACGACAAGCTGGCCGAAATCGCGGTGGAACTGTACGCTGCTGAAGGGGTCAACACCGCCTACCTGCGCCGGACCTCGGCCAAAGCCACCGGAGTTGGTTTCATCATCCTCAATCACGCCGGCGACAACGGCATCATCCTCGATATGGCCGCCAATACCTTGATGGACGCTGCCTTCGTGGACGAAGTCGAGCCGCAGTTGGCCCGCAGCGATATCGTGTTATCGGTGCTGGAGATTCCGGTGGAGGCTGCGGCCCGGGCGATGGAATTGGGCCGCCAGCACGGCGTTCGCACCTTGCTGAATCCGGCCCCGGCGGCCCCGCTCGACCCAACCATCCTGCAAAACGTGGATATCTTGACCCCCAACGAGACCGAACTGCGGATTTTGCTCGGCCTGCGCCCCGACGATCCCACACCGACCCGGCAACTGGCCGCGCAACTACAAACCCGCGGCGTCCAAACCATCGTGGTGACTCGAGGGGAGCAAGGGGCCTTGATTTTGACCGATGATACGGTGATTGAAGTGCCTGGCGTCAAAGTCGAGGTGGTCGATACGACCGGGGCCGGGGATGCTTTCAATGCGGCCCTGGCCGTGGCCCTGGCCGAGGGGCAGACACTGGAGGCCGCGGTCAAATTTGCCAACTGCGCCGGCGCCCTGGCCTGCGCCAAACTCGGCGTCATCCCGGCCCTGGCGTTTCGCGAGGAGGTCGAACGGTTGTATATGGAAAATTCTTTCCGTTGACAACTTACGAATGGAAAACCACCGCTGCTTGACGGAGGCGCAGCGCCGGGATTGTGGGCAAAATCAACTTTGCTTTTGCTCAACTTTCTCGCCAGTAGTCAAAGGGATTTTCGCGCCGCGCGCCGGGCCAGCAAGAGGGGCGCAACTTCTCCGGCCTCACCGCGCTTGCTTTTGAGGGCGACGGCGCCGGTAACGGCCTGTTTCAAAATGGGCATCGAGTGGGCCAGATTGCACCGGGCGGCGACGGCGTTGTCCATCAGAGCCAGCAATGCCTGACCGGGGGTGAGTTTGCGAGGTTGCCATACTGCTTCGGGGTGATACTCGGTGACGACGATCAGGCCCACCGGCAGCGGTTCAACCCCGATTTGCCCGCCGAGTTCTTCAGCCGTAATTTCGCGGCCCGGCTGTCCATTGTTACCTCGAATAGAGAGGGGGCGGGGGTAGGGGTGAACCCGGCCTTCTTTATCCAGCACAGCAAACTCATCCGAGTAATACACGGCCCCGGCCTCAACCAGCGCTTTGACCAGCGTGGTTTTGCCGGCGAAGCTCCGGCCTGGAATGAGGATGGCCTGTCTTTGCCAACCAACCGCGACTGCGCCGGCGTGGACAAAAAGGCAATCCGAGGCCAGGAAGGCGGTCAGCAATTCAGCGTGCCGCGCCAGTGTGTTGAAAAGTTGAGGCAGTTCCAGGGTGCGGGCCAACAGAGCCGAGCCGCAGTAGAGCAAATGATAATTACGTTGACCCTTGCGTTTACTTGGCGCAGCCAATCGCAGCGAGTACAAAATATCTACCTCGACTGCGTCATCGGTATCGCCGGTGGGAGTGGCTTGCCAGCCCAGCGGTAAACGGGGGGCGGCCTGTTCCAGCGCCGCCGGGTGATTGGCCCGCAGGCCAAAGCGCAGGCCATAGGCCGTAAAATTTTGTCCAACCGTCCAGCCTGGACGGTCTACTTTGACCTGTAAGAGGGTGGTGTAGGATAGGATGGGCAAGGGGCTGGTTGGCATTTTTTCACCAGGATGCACCGAAGAGATAGTCTGGGTCTGGGCAGTCTTATCATTCAGCACTACAGAATGTCCTTGTAGTAGACCGATTTGTTCCCCACTAGGGCGCCGATAGACGTGCCGGTGTTGATGTATATGGTACAGGCATTTACGAGCGTATTGAGATCACCGCTGGAGGCCGCGGCGACAAAGAGACCGTGGGTTTTCATCAGGATGGTGGTCAGGTTTTGTTGCTGCGGCATGGCCTTGTTCGACATCAAATCGAATGCAGCGTTGTCGTACATGGTCTCCAATAGATCGGTAAACTCGGAGACATCGGTGGGTTCCTCAAAATTCTCCCAGAAGGCGGCGATCTGCTGTTGGATGTGAGGCTGGAAGCCCTGTACCAGATTGCCAAAGAACGTTCTTCTATCCAACTTGTACTCTTGAAAAACAACGGTCTGATCCTGATCGAGTTTGGCTTTTACGTTATGAGCAAAAGCGCCGATGGCGGAATTCCAGTCACCCTGATCAATCACGAGATTGGCAGGATTGTTATGTAGAATATACACCAGGTTGGCTTCCGCCTGCGGAATAGTTGTGACCGGGGGGCCGCCTGCAAGACCGACAAGGTGATTGTATGCTATCAGGAGATTGCCGCCGTTGCTTGCTATGTTAGCTTCGGTGGTGGCATAGACTGCATCGCGCATCAGGGAACTCATAACGATGTGTCGCCGATGCCAGGCGCCACCTTGGGTCTGATTGAAGATAGCGGTCAGTTTAGAGGAAAAAGCCGGCCGGCCACGGCCCAGCATGCCACCCTTTGCGTTCGCAGTATCCAGATCATTCGCCAGGGTCTGGGCGTCAGTATAGTTCCGAGTAATGGAGTCCCCGGCCCAGCGAATCAGAGTTTGCTTGCGCTTGTAGCGGCTTTGCACCCAATTTGTCACCTGTGGCCAAATGTTGGCTGGGTTGGTCTCGCCATTCAGATTCACAGTCCGCTGCAGAGGACCGGGTGCGGAATATAGGCGCTGTTTTTGTCCTGGATCTCCAGGGATATCTGTTCCATTTGTGAATGGCAAAGCCTGTACTTCGGCGAGCTTGTCAGAATTGTCATGGAGTTGCCCATCATCCATAGAGAGGCCTGAATGGTTTTCAATGCCGGCTTTTAGTTTGTCTGGCAGACCGGTGTCGTTTTCCTTATTTTGAAGTGGTTGCTGTTGGGCCGTTTGAGCAAAAAGCCGGCCGACCGCTTGGTTACCAATCGAACGCTGAAGTTGTAGCACCTCACACGAGTTCAGCGAAGTCAGGTCAAGTCTAGCTCTCTGAATGATAGCAGCGGGATGGGGTTGCTGTTGAACTACTATATCTAATTTTTCGGTAGCGGGCTTCAGCAACCTTGGTTTGACGCTTCTCTTATCATTACTGCGCGTTTGCTCTTTCAAGGACATAAATATCTCCCTGCGAGTGTTGCGGGCTAACTTTCAGAGACCGGGGGTTCACCAGCTAAGCGATTCATCTGGGAACCACCACGGACACCGACCAGGTTTGAAGGCGCTGAAATGTCGGTCCTTCCCAGCGATTCACCTACCAACTAATCATCACCTGCCCATTACCACTGCGGACACCCTGGGTATGGGTAGCCCCGGCCGGGAACGACGACCCACCGCCGCCGCCACTGCCGCTATTGCCGGAGTGGCTGCCGCCGCCGCCACCACCAAAGTAACCGCCGCCGCCGCCACCGCCGCCAAATAAACCGGCACCATCATCACCGCCGGAGCCGCCGCTACCTGACGCGCCGTCCGTGCCGGCGCTACCTGTGCCGGCCCCAGCGCCACCAGTGCCACCGGCGGCCTGAGTGCCGCCGCCGCCACCAACAGAACTGCCACCGTTACTGCCGTTACCGCCGGTTGTGCCACCGCCGGCCCCACCAGCACCGCCGCTTGGAGTGCCGCCGCCGCCGCCACCACCGGCTACCACCAGCCGGGTGGCGCCCCGGCGCACGTCAGATGCGCCGCCGCCGCCGCCGCCATCCCCGGTACTGGCGCCGCCCCCATTAAAACCACCTATACCGTTGCTGGCACCACCTTGGCCGCCCACGTTGACAGTTAACGTTTCGCCCGGTGTTACAGCAACAACTGCGGTGACCCGGCCGCCCAGCCCACCGCCGCTGCCTATACCATCACCGCCCTGCGCGCCAGAAGCCTCAACGGTTACACTTGTCACCCCGGCCGGTACAGTAAAAATTTGGGCCGCGCCGGTAAAATCAAATGGTTCTTCAGGATTTTCCGTACAGCATACTATATATAGTGGTGGTTAATACGTACCTCCAAATGAAATCTTCTAAAGCAACCTCGATATATAGTGCATCTACACTGGAAGTACACTAGATGTTGTGATTTTATACGAAGTTTACTTAAAAAATCGCCTCACTATATATAGTGGTATGCACGGAAAATACCAAAGAACCAATCAAATGTTTGCGAGCCGGGAGCCGGAGTGGGTGTTGCTGTTGCTCCCGGCACAGGGGTGGATGTGGCGGTTGGCATGGGCGATTGGGCCTCTACCGGCCCCGGCGTAACAATGGAACTGACCACCGGCAGCATCACCGCGGCCACGCCCAACCGGGCCAGCAACTCCCGGCGGGTATATACCTTGTGTCCGGCCGGCCTGACCACCGGGTGTTCCAGCAGGTGGGCCTGCTCCAGCCGTTTGAGGGCCAGCCAGACCAGTTCTTCGGCCTGGGCCGGGGTCAGGTCGCCATGCAACTGGGCCGCCATCTCTTGCGGCGTGGTCCGGCCGTCGCATAGCTCCCACACCCTGGCTGCGCTGGGGTTGAGGTTATATGCACCTTCAGCCGCTGCCAGTCGTAAATGCACAACTCGCCATCCAGCATTTCTACGTGTACGGTTTCAATTCTTTTGGGGTGTTGGGGCAAATGTTTTTGCATTGTTCCTCTCCTTTTGGTTTAATTTGGTTTAAAATAAAAAGACCCGAAGGTCAGGCGAACCACTGACGTGTCGCCCAAACCCTTCGGGTTTGAGTTAAAAAATTTGCTACGCTTGGCGTGTTGGACTGCCCGGTTCAGGCGGCGGAACGTCTCATTCGGGCAGGCGCAAGGACGGTAAGGTAAGGTAAGGTAAGGTAAGGCATGTGGCATCTCTGCTCCTTATTAGATGGGCTGAGAACGTGTCTCATTTTAATATAAATGGGGCAAAACGGCAAAAAACTAGCCAGTTGGTAGGTTGGGTCTCGTACCTCAACCCAACCCTTGGGGCCGGGTGAATGGTTGGGTTTCACCGGGTTCAACCCAACCTGGCTATTTTTAAAGTTTGGTAATCTCCCCGGTCTGGTTTATAATACCAATAGTCAAAGGCTGTATGGTACGGTAAGAAAAAGATGAATACTTTAACCATTGATTACCCTTCTGAAATTTTGTGGGCTTTACAACAAGACCCGGATGAATTTGCTAATGAAGCCCGGCTGCTTTTAGCCTTAAAACTCTATGAAACCGGCAAGCTAAGCACCGGGTTGGCGGCCCAAATGGCGGGCGTTCCGCGCGTTGCTTTTTTCTATCTATTGGGGCAACATGGCTTATCCCCCTTTGGAGAAACCCCCGCAGAATTGGAGGAGGATTTTAGTTATGCCCAGCAAGCCGCCCGCCGGGCCGGTGATTCTTAATAATACGCCGTTGGTCGCGTTATGGTCTCTGGGCCATTTAACGTTACTGCGTGATTTGTACGGAGAGGTTCTCATTCCCCAGACCGTTTATGAAGAATTTTTAGTCACAGAACAGTCAGTACGTCAAACGGCTTTGGCTGAAGCTCCCTGGATAAAAACAACGCCTTTGTCAAACCCGCGTCAAGCCCTGGTATATGTTGGCTTAGACCGGGGAGAGGCTGAAGTTCTGGCTCTGGCCAACGAACGGTCGGCCCGTTTGGTGATTATTGATGAACGTAAAGGACGTCGTTATGCTAAACGTTTGGGCTTGCCGTTAACCGGCGTCGTGGGGGTACTTTTGACGGCCAAGGATAACGGCTTGATCCCTGCTTTAGCCCCTCTCATTGATCAATTATTGCAAGAAGGGCTTTTCCTGGCTCCTGATCTGGCGGCAAAAGCGCTTGAATTAGCCGGAGAAGATTGAACGCCATGCCAACCAATCCCTTACCCTATCTACCCCACCCCACCACCCCGAAGGGGCAGGCCAAAATGGACCGTCCAGGCTGGACGGTGGGACAAAGTTATACCGCTTACGGGCTGCGCTTTGGCCTGCACAGCAACCACCCCGCCGGAATGGCACAGGCCGCCGCCTACGCGCCTTTACCACAACTGGCGGCCTGGTGAAAAGGGAGTGGGACAGCCTCCCCGTGGAACGGCAGCGAGGATAAAATTTTTTGGCCCCCACCCGTCGCCTGCGGCGACTCTCTCCCCATCAGGGGGAGGGGGTTATATTCAGCAGTTAAAGGCCGCCAGCCGGTTTGCGGGCCAGGGCAAGCAGCGACAGGCCAAAGGGCAGGGGCAGGTGACGCTCGAACAAAAGCCATTGGCAGAGCAGGTCGCCGGCCAGCTTGCGCCAGCGGGTGGGCTGGCCCTGGCGGATGTTGTCGGGGAGCGGCCGTTTGAAGAGTCGCTCTGAGACAAAATAGGGGCCAACACCCAAGATGTTCCAATAGTCCAGCCGGGTCAGGTCAAAACCGGTGTCGGTCAGCCGTTTTTGGAGTTGGGGCTTGTTGTAGCGGCGAAAATGGCCCAGGTCCACGTCGCGCTGGCCGTACAAAGTCGGTAGGGCCGGCACCGTTACTACCAGCGTCCCGCTGGGTCGCAGCAGCCGGCCCAATTCGATCAGCAGGCGGCGATCATCCTCAACGTGCTCGATCACATCCAGGCAAATGATGGTCTCAAAACTTTGATCGGCAAAGGGCAGCACGTCCCCGCCAAAGGTAGCGCCCCGAGCCGGTTGCGGAGCGTTGGCGGTACGCTGCACGGTGAAGGCCACATAATCGTGCAGGATGTCAATGGCGACCACGGCCCGGTCCTGACCGGCCAGGGCGGTGGTCATAAAACCCATGCCGCAGCCAACATCGAGGATTTTTTGGCCGGGGATGAGGGGCAGCAAAATCTGCTGCAAGGCTTTGCGCCGAAAATCGTTGGCGTGGGTATGGAGGGTTTCCAGGGACTCTTTGAGATAAGACACACGAATTTTCCACTGATAAAACTTTCCCGGAAGCTGATTGGCTTTCGGGAAGGTGATGAGCTAATTCAGAGTGAGAGGATATAACTTTCGGCGAGTTTGGGCAATTTTAAGGCTCAACTTCAGCCGGCGACACGGTGCGCGCCGGCTTGAGCTGACGGGCGGTGAGGTAGACCAGTCCCAGGCCCAACAGCGCGGCCAGAGGAAAGAGCAGTAAAGCCGCTTGCAGCGAAAGCTGTTTGGCGATAATCGACATAAGAAATGGCAAGATGATACCGCCCAGAGGGATCGCCACTTTGATGGCACCCAGCACGGTGCCGGCAATCTCCGGGTAAAGCTGGCCAGCCCAGGTGATAATCAACGGCAAAATAGCCGATAGGGCCAGACCGGCCAGAAAGACGCCCAGATAGGTTAAACCGCCAAAGTCAATCAAGAAAATCCCGCTAAAAATAAGAAACGTTAGGCCAAACAAGACCAGCGTATATAGCGCCACCTGGCTGTCCTTTGAGAAAAAACCAACGAATAACCGACCGGCAGCCATACCCAGCAGAAAAACAATCAACCCCAGTTTGGCGGCTAACTCAGTTAAACCGCGCAAATCGGTAAAAAAGGTAGTTAAAATACCTATCGAGCCGGCTTCAATCCCAACAGCCAGGGTGACAACCAGAAAGAGCAACACAACCAGACGTTCTCGGCCCAGGATTTTAAGTCGACTCAGGTAAGGTTCACCGGCTCGACCGCCGGTCAGAGGGAGTTTCGTAAAACCAAACACCGCGGCCAGCAGCAGCACCACCACCCCAGCCTGGATGATAGAGTTGCGCCAATTTAGTTGAAGAAAGATCAGGTAGACCGCAATCATGATCGCCCCAAAGGTTACAAAAAAATGGTTCACATTGATGTGGAGATTCTGGCGCCGGGTGTGGATCTCCAGCAGCAAGGCGTCGGTCACCCCTTCATAGGTGCCAATACCGATCCCGATGAAGAACATAATGACCAGATTCAGCCAGAAAAGCTCGGTGAGGTAAAAAGTAAAGAAAGCCAGCGCCAGAATTAAACTGCCCACAAACAGGATCCGCGGCTTCTGGACCTGGTCGGCCAGCGCGCCTGAAATCAAAACCGATATGGTGAAGCCCACGTTTTGAGCGGCAATCATCAGGCCAATCTGGAACGGCGACAAACCGATGTTGTGCGCCGCAGCCCCCACCAAGGAGGCCGACACCCCCAGAAAGAACATCGACATATACGACGAAGCGGTAACTACCTTGATATTTCTAATCATGTGGCTGCTCTACCCCAAAAAAGACATCCTCAGACCCGAATGGCGTCCCTGACGCCCCCCGGCATCTGAGGATGTCTTGTAATCAATAGCTCTTGCCTATGCGAAAAGTGACCGGCGCTTTTCACTGAATAATGCTTAGGGCCGGTCACTTGTACTTACCATAAGTCAACGTAAACTCATTCACTCCAGCCGTGGGCGTCGCGAACTTTGATCATCGCGCCAAGAATATCATTCCAGGTTTGCTGCTTGAGCATGACCTCGTTGGGGAACATGCAGCCATCCCAGCAGATGTGCTTAAAGGCTTTGGTCAGATTACCGTTCTCGTCGCGCAGCCAGAAACCGGCATGGTAGGGAATATCGAGCTTGCCGTTTGGATCCGTGACCTGGCAATGGCGACCAGTCTTATCGTGGGAGCCGGAGCCAAAGACCGTGGCGTCATTCTGGGCCACATGGAAGTCGATGGTCCAGGGGCGCAGCGCAGCGGTCATCTTGCGGAAGGCTGCGTCCAGGGCGGCGCGGTCGCTCCACTCGAAATCCTCGGGCACGAGGCGGTGTTCCGGCGCATTGTAGCCCAGCAGGTACAACAAGGTATGGGCCATATCCGCCTGAAAACCCATATTGGGCCGGTCAACCATTTCCAGCAGATCGACCATATCTTTCCAGTTGTGCATCCCACCCCAGCAGATTTCCCCTTCAGCCGCCAGCTTCTCGCCGTAGTCCGCGGCGATGTCACAGGCCTGGCGGAAAACCTCGGCTATTTTCTTTTGGCTGGCCGCCGGGTCCTTGGCCCAGTCGCCCGGGCTGGCCGATGAGTCGATGCGGATGACCCCGTACGGCCGGACGCCCAACTCACGCAGTTTTTGGGCAATCCGGCAGGCTTTTTGCACCTGGGTTAGAAATTTCTTCTCTTCCTCAGGGCCGCCCAAGGCCGAGCCGCCGCCGGTCGGTCCCCACACCGGGGCCACACAAGAACCAACGACAAAGCCCTTGGCGGCAATTTTATCGGCCAACTCCTTGATGCCGTCGTCAGAAACATCGATACTGGTATGCGGATCGGCCAAAAACAGATCAACGCCGTCAAACTTCTGGCCGTTCACTTCCGCCTTGGCGGTCAGGTCCAGCATTGTATCGAGATCAATCGGCGGTTCGGCGTCGCCGCCTTTACCAACCAGGCCGGGCCACATGGCATTGTGAAGTTTTGGATAATTGTTTGTCATTTTCAGTTTCTCCTATGGCTAATTGGCTATTAGGTGACCGGCACTTACGTCAGGCAAAAGAGAGTTGATTTTCCATACCTGGCACACTTTATTAAGGTCGAAGTGCCGGTCACCCGAATAGTAACGGTTGATTAGCTCTTAAACCTCTACCCACTGGCCGCTCTTACCCGAACTCAACACGGCATCGCAGACTTTCTGCGTTTCCAGGGCATTCTCAAAGTCCGGTTGGGCCACTTCGCCGGTTTCCAGACTCCTGAGGAAATCGGCCATCTGATGAATAAACGATTCGCCAAAGCCGACCTGAAGACCGGGCACCCACCAGTGGTCCATATAGGGATGGTCGCCGCCGGCATCGGTTACGTGAATGGAACGCCAGCCGCGCACCTTACCTTGATCACGGTGGTCAAAGTATTCTAACCGGTGCAGGTCATGCAGATCCCACTTAATAGACGCATGTTCGCCATTGATCTCCAGCGTGTAGAGCGCCTTATGGCCGCGGGCATAGCGGGTGGCTTCGAACAGGCCCAGCGAGCCGTTGGCAAAATCGCACATGAAGAGGCTGGCATCGTCGATGCCTACCGGCTCGACCTTGCCCGTAAGATTATGGAAACGCTCTTTGATAAATGTCTCGGTGCGGGCCGAGACGCGACGGATGCTGCCGTTGAGCCAGATGGCCGTATCGATACAATGGGCCAGCAGATCACCCGTAACCCCGGAACCGGCCGCATTGACGTCGAGTCGCCATAACGCCTGGCCCCCCTGCGGTAGATCCGCCGAGATAGTCCAGTCCTGCAAAAAATTGGCCCGGTAATGGAAAATTTTACCCAACCGGCCTTCATCGATAAGCTGCTTGGCCAGGGTAACGGCAGGCACACGGCGATAGTTGTACCAGACCATATTACGGACGCCGGCTTTCTTGACGGCGTCGACCATCTCCTGGCCCTCCTGGCTGTTCCTGGCCAGCGGCTTTTCAGTTAAGACCATTTTGCCGGCGGCGGCCGCGGCCAGGGCAATGTCGTGATGCAAATCGTTGGGGGCGGCGATGTCGATCAAGTCGATGTCAGGGCGCTCCACCAGTTTGCGCCAGTCGGTTTCGTAGCTTTCCCAACCCGCCGCCTTACAGAAGGCGCGCAATTTCTCTTCATCGCGGGCGCAGGCAGCCTTCAAGACAGGCTCATACTCCAGCTCAAAAAAGCGATTCGCTTGCCGGTAAGCATTCGAATGCGCCTTCCCCATGAACCCATAGCCGATAAGGCCAATATTTAGTTTTTTCATAACTTTCACCTCGCTGTGTTAGTATTCCAATCAGGCTCTTTGCCTGAATAGTTGCGATTGACAATGGGAAACCAGCCACTTGAACAATAATATGGCAAGGGTTAGCTTTTGTCAAAACTTCAAATTGACTGCCGGTTGGGGTGCGTCCAAAATTTTTGGAAACCTTCGGCAGGGGGGAATTGGGGGGCACCGCCCACATCCCCCCGTCCGCCTAAAATGTCGGACACACCCGCCGGTTGCAAGTATTTTGAAAAAGCGGGGTTTGGGTGTATAAAAGGGCTAATCCTGAAGTTCATCCGCAAACGTTACATACCCAAACATTTTATAACAAGGAGGTTAAAAATAGTATGGTTAGCGGTAAAGATGAATCTAAAAAGCTGCAACGCAAGCTGAAATTCGGTCAGATTGGCGGTGGGCGGGACTCCTTCATTGGGGCGGTGCATCGCCGGGCAGCCATTTCCGATGGTTTCACCGAGTTTGTGGCCGGGGCACTCTCCAGCGACCCGGGCAAAGCCAAACTCTCCGGTGAAGATTTGCTGCTGCCAGCCGGGCGCAACTATGGCAGTTGGCAAGAGATGCTGGAAAAAGAGAGCGCCCTGCCGGCCGGCGAACGGATCGACTTTGTCTCAATTGTAACCCCCAACCACGCTCACTTTGCCCCGGCCCTGGCTTTTGTGGAAGCCGGATTCAACGTGGTGCTGGACAAGCCGATGGTCCACAACAGCGACCAGGCCGAGAAGTTGATCGCGGCCGTTGAAAAGAACAACGTTGTCTTTGGCGTTACCTACAACTATACCGGTTACCCCATGGTCAAGGAAGCCCGCGACTGGGTCAAGCAGGGCCGGTTAGGTGAGATTCGCCGGGTGGTGGTGGAGTATCCGCAAGGCTGGCTACGCGAAAAGATCGAGGACCAGGGGGCCAAGCAGGCCGAATGGCGCACCGACCCGGCCCGCTCCGGCATTGCCGGGGCCGTCGGCGACATCGGTTCCCACTGCGAGAATCTCATGAGTTATGTGACCGGGTTGGAGTTAGAGGCGATCAGCGCTGATATAAAAACCTTTGTGCCGGGCCGCAAACTGGACGACGACGCCAGCGTGCTGCTGCGCTTCAAAAACGGGGCGCGGGGCGTATTGTGGGTGTCACAGGTGGCGACCGGCGAAGAGAATCACCTGCGGCTGCGAGTTTATGGCAGCGAAGGTGGATTGGCCTGGGATCAGGAACATCCCAATCAGGTCACCTTCATTCCGCCCAGTGGTCCGCTTCAGGTTTACAGCCGGGGCAATGGCGAATTCTGCGCCGCAGCCGCCCGGGCCACCCACCTGCCGTCCGGTCACCCGGAAGCCTTCTTTGAGGCATTTGGCAACATTTATATGAACGTCACCGACACCATTCGGGCCAGGCTGTTGGGCGAAGAACCGACCGAATTGGAGCTGGATTTCCCCACCGTGCGCGACGGCGCCCGCGGGGTCAAATTCATTGAGAAGGTGGTCGCCAGCAGCCGGAGCGACCAAAAGTGGATTGCCTTTGACTAAATTCTCAGGCTCACCCTCTGGGTAGAGGTGAGGCAACAAAACAAATACCAATCGCCGGGCGTTGTCCCGGCGATTGTGTTTCTGTCTCAACTCACTCCAGACCTCAAAAGGTCCCTAACAAAATAGACCGTCGACGGCAGACCACCGACCGCCGAAAGGCATTTTCACGCTTCGCGTCGGTAGCGTGTCGTAGTTACCGCTTCAGCCTACGTGTCAATCTAATGCAAAGGCTTTGGCCAGGTATGTCAACATCACGCTACCGGCCTCCTCAGCCGTGCAGCCAAAGGAGATGATGCCGTCCTCATGCCCGCCCATCGAAAAGATAAGTTGTGTTTTGACCTCAGTTTCACGGAATAGACGTTGCACTTCGGCGGCCATTTCCGGGGTGCCGTAAGGCACGGTAGGATCGGTGATGGGCAGCCCCAAGGCGGCGGCATGTCGCCAGATATGGGGAGAATGGGCGTGCATCACCCAATGCACGTCACGCTCCAACGCATAGATGACCCCGTGGGTCAACGATTCGGACGAGGGTTTGATTGGCCCGACCGACACCAGCCGATTCTCAGCCGGATAAACCTCCACTACTTCGACATAATGCTCGGCCCCCAGATCAGGGAGACCGCCGGTTTGAGTGCCGGTAATCGCAAAACGGGGTTGTGACGCAGCCAGGTCGAGCGGCCCCACTCGCCGGCTGATGTTGCCAAAACCATAGCCGCCGTAGCGGTCGGGCGTCTGGCCGATGAGCTGGAGCAAGTACATAACCTTGCGCCAGCCGTTCAACTCCCGGAGCTGGTCAAAGGGCAGACCCTGGCCGGGGGTATGTTGGAGTTGGAATTTGATCACACCTTCTTTTGAATTTGAAGTCACAATTCACCTCAAGTTAGAGATTGAGTTTTTAGTTTTTGGGCGAAAAATCCACCGCCAAGAGCGCAAAGGGTACCAAGATTTTTATAAATTCTTTGTGTCCTTTGCGTCCTTTGTGGTTCAATGCTTTTTGGTGAAACGTCGCTTGCCAGGTTAGGGTCTGGATTTGAATTATCTGGTATAAAAAATTACTCCTGACCAGGGTTGAAATGTTTCACCACTGTGCTGATGCTTAACCGTCAAACCTAACAGGGTCGGAAATTGGAGAAAATTCTCGATCAGGCTTTGTAATGCGTCAAAATCGCGACGCAATTGCCATGTCTGCGCCGGTTGGGCCTGATCGTGCAAGACGATAAAGAGCCGGTTGCCGGTATGGTATCGACCCTGTTGCGACTGGTTCTCATACTGCCACAAAGCCAATTGGTGCGGATTTTGCCGAGCTGATTCGATTGTAGCCGGATAGGCCCGGGGAAAGCGGCTAACTTTTAAGTCAAACGGAAGGTCGCGCAGGTAAAAATCAATGGTCGAGTGTTTACGGTTGGCTTCCGCCCGAACATCGGGATGAGCGCAGAATATTTGGAGAAGCTGGTCGTGGGTATGGTGATTGTACCAGCGACGCAGGGCGTAGTTGTTAAACAGCTCGATGTCCAAATTTTTGGCCCTGGCCACCGCCTGAGCCTGCCGCTGGACGCCGGCCAGCGTGTTAATGCGGTAGACAAAGTTGCTCAGTTGGTCCCAGCCATCGGCCTGTTTACGGCCCCAGGGGGGCAGGTGGGTGAGCTTTGCCAGCTCGGAACGAATCATGAAACTTGACTTCATAGCAAAGAATGCGTGTTTCGTAGTACGTGGTGCGTGTAGTTTAGGGTAAGGGTAGATGGTCGAACAAGGCTGTTTGATCTACGCTGTAATCAGTCTGCGGCTCAGCCATTTTATAACCGCGCTCAGCCGGGATAATTGTGAGCAATAAGCGAATGATGCTGGTCAATAGTTGAAGTCGATGCGGAATCATATTCTTTGGCAGAACATAACGGCCCTGATAATACCAGATTCGGGCTTCACGGGCAGAACCCAAGCCATACTCGTAAAACCGGGCTTGATCTTTACCAGATTGACGGTTATAACCCTCGGCAATATTGGCGCTAATTGAGCCGACTGCCCGATACAGTTGATCAGCCAAACCAACCGTACGCTTATCCTGAACCAACTTTGATACGTCATGCCACGCCAGATCACCGGCAAAAACAGCAAGTTGAAACACTTCCATTCGCCACAAGGGATCATTCGTCAACTCTTTTGGAACAGATGCCAGCCAATCATCGTACGTCATTAGGAATATCTCTTACGCACCACGCAATACGCCCTACAACTACCTGCCCGGCTTAAAGAAAACCATAACATATTCATGCTTAAAAATATAGTATCCCCCCGCCAGAGCACGGTAACGCCACAGGTTGGCGCTCTTGCCCTTGCCCTTTTCATTACCCTCGATATTTTTGACGATGATGGCCTTGGTCTTAAAACCAACTCGATTCATCCGCTCCATACACCAGAAGCCTAACGGGACCAATTCACCGTTGGCATACTTGTCGCCGATGACGAGCGCGGCAAAGCGACCCGGCGCCAAGAGCTGGTAGCCGTGCCGGGCGACGGCCTCAAAACTGTTCAAAAATGCCGCCAGGCTGGGGGCGTTGGAGAGATCTGCGGGCAAATCGGAGAATTTGATGATATCGGCGTAGGGCGGGTGGAGGATGAGCAGTTGGGCAAATTGAGCCTCCATCAGCTCCAACTGGACCGAGACCCGCTCCACAATATCAGGCCGGGTGCTGTCACCCTCCAACAGGTGAATCCGGCGGTCGAGCAGTTCGGGTTTGATTTTACGGCGCACATAAGCCACCAGTTCCGGCTTCAACTCCACCCCCACGCAGCGACGCCCCAACCGGGCCGCCTCGATGGCGGTGGTGCCGGAGCCGAAAAACAGGTCCAGTACAATCTCATCCTGCCGGCTGTAGCGAGTCATCATTTGGGTGGCAATTTGGGGGATGAAGTTGCCGTGATAATCAAGCTGGTGGCCATCGCCGCTGGCCCGCTGGGGAAAGGTCCACAAGCTATCCGTTAGCACCTCATCGTACTCACGCCAGCGGTTGAGGTCAAGGTCACTCCAGGGTTTACGTTTGGCTGATTCGGCTGAGTCGACCATAATAACAGCATTATAGTGCAACTGACCGGCTAACAAAAGTTTAGGTCAAAAAAATGAGGGATGGTTCAATTACGGTCAGAGATAGGTTGACACTTTTGGCAGCTTAAAAAA
>CAYNLK010000033.1:0-66923 GCA_964398055.1 uncultured Caldilineaceae bacterium
CCATACACTCATCCCCGATTAAGCCATCCAGGGTTTTTACCCCTGAACGGTTACATCCCGGATTATGTCCGTCGCTGAATGGCTTCCCTTACCGAAACAAAAAACTCCATCGATATCCCGATGGAGCTTCAGGTTAGACAAAGTTTATGCCACAGCCACAACTTATTGGCCTATCGGGATATCGATTATCTTACAATTGAGCAACTCCGACAGGATTCGAACCTGTAACCCTCAGTTCCGGAGACTGATACTCTGTCCACCGCCGGAAGTAGTCTATTTACTTGCTTGCTAATGCTGTGCCTTTTCAGCATCCAGCTTTACAAAGCACCCCGGACAGGACTCGAACCTGTAACCTACTGCTTAGAAGGCAGTTGCTCTATCCATTGAGCTACCGGGGCAGGTAAGACACCGACCTTAATTTATAAATGAGGTATCACCGAAACTCTGGCTGAACCTAATTCTCTGAACTCTCCGCCCCAATGAATTTCAATAAGGCCACCCGGCTGTTCCGCAAACGGTCACACACTATCTCAGTAATCCGCCGCATCACCACAAAACCTACCACCGGGTCTTGCTCCACCACCTGCAAAAAGGCCGCTCCATCCATCGCCAGCAAACGACAATTGGCCTGGCAGGTTGCTGAAGAGGTATAAAAGTAAGGAGGCACCAGCCCTGACCAGCCTATCGTTTGATAAGGCTGGTTGATCACCTCAACCGTGATGTACTCTCGCTGCGACGCCAGCCAAACCTGGAGATTGATTTTCCCTTCCAGCAAGATGAACAACTTTTTAGCTTCCTGACCTTCGCGAAAGAGCATGTTTCCTTCCGCACACGTAACCTCCTGGCACAGCGTCGCAATAGGGGCCAATTGTTCAGCGCTAAGACCTGCAAACAGGTCGGCTCGAGCGAGTAATTCGATCATTGTCATTATTCACCTTGTTTACTGAGTAGAACGGCATCCCTATACCGTCTGCACAGGCATAGCGACGCCTTGGCTCTATCGTCCTTCACCCTAATTTGCCAGGTTCAACACCCGTCTCAGGCTTTCACGAACCTGGTTTGGTACAAAGGGCTTGGTAATATAATCGTCCACCCCGGCTCGTTCACGGGCAATGACTTCTTCAAAGGAACTATTCCGGGCGGTAACGATGATGACTGGAATCTTCTTCAGCGTATCATCGGCGCGCATCTGTTTGTACACTTCCCAGCCATCCATTTCCGGCATCATGATGTCGAGCAGAACCGCATCCGGCGGATTTTCACGCATTGCCGCCAGCCCTTCTTTGCCGCTGCTGGCCCCGTCGACCCGGACATTCTGGGAACGCAGGATCAAGCTAATCAACTCGATCACCCCCGGCTCATCGTCAATGCACAAGACTCGGGTTTGATACTCACTCATATTACCCCCAACCAGTCCCACTAGAAGCATTATCTGAGCCTTAGTTTATCATAACCGGTTCACTTTGTCCAACGTATCCGTGAAGAGTAACGCATCCGGAGTCTTAAGCAGCTAAGGGAGCGGCGCTTAGCTCTTCCGTTTAACTGTCCGAACGACCTCGGCCAGTATCTCATCGGCGGTGATACCTTCGGCCTGCCCCTCGTAATTCAAGATCAGCCGGTGACGGAGAGCCGGAAAGATCGTCGTTTGCAGGTCGTTGTGATCGATGCTGTGGCGGTTGTCGAGCAGGGCCATCGTTTTGGCGCCGATAATCATCGCCTGCAGCCCGCGCGGGCTGGCCCCATAGCGCACATAACGCCGCACCAACTCCGGCGCCGTGGAATGTTGGGGATGGGTTGCTTCCACCAGACTGACCGCATAGTCGATCAAGCGGCTGGCGATGGGCACCTGCCGCACCAAACGCTGCATCGCCACAATGGTGTTGCCCGTGGTGACAATCGCCGGGCGAGTCTCCTCAGCGCCGGTGGTGCGATTGGCAATTTCAACCAGCTCGTCGTGCGGGGGAAAATCCACCTCGATATGAAAAAAGAAGCGATCGAGCTGCGCTTCAGGTAAGGGATAGGTGCCTTCAATCTCCAATGGATTCTGGGTCGCCAAGACAAAGAAGGGGCGCTCCAACTCATAGGTATTTTTGGAAACGGTTACCTTGCGCTCCTGCATCGCCTCCAGCAGGGCGCTCTGGGTTTTGGGCGTGGCCCGGTTGATCTCATCGGCCAGCACAATGTTGGCAAAAATTGGCCCGGCCTCAAAGCGGAAATAACGCTCATTGGTCTCATCCATAACGATCATGGTCGTGCCCACGATGTCGGCCGGCATCAAGTCGGGCGTGAATTGAATCCGGCTAAAGCTGCAATGAATTACCTGAGCCAGTGTATTGATCAGCATCGTCTTGCCCAGGCCGGGCGCGCCCTCCAGCAAGGCGTTGCCGCCGCCCAGTAACGTGAGCAGCAGTTGGCGCACCAGTTCTTGCTGCCCAACAATCACTTTGCCCACCTCCTGCTCGATAGCCGCCACAATTTGTCGAAAATCATCGACCGTAATATGAACTTCGGTTTGGCGAGAATATGTTTGATACTCACGAGTCCGATAAATTGATTCCATCTTTGTCTGTCCTATTCATCAAATTAGTGGGATATGGGACATAGGATAGGGAGATGTGCCAAGTATGATTGGGCCATTGTCCAAATCACAAATCGCAAATCACCAATCTCCTACATCACTCGATCCGCAACCTGGCCCAGCGCCGCCAGACAATCTCCAACGGCCACAGCACCAGCGCGGCCAGCAATAACCATGGCCATAATTCCACGGTGGAGAGAGAATTTTGGTCTGTCAAAGGCGACTCGGCTATTTCTGACCAGGCCTGGCCCAGCGAGAAAGTGCGCCCGCCGGTGGCCGCGGCAATCTGCCGCAGCAAAGCTGCCCCGCTTCCGGCTTCAGGTAAGCCATACTCCGCCGGGTAAGGCCAAACCAGCCCGGCAATGGCCGTCTCAGCCGGCTCGTCGCCCCGATCTTGGGTCGCTTGCAGGGGATAAGCCCCGGCGTCAGCCAGCCGGAGACGCTGTTGATATCGTCCGGGGGCCACCTGCCGCAACGTGACCGGCACTTCCCGGCCGGCTGGCGTGGTCAGGGTTGCCTCGGTAACGGCCAGATCAACGGTCTGACCGGTCGCCGTGACTCCATCGGCGGTCAGCGTTACGACCCCGTCGGCTTCGACCGCAGCAGCTAGTTGCAGCAACCCCAGCTCCGGGCCGGGCAAGGTGTACTCAATCACCTGCCCCCAAAAGCGGTCCGCGGCCGGCCAACTATTCATATTGGCGGCCCACTCCTGGCCGATATCGGCCGCCCAGGCCGCCACCCGACCCAGGCCATACCCCCACACCGTCAACAGCGGATCGCCTGGCCCGGTCTGCAAGGCAATTTCGGCCCGCGGTTTGGGCGTCATCGCAAGATAGCCGCTCAGGTCAGGAATACGATCTTCAGCCGTTAACGCCGTCGGCAGACCACGCAAAATGGGATGGGGCGCAAACACCGTTGGTTGAAACTCCCCTTCCTGCAAGGCATTGCTGCGCAGGATATCACTTTCAGCAATGGTCAGTTCGGGCAGTTGCTCAGGTGCGGCGGCAAAATGGTAACGCCCGCGGCCTCGCTCGGCCAGGTACCCCAATAACGTCTCGTCGGCGCCGCTGCCAATCGCAATGGTCGATAGGGTAATATCTGCCTCTTTGGCCGCATCGACGACTGCATTGTAATCCTCCACCCCCCGGTTGCCATCAAAGGACCTGCCGTCGGTCAGCAGCACGGCGTGGCGGGCCGTACTGGCCTCAACCTGAGCCGCCAGTTCCGGCAAACCGGCTTCCAGCGCCTGCAAAATACGGGTGCCGCCGCCGGCCGGGATAGTGGCAATGGCCTGCTGAATTTGCAGCAGAGCCGCCCCATCACTGACCGGCTGGAACGGGACTACCCACTGATAGCGGTTGTCGAACATCAGCACCCCAATCAAATCTTCCGGTCCCAGCGTGTCGGTGGCCCGAATGGCCGCTTCTTTGGCCATGGCCAGTTTGGAAACCGAGCCTCGTTGTTCCACCATACTGCCGGAGTGATCGATGATGAGCAGCAGGGCCACGGGTGGACGTTCTTCGCGCGGGGGCGGCTCCAGCGACACCGGCAACAACTCGGCCAGGGGGGTCGCTTCATACTGGCCCAGGCTAAAACTGTCCCGCCCGCCGGTCACCAGCAATCCCCGTCCCAGGCTGCGTACAAATTCCTGAATGGCAATCATCTGCTCCAATTGCAAACTCCGGGCCGACACGTTGACCAGGACCATGCCGGTATATGCCTCCAACTCCGATAACCGGTCCGGCAATTCGACCGTAGATATCCGCTTGGACACAAAACCGGCCTTTTCAAGCTGGCCGGCCAAACGGGTGGCCGGCAACAGCTCGTCACTGACAATCAAGATTTCCGAAGCCGGGTAGACTTGGGTCAGAGCCGACCAACTGTTATTGGCCGGCTGGCCGTCGTCGGCCGCGGCAATGGCGGCTCGAAAAGTTTGCGGGCCAAGCAACCCGGCTTCCGTCTCAAAAGTAAAGCGGTTGAACCCGGCCTCAAGTGAGACCACATCCTCGGCCAACACCGTCCCATCTGAAGGGCGCGATAGTTTGAGGGTAGCCTCGGCAGGAATCAGGCTGTGGACAATCGCCTCCAACTCAAAGGTTTGGCCTTGCCGCAGCATAGGTGGGGCCGCCAGGCCGACCAGGCGGACCTCGTTTGAACTGCCTGACCACTGGCGCAGTTGTTCGTCGGCCAGCAGCAGCACGTCAACCGGCACAGCCTGCTGGGCCAGTTGAGCCGTTATGGCCAGGGTATCGCCGCCGGTTGGCAGCCCATCCGACAGCAGCGCCAAACGTCCCGGCCGCTCCTTTAGCAGTTCAGCGCCCAGCGCGAGCGCCCCGGCCAAATTGGAGTAGGCCGGGTTCAGCGGCAACTCCGGCTCAACCCGGGCTTCATTGGCCGCTGGCACCACCACGGCCCGGTCGGCAAAGAATAGGATGGTTGAATTTGGATTTTCTTGAGCCAGGCGACCGGCTTCAGCCCGCAACGCAGCCTGACCGGCCTGTCCCAGGCTGGCCGACTGGTCGACCAGCAAGACCAGCCGCTCCTGGGGCTGCGGGTCGCTATTGAAACCCGGCGGCACAAAAACGGGTCGAGCCAGGGCCGCGGCAATCAGCACGATGATCGCCAGGCGCAGCAAAAGTGGCCCAAACGGCTTGAAACGGCGCCGCCAACTGATGAGCAGTAGCATCAGCCAGGCCAGCAACAACAGGGCCAGCGCCTCGCTATTTTGCACAATTATCTCCGCCATGCCAACCAGCCTTCAAATACTACAACCAGTAGAGCCAAGCCGGCTAACCAGGGCCAGTATTCCTGAAAGTCGAACTGGGGAGTAGCGCTGCTCTGCGTGGAAACATAGGTTAAGTTCAAGGTTTCGGCCTGGAGGGGATTGGTCAAGTTCGACTCCAGGGCCGAACCGGCGTGGACGCCAAAGCCGGCCACCAGCTTACCCCGTTCATTGTAGAGCCTGTAGAGGCCCGGCTGTTTGGTATGGCTAAAGAGTTGCCCGTTTTGCTCTCCCGACGCCGCCGCGGATAGACGCCGGCCGCCGGGAACCTCAATGGTATAGTTGCCCTCAAGCCGGAGCGGCTCACCAACCGGCGTGACCGGCGGCGGCGCCGGGGCCAGTAACATCGCCAGCGTGTTGGCCGTTAGAATCGGCAGAGCCAGCCGGGCCGGCAGATTGCTGGCCGCCAGGTCAAAAGCCCACACCACCAGCCGGCTGTCGCCGACAGCCCCGTGGAAAATCAACGGCGTGAGCGACTCGGGCCGGCCGGCCAGGGGCGCGGCCAGCAGCTCCACTTCGGCCCAGGGGGGCGCTGCCAGTTGCGGCGCCCGGTCAAAGTAGACGCCGGATAAATCCACCCCCCGCAACAGAGTTGAAGCTCTCGCAGGCGCTTCGGCCGGTTCAGAAGCGATCTGGGGCCGGAGGCTGCGGCCAAAATTCTGAGCCGGTAACAAAGGGTGGCCCAGCGGCGGGTTGACTACCAGCACGTTGCCCGGCGGCCAGGCGGTCATTGTGGTGGGCAGCCCATCAAATACCACCAGATCGAACTCGACCGGATCAACCTGGCCCGCTTCGAACGAGTCGAACGTTGCTACGGCCAACTCTACGCCGGGTTGCACTTCCAGGGCTAACGCCAGCGGGTTTACCTGGCCTTCACTGGTCGCCTCTGGCGAGGTGAGCGCAGCCGAAACCAAAAGCACCTGCCGGCCGGTCGAAGCGGATAACCATAGTTGAGCTCGATTATCCAGCGCCAGCGCATCCGGCTGAACGATTTCGACCGTGGCTGTTTGGGCCTGCGCCGGCAGCGTCCAAACCTGGGCGGTTTCGGCCTGCGGCTCCAGTTGGACCGCGGTCTCGGTGAAGAGACCCCGGTCGGTCGAGACCCGCAGACTGCGACGAACCGGGGTGTCGCTGTAATTAACCACTCGGGCAAAGAGGCGGTAGCGGCCGTCGGGCAGTGGGCTGGCCGAAACATTGAGCAGAGCCTGGTTTGAAACGCTACTGCCCCCGGCCGGGATGAGCTGCCAGGTGAGGGGTGCCAGCAGCGGCGGCAGAGTATCTTCTTGCGGAAAGTTACCGTCGGTTAAGACGATAATGTGGTGGTCTCGCTCAGGATCATCGATGAGGCCGTTAGCCAGGGTCAAAGCGGCCGGCAGGTCGACGCCGGTGGCGCCGGGCACTAAATTGTCTACGGCCAGCCGGGCCTGCTGCTTCTGCTCACTCCCGCCTAACAACAAAATTTGGGGGCGCGGATCCAGGCTAATCACCGCGAAGGTATCCTGCGGCCCCAGCGCTTGCAGTTGATCCTGAATAATCTGGCGGGCCGCGTCAAAGCGGCGGCTACTGCCGATATTTCCCTCCCCGGCTTCATCCTCGGCGGTCATGCTGGTGGTCAAATCCAGAATGAAGATCATTTGCTGGGGGCGGGCCAGTAAGAAAGAGAGCGCCGGCCGAGCCAGCCCCAGGGCCAGGGCCGCGGCAATGAGCAACTGCAACAGCAGCATCAGCGAGAGCGGGATGTGGCGGGGTAGCCCGCCCCGCTTCTTCCGCTCCAGGCCTCGCCACAAGCGCAGGCTGGGAATGTCGATTTGGGCGCGACGATTGCGCAATAAATGCAGCAGCAGGATGAGCGGGATGGTCAACAACCCCCACAACGCCGCCGGCCACAATAGACTCATTGGACAATCCCTCGTTGGCGTAAATAGGGGATGACCGACCGCTCGATCGGCCACTCGGCCATAATCCGGGTATAGACAGCCCCCCGGCGGGCGCAAGCGCCCTGCAACTCGCCGTACCAGCGCCGCAGCCGCAGCCGATACTGCCCCAAGGTGGTTTCATCCAGGTAAAAGGGTAGTCTCTCGCCGGTTTCCATATCTTGAAAGTCGAAATCACCGGCAGCGGTTGGGTTGGCCTCTTCTTCGGTCAACAGATGCATCACCACCACCTGCCAGCGCGGCGGGGTTAACTGGCGCAAACCGTCGGCCAGCCAGACCGCGCCCTGGCCCACATCGATAGACGAGGCCGCATCCAGCAGGTCCGAGATCAAAACGAGCAATCCACCCCGCGGATGGGTGCGGGCGTACGCGGCCAGACAGCGGGCCAGGCCGGAGTCAACGGGTTGGGTGGGCGCCGGCGCCGGGGTGAGACTCGCCAGGTATTGCAGCGCGGGAATGGCTCGCCGCTTGCCGTGGGTTGGGCCAAAACCCTGGCCCAACTCGCTGGCAAAGGGCGTAATGGCCAGGCGTTCTCCGCCGGATAAGCCCAGATAGCCCAGGGCGCCGGCCAGTCGCCGGGCGCTGGCCCATTTGGTGATGGGTTGGATGGGTGGCTGGGTGGGTGGTTGGTTTGGTGGCTGCCAGGCCGGTTCCCAGGTCATCGAGCGGCTATAATCCAGCAAAATGTGCAGGTCGATCCCCTGGGTTGACTCGCCCAATTTCACAAACAACTCCTCATGCCGGGCGTAGGCGTTCCAATCGACGTGACGCAGGTCGTCGCCGCTAGAGTAAGAGCGGTGATCGCTAAAATCCAGCGCCGGCCGGAGGATACGGCTGCGCTGTTCGCCCACCATCACACCCCGCAAAGAGGGGGTGGTACGGAAGTTGAGTTGCTCTAGCCGGCGTAAAAAGCTCTCCTCAAAAAGCGGCGGCGAGACCTTTTTGGGTTGGGGTTGGCGGCGGAACGGGTTGAGACGCATTCGATCTACCTAAAAAATCTGGCAATCAAAGTGAGAATCAGGCTCAAGACAATACTGATAATAATCATCGAGGTAATGGGCGCGTAAAAGCGGAAGCCATCCCGTTCGACCCGGATATCACCGGGCAGGTGGCCAAACCAACTCAATTTATCTGCGGCGAACCAGAGCAGCAGGCCAACTACCACCAGGATTACGCCAAGACCAACGATGAACTTCCCTAATGCTACCATTGGATTGTGAAAAAAACCTGAGTTTTTACCTGGGTCATTCCGACCGAAGGCCGAGCGCCGGAATGAGGGCTGGCAAGGGCGGCAAAATGGCGCCGGTTATGGTGTAAAATAGCGCCGGATGATCTCCCGCTTATCCCAGGGATAGGTTAACGGATCCGGCCCCAAATCGGTTTCGGTGTTGGCCGAACTGCGGGCAAAAGGCGAGTCGGCGGTGCTTTGCTCACCGGCTTCGGCTGCAAGTTCGGCCGGTTGCAGCACCCGGTCCTCCAACTCCGGATCGCTTTCCAACTCCAGCGGCAACCCTTCAACGGCCAGCCGTTCAGCCTCGGTGGGCGGGCCGGAACCTCCGCCTCCCTCATTACCGGCGCCGGCGCCGTCGCCGCCCTGAGCTTCTTCCGACTGGGGCGCTTCGGCCTCTTCGGTCTCGGCCATCTCTTCGATCTGGGCTGATTCGGCCTGACCTGGCTCGGGGCCCGCTTCAGGCTGGTTTTCCGGCGGTGGTTCTGATGTGGGCGCCTGAGCCGTTTCCTGAGGCGACTCCTGGAACGAGTCGAGAGCTTCGGCCAGTTGCTCCAGAGCCTGAGCCGCCCGCTGGAGATTCTCACCGACCAGGGCCTGGCTGCCGCGTTGCAAAGGTTGGCTCAACGAGGGGGCGCTCTCGCCAATAGCGTCGGCTGCCTCTTGCAGCGACTCACCCAATCCGGCCCGGGCCTGAGCCGACAACTCGCCCAATTGATCGGCCAGCCGGCGCAAGCTATCGGCCGCGCCGGCCAGATCGCCCCGGTCGAGGGCGTCGGCGG
Organism: uncultured Caldilineaceae bacterium; assembly: GCA_964398055.1. Taxonomy (GTDB): domain Bacteria; phylum Chloroflexota; class Anaerolineae; order 4572-78; family J111; genus CAYNLK01. The sequence goes on from CAYNLK010000033.1 coordinate 9,305, forward strand.
TGGCCCGGGTAATGGCCCGATCGCGCAGGGCATCAGCCAGCGCCTCGAGCGCGGCCTGCAATTGTTCAGGGGTAGGGTTCTGCGCCGACACCAATTGGGTAAACGGGGGTGGAAAAAGTTGCGGATTAGGCGGGATGACCTCGTCGGCCACCGGTTCGGCCAGCGGCGGAGGCAGGTCAACCGCCGTCGCCTGGGGTAGGCGAGGGTTCAGGGCATCGAGCAGCAACATCGCTCCCAGCAGCACCAGTACCCCAATCAGGGCCTGCAGCTCCAGCCAGAACAGCCGGTTGAAGGTGTGCACCTGCCGGCGCAGCTCGATCACAGTATTGACCGCGTCCTGGAGCAAACGCTGAACGACCAGGTTGTCGGCCTCAGTGGTCATCTGGCTGACCTCATAGGCGGTGATCAATTGGTTACGCAGAGCCAACCGTTCATCCAGACGGAAAGCGATTCTGCGCAGACCGATGGGCCGCATCGCCCAGAGCGTTGAGAGCAAGACCAGCGCCAGCATGGGGTAGAACCAATATTGCCAGCCAACTTGCCAACCTAGCCAGTGATAACCGGCCAGGAACACGGTCGGCACCAACAGGGCCAGCCAGGCCGTCCGCACCAGCCAATGGATGACTCGCCGCCGCCAAAAGGCCGAACGCAAACGCCGGAGTGATCTAAAGAAGGGGAAATGAGCAGCCCGGGGACTCACGTAAATTCCACCTCAAGCGGGTTGACGCTGTAACGGCTGACCAAGCGTCGCAGGCCGTTGAAGAGCAACAAGGCCAGGCCAACCGCCAAGAACGCGTACGCCAGCAAGCTCTGCTTTTGGGCCGATTGCGCCAACAAGCCGGCCCCGTGCTGAGCGGCAGCCTGGTTGTTGAGCGACTGGAGCAGGATGGTTGCCTCGTAGATTTCATGATCCGCTTCCAAAAAGCGGAGTGATTCCAGCAGTCGTTCGCCACGGTTCAGCCGGTCGAGCGCCTGTTGGCCCAGTTCGGCCCGGTGAATGTAAATTTGAACTTCGTGGATGCGGTCGCGGTAGCCGAGGGCCTCATAAGCCTCGATGGCGGCGTTGCCGGTGGTAATGGTCAAGGCGTAGTCACTGGCCTGCAGGGCCTGGCGTGTCTCATCGGCCAGGGCGCCAGCCACCCGGCCCTGATGGGCCTGGGCCAACAGGGCCTCAGCCTTAGCCAGAGTGGCGGCCTGATTGGTGGACTCGAGCAAACTGATAATCTCCGTCAATTCGGTCTCGGCGTCGGTATAGGCGCCCCGGTTGACCAGCTCGGTCACGCGGCTCAGATCGTAGGCATAGATGGCATTGATCTGCCAGCGGCCGGCCAAGTATTCCGGCAGGTAGGCTAACCACTCCGTCTCCAACTGGTCGGCCGGCTTGCCATAGGCCGCGGCTAAAGCGGCTCGATAACCGGGCTGGCGAGCTGAGGCCCGTAGAAACTCAAGCAGGGTCGGCAGGCTGTAGCGATCGACCAAAAACGAGACTACCGATAGGGATTGGGGATAAGCCACCTGGGGGTCGCTATAAACTTGCCGGGCCTGGTCCAGTTCAGCCCAGGTGAGCAGGCGGCCCTGTTCCTGGGCTTGACGCAGCAAGGCCGGGTCGGCCGCAGCGCGGGCGTCGGGTCTTTCCAGATATTGGGCTATGCCCTCCTGAAACCCGGCGGTCAGCTTGCCATCCGATAGTTGCGAGGCAAAGAAGTGAGTCAACTCGTGACGGACGTTATTGACCAGCTCTTCTTCGGTTAGAGTCAGGGTACGGGGGGCGGCAATAGCAATTTCTTCGCGGTTGTTGAGGGCATGGGCAATCACGCCGGTCAAACGCTCGGCGATGGGGTTGACCTGGTAATAACTTTCCTCGGTGGGAAAGAGGCGCAAATTGATGGGGGTTTTCAGTTCAACTTCAAAAATGGTGGTTAAGTGATGATAGATATCATCGACAAAGGCGGCGTACTGCTCCGCTTCGGCAACGCCACAAACACAGTCAATTGCCTTTTCTTCGATTTCAACACTTTCGGCGTAAACGATGAGGAAATTTTCGGTCTTTAACTCGCGCCAGTCGATCCGCCCTACTTGACCCTCTGCCTCGGGTGTTTGAGCAAAGGCCGGAGCCGGCAACCACAAGCCGAACAGTAAGAGTAGGCCAAACAGGATGAGTAACTTTTTTGGCAAAACAGTTTTCTCCCCAAATAGCGGCAATTTCTGACCGTCCAGATCAAACAAAAAGTACCGTATCGATACTGCTCTGGTGAATGATAAAGTTACTATAGACAGCCGACAGCCGATTGTCAAGCAATTTAGCCTTGGCCAACCGTCCGCCAGATGTTGGTCAGCTCTCTTCTTGACTCTCCGGCTGATCCTGCTCGATTTGCTCAAAGCCGGGACAATAGAAGAGCGGCAGTACCGGGTACTTACTGAAACGGGGATCGGTTTTGGCCCGGCGGCACATTACAAAATAGTTACCTTTGGCGCTCTTGACTACGTTGACATGTTTGCAGGCGGCGCACAGGCCGATGGTTGGGGCGAGTTTCATACCGGTGAGTCTAGCACGATTTGGCCGGACGCAAAAATTTTTGATTTTTCGGCTGGCTCATGCTAATATCATGGCACTAGAATCTAACCCAGGGGAGACTTTTTTTACCCATGAGCTTGCGAAGCTGGCTGCAAAACCACCCACATATGCTCGAACGGCTCTACCAGGTCAGCGAGCGGCTTTTCTTGGGGCTTGATCCGCTCTGGTCACGGCTGGGCTACCAGCGGGTCGAGCGGCTCATCCAACCGCTTGAAGACCTGGCCAAAAAAGTCATGTTCGATTGCCGGGTATGTGGGCAGTGTATCTTACATTCAACCGGCATGACCTGCCCGATGACCTGCCCCAAGAATCTGCGCAATGGGCCGTGCGGCGGGGTGCGGGCCAACGGCCACTGTGAAGTCATCCCCGAGATGAAATGTGTGTGGGTGGAGGCTTACGAACGGTCGCTCGATATGCCCATCTACGGCCAGGAAATCAGGCTGATCCAACCGCCGATGAATTGGGAACTCCAGAACAGCTCGGCCTGGGTCAACATGCTGACCGGCGAAGACAAAAAAGTACCCCCAGGATGGTATGACGATGACGGAGACCACCAACCCTAGCAACCCCACCAGCAACGGTATGAAAGCCGGTTCCCGGCTGGAGCGGGTGCTGCGCTCCGGCCGTTTTGCCATCACCGCCGAGCTGAACCCACCCGACAGCGCCGATCCCCAGGCGGTCTATGAGGCGGCGCTGGTGCTGGCCGAGGTGGCCGACGCCATCAATGCCACCGACGCCTCCGGCGGCAACGTGCATATGTCTAGCGTGGCCATCTGTGCCCTGCTGACTCGGGCCGGCTACGAGCCGGTGCTGCAAATTGGCTGCCGCGATCGCAATCGTATTGCCATTCAGGGCGACATCTTGGGCGCGGCGGCGATGGGCGTTAAGAATATCCTCTGTCTAACCGGCGATGATGTTTCCAACGGCGACCAGCCGCAGGCCAAGCGAGTCTTTGACCTGGACTCGATCCGGCTGCTGCGCACGGCCACAATAATGCGCGATAAGGGCATGTTTCTGAGCGGGCGCAAGCTGGAGGTCAAGCCGCGGGTTTTTCTGGGGGCCGCGGCCAACCCCTTTGTGCAGCCCTATGATTGGCGGCCGCTGCGGCTGCAAAAAAAGATCAAAGCCGGGGCCGACTTTATCCAGACCCAATATTGTTACGACTTGCCCCGCTTCAGAAAATTTATGCAGCAGGTCCGGGATATGGGGCTGCACGAACAGGTCTTTATCCTGGTGGGGGTTGGGCCGCTCCGCTCGGCCAGGGGCGCCGAGTTTATGCGCAATCGGGTTCCGGGCGTGATCATTCCCGATGAAATTGTGGAGCGGCTGCACAAAACACCCAAAGAGAAGCAGGCCGCCGAAGGCAAGCAGATCTGCATCGAGATCATTCAGCAGGTCCGGGAGATCGACGGGGTGGCCGGGGTACACGTGATGGCTTACCGCCAGGAGGAGCTGGTGGCCGAGATCATCCGCGAGGCCGGTTTATTGCCGCGTCCCCGGTTGAGAGAGGAGTCGATTCCCCGCAGTTTTGAGGGGGAGATGGAAATGCTCCGACGCCAGGCCACGGTGGCCAAGTAGTAATATCGGCCTCTACTGCTTGGCCAACACCCGCCGCAGCCATTGGCCGGTATAGCTATCTGGGCTGGCTGCAACCTGCTCCGGCGTACCGGCGGCTACAATCCAGCCGCCACCGTGGCCCCCCTCCGGCCCAATGTCGATCACCCAATCGGCCGCTTTGATTACATCCAGGTTGTGCTCGATGACAATGACCGTATTGCCGGCGTCGACCAGCCGGCTCAATACGGCCAGTAACCGTTCGATGTCGGCAAAATGGAGGCCGGTCGTTGGTTCATCCAGAATGTAGAGAGTTTTGCCGGTTGAACGGCGGCTCAACTCTTTGGACAGCTTGATCCGTTGGGCCTCGCCGCCGGAGAGGGTGGTGGCCGGTTGGCCCAGGGTAATGTAACCCAATCCCACGGCGTGGAGCGTAGCCAGTTTGTTGCGGATGGCCGGGATGTTGGAAAAGAAATCCAGGGCCTCGTCCACGGTCATATCCAGCGCCTCGGTAATATTCTTGCCTTTGTAGGTGATTTGCAGGGTTTCGCGGTTGTACCGCTGGCCGTGGCAAATCTCACATGGCACGTAGACGTCGGGCAAGAACTGCATCTCGATCTTGATGATGCCATCGCCCTGGCAGGCTTCACAGCGCCCCCCTTTGACGTTAAAGCTGAAGCGGCCGGACTTGTACCCCCGGATTTTACTCTCCGGCAGGCTGGCATACAGCTCCCGCAGCGGCCCAAAAAGAGCCGTATAGGTGGCCGGATTGCTGCGCGGCGTCCGCCCGATAGGGCTTTGGTCAATGTCGATGACCTTGTCGATCTGTTCGATCCCTTCCAGCCGGTCGTGCCGTCCGGGCCTGGCCGTAGCCCGGTACATCAACTGAGCCAGCTTCTTGTAAAGAATTTCAATGACCAGGCTGCTCTTGCCGCTGCCGCTAACGCCGGTCACGGCGATGAATTTGCCCAGCGGCAGGCGCACATCGATGTTTTTGAGGTTATTTTCCCTGGCTCCGTGGATGATAATTTCGTGGCCGTTGCCGGGTCGCCGGCTGGCCGGGATGGGGATGGTCCGCTCCCCCCGCAGATACCGGGCCGTCAGCGAGGTGCTCTCGGCCAGAAAACTGTCGCGGGCGGCCGACCAGACCACCTGACCGCCATGCTTGCCCGCGCCCGGCCCCATATCGACAATCCAATCGGCGCTGCGAATGGTGTCCTCGTCGTGCTCCACCACCAACACGGTGTTGCCCAGGTCGCGCATCCCCTTGAGCGTTTTGAGCAGCCGCTCGTTGTCACGCTGGTGAAGGCCGATGCTAGGCTCGTCCAGAATGTAGAGGCAGCCCATTAAGCGGGAGCCAATCTGAGTGGCCAGCCGGATGCGTTGCGACTCGCCGCCGGATAGGGTGTTGGCGGCCCGGTTCAAGGTAAGATAGTCCAGACCCACATCGCGCATAAACTGCAAACGGGTCATAATTTCTTTGAGGATTTGGTCGGCGATGAGCAGTTGCCGCTCGGTCAAGGCGACCGCCGACCCATTCACCAGGCTCAGGGCAGGCCGCTGACCACCGGCTACTGCATTGTCTCCCCTGCTCCCCTGCTCCTCTGCTCCCCCACTGGTTTCCCGTCCGCTCAAGGTTCTAAACCAATCCAAAGCCTCGGTAACGGCCAAAGCGGTAACCTGGTGAATGCCCAAGCCGGCTACTGTTACCGCCAGCGCCTCAGGCCGCAGGCGCTGCCCGCCGCAAGCCGGGCAAGTGCGGGTCGACATATACCGCTCGATTTCGCTGGTCACCACACTGTTGCCGCTGTTGGCCGCCTCTTTGTAGCGCCGCTGTAACTGAGGAATGATCCCTTCGTAGGTGGTGCGGTAGGTGCGTTGTTGGCCTTCGGCATTGTAATAGCTCAGGGTGATCTGGTCGCCGGCCTTGCCGCCGTACAGGATGAGGTCTTTCTGTTTGGGATTGAATTCGGCCACGGGGGTGTCCAGTGGCAGGTTGTAATGATCGGCGACGGTGGCAATCAACCGGGCATAGTAGCCGTTCTGGTGACTCTGGCTCAGCTTGGCCCACGGTCTGATGGCGCCCTGGGCCAGCGTCTTGTCCGGGTTCAGCACCAGTTCAGGATCAACTTCCAGCCTGACCCCCAGACCGTCGCAGGTGGGGCAGGCGCCATGGGGACTGTTAAAGCTAAAAGTGCGCGGTTCAATTTCCGGCAGGCTGATGCCGCAGTGAAGGCAGGCAAAATGCTCGCTAAATAGTTTATCCCAGGGCTTGTCGGGATCGGTCACGTCGGTAATAACCAGCGCGCCGTTGCCCAACTTGATCGCGGTCTCGACCGAGTCGGCCAGACGAGCGGCGTCTTCACCGCGGCTGGAACCGTTCTGGTGGCGGATGATCAGCCGGTCAACAATGACCTCGATGGTGTGCAATTGGCCTGGTTCTAATTCAAATTCATCGTCAAGGTCGCGGATACGGTTATCGACGCGCGCCCGGACAAAACCGGCTTTACGGATATCTTCAAAAACAGCCTTGTGGCTGCCTTTGCGATCTTTGGCCAACGGGGCCAGAATCATCACCCGGCTGCCGTCGGGCTTTTCCAGAATGGCGTCCACAATCTGCTGGGTGGTCTGCACGTTGACCTCGCGGCCGCACAGGTGGCAGTGGGGCGTACCCACGCGGGCGTACAGCAGCCGCAGATAGTCATAAATCTCGGTCACTGTGCCAACCGTAGAGCGAGGGTTGTGACTGGCCCCTTTTTGGTCGATGGAGATGGCCGGGCTTAACCCCTCGATTTGATCGACGTCGGGCTTGTCCATCTGCCCCAAAAACTGGCGGGCATAGGCCGACAGACTCTCAACATAACGGCGTTGACCTTCGGCGTAAATGGTATCAAAGGCCAGGCTGCTTTTGCCGCTGCCGGACAGCCCAGTAATGACGACCAATTGATCGCGGGGAATCTCCAGGTCGATATTTTTTAGGTTATGTTCGCGGGCGCCGCGAACCACTAACTTCTTTTGGGTCATTTCGTCACTTTTTTCAGTTGCCTCGGATGAAATTATTACGGTCAAGGGTGGGGAATAGCGCATGTAAAAAAATCAAACTGATACTTTACCAGCATCGTTGAATTTTCGCAAGGAAAATCCGCGCCCTGCCAGTTATTTTTAATTATTGTCAAGCTGGCTTGTAATGAAAATTGTGGCTCAAGTATCCGCAAATCAAAGCTTTCTGGGCTGAGTACAGGGCCAGTGTGCGCCGCCAGTGGGAACAAGAAACCATCAAAGTTCAGCAAGCAGCCAGCACGTTGAAGCAGCAAGGACAAGAAGTGACCAAAACGGCCATAAGTCAGCTGATAGGTCAGGATCGGGAGAATTTGAAACAACATTACCCGGCGGTATGGGCCGTTATGGTCAGTCTTTGTGAAAATGGCCCAACGACCAGGTCAGCAATGGTGCGAAAGAAGCGCCCAGATGATCATACTCCACCCTATCGACGTGAAGCTGAATTGGTTCACGCCGTCCAACAAGCCATTGCCCAGCTACAGCGGGCGGGCAAACGAGTAACCCGGGATGCTATTGCTGAGTTAGTTGGGATGCCGGCCGATAGCTTGATCTACTATCCTCAGATTAGAGCCATTCTCCGGGCCAACAAGCCTGAATCCTGACGTTATCAAGGTGAAGCCCTTCTCCTGGCTCAAGTTCAGCAGATTGTGGCTCGGTTGGAAGGGACAAATGCCCGCCTGTCTCGAGCCGTTGTAGCTCGGCAAGTGGGACTGACCAGCTGTGGCCTCAAATATTATCCCCGGATCAATTCGTTTGTGGCTGAACAGGTTGCCAAGTATCAGCAGCAGCAGGCTGAAAAACGGCGACAGCGTGAAACGGAGTTAGTCTCTCAAGCGCAACAAGTCATTGCGCTGTTGGCGACCAGTGGCAACCGCTTGACCCAGACAGCCATCAGGGAGATGATCGGGCTTTCCCTATCGCAGTTGGAGCAATATCCTCGGGTCAAAGCATTACTTCAACAAGTTACTCAGCCGGCAGGTTCAGCCAGACATGGGTATAAAAAGGGCTTGCCCCATCGAATCTTCTGACGTAAGATAAGAAATAACCGGATAGTGTGCACACGAGGCGCCACCGGCGAATGTTGCGAGCACTCACCGGCGGCTAACCCCGCCAACTGGCCTAGCAGTTGACCAGGCTGGTTTCTATTCTATCATAGCTTTTGTGGTAGCTCAAAGATTCCAAACGGTCACTCCTGCCTGTATGGCGGAGTGACCGTTTTTGTTTTGTCGCTATTCAGCTCAGGGCGGAGCGTTAAACCACGCTCCGCCCGTCCCCAATTTTCCTTTTAGAATAACACCCAACAGAAATCACCTTCCTCACCAAGGGTTGAAGGAAGTTAATTCTTTTACCTGGAGTGGCATTATTTATTGACCCTGTGACTATTCAAGCTGATTGAACAATAGCAAATGGTATTGGAGAATGGCCATTGATCTCATCATAGATGGCATCGATAACAGATAACATTGGTACCTTTTTGCACACTCCAAAAGATTTTGCTGCTACAACCAGATGAGACTATCTGATGTTATAAAACGCCTTCATCCCCGGATAGACTGCCACATCCTCCAGCTCCTCCTCGATGCGCAGGAGCTGGTTATACTTGGCCACCCGGTCGGAGCGAGCCGGCGCGCCGGTCTTGATCTGGCCGGCATTCAGGGCCACGGCCAGGTCGGCGATGGTGGTGTCTTCGGTTTCGCCGGAGCGATGGGAGATGACCGCGGTCCAGTTGGCTCGCTTGGCCATCTCAACGGCGGCAATGGTCTCGCTGAGCGAGCCGATCTGGTTCAGCTTGATCAGAATGCTGTTGCCAATCTTCAACTCGATGCCTTTGCGTAGCCGCTCGACGTTGGTCACCAGCAAATCGTCGCCCATCAATTGTATCCGACCGCCAATAGCTTGATTGAGAACGACCCAACCATCCCAATCATCTTCAGCCAAACCGTCTTCCAGGGAGATGATGGGATACTGATTGATCCAACTTTCATACAATTTTACCATATCCTCACTGGATAAGGTTTTCTTTTCAATGCGCAGGGTATACTTGCCGTCCTTATACAAATCCGACACGGCCGGATCCAGGGCAATCATCACCCCGTCCTCGCCGGTCTGGTAACCGGCCTGGCCGATGGCTTCCAGGATGACTTCAATGGCTTCCTGGTTACCGCCCTTCAGCGGCGGAGCAAAGCCACCCTCATCGCCCACGTTGGTATTGTAGCCTTTGCCTTTCAGCACTTTCTTCAGGGCGTGATAAATCTCAGCGCCCCAACGCAACCCTTCCCGGAAACTTTCGGCGCCGACCGGCATCACCATAAATTCCTGGAAGTCGGTGGTCTGCCAGCCGGTGTGGGCCCCGCCATTCAAGATGTTCATCATCGGCACGGGCAGGGTGCGGGCGCTGACCCCTCCCAGATAACGGTACAACGGTTGGCCGGTGCTCATAGCCGCGGCCTTGGCCACGGCCAGGCTGACGCCCAAAATGGCATTGGCGCCCAACTTGGATTTGTTGGGGGTGCCGTCCAGCTCGATCAAAAAGGCGTCGAGTCCCTCTTGATCGAGGGCGTCCCAGGCATACAGTTCGGGTGCAATCACCTCATTCACATTTTCAACCGCAGTCTCCACGCCTTTGCCCAGGTAACGCTCGTTATCCCCGTCACGCAACTCCAAGGCCTCATGCACCCCGGTCGAAGCGCCGGAGGGCACCGCCGCTCGCCCAAAGGAGCCGTCTTCCAACAGGACTTCTACCTCAACCGTAGGGTTGCCGCGAGAATCCAGAATCTCGCGGCCGGCAACTTGTTCAATCAAACTCATAATGTTTTCTCCTTCACAGATTTTAGTAAGCAGATATGGCTTGACACAGAATGAGTGCAGCTTGTTTGGCAGCCTGCACTCATCCCGATTGACGATCAAAGCAAGACTTTATCATACACGTAATTGGTCACTTGAGCAATTTGAACTTGTTGATTGTTTCACTTACCCCGGCCAGCCCCACACCTTCCAGGGTGAGGGAGATCAGCTCTTCATCCACCGAGCCATCCATTTCTTCAACCACCATTCTGGCAACTGAGCTGAAAGCTTGGTTGACCAGCTCCCCGCCACGTGGTAAAATGGAATCAGCTCACGTTTAGAACAAGTGCTTATTATGTAGGGGCGCAAGGCTTTGCGCCCCTACAATGCCTTTCCATTTAACATAAGTGTGGATCATTTTGTAATCTTGGAACCACTATGTCCGATCAAGCGAAACCCAAAAAGGCCCGCGCCCACGTTTATATCTCCGGTCGGGTTCAAGGAGTCAGTTTCCGCTACAATACTCAGTACAAAGCCCAACAATTGGGGCTGACCGGCTGGGTGCGCAACCTGTGGGATGGCCGGGTGGAAGCGGTCTTTGAGGGCGACGAGGCGGCCGTGCGCCAGGCCGTCGAGTGGTGCCACCACGGCGACCGGCCGGCCTGGGTCGACCAGGTTGATGTTCAGTATGAGCCGCCCACCGGCGAATTGAGCAGCTTCCGCATCACCTTTTAAGTTTGACAATCTCTTTTTTTGCAGTAATATATGAGTAATCACTCATATATACTGATGGATTTGATGAATTCGAAATCGACCGACCGGTGCGCCGAAACCATTATTAACGAGGACAAAGTCAAGCAGGCCCAGCAAGCTCTGTTAGATGGGCTATCGGCCACCCACCTGGCCGCGATTTTCAAGGCCCTGGCCGACCCAACCCGGCTTCGGATCGTGTCGGTGCTGGCCCAAACGGAACTGTGCGTTTGTGATCTGGCGGCTACCCTGGGGATGACCCAGAGCGCCGTGTCGCACCAGCTCCGCCTGATGCGCGACCTGCGGCTGGTCAAGGGTCGCAAAGAGGGCCGGATGGTCTATTACGAGTTGGATGATGAGCATATTCGTGATCTATACCAGCGGGGATTGGAACACATCGAGCATAGATAATTATTAGGTGACCGGCACTTGAATCGGTTGATAGAGGCTTGACTTTCCATAAGTGACACGCTTCATTGAAACAAAAGTGCCGGTCACCTGAATAGTGATTGAGTACAGGTAGGAACCAAGTATGACCGACAAACTTCAACTCCGCATCACCGGGATGGACTGCGCCGACTGCGCCCTCAAACTTGAAAAAGGCGTGGCTAACCTGCCCGGCGTCACCGCCTGCCGGGTTAACTTTGCCGCCGCCAAAATGGAGGTCAGCGGCCAAGCTGACCAAACAACCATCGTCCAGCGAATTCAGGCGCTTGGTTACGGAGTTGCTGCACCCGACGCGCGGTACATGCCCCGCACCCGGCGGCAACAACTGCTCGACCTGTTGCGCCGGCCGCGTAATACCTTCACCCTGATTGGAGCGGCCTTCATCCTGGCGGCATTTAGCCTCGAGTGGCTGGTAAACCAGGCCGGGGGGCAGGGGAGCAGCACGCAAGCGGCAGGGCTAAACTTTCCCCCCTTCTCCTCTGCGCCATTGCTCCCATCGCTGTTATTTTTGATCGGCGGGCTGTTCGGCCTCTATTTCCCGGCCAAAAGCGGCTGGGCGGCGTTGCGCAGCGGTCAGGGGTTGGATATGAATGTGTTGATGACCCTGGCCGCGGTCGGCGCGTTTGCCATCGGCGAGTATGCCGAGGCGGCCACGGTTATCGTTCTCTTCAGCCTGGGCGAAGCCTTAGAAGGTTACACGATGGAGCGAGCGCGCGACAGTATCCGCAGCCTGACGCAACTGGCTCCGGCCGAGGCCACCGTTATTCGCCCCTGTCTGGATTGCGCCGGTCACCGTGGCCAACCTCTGCCGGATGGTGCCGGCATCTATGAAACCGGCCCCTGCCCCTGGTGCGGTGAGCACGAGCAGACCGTGCCGGTGGAGTCATTGGTCATTGGCGACCGGATCATCGTAAAACCGGGTGAACGGATTCCGATGGATGGCCGGGTGCTCAGCGGCCACTCCGTCGTCAATCAGGCCCCTATCACCGGTGAAAGCCTGCCGGTGGCCAAAGCACCGGGCGCCGACCTTTTTGCCGGCAGCATCAACGGCGACGACGTCCTGGAAATCGAAGTGACCCATTTGGTGGAGGACAATACCCTGTCGCGGCTGATCCACCTGGTTGAAGAGGCTCAGGCCCAGAAAACCCCGGCCCAACGCTTTGTTGATAAATTTGCCCGCGTCTATACTCCGCTGGTGGTGGTTGGGGCCGTGCTGATCGCCACCCTGCCGCCGCTGCTATTCGGCCAGCCGTTTTTGGACCCTCCCCTTACCCCCCCCGTCAACGAGGGGGGAATTTTAGCGCCCCTTACTCCCCCTGTTGAAGGGGGGGGCTGGGGGGGGGTAGAGCGAGGTTGGCTCTATCGGGCCTTGACCCTGCTGGTCATTGCCTGCCCTTGCGCCCTGGTGATCGCCACCCCGGTGGCCGTGGTCAGCGCCATTTCAGCCGCGGCCCGGCTGGGTGTGCTGATCAAAGGCGGGGCTTATCTGGAGGCGCTGGGGCGGGTCAAAGTGGTGGCTTTTGACAAAACCGGCACCCTGACCCAGGGGCAGCCCACTTTGGTCAATATTGTCTGCGTGGATAACTGCTGCGGTGAAGCGCGGCAGGTCGATCTGCTGGCGGCCTGTGACCATTGTGATGCGATGTTGGCAGCCGCTGCGGCGGTCGAGCGGCACAGCAGCCACCCTCTGGCCCAGGCCGTCACCGCGGCCGCCGAGGTCCGCGGTCTGCCCCGGCTGGCAGCCAGTTCGGTCAAAAACCTACCAGGCCAGGGCGTCCAGGGCCTGGTGGAACAGCGGCTGATTACCGTCGGCAGCCACGCCCTGCTTCATTCCGATAACCCCGACTTTTTGCGCTTCCATCAGGGCATTACCCAGGCCGAAGCCAGCGGCCAAACCACTATGTTAGTGCAAGAGGATGATACGCTGCGCGGTTATCTGGCCGTCAGCGACCCACCTCGCCACACCAGCCTGGCCACCGTCGCCGCCCTGAAAGCTGCCGGCGTCACCCGCACGGTGATGCTCACCGGCGACAATCCTGCTGTGGCCGGGGCCATCGGCCAACAACTGGGGCTGGACGACATCCGGGCCAGCCTGCTGCCGGCCGACAAAGTAACGGCTGTCCGCGACCTGGTGGCTGAGTATGGCGACACCGTGGCCATGGTGGGCGATGGGGTCAACGATGCCCCGGCCCTGGCCGCGGCCAGCGTCGGGATTGCCATGGGCGCCGGGGGTACCGCCCAGGCTCTGGAAACCGCCGATGTGGCCCTGATGGCCGACGACCTGACCCAACTGCCCCCGGCCATTCGGCTGGGCCGGCGGGCCATCCACACCATCCAGTTCAATATTTGGTTTGCCCTGGTTATCAAAGCCATCTTTTTGGTCGCCGCACTCTTCGGCGTGGCCACCTTGTGGATGGCCGTCTTTGCCGATATGGGCGCCTCCTTGATTGTTACCCTCAACGGGATGCGGTTGCTGCGACAAAACGACCGCTGACCGGTAAGAAAATGCGGTTTGACTTTGCCGGCCGATTGTGATACGGTTGACAGCGATGATCCGCTCAATCTTTTGCCCCAAATAAGGTAGTAAGAGATGATCCGACGGATGGATCTCAATAATTTCCAACCTAACACCCCCCTCCCCGCCCCCTGGCGTACCTTCCTCAAAGGCGTTGGCGGGCTTGAGTTCGGCGGCGACACTCTGCGCCTGGTCACTACCGCCGCCGTCGCCGGCCAATACAGCGACGCCCAAATCGACGATTATCAAGGGCTGGCCCGCCGTGACTTTCTGTGGCGGCCGCCGTTGCAACTGACCGTGCGCGCCCGTTTCTCCCATCCCGCCGGGGAGTTGCGTGGCACGGCCGGCTTCGGCTTTTGGAACGACCCTTTTATGATGACCGGCCGGCGTTGGCCGACCCTACCCCGAGTTGTCTGGTTTTTCTATGCCTCGTCTCCGTCGAATATGAAGCTGGATATCAACACCCCCGGTTACGGCTGGAAAGCTGCCACCCTGGACGCCCTCCGCTGGCCTTTTTTTGCCCTGCTGCCCACTGCGCCGCTGGCTATCCCGCTGATGAATATCGACTGGCTGTACCGTACTTTCTGGCCCATCGGCCAGCGAGCCATCAAGGTCAGCGAGGCGTTGCTGCCGGTGGAGATGACCGGGTGGCACACTTACACCATCGATTGGCAAAAAAAGCGGGTCGCCTTCACCATCGATGGGTACCTACTCCTCAGTTGTAACACGTCACCGCGCGGTCCGCTCGGTTTTGTGATGTGGCTGGATAACCAGTATATGGTCGCCACGCCGTGGGGCCGGTTCAAATCCGGTTTGCTGGATGCGCCGGGTCGACAGTGGCTGGAGGTAAGCCAATTAGAAATTAGAAGTTAGAAATGGGGAATATTTCTGTTTGGCCTGCAACCGGGTGAAGGTTTAATGCGTATATGCATATAATAAATGATGGATTTGCTCCGGTAGGAGCTGACCTGTCTCATCAGGGTAAGGGGAGAAACTACGCAGATGCAATTTCTGTCAAAACTTAGCAAACTGATCACCGGCGAACAGCCGCAACCGCTTACACCCCAGTTCGATGGTCGCCCGGCCACCCGGCCCGTACAGACGCCGCAAGACCGCGACGCCACTCGCCCCAGCTACCGAATTATTGACGAGAAGTGGCTTAAGATTCAGAAGGCGATAGACCAGGCCGGCTAAAATCAATTCTGATAGAAACCTCGCTCCATAAAAATTGACAAAGATCGTTTTCCTGGTTGCTTTTTTACAAGCCTAACCGGGGGTTCTGCGTTCGATTGATTGACAGTAAGCCCCATTCGCTCTAGAATGAACGTTGATGAACCCCATTTATGTGGCGCTGGTGTTAATTTCTGCGGCCACTTTGGCCTTTCAGGTGGCCCTGACCCGCTTTTTTGCCCTGGCTCAGGGCAGCCATTTGGCTTTTATGGCCGTCAGCCTGGCGCTGCTGGGCGCCGGCGCCAGCGGCACCTACCTGTCGCTGAAACCGGTTACCAGAACTAATCTGCCCCAACTCATATCGGTTGGGGCAATCCTGTTCGCTGTCTCCGTCCCCGCTTCCTACTTGACCATCAATTACCTGCCATTTGACGCTTATCGCCTGGCCTGGGAGCGACTACAACTGCTCTGGCTGACTCTTTACTATCTGGCTCTGACCGTCCCCTTTTTCTTCAATGGATTGGTCATCGGGGCAGCTCTGGCGGCCCAACCGGAGCGATCTGGACCGCTGTATGCCGCCAATCTACTTGGCTCGAGTTTGGGACCGTTGTTGGCCTTATTCGCTCTGGCCGCGTTTGGCGGACCGGGCACGCTCTTTTTTTGCGCCCTGCTGGGCTGGTTAGCCGCGGCCAGTGGTCAGGGGTCAGTAGCCAGCAGTTTATCCGCTACCCAGGGACGCTCTCCACTTCCTGTTCCCCTCTCCGCTTCCCGCTTCCCACTTCCCGCCTCCCGCCCCCCGTTTCACGTTTCACGCTTCCCGCTTCCCGCTTTACGTTTTGCAATTTTCCTCTTCATCACCATAGCCTTACTCTACCTGACCCTCCGGCCACCCTCTCTCTTCGATGTTCGCCTGACTCCGTACAAGGCCCTGTTTCAAGCCAGGTTATATCCCGGCAGTGAACTTATTTTTAGCGAATGGAACGCCTTTTCCCGGGTCGACATCCTGCGCAGCGAGGGTATTCGCTCGGCGCCGGGCCTGAGTTTTGCCTACCCCGGTCAACTGCCGCCCCAGTTGGGTCTGACCGTGGATGGCGACAATCTGGCCCCGATTACCAGACCGACTCAACTAACTTTCACCGCCTACTTACCGCTGGCCCTGGGCTTTGAGCTTCGACCCGGGGCTGATGTTCTCATTTTAGAGCCGGGCGGCGGGCTGGCCGTCTTGACCGCCCTGCACGCCCAGGGCGGAGTCCGTTCGGTCACGCTGGTGCAGAGCAATCATACTGTGGCCGAAGCGGTGGGACAGCGCCTGGCCGACTTCACCGGAAATCTTTACGCTGATCCCCGGGTTACCGTTGTCATCGATGATCCCCGCAGCTTTTTGCGCCGGACTGAGCAGCAGTTCGACCTGGTCATCCTGCCACTGACCGACAGCTTCCGGCCGGTGACCGCCGGCGCCTACACCCTGAACGAAGACTATCGTTACACGGTTGAAGCCTTTAGCGATGCCCTGGCCCATCTGACGCCCAACGGCCTGCTGCTGGTGGAGCGTTGGCTGCAACTACCCCCCAGTGAGAGCCTGCGCTTGTGGGGCACGGCTGTTGCGGCGTTGCGTGAGCAGATGAATTGTGAGGCAGGAGCCTGCGTTGAATTGGTTAAGGCCCGGTTATGGGCCGTGCGTAGCTTACAAACGTCGCTAATCGGGGTCAGCGCTGCGCCTTTGGCCGAGGCCGATCTGGCTAAAATCCGTGAATTTGCCCGGACGCGCCAATTCGATCTGGTCTGGTTGACCGATATTCAGCCGGCTGAACTGAACCGCTACAGCGTGGTGCCCAACGACCCTTACTACCATACTTTTGCCGATTTGCTGGCTGCCCCACATCTTGACGCCTTTGCGGCCGATTATACCTACGCCGTTGCCCCTCCCACCGATGATCACCCCTACTTCTTTCACTTCTTCAAGTGGCAACAGATTCCGGAGATTTGGCAGACATTGGGTAAAACCTGGCAGCCCTTTGGCGGCAGCGGCTACCTGGTGCTGGTCGTTTTGTTGAGCCTGATTGTCATTTTATCCGCCGGGCTAATTCTATTGCCGCTTCTGGTAACAAATATAAGCCGGGGGGCCAGAGGGTTGGAGCGCCCGGAAAACGGATTACCGCTGCTTCGCCCCCCAATGGGCCGTTTTCTGCTCTATTTTGCTCTCCTGGGGCTAGGTTTTCTCTTTGTCGAAATTCCGCTGTTGCAGCGTTTCATCCTTTACCTGGGACAACCGGCTTACGCTTTTGCCATTGTGGTCTCGGCGTTGCTGGCCGCGGCCGGGGTGGGCAGCGCTTATCTGTCGCCGCGGCTCTCCCTGCGAGTGGCCCTGCCGTTGATTACCCTGCTGGCGATCAGCTATCCGTGGCTACTCACTTTCC
Organism: uncultured Caldilineaceae bacterium; assembly: GCA_964398055.1. Taxonomy (GTDB): domain Bacteria; phylum Chloroflexota; class Anaerolineae; order 4572-78; family J111; genus CAYNLK01. The sequence goes on from CAYNLK010000033.1 coordinate 26,577, forward strand.
TCTTTGAGGCGACGCTACAACTTCCTTTTGCCGGCCGGGTGGCGATTACGGTGCTGGCCATCTTCCCCCTGGGGATACTCCTGGGCGTGCCGTTTCCGCGCGGATTGCGGCTGGTCGCCCGGACTTCACCGCAGTTGGTGCCCTGGGTGTGGGCGGTCAATGGCTGCGCCTCGGTTATTAGCGCCATTCTGGCCGCGATGCTGGCCCTGACCTGGGGATTTTCGACGGTAGTGTGGGGCGCAGCCGTCGCCTATGCTCTGGCCGCTTTTACCATTCACGATCAATTGCAATTCAAAAAATGAAAACCGGACGGGTGGTTGGCCAAACCCGTCCGGTCCGGTTGGTAAAGAATTACGGCGCTTTGGGGTCGCAGCCGGGAATACCCCGGCCGGACTGCCCAAAATCACCTGTCCACTTGATCCGGTCTGTCTCAAACAGCCTCATAGCCTGGTCGAACGGCAAGAATTCAGCCCCGCCCTCAAAGCGAGCAACAGGGTTCTCGCGAATCAAGACCAGCGCGCCGCCCGACAGTTTGAACAAGACGTTGTTGCCATCGAAAACAAAATCACCGGCATAGGGGCCGATGACGTTTCCTTCCCGCACGTCCGCCAGGAGGTAATTTAGCCCGCCGTGGGAGGCGCAGGTGACGCGGTCACCGTGGTGGACCACCAGCGGGATTTCATTCAAAACCCGGTTGACCATTGGATGGCTGGCGTTATAGGCCAGCGGGGGAGCTTCAACCACCGGCAGGTTGGCCGCCAAAGCCTGGTCAACCTTAACCAGGGCCGGGTCGCTGGTCAGCCAAACCTCTGCTCCGGCCTCGGTTTGAACCAGCAGCCAGTCCCCCTTCTCGTTGCGACCGACTACGTCAATTTCGGCGTTGGCCGGTAGTTGGCCCACAATGGCGTAATTAGTGCCCGGACCGCCGCGCAGGTTCAGGTTGGTCAATGCCTGGGCTGTAACCCCGGCCTGGGCCGGCTCCGGGGTTGGCTGAGGCGTTGCTGTTGCTTGAGCAGGAGAGGTGGCTGCCGAGGCAGGGGTTGACTCGACGCTGCTCAATTCAGCCACGGTCGAGGTTGGCTCAGACGGCGCCGGGGGCGTTTCTTCAGCCCCCGAACTACACCCGGCCAAACCGAACAAAGTTAAGATCAGCACAACCATAAAATAATGTCTTGCTTTCATAAATTCACCGCCTTTATGTAATTTAATAGATTGATTATTGACCTGATTTTACTCCTGTCCCGATGATCAATCAAAAAACTATTCATCGGCTTGTGGGCAGACTTTTTCAAGCCGGTCAGGCTATGTTATAATTTGGAGCTTGGGCTTAAGTTCTGAGACCCTGGTGACTGATTGATGATCCACTCCACAACCGGAACGCGGCCTCGCTTTGAATGGCGGAAGGATTTGCCGCCTGTGCTCCTCTTTCTTTTGCTGCCCCTGCTGGCTTTTCCTGAACTCTTTTTCCGGGAAGCGACCTTGTATCGGGCGGATATTACCTGGCTGCATTATCCATTACGCCAGTTTGCGGCTGAAGAGTGGTTGTTGGGCCGGGTGCCGCTGTGGAATCCCTATGTTTTGTCAGGCGCGCCCTTCCTGGCCGAGGCCGAAATCGGCGTGCTGCAGCCGTTGAATGCCCTGTTTTTGTTGCCCATTCCGACCTACCGGGCTTTGACCCTGTTTGTAACGCTCCATTACCCCCTGGCAGCCATCTCGACTTATCTTTTAGCCCGTTTCCTGGGCCTCAGCCGGACCGCCGCGACCCTGGCCGGTTTGAGTTTTGGCTTTGGCGGTTTCCTGATGGCCCAGGTCACCAATCTCAATGTAATGACCGGCGCGGCCTGGCTGCCCCTGGTCCTGCTCGCTTTCATCTGGGCTTTGCAGCGCAACCGGCCGGCTGCGGCCCTGCTGGGCGGAGTGCCGTTGGCTTTACACATCTATGCGGCCCACCCCCAACTTCCCCTGTACACCACCATTTTCCTGTTGGGCTACGCCCTGTTCGAGACAATCCGCCTTAGTCTGACTGTACCCTCAACCGCTCGCTGGCGACAGGCCGGCCGGTTTTGGCTGATCTTGGTCCTGATGTTTGGGAGCGGGCTGTTGCTGGCCGCGCCACAAATATTGCCAACCTGGGAACTGCAACGTTACTCGGTTCGTTCGGCCGGGGTGAGTTATGATCAGGTGGTCTCCTTCTCCTTGCCGCCGCTGCACTGGCTGGCCCTGGCCCTGCCCAACGTCTTTGGCACCTCGGTGACCGGTTACCACGGCCTGGCCGGCAATTATGAGGAGATGAATGTTTACATTGGCCTGTTGCCGTTGTTTCTGGCCGCCTTGAGCTGGCGGGGCCGCCGCCAACCGATGGTTCTGTTCCTGTGGGTGACAGTAGCCCTGGCGGTGCTGCTGTCGCTGGGTGGTTATACCCCTGTTTACCAACTGCTGCAACATTTGCCCGCCTTTAACCTGTTCCGGGCGCCCGCTCGCTGGTCGCTGATAGCTACTTTTGCCCTGTCACTCTTGGCCGGCTACGGGTTCGATGCTTATGTGCGTTGGCCGGGTGGAAAGCGATTACGGTACAGCTTGACCGGCCTGGGGCTGGTACTGGCCGGCGGTATGTTCATCGTCTGGCTGTTCCGGGAGCCGTTGTTCCAATGGGCTGATGCCCGGCCGATGCGGACCGATCTCATTCAAGCCCTGCGCGAGCTGTTGCGGCGGGGTCTGTTTGAATACCCGGAGGAGTATGATGGCCGGCTGCTATTACAACCGCTCAACTGGTGGATCAGGCCCGGCGTGGCCCTGGTCACTCGCCTGGGCGCCGGGCTGGCCCTGCTGGTAGCTTATTCGGCCCGGCGGCTGGCGCAGCCGAGCTTCAGCCTGGCGGTTGTGGCTTTGGTCGCGCTCGACCTGGCCCTGGCCGGCGGCACCGCGGCCAATCCCATTACCGCCGCCGACCACTGGCAGCAGCTTTCCGGCGGCGTCCGTTACATTATGGCCACGGAAGAGGATGAGTTGGCTCGTTTTTACACCGTGGCTACCGGTCGAGAAGAGATCATGGTGGCCGGCTTGAAATATTATTGGTCCAGCCCCTATCACCTCTTTGCCAGCGGCGGCCATTCCTCGTTGATGCTGGAGCGATATCACAATTTTCTGCAACAGGCCCATCCGCTGATGCAGTTGGCCTTAACCGGCACCCACTTTGTGCTGAACCGGGGCCGGCTTACCGCCGACGTCGAGGCGACGCTGCCCCTGGCGTATGAAGACGGCGAATGGTACGTTTATCAATTTGTCCGGCCGCAACCGCGCCTCTTTGTAGCCCGGCAGATAGAGGTTGTTGACAGTGAAGCGGCCGCCCTCAATGCTCTGCAAAATTTGTTTGAGCCGCAAGAACGGCTCATCCTGGAAACCGCCGGGCCGGCGCCGGCTCTCGCCGCCGCCGCAACCGGCCCGGATGAGCTAACGATTACAACCTACACAGCCGACTTTGTTGAAATTGAGGCCAGGCTGGCGGCTGACGGCTATTTGGTGCTGCTCGACAACGATTACCCCGGCTGGCAGGTCTATGTCGACGGGCAACAGGCCGACTTGGCGCGGGCCTACTCCTTTGCCCGGGCCGTCTATCTGACCGGGGGAAGCCATACGGTCCAGTTCATTTACCGGCCGCTCTCATTTTATGGCGGCGTTGGGCTGGCGTTGCTGGGACTGCTGCTGTGTGGCGGGTCGGTCTGGCTACTTCAGACCGGCCACGATGGTATTGGTATTGTACTTAATGTAGTCAGCGTAACTTTCAACCCGGCTGCCCGCCGGCCCCAGTGAGCCGGTATACACGGTCAACAACCGGACGCCGGTATCTTGCGCCACCCGCTCTGATAACGAGGGGTTGACCGTGCTGCCGACAAAGATCGCCTTCACTTCATAGGCGCTGATGACATCCTCCAACTCGGCCAACTCTTTGGCCGACGGCGCCGCGCCCGTGCTGAACGAAGGAATGACCGCCCCAAGCTGCCTCAGGCCGTAACGGTCGACGTAGTAGCCAAAGACGAGGTGGTCGGTTACCAATACCCGATTTTCAGCCAGGATGGTCTCGATTTGGGTTTTAACCCAGCCATCCAGCTCCTCCAATTTGGCTTGGTAAGCCTTGGCATTGGCGGTATACGCCTGAGCATTGGCCGGATCGAGGGCTTTCAGTGCCTGCTCGATGTTATGGACGAAGACGATGGCATTGGCCGGCGTGGTCCAGGTGTGGGGGTCGGCCCCTTCGTGCTCATGATCCTCGGCCTCGTGTTCCGCCTCGGCTGGCTCATGCTCCTGTTCCTCACCCTCATGTTCGTACTCGTGAGCGTCCCCGGCCTCAAACTGGCGGGCCTCAATACCGGCAGAGACATAGACCATCACTGCCTCGCCACCCGCATTGGCGATCATCGGGTTCAGGAACTCTTCCAGCCCCATGCCATTGGCAAATATCACATGCACATCGGCCACGCTGGTCAGATCGCGCGGGGTCGGCTCAAAAGTATGGGGATCGGCGCCAATGGGTAATAACAGGGTCAGGTCGATCCGGTCGCCCCCAGCCTGGCGGACGATATCGGCCACGATGCTGGTGGTGGCGATAACTCTTAGCTTCTCACCCTCAGCCAGCTCAACCGGCCTTAGTTTGGCTGCTTCCAGGCCGTGTTCCTCGATATGCGCCATCTCCATTGTAGCTGCCGGCGCTTCAACCGCAGGCTGTGCCCCCCCGCACTGGGCGGCAACAAGCAGAAAGGCAATCACCACTATAAAAAGCGACAAGAATTTGGTTTTGGTTAGCATAATGTCCTCTTTTTAATGGATTAAATGAGATTATTTCTCAATTCTTTCAAAAAAAAGGCATCGAAGTATTACAGCTCGATGTCTTATTAAGAATAATTCTCAATTAAAAGCGGATTACTATTGAGCGTCGTGGTTAAGCCCAATACCATAATGAGACTTTTTTGCAATTATAGCGCGTCTAAGATCGTTGTCAAATACCTGAAAAGAGGCGGGTCTGTCCAGAATTTTGGGTAAATAAGGTGACCGGCACTTTCGCCACAATTTCCAAGCCAAAATTAAGGCGATTTGACAGCAATTTCAAGCCAAGATGAGTTAGAAGTACCGGTCACCTAAAAAATCGGACACACCCAAAAGAGGCTTACCGGCCGCTCAGCCAGGCGTAATGGTGGGCCATCTCGCCCAAGGGACCCAATAACTTATGTTTCCAGGTCGGCCAGCCCTTCGCGCAGGGCATACAGCGCCGCCTGAGTCCGGTTAGCCAGGTGCAGCTTGCCCAGAATATTGACGACATGGGTCCGGGCTGTTCGCTCGGTGATGGCCAGCTTTTCGGCTATCTCCTGGTTCGACAACCCCTGGGCCACCAGTTTCAACACTTCTAGCTCTCGCCCGGTCAATGGATCGCCAGACGGGGGCAGATCGGAAGGCCGATTGAGTTCTTGCACCAGCTTGCGAGCAATGGCCGGGTGCAGCGAGGACTCGCCCCGATACGTGTCGCGGATAGCCTGAAGTAATTCATGGGGTAATGAGTCTTTCAGCAGGTAGCCCAAAGCGCCAGACTTGATGGCCGTAAACACTTTGTCGTCGTCGGCAAAGCTGGTTAGAACCAGGATGCGGGCCTCCGGGTTGTCTTGTTTTATCTCGGCAATGGCCTCAAGCCCGCTTTTACGGGGCATGACCAAATCTAGCAGGATCACATCGGGCTGCAGGGCGCGGGCCAACCGCACTGCTTCCAGACCATCGGCTGCTTCGCCAACCACTTCTATTTCCGGCTCGCTGATAATCAATGCCTGCAGCCCCTCTCGAACCACGGCGTGATCGTCGACAATGAGCAGCCGGATTCGTTTGACTTCATTCATCTTGGCGCCTCCGTTACATTGTCTATGGGCAAGGTTGGTTTTGACCAACTCCGCCGCATTGGCACCCTGGCGATCACCTGGGTGCCCTCGCCTGGCTGCGAGATGATGGTCAATGAGCCGCCCAGCCGTTCGGCCCGTTCGCGCATGCTGGTCAGGCCCAGGCCTCCGCCGTTGGCCAGGTTGGCCGGATCAAAAGCCCGACCGTTATCGCTCACCTCCAGCTCGGCCTGCTCGCTATTAGCCTTTAGCCGCACGGTGACCGAGGTGGCTGCGGCGTGTTTGAGAATATTGTTGAGCGCCTCCTGAGCAATCCGGTAGAGACCCTCCTCGACCATCACCGGCAACTCGACCATCTCTTCGACCAGGAGACGGGCCTCCACATTGGCCCGCTTTTCCACGGCGTCCAGTCGCTGTTGCAAGGCGTCCACTAGCCCGTCCGTTTCCAATGCCGCCGTTCGCAACTCGTAGACCAGCAAGCGCATCTCCTTGAGCGCCTGGTGCGACACCTGCCCCAGCCGCGCCAGGTAGCTCTTCTCCCGCTCCTTCTCCCCGGCTTCAGCAGCCCGCCGGCCGGCTTCGGCAAAAAGGGTCAGGCTGTATAGCGACTGGGTCACCGAATCGTGCAGGTCTCTGGCCAGGCGGTGCCGTTCTTCCATCACGGCCAGTTGTTCGGCCTGCTGGTATAGCCGGGCATTTTCCAGGGCCAGGGCAGACTGGTCGGCAAAAGCAGTGACCAGGCGCGCCTCCGCCTCGCTGAAGCCGCCGGGCTGGCGGCGACTCATGGCAATCATGCCGATAACCCGCTTCTGCACCTGCAACGGCACCCCTAGCCAACTGCGGATGTGGTTGAAAGGCGGCTGGCGGAAGGTCGAGTAAAGCGCCGGCGCGTCGGCCAGGTTCAGCGGCTGGCCCGCGGCCACAACTTGATAATGGGGGGCTTCATGCGGCAGGGGCCCCAAGAGTTGCTGCTTGTCGGCAAAACCGTGGGCCGCGATTACCTGCAAATTTCCTTGCTCCAACAATTGCAAGGAGGCGCTGTGGTAGCTTACCACCCGGCTCAACTGGTCAAGGATGCGGGTTAGAACCTCTTGCAGCTCCAGCGTTGAGCCAACCACCGAGGCTACCTGCAGCAATGTGTCGGCCTGATGGCGCTGCGCCCGTTCCTCCTCGTACAGTTGGGCATTCTCCACCGCCACGCCAATCTCATCGGCGATAGAGGTTAACAGAGCGACCTCTTCCACTTCAAATTGCCGTCCCGCCTCACCTAACACGCTCAACACCCCTAACACCCGGCCCCTGGCGCGCATTGGCGCCCCAATGTAAGCCCGGGGGCCTTTGGCCCGGACCGTCTCAAGCGTACGCGGATCGGCGGCAATATCGCGCACCACCAGGGGCTCCCCGTGCTCGATGATCCAGCCGGCCAGTCCGTGACCGGGCCGTAATGAGTCGATTGCCGCAACCACATCCGGCGCCAGGTCGCGCCACACGGCCAGGCGTAAGACCTTTTTGGCCTGGTCGAACAAATGGATGGCCCCGCCCTCGCCCCTCATCACCGTTAAAACCTGATCCAGGGAACGCTCCAGGGTGCCGGCCAGATTCAGCGACTCGCTGGCCACGGCCGTTACCTCGTACAGGGCCGATAGCTCGCGGGTGCGGTCGGCGACCCGTTGCTCTAACCTCTGGCGCTCTGCCTCTAACTCTTCATTGACCCTTAGAATCTCCTGCGTGCGTTGCTCAACCGCCAATGCCAGGCGAGCCTGACGATTGATCACCAGGTAAACCAGACTGGCCAGTAAGCCAACAATGATCAAGCCGGCGCCTTGAAAAAGAAGCAGCATACTCTGGATAGAGGCGGACCAGCCCGGGGCAGGAACTCCGGCCAATTCCCAGAAACCTTCTGGCAGATCGATCCGGTAGATAAGGGGGGCGGCGTCAAAAACGGCCGGTTGACCATAGAAGACATCACCGGTCTGGGTCTGGAGGGCTATCGCCAGGTCGGGCGGGTGTGTTTCCAGACCGATCTCGCTCAGAAGGGGGGTGATATCCAGCGCCATCGTCACCAGCCCCCAGAAAGTATCATCCCGGTAAACGGCCAGCCGCGCTATCAGTTCCAACTGGGTCGAGTCTAAACCGGTCTGGCTGCTCAAAGTGATCTGGCGGGATGCGATGGCGCGTTGCACCCCGGCCTGAACAGCGGCGCGGTCTCCGGGGATTAGATTGCGGCCGAGGACGGTCTCATTACCGGCTGCCGGGTAGACGTAACGTTGCCAGCCTCCCGGGGCCACGGCGAAATAGCGAACTCCGCTAAGGCCGGAATAAAGCCCGGCGGCAAAGGCTTCGAATTCATTCGTCCAATTATCCTCAGTGGGGGTTTGGGGATACGTTTGTACAAAGGCGCTGAGCTTCTCCAACCCGGCAAAACGCTGGTTCAGGGTTGCGGTTAAAGCCGCGCCATATTGAGCCAGATCAGCGGCTACTTGCGCCTGCCGTTCGGCCAGGAGCCAGGCCTGATACCACCGCCCGATCTGCCACCAAATCGGCAACAACAGACCCAGGGCCAATAAAGCGCCCCACAATGCTCTCCGGCGCGGTCCGGCAAAATAGGTTAACCAGGGTTGGGCCGTTGCCATTTGCCACCATCTCATTGGATGTCAGTAATTCCCGTTTTGGCGAAAAGCCCCCCCTCAATCCCCCCCACTGGGGGGGAAGTTAGCCAATTCTCCCCCCCGCGAGGGGAGTTAGAGGGGGGCAGCCATGTCAAACCGGGAATTGCTGATTGGATGTAAGCCTCAAGAGGGAATTATAGCGAATTTTAAGTTGGCCACCAAAGCAGAACCACGGGGGTCGGTGTTTACTCGGCATCAGGTGGTTTGGCCGAACTGGCCAGGGTGTGAGTTTCCATGTCGTAGCGCTCACGCAGTTCATCGCAAGTTGTCTGGTCCCAAAGCGGCACGCCGGTAATATAAGCGGCCCGGCTAATCCGGTGGGCGGCCACCGGCGTAGTCAATAGCAGGAAGATAATAGTGGCCAGGGCGCGGCTGGTAATGCCAAAATCATCAAAATAGAGGGCCGTAGCCGCCAGCACCAGGCCAACACCCAGGGTAGCCGCCTTAGAAGTGGCCGATAGACGTAGGAGCAGATCGGGCATACGCAGCACCCCCACCCCGGCAATCAGGATAAGGAGCGCGCCCAAGAAAAGTAGGCTGGCTATTATGATCTGGAACATGGTCAGGCCGTCCTTTCGACATAATAAGCAAAGGCCACGGTGCCCAAAAACGAAGTCAGGGCCAGCACCACCGCCACATCCAAATAGACCGATTGGCCGGTGGCGATGGCATAGACGGCGATAATTGCCACCCCACTCGTAATCACCAAATCAAGGGCCACCACCCGGTCTGGCAGGCTCGGTCCTCGCACCAACCGGATAAGGGCTAACCCGGTTCCAACAAAAATGAGCGGCAGCACCACCAGCAGAGCCAACTGAATCAAACTCATTGAAACACCTCCAGCACCCGGCGCTCAAAACCTTCTTTGATCTCACGCCGGAACTCCTCAATATCGTCAACATACATACTGTGGACGTACATCACCTGCCGATCGGCCGACACGTCTAAACTTAAGGTACCTGGGGTCAGGGTGATGAGGTTGGCCAGCAAGGTAATGGCGGCATCGGTTTTAACCTCCAACGGTACGGCCACGATGCCCGGCCGCATGGTGTGCGGCGGGGTGACCACTTCGTAGGCCACCCGCAGGTTGGCTCGAATCAAGGCCCAAATAAAAAATAAGGCAAAACCAATAACCTGGTATACTTTTTTGAAGTAATTGGATGGGCCGACCACCCGTTGGCCCAGCCATAACAGCAGGTATCCCAAAACGAACCCGCTGACAAAGTTGACCGGAGTGAATTGGCCGGTCAAGATTATCCAGACCAAAGCCAGCAAGATGTTTAGCAAAAACATGGTTAGAATGATCCTCCCAAAACCGCTTGAATATAACCGGCCGGATTTAGCAACTGCTCGGCCGCCTGCATTGACAGGCTCAACAGTGGCTCCGCCGCCAGGCCTATGACCACGATCAAAGCAGCCAGCGTCGCGATCGGTAGCAGGAGCAACCTTTTCTCTCCAACCACCTGTCCACCTTCTGGAGATAGGGGAGAAAGGGAGGGCTCTGGCCGTTCTTTCCAAAAGGCTTCAGTCCATATTTTGATCATCGAAAACAAGGTCAGGATACTGACTGTGAGGGCCGTCGCCACTATCACATATTGTTCCGTTTCCAGGCCAGCCCGTACTAGAATCAGTTTGGCCCAGAAGCCAGACAGGGGCGGCAGGCCGGCAAGAGAGAGCGCGGCAATCAAAAATAATGCGGCCAGGCTGGGATAGCTTTGGTACAACCCGCCCAGTTTCTTCAAATCGTAGGTATGAGCCAGGCGGTGGGCCACCCCGCTGACCAGGAAGAGGGTCGATTTGGCCAGGATTACGTGAACCATAAAGAAAACAGTCCCCGTCAGCGCCAGTGGAGTGAACAGCCCCAGGCCCATCAGGAGATAACCGATCTGGCTGACGATGTGGAAGGATAACAAACGCCGGAACTCGGTTTGGGCTACTGCACCCAAGACGCCCGTGACCATAGTCAGCCCGGCAATGATCAGGATCAGCGAGTGGGTGTAAGCCGTATCCTGCACGAACACGAGTGTAAAGACGCGGATCAGTGAATAGACACCCACTTTGGTCAATAGAGCGGAGAAAATTGTGGTAATAGCTACCGGTGGAGTATGGTATGAGGCGGGTAACCAAAAGAACAGGGGAAAAATGGCGCCCTTGATGCCGAAAGCGATCAGAAACAGTATGGCCAGGGTGGTAGTCAGTCCAGGTTGGGTAACCTGTGGTAACTGCCGGGCGACATCGGCCATATTTAGGGTGCCAACCAAACCGTAAAGGATGCCCACGGCCGCCAGGAAGAGCGCCGACGACATCAGGTTGAGGGTGACATATTTGATGGCCCCTTCAAGCTGGGCGCGCTCACCGCCCAGCGCCAGGAGCACAAACGAGGCGATCAGCATCACCTCAAACCAGACATAGAGGTTGAAAATATCGCCGGTTAAAAAAGCGCCGCAGACGCCTAACAGCAGGATGTGCAGGAGGGGGTAATAGCCAAACGACTCGCGGGGGATGTCGATGCTGGCCAGCGAGTAGATGGCCACCATTAAACCCATCAGCCCGGCCACCACCACCATGATGGCGCTGAACAGGTCGGCCACCAGGGTAATTCCAAAGGGGGCGGGCCAGTTGCCCATATAAACAACCTGGATCCCGCCTTGCCAGACAGAGGCCAGCAGACCTAGGCCCGCCCCCAGCAGCGCCGTCGCTCCGAACACGCTTAAGCCCCGCTGCACCTGCCGATAATTCCAGCTCAGCACCATAGCAATCGCGGTGATGAGCGGGATCAAAATTGGTAAAATCAGGTAAATTTTCATCGGTCGGTGGCCTTCATCTTGTCCAGGTCGTCAGTCCCGACAGTTTGATAGACTCGTTTGATCAGCACCAGGCTAAAAGCCTGGACTCCAAAGCCAATGACAATGGCCGTTAAAATGAGCGCTTGCGGCAGGGGGTCCGCAAACGAGCCGGTAAGTTCAGTGGTCTCTAAGGGGATGAGGGGTGGTTGGCCTCGGATCAAGCCAGAGGTGGTAAAGATCAAGAGATTGGCCGCATGGCTCAACAGCACCAGACCGATGATTAGCTTGACAATGCTGCGCCGCAGCATCAAGTACAAACTCGCGGTATACAACCCACCCACCACAAAAGCTAGTACTGGTTCCATCTATTCCTCCATCAGCGAAAAGATAATGAGCAGGATAACCCCGATGACGGTGAAATATACACCCACATCGAACAGCAGCGGTGTGCCTAATTTACCCAACACCGGCACCGACCGGGTACTCCATAAGCCGGTCATAAAAGGCTGCCCGGTTAACAGGGCCAAAAGGCCACTCGCAACGGCTAACAGCAGCCCCAGGCCAATCAAACTGGTCGGCTGAAGGCGCAAAGTTTGCTGGGCCAGGGCCACGCCATCGGCAATGGCATACAGGGCAAAAGCTGCTGCCGCCACCAGGCCGCCTACAAAGCCGCCGCCCGGCTCATTATGGCCGCGAGTCAGCAGGAAGACCGAGAAGAGCAGCAACAGCGGCAGCAGATAACGCGTGGCTGTACTTAAAATCAAGGAACTCATTGAATTTCACTCCTTACAAATTTCATTGAATTTGTTCTGGTCCTTCTCTGAATCGCTCATTCATCCGCCTTCTCCAGTCGCAATTTCAGGAGGGCATAGACGCCTATGGCCGCTACGGCCAAAACCGTAATTTCGCCCAGCGTATCCAGGCCACGAAAGTCCACCAGAATAACGTTGACGATATTGCGACCTTGAGCCAGAGGTAGACTGTTTTCGGCAAAGTAGGGTGTTAGACGCGACGGTACGGGATTGCTGGTTACAATTAAGATCAGGGTCGTCATCAGTCCCCCGGCCAGTAGGGCCACCAGTAAATCACGCAGCCGGGCCGGGGCGCTGGTCAAGATGGCAAAACGAGGCAGGCGATAGAGCACGAGCACAAACACGATCACCGTCAACGTCTCGATGGCGAATTGGGTCATCGCCAGGTCCGGGGCGCTGAATAAAATGAAGATGAGGGTAACGCCATAACCAACCACACCTAAAGCGGCTACCGCGGCCAGGCGTGATCGCGCCCTTACTGCTACTACCGTCGCAGTTAAGATCAGCGCCGCGACCACCCATTCGTGAAATTGGGTGGTGAGATGTCTCGTCCAGGCGGCTGAATCGAGTTGTTCCAGCAGCGAGGCGCCGACCAGGCCGATGGTGGCGGCCATAATGATCAGTAAATAAAAGCGCAAGTAACCGCTTTGCAGCACAAGAGTCTGCCACCGGGCCAGAGCCATCATGCCGTCCAGGGCCAGGTCGTACCAGCGCGCCGGACCCCACCGATCCACTGCCTGGAACGGCTGGGCCAGGCGGCGCAGCTTTTCGCGGCCGGTATAGGCGGCAATGCCGCCCAACACTGTGACCAGGCTAAGCATCAAGACCAGATTGAGCTGGTTCTCCGACCACAGCGCTAACTTGTCTAACAAAAACAGCTTAACGGTGGTGGGCTGGCCGACGACGGCGCTGACTGCCGGGGCGATGAGCTGCTCACCGGCCCAGCCCGAAACCAGGCCAAGCGCCAAACCCAATCCGGCCAGGCTAAGCGGCCCCAGCCACATACTGACCGGGGCTTCGTGCGGTTTGGTGGGGGCGTCAGTTTGAGCAAAGAAGGGCTTAACCGCGGCCAGCCCGGCTACGATTACGGTGAGTACATTGGCCGCCACGGCCAATACCAGGATAACGGGCGCATTCAGCAGCGCCTCGTAGATCAGCTCCTTGCTGATGAAGCCGAACCAGGGCGGTAGGCCGGCCATTGACAAAGCGGCCAGGCCGGCGGCAACTGCCGAAATGGGCATCAGGCGGCGCAGCCCGCCCAGGCGAGTAATATCCCGCGTCCCGGTCTCGTGATCGATGGCCCCGGCCACCAGGAACAACGCCCCCTTGTAGCAAGAGTGAGCCACCAGTAAAACCAACGCTGCTTTGGCGGCGAGGTCGCTGCCCCAACCTATCAGCATCACCAACGTTCCCAGGGCGCTGACGGTGGAATAAGCCAGAATGCGCTTGAGATCGGTTTGCAGCCAGGCCAGGTAGGCGCCCAGCAGCATGGTTGCCAGCCCTATGGCGGTCACGCTAACCTGCCAGATATCCGTACCGCCGAGTACGGGATTGAGCCGGGCCAGGAGAAAAACGCCGGCCTTGACCATAGTGGCCGAGTGAAGATAGGCGCTCACCGGGGCCGGCGCGGCCATCGCCGCCGGCAGCCAGAAGTGGAAGGGAAATTGGGCCGACTTGGTGAAAGCGCCCAGCAGAATCAAGGCCAGGCTGAGCAGGTAGAACGGGTGAGCTTGAACCACGCCGGGGCGACCCAGCAGCGTCGACAGCTCCCAACTTCCCCCGGCCAGCCCCAGCAAGACGAAGCCGGCCAACAACGCCAACCCGCCTACGCCGGTCACCAGTAACGCCTGCAACGCGGCGGCGCGCGACTCTGCCTCGGTGTGGTAGAAGCCAATGAGCAGATACGAACTCAAGCTGGTCAATTCCCAGAACACGAATAGGGTGATGAGGTTATCGGCCAGGACCACCCCCAGCATCGAGGCCATAAAAGCCAGCATGTAGGCGTAAAAACGGCCCAGTTGGGGATGGCCGGCCAGGTAGCCGCCCCCATAAATTACAACCAGCGCGCCGATGCCGCTGATGAGCAAGGCGAACAGCAGACTCAACCCGTCGGCGTAAAATGAGAGGGTGATGCCCAGGCTGGGCAGCCAGGGGTAGGTAGCAGTAATGACCTGCCCGGCGGCAATTGGCTTGAGCAGGGCGGCGAAGTAGATCGCCAGGCCCAGCGGCAGCAGGGCGATGATCCAGCCCGTGGCCCCGCGGCCAAGCCGGTGCAGCCAGGGCGCCGCCAATGACAACCCAAAACCAGACAGCACGGCTGCGGTTAATTCCATGTATGCCTCCAGTGCCAATAGTAGTATTGAAGCAGGGTGGTAATGATCATGATACCAACGAGCCGGTTATGGCGCAACACCGCCCCCTACGCTTCCCAAAATTTGGGACGCCTCCCTGCTCCCAAATCAAGTTGATCGAGCCAACCTATAATAACCGCTTCACTTGCCCTAAAGTCTCCTTGTCGGTCAGCAGATAGAGCGTGTCGCCAGATTCAAGCGCAGTGCCGCCGCTCGGCACAAAAAAGCCTTCACCCCGGCCAATTAAAACGAGTAAAGCGCCTTTGGGTAGCCCTAATTCGACAATACGCCGGCCGGCCGCCGGTGAACCCGCCGCCAGTTCGATCTCGACCAATTCACCTCGAATGCCGTTGGTCGACTCGAACTCAAGCGGAGAACGCCGTCTCAAGCGCAGGGGCGCAGCAACTCGCAGCCAGCGAGCGACCAGGGGGATAGTACTTCCCTGGATCAGGACTGAGGTGAGCACGATAAAGAAAACCAGGTTGAAAATTGTCTCAGCCTGTGGCACGCCGGCCAGTAAAGGGAAGGTAGCCAGGATGATCGGAACGGCGCCCCGCAAACCGACCCAGCCGACCATCGTAATTTTACGCAAGTTCAGCCGAAACGGCAGGAGCGACAGATACACGCTGACCGGGCGAGCGATCAAGATCAAGAAAGCTGAAAAAAGTAGCCCGATCCCGGCCACACTGAATACTCGTGAGGGGAATACCAGTAGCCCTAAGGTCAGGAACATCACAATCTGCATCAGCCAGGCCAGGCCATCATGAAAACGCATCAGGCTGCGTCGGTGAATCACATCGGTGTTGCCCATAACCAGACCGGCCAGATAGACCGCCAGAAAGCCGTTGCCGCCAATCAGGGTAGTTAGCCCATAAACCAGCAAGACCAGGGCGATGGACAGGACCGGATAAAGGCCATCATACTCCAAACGTAGCTTGTTAATGACATACACAATCCCTCGACCGAGCATATAGCCGGCGGCGGCCCCGGCAATCATCTGGACAAAGAACATGGGGATCAGTTCAAGAACCGACGCTGTTGAACTGGTGAGCAGCCCAACCATAGCCGTGGTCAAAAAGATGGCCATGGGGTCGTTACTGCCTGATTCCAGTTCAATCAACGGCTCCAGGCTGCCCTTTAAACTGACGCCGCGCGAACGCATAATGGCAAACACGGCCGCGGCATCGGTGGATGAAACGATAGCCCCAAACAACAAACTTTCACGCCGGCCAAAGCCCAGCACCACCGTAGCAAATGCGCCAACAATTAGGGCGGTCAGCAGCACCCCAACGGTGGCCAGAACCAGGCCATGCGGCAGCACGGGCCGCACCCTGACCCAGTTTGTGTCAAGTCCCCCTGAAAACAGGATGAAGATGAGCGCCACCACGCCCAACGACTGGGCCATGTAGGCATCGCTAAACTCAACCCCACCCAGCCCTTCTGAACCGGCCAGCATACCGATGACCAGGAAGAGCAGCAGCGCCGGAACACCCAATCGGCCGGAGGCTTTACTCGAAATAATGCTCAGTAAAAGTAGAATGGCCGCGCCTAAGAGAAGATAATCAAAAAAAGTCATCGGCGTTGAGGCTACTATTCATCCAATCTTATTGGCGACGCAAAGCCGGCCGGCTTCACCGTTAACACCGAGCAATCTACTTGCCGCAGCACATTTTCGGCCGTATTGCCGATGAGCAAGCCGGTTATCCCGGTGCGGCTGACCGTACCCATAACAATCAACTCAACCCCTTTGGCCTGGGCCAGTTTAGGGATGACCTTGCCGGCGTCGCCTTTCAGCAAATGGACTTGATGTTTTAACTTTTCTAAAGGATACTGCCGCAGCAGTTCGTTCAGCCGGCGTCGATGTTCGTCTCTGGCCTTGTGCAACAACTGCTGCATCTCACTGCGAGGGACATCCATACGTGACCCCCGCAGAATGGACTCGCCGTAAAGGGTCCAGGTATGGACGACGTGGAGTTCGCTTTTTTCCAAGTGAGCCAGCGAAGTCGCCAGCTCCATAATCGTCTGATTGAGGGTGTTGCGCTCCTGGTCAAAGGGGTCCGGATCGACCGCGGCCAGGATACGGTGATAATGGCTGGGTTGAGTTGGCTTCATCACCCACACCGGGCAGGGGCATTTGCGCAGCAAGTGCATGGTCGTGCTGCCGAACAACATCTCTTTCAACCTGCTCTGGCCCTCGGCCGTCGTCATCAGCAGGTCATGCCGGTTACGGAGCACCTGGCGGATAATCTCCAAAAAGGGCGTTCCCGGCAATACCTTGAGATCGACTTGAATCCCCTTCTGCCGGAGGGGAGCGATAAGCTGCTCCAAATCCTGGCTTCGCCTGGCCATGATATAATCCGGTAGTTCCATTGGCGACCCTGAGGGGAGCAGCCGAAACGCCTCACCGGGCGCTTCTTCGACCACATCGATCACCGTCAGGCGAGCCTGGTTCCTCTGGGCCAGAGTTGCGCCCCGGGCCAGGATGGCTTTACTCCTGGTTTTACGGCCAACTGCGATGAGAATATTTTTGAATTGTTGGATCATCAGCCCTTCACCCTTTTATATCGTGGGGTACATTCTCTAATAACGGAAAACAGCCAGCATGGGTGAGTCCGCCGGCATTTCCTTTTGCAACAGGGCGTACACAGTTCCGCCATTTTGCAGGGTTTGCATCGCTGCAAAATCCAACAGGGCCAGATCGTCGGCCTGGCTCTGCCTCTCCTGGTAAGGGCCAACTTTGCCCGTATCAGGGTTGAAGCTGCCCCAGACCTGGGTGTCGACGGCCAGGACGAGCCTGTCCACCCGCCCATAATATGCCGCCGCTACAATCTCCTCGAGGTTAGCTGCGGCTTTACCGGCGCCGGCAAGCTGTTGATATTGCTCGATAACCTCTTCCATCTCCCGGCGAAAATAAGGTTCGACAATAGGCCAGGCCTTTTCTTGCAATTCTTCGGGCCGCAGTTGCTCAGGACTGCCGGTGATGCCTTCGGGCATAATATTGGCATATTCGCTAACCTGGCGATAAATCGGCAGGAGATAATCAACACCGGCCAGAACCAGCGGCGCTTGTTGTTCCCGGAAGATTTCTTTGAGACCGGCGTCCACCAGGTTGAGATACCGCTCGATCCTGACCTTCTGTTCCTCATCGCCTGGGCCTTGCCCGTGGAACATAGCCTTGCTCCCGCCGGCCGAGCGAAATTGCAACTGTTTTTCGGGATCATCCAACTTGAGCGCGTCGTTAAGACTGGCCGGCGTATCCTCCGGTAGATCAATTTGGCCGACGCTATGGCGGGTGCCTTCAAACAGCCGGATCTCGTTCTGGCTAATGGCCAGGATGTAATAATGTCCATTGTTGGTGAACAGCGGTAAAACAGGTTTAACGTAATAGGATCGAGCGATGATGAGCAATTCTTCAACGCCAAAGGGCAGATGGTAGGTATGGAAATCATCGGCCGCCAGAAACACAGCCAGGCCATCGCCCTGGTTTCGCCAGAAAAGAGTATCTTCGCCAAGCTGCCGGGCCGGCTCCAACATCGCTTTGGCTGTGGGCCGGCGCAGGCCGTCGGCGATCAGCCTTTCTTCCGCCTCGCTCAGTAGATTTTTGAAACGGAGGGCGTCCTGGCGCGTTTCGGTGCTTGAGCGATGGGTGGGCATAAAAATTGAGATAGCCAGGCCCGGTTGTTTTTCTGCAACTGTTTTAAGTTCAGCTTTAGACAACAGGTTCATAGTTTACTCCTCATTAAATCTTGACAACGTTCAAAACAGCGGCCACAGGATCGGCAGGCAGATCAAGGTCGCGATCAAAATGACGATGGTGAGTAGCCCGCCTACCCGGGTGTAATCAAAGAAGCGATACCCGCCGGGTCCAAACACCAGCACATTGGCTTGATGGCCCACCGGGGTGAGAAAACTGGTTGAGGCGCCGATGACTGTGGCCAGCACAAAGGCGCGGGGATCCGCGCCCAGGCCCACAGCGATGTCAATGGCAATGGGCACGATCAGTACGGTGGCGGCTGCATTCGACATCGGTTGAGTAATCAATGACACAAAAATATAGATACCGGCCAACACGGCCAAAGGTCCCCAACCGCTCATCGCCCCCACAATCAGATCGGCCAGAAAGCGAGCCGTACCGGTCGTTTCCATAGCCATTCCCAGGGGCAGCATACCGGCAATCAGAAAAACGCTGCGCCACTCGATGCTCTGGTAGGCTTCATCCATGCTCAGGCAGCCGGTTAGCACCATCACAACGGCGCCAATGACCATAGCCGTGGAGATATGAAAATTGAGCAGAGTCACCAGGAGCAACACCAAGCCCATAGCCGCCACCGCAATCAGGGCCTTATGTCGCCGCCGCAGCTCCAATTTCACCGGTTCCAAAACCAGAAACTCGTTGCCCTCCTGCAGGGCCGGCAGTTGGCGGCGCGGCCCCTTGAGTAGCAAAGAGTCGCCAAATTGGAGGGGTACGTCTCGCAGGCGTTGGGTGATGACATCGCCATGCCGCCAGATAGCCAGGGCCGTAAAGCCGTACCGGTCACGAAAGTGTATCTGGCGCAGGCTGCGGCCCACAATTTGCGAGCGGGGGGCCAGGGTGGCTTCGACAACGTGCACCTGCTCTGAGTCGAGCTGCTCCAACTCCAACTTGTGCTCCGCCTCGACCACCAGATCCAGCGTCTCTCTGGCCCGCATCAGGCTCTCGGCGGCCCCTTCGATAACCAGCAGGTCGTTGGCTTGCAGACGCGTCTCGGGGCGAATGGCCCGGTGGACTTCGCCATTGCGCAGGATGGCCACAACCGTCAGGTCGTAATCTGCACCCAGCCGCGATTCCACCAGGGTTTGACCCACCAGCGAGCTGTCGGGCAGAACTCGGACCTCGCTGATATATTCGCGCAGGCGATTGGTGTTTTGCCAGCTTTCGACCGATTCCCGTTTCGGCAGCAAATGCCGCCCCACCAACACCATATATAAGATACCCGCGCCAAAGACGATCATGCCCATTGGGGTGAAGTCGAAGAAGGCGAAGGTGGGCAGCCCCCGGTTGGCCAGGATACTGGCGGCCAGGATATTGGGCGGCGTGCCGATGAGGGTCATATTACCGCCCAGGAGCGAAGCAAAGGACAAAGGGATGAGCAAGCGCGACAGCGGCACCCTGGCCTGGCGCGAAATGCCGACCACCGCCGGCAGGAGCACGGCGGTGGCCCCAATGTTATTCATAAACGCCGACATGACCCCGCAGGTCGCCATGATCACGGCGATGAGCCTCGGTTCGCTGGTTCCGGCCAGCCGGATGATCCGCTCGCCCAGGATGTCGGCCACCCCGGTTTTGAATAACCCGCCCGACACGATGTAAACCGCCCAGACCGTAATAACGGCCGGATTTGCAAAGCCGGAAAAGACCTGTTCCGGTTGGACCAGACCGGTCAGAGCCAGGGTCAGCAGCACCAGCAACGCAATCACATCCACCCGCAATTTTTCGGTGGCAAAGAGCGCCACAGCCGCAGCAATGATGATGAGGGTTAGAGCGATGTGCGGGGTCATAGAGCTAATCCAGCAAGGTGAAACCGGTTTCTGTAGGCGGCAGCCTGTGGTCGATCAAAAAGCGAAAGAACTCGGCGTCGGCCGGGATAACCAGCCTGTCGCCAGGTTTGAGCACAGTTGCGTAGGCTTCTAACCGGCGCGAAAAAGTGTAGAAGTCAGGGTCCTGTGATAGAGCCTCGGCATAGATGCGGATGGCCTCAGCTTCGCCTTCGCCGCGCAGACGTTGGGCCTCCCGATAACCTTCGGCCACAATGATGGTACTGCTCCGGTTGGCCTGGGCTCGGATAATGTTAGCCTGCTCCTCACCTTCGGCCCGGAACAGCGAGGATTCGCGCTGGCGTTCTGCCCGCATCCGGTCGAACACGCTCTGTTCCACTTCCTTGGGCAAATCGGCCCGCTTGGTGCGGACATCGACCACCTCGATGCCAAACTCGGCCGCCTTGGTAGCCGCGGAGCGGGCCACCCGCTCTTCAATTTGGTCACGCTGCTCAGAAATGACGTCCACAAAGTCAACCGTTGCCAATTCGCGGCGCAGCTCGGAAAAAACAATGTCGTCCAGGCGGGCCCGCGCCCCGGCCTCGGTTCTGACTGCTTTGAAGAACAGCAAGGGATCGGTAATCCGCCAGCGCGTCACGTGGTCGACCACCAGCCGCTTCTTGTCGGTCGTCAGATATTCTTGGGGCGGGGCGTCGCTGGACAGAATGCGCTTCTCGAAATAGATCACATTTTGGACCATCGGCAATTTGACGGCCAGGCCCGGCTCCCGCACGATGGCGATAGGCTCGCCGAACTGGAGGATGATGGCCTGCTTGGTCTCATCGACCGTGAACAGAGCCTGGCTGGCGGCGATGGCCGCCAGAATCAACAGCAAAACGATTATTCTTCGGATTCGCTTGGTCATTTTATTCCTCTCCTGCCGGCTGAACCGGCTGGCTTGGGGTCGATAAAGGATCGGTGGACGGCGCGTTGGTTTTGTTCAGGTCGGTTAAGGGTAAAAAGGGCAGCACCTGGCCACCAAAGGCGTCACCGTCCAGCAGGACCAACTCCACCTGTTTCAGAGTCTGTTCCATAACTTCAATGTGCATCCGCTCCCGGCTCACTTCTGGGGCCAGCCGGTAAGCCTCAAGCACCGACAGAAAACGTTCGGCGGTACCGGTGGCGCGCAAGATTTGCTGCTCTTTGAAGGCGCTTGCTTCCTCGATCATTTGCTGCTTTTCGCCGCGGGCCCGGGGCACCACATCATTCTGGTATGCCTGGGCTTCATTGATGAGCCGTTCCCGGTCCGCCTTGGCTCGCACGACCTCCTGGAAGGCGTCGCGCACTTCTGAGGGCGGGTCGGCCACTTGCAGACGCACGTCGGTTACCAGAATACCGGCGCCGTAGTTATCCAGCAGGCGGGAGAGAAAGGTCCGCGTCTGTTCCTGAACGCGAGCCCGCTCTTCGGTAATCACCGCGTCAATCGTCATTTGCCCCACCGTGCTGCGTAAGGCGACCTCGGCGCTGGTCAGCAGAACCTGTTCAGGACTCTCGACATTGAAAACAAAGTCACGAGAATTGGCCACGCGGTACTGCACCAGCAGCTCTACCTGAACGATATTTTCATCCTCGGTGAGCATCAGGGCTTCGTCAAGCACCTCCATCTTGCGGTCCGGGAACGTGCGGAAGCCGATCTCCACCCGGCGAATGCTGTCAACGTCCACAATCGTTGCCCGCTGGATAGGCCGGGGCAGGTGGTAATTGAGGCCAGCGGTGGTGACGCCCGAAAATTTGCCGAAGGTGCGTACCACCCCTTCCTCACCTGGTTGGACGATGTACACCCCGGACAGCAGCCACAGGACCACGATCCCGGCGATGACGAGTAGATAAAAAAATCGTCGCTGGCCCAATAACCACTCACTGATTTTACTGATAGCCTGGTTGAACTGTTCAAACTCCCCCTCATTATTTGAGGGCGGCCTTCTATAAGCCACGTTTCACTTCCTTTCTATGCTACAAACTACTCTGCTACAAACTACTCTACATATTTGACTCAATGAACCAACCTCTCAACTTGGCCTGCTTATCATGAAAGCGGCCAGAAGATGGGCAGCACCAGCAGCACCACCACCAGGATCACCAATGTCAGGGGTAACCCCACCTTGATGTAGTCGCTGAAGCGGTAGCCGCCGGGCCCCATTACCAAGATGTTGGCCGGGTGGGCGACCGGACTCATGAAGCTGGCCGAGGCCGCCACAGCCACCGTCATCATCAGGGCGTAAGGCGAAAAATCCAGTTGGCCAGCCATATTGAGCGCGATCGGCGCCATTAATACGGCCACTGCCGAGGTGGGCATCACCTGGGCAGTCAGGGCAGTCATCATAAAGAGACCGGCAATGATGGCCAACGGGCCCAGCCCGCCAACGGCCAGGAGCATCCCTTCGGCCAGGAAGCCGGCCGCGCCGCTCTGTTGCATGGCAATGCCCAGGGGCAACATGCCGGCGATGAGAAAGACGGCTCGCCATTCAATGAACCGGTAAGCCTCGTCCATCTTAAGGCAACCGGTCAGCACCATCAGCGTCGCCCCAATCACGGCTGCAATCGCAATCGGTAACCAGTTGAAGAAAACCGGCAGGAGAATGGCGACCATCACCAGCCCGGCCAGCGGCGCTTTGTGCAGGCGCAGCGGCTCTTGGGCCATTTGGGTCAACACCAGGAAATCCGGTTCGCTGCCCAATACCCTCAACTTCTCCCGCGGGCCGTACAGCAGCAGGGCGTCGCCAAAACGCAGCGGCATATCCCGCAGATTAGAGCGATGGGCGTGGCCTTCACGCCAAATGGCCAGCACGCTCAGGCCGTATTTTTCGCGGAAGTGCAGTTGGCGCAGAGTTTTGCCCGTCAGGGTGGTGTGGGGCGAAAGAACCGCCTCCACCAGGCCAACCTGGTCCGACTCCAGTTCGCTGGTTTGGGGGGGCGGCTGGCTCTCAATGTTTAGATTTTGTAGCCCCTGCAAGATCGATAGGTCGTCCGGTGAACCTTTGACCAGCAAAACATCCTCAACCTGGAGTGTTTCGGCCGGATCAGGCATCAGGTGAGCCGCGCCGTTGCGCGCCAGCCCCAGAATCATCAGGCCAAAGGCATCGCCCAGGCGGCTTTCGGCCAATGTTCGCCCGGCCAGAATCGAGTCTGGCGGGATCCGCAGGCCGACAAGTTGCTCCGGCAGGTGATAGACGTTGGCCAGTTCTTGCGGAGAGATCCAGCGAAAGGAGTCAAAGTCGGAACTGCCCGGTAACGCCTCCAAGCGGCGGTGCGGTCCCTGGAGTAGCAGCATATCATTGGATTGCAGGGGCGTATCCTGTAAGTTGGTGCGCCGGATCACACTGCCACGCCGGATAGCCAGAACGTTGATGCCAAAGCGACCTCGCAGGCCGCCCTGATACAGAGTTTGGCCGACCAGCGCTGACCGGGGCGATAACTGCGCCTCGGCCATATCGATTTCATTGCTGAGCAGCTCCTGCCAGGCCGCACCATTCTCCTCGATGACGACGTATTGCCGGTCTCGCAATTCAATCAGCGGCTCCGGTCGCCCCTGAACCATTAACCGATCACCGGAACGAAGCACAACATCTGGCCCAGGGGCCAGGTTAGGCTGGCCGTTACGCACAACGGCCACAACATTCAGGCGTAGGGCCGACCCCAAACGACTTCCGGCCAGGGTTTTGCCGGCCAACGGCGAGTTGGGCGGTAGTTGGATAAAAAATAGCTGCTCCTCCAATTCATAGGAATCTCTAAAATCTGCATTGGTTATGGTTGACTCACGGGCCGGATCACGCACCGGCAACAGGCGGCGTCCGACCAGGCCAACAAACGCGATACCGGCCAGCATTACCGCCAGGCCAACGGGGGTGAAGTCGAAGAGCTGGAACGGGCGGAAGCCGTAGTCGCGCAGCGCATCGCTAACCAGAATGTTGGGTGGGGTGCCGATCAGGGTGGTCAAGCCGCCCAGCAGCGAACCGGTTGCCAGGGGCATCAAGAATTTGGAGGCCGGTTGGTTGAGGCGGTGGGTAATATCCATCACCACGGGCAGCATCATCGCCGCTACCCCGACGTTGTTCATAAACGCCGACAGGACTCCCGCCGTGAGCATAATCACGATAGTCAGCCGCATCTCATCCTGACCGCCCAGGCGCAACACCTGGCGACCCACCAGACTGGCCACGCCGGTTCTGGACAGGCCGCCGCTGATAATAAACATAGCCCACACGGTCACCACGGCCGGGCTGCTAAAGCCAGATATCGCCTCGGCCGGGGTCACCAGCCCGGTCAGGGCCAGGCTGCCCAGCACCAGCAGGGCCACTACATCCATGCGCAGCCGCTCGGTGACGAAGAGGCTGACGGCCACAACCAAAATGGTCAGGGTGATGGCGATTTGGAGAGTCACCAACTACCCGCTCAAATCCCAAGTTCGGTTCGGGCGCGGAGATAGCGCAGCACTTGCTCGCGCGAGAGCATGCCCACAATCTCTTGGCCTTGTACTACCGGTACCTGGTTCACGTTGGCGTCATCCATCGTTTGCAGTGCTGATAGCAGTTCGGTATTGGGGGTAACATGGGCCAGCCGTTCCCAGGGTAACATCACTTGCCCGGTGGTGACCTGACCCCATTCGGCGCGGGGTACTTCCGCCACATCACGCAGCGTGAGCATACCCAGGAGTTGTCCGTTCTCGGAGACGAAGAAGCAGCGCCGGCCGCTGGTGAGGATTTGCTCCTCAACCAACTGGGCCAGTGACAGCCGGCCAGATACCAGGGGGATATCGCGAGTCATTATTTGGGCTACGCTGACCCCCCGCAGAGTCTGCTGTAAATTGGACTGGGCGTAACTGGCGGCGGCCGCGTTTTGCAGGAACCAACCAATGAAAATCAGCCACAGACCGTTGAAAAAATTTCCGCCGACAATAATAAATAACCCCAGCCCAATGAAGCCAAAAGCGATGATTTGGCCGGCATACGCCGCCACCTGGGTGGCGCGCTGCAAATTGCCGGTCCACCACCAGATCACGGCCCGCAACACCCGCCCCCCATCGAGCGGAAAGCCCGGGATCATGTTGAAGACAGCCAGCAGCAGGTTGATGCGGGCCAACCACAGGCTGGGCGCAGCCAGATAGATGATATGGCGGTCGAACCACCATAGCCCGTAAAATAAACCGGCCAATACCACACTGGCTAACGGCCCGGCGATGGCAATCCGGAACTCGACGCCGGGGCTGGACGACTCGCGTCCAATTTGGGCCACGCCGCCAAAAATGAAGAGGGTGATGCCGCGCACCGGAATCTGGTTGCGCAAGGCCACCAGCGCATGGCCCAATTCGTGCACCAGCACCGACCCGAAGAACAACACGCTGGTCACCGCGCCTAATAGCCAATAAGCTGTGGTTAATAGGCGAGGGTATTCGGCCGGAAAGTAACCCAAAGCCAGCGACCAGGTGACCAAACCGAAGATCAGGAACCAACTCAGGTGTAGCCCAATCGGGATACCCCAGATACGACCGAGTTTGACACTGGCTTCCATATTTTTTGGCCCCCTTTCATTTTTAAGGATTGGCGCTTGCCTGGGCCTGGCCCGGGGTAGCCCGTTCGGCGAGCAGTTGGGCCTGGCGGGCCAGATCGATGGCATGGGCCAAAACGCGGGCGGCTTCTTGCGGGCTGTGAAAGCCGGTGCTGTTCTCAGACGAGACGAAATCCCAGCGCAGCGAAGCGCCCCGGTGCAATCGGCGAGCTTCGGCCAGGGCCTCATCGCTGGCGCCGGCTGCTTGAGCTGCAACAATCGCGTCAATGGCGTCGATGATGGCCTCTTCACTCAGACGAAGCAACTCCGCCGTGCGGTTTTGGATGGTTAGAATTCGCTCTTGCAACTCCTCCTCGCTCTGGCGATGGCAGGTTTGGCAGGCCTGGTTGACATTGGTCAAGGGGCTGCGCAGCCAATGATCGGAAACCTTCACCGCGCCTTCGCGCACATAAGGCATGTGGCAGTCGGCGCAGCCGACCCCGGATTTGGCGTGCAGGCCGGTGTTCCACAGCTCAAATTCCGGGTGCTGAATCTTGATCATCGGCGCGTTGGTTTCTTTGTGGGTCCAATCTTTGAAACCGTAGGCGTCGTAGTGCGCTTCCATATCGTCGATGGTCAGCCCCTGGCTCCAGGGGAAGGTTAAAACTTTATCCTCACCCAAAAAATAATATTCCACGTGGCACTGGGCGCACACATAAGAGCGCATCTCTTGCCGGCTGGCCTGGCTGATATCGATGCCGCGCTGTTCCAGGGCGTTCAGCAGGGCCGGGCGGGTGATTCGCAATTCCATGGTTTGGGGGTCGTGACAATCGGCGCAAGAGCTGCCCAGGTGTAATCTATCTTTCAGCTCGTTGTAGGGGGTGCGGTTGAAGGTTTCCCAGCCCAGCTCGGCGATCAGTTGCGGGGTTTCGGCGGCGTGGCAGTTGATACAGGCCCCCGGCTGCTCCACCACTTGCACCCGCTGAGTCTCACGCTGGTCGATTTGGGCATAGTAATGACCGCGCTCTTCGTTGTGGTCAATGCTGAAGGCATAACCGGCCCACAAGCGGACCATTGCCGGATAACGCTCCAATTTGCTGTAAGGGACAGAACCGCCGTAAGGGGTCTCGATGGTGTCATCGGCCGTTTTCATAAAAGAGTCATACTGGCGGGGAAAATTAACGCCCCACTTGGCCGGGTCCAGCTCGGTCGCCGCGATCTCTACGACCCTGAGCGGGTATTCCACGGCTTCGGCTTTGCGCTGCTGGATATTGACCAGTAGGGCGGCCAGGCCGGCGGTAATGGCTACTCCGGCAATAAAAGCAATCACCAACAGGCTAATACTCCGTTTTGACCGGGGGGTCGGTGTAGATGATGCCATCGTAATCCTCCTTATTTCGCTGATGTGATTTGGGTGCGATTCATTTTAGCTAATCCAAACCTCAAAGGTTTCAAAAACTTTTGAGGTCTTCATAGCCCAGCCAATTAACGCCCGTGACCGATGCCGGCGTGACAGGTCAAGCAATCGGTTGGGTGGGGGTCGGTTTGGTGGCTGATGGCGGCCACCAGACTGGCGTGGCAATAGAGACAGGTTTCCTGAGTAACCCGGCGATTGAGAGCGGTGATTCGAATGGGTTCGGGAAAGTTACCCAGGGTGAAGGCAACGCTGTGATTCCAACCATTAATGCCTTTGATGAGGTACTTATCGGGCCAACGATGCGGGGTATGACAATCATTACAGGTGGCTGCGGCGGTGTGGCTGCTGTGATGCCAACCATCGTAGACCTCCCGCATCACGTGGCAGTTGACACAGGCGCGGGGATCATCGGAGAAATAAGAGCCCCCTTCGGCGTAGGCGAAGGTGTAGCCGCCCAGGCCCAAGATGCCGCCGGCTACCCCAGCCAATAATAACCAGAGCCAGAAGGGGGCTAAACTGAAGAGTTGTTCACCTTTTCTACCGAGCGCGCTCAGTTTGGAGAAATTATCAGCCATGTTGCCCCCTTTTAAGTTGGTACTGATAGGGATTTACCTGGATTAGTATACTTGCAAAACAAGATCCAAGCAAAGAGGGCGCTCTTGTGACCTCACTCACTCACCATATTTATCTGGCTGCCAGGATCGCGTACAAACCCCGGCCAACTAATCCAACGGTCACCAGAATGAGACCCACGACTATCATCAGTCTACCGGGGGTTGCCACCGCAGCGCCGCCTGTCTCAGGCAGCTCGATAGGGGCTTCGCCGACCATAACCACGGGCATCTCAGCCTCAGCCGCTACAGAAGGCAGCGCCGGCATCCCAACCCTGATCGCGGTCCAATAGTACTGCGAAATGAATCGCTCCGGGTTGGCTTGTTCGGTTCGAACAAAGTAGACCCCAGGCGAAATTGCTTCCTCGGGTATGGTGAGTATCGTACTAAAAGTTCCAGCTGCGTTCGGCGTCACTTCTAGCGTTACCAATGCCCCTGCATTCGATTCGGCCTGGGGGGCCAGGGTAACAATTACGTTTTGATCAGGCCAGGCGCCGCTGCCGGAAACGGTTACCTCTGTGCCAGGCCCACCATGGATCGGGTTGATGTTACTGAACAGGGATATTTCCTGGGCCAGGGCCGGGCTAGCCGCCACCAACAACGCTGCTACCAACAACAAAATCACTGCATATTTCATTTGATTACCTCCTACTTTTTACTACTCTACTTTTTGTTTCAACACCCGGTTGACCGTGCGCGCCAGTTGCTCAATTCCCACCGGCTTCTCCAACCAGCCAACCACAATCCCCTCACTCAACAGCTCTTTAGCCTCCTGGTCAACGTCTAACGGATAGGCAGTTAGCAACACCACCTTAACCGCCGGATTCTGTTCGTGCAAAATCTGGGCCAGGATTAGCCCGTCGATCTCCGGCATCCTGACATCGCTCAGCACCAGGTCAATTTTGTCTCGATGCCGGTGATACACCTCTAACGCCTCCAGGCCGTTGGAGGCAATCAAGGTCTGGTAACCCAGATACTCCAGGGCTGTCTCGATGACTTCCAGAATCGGGAGGTGGTCCTCTACGATCAGGATGACCTGGCCGCGGCCAGAGGTCGCCTGCTTCTGGGCTGCTTGAAACCACGATGTTGACGGCGGAGTCTCCTCCGCCAGTGAAACTGGGCTGACCCACTGCTTATGCATCATAATGAACCGGCGGCTCCAATCTTTATAGTTCCGACTGAGATAACAGTTTCTCAATACTCGCCAGCAGATGCTCGGTTGGGTAGCCTTTGACGACAACCTCGTCGGCGCCGGCGATTTTGGCGACTTGTTGCTGTTGAGAATTATCGGCCAGAACGATACAGCGCGTTTGCGGCCAGTTGGCTTTGATCTGAGCCAACACGACCTCGACCTCCTCGCCAGGCAGGGTGGAGTCTAACAAGATCAGGGTCGGGCGGCGTTGGGTTACCATCTTCAGGGCCGAAGAGTCATCGTCCGCTTGGCCCACAATCTCCAGGCGAGGAATGGTGGTTAGCAGAGCGTTCAGCGCATCGCGCAACCGGCCCGGTCTGGCTACAATTAAAGTTGACTCACCCATGGTTTTCATCTCTATGAGGATATTTTCTCAGGCTACTTTAACTAACAGCCTATCACTTTTTAGAGCTTATTACATCAACCCAAAGACAAATGTTACCTACAACAAAAGACCACTCTTAGAGTGGTTTTTGCTGGGTCAAATGACTAAGGGCCTATCCGAATAATAGCCGGCCGCCTCTGCGGGGTTATTCGGATAGGCTCTAATAAGCTGTTGGCACTTTGCCTCAAGCCGTCAGGTGAATTGTGTTATTCAGGTAATGTTTAGAGCCACCCGATATGGCTAATCATCTCCAAAAAGTCGTTGCCGCTTTTCATGCTCGGCCAGCGGGTGTAGCGGCTCGTCCTGAGCAATGGCGAACTGCACCACCACGCCGTTGAGCCAAGGCACGGCCACCCGCTTGGCGTTCAAGCGGTCCAGCAGGAGGCGTTGGGCTTCCTGCTCGGGGAACGGATCAAAGATCACCTCAGGATATCTAGACCCAGGTCATGCTTGCCGATGCGATCAGCAAATTCCTGACCCCAATGGTCGCCGAACTCGTTGGCCAATTCGCGGGCCTCAATTTGACGATCGTCTGTCAAGTAGACCACCGGCCACCGCTTGGAAGATTTGCCCTTTGTAGCCACCCTGTTCCAGCGGGCGATAAACCAGAGAATGATTTGCCGGGCGTTGACGCTCTGGTCGGAACAGAACAAGGCTGTCGGCAGGAAACTGTGGTCGGGGCAGCGGATCAGCATCCAGCGCAGGGCCATCGGGTCGAGGCCCTGCCGATACCACCGGGAGCAGCCGGTGGCAAACTCGATCTGTTTGGTTTCGCCTCCATACCAGGGGATGGTCAGGTGGTGCCAGGTGGTGTGGGGGTCGTTCAGCCGTTGCCCCGGACTGGGCTGTCGGGCACCCTTAGAAAACAAAAGCCCGACTCAACGTCGGGCCTTTTTAACTTGGCGAGAGCGGATGGGAGTCGAACCCACCGACGCCTGCTGCTCGCAGCCGCCCACTGATTTTGAAGACCAGGGCCGCCACCGGGCGACATCCGCCCCCAGATGAAATCTTGCCGTAGCTTACTGATATTCTAAACAGATTTCAGATTTTGGCAATTGATCCCGATAGCCTGACCTTGAGCAGCCAGTCAATTTTAAGCAATTTGACACCACCTCACCTTCGTGATATATTTTTGGCCTAACTTAACACCTAAAGGCAATGACGGAAACGAGTAGGCAAGCTGAGATGACCAGCGAGTCCGGGCTGGTGGAAGCCGGATACATCGACCTTGCCGAAAATCCTTCCCGAGCCGCTGACCGAAAGAGCCGCGTCGAGTAGACTCAGCCGGTTGCGCCAACCGTTACCAGGGCGAGCCTATCGGAGAATGGCCTCCCGTAGGTGATGGAGAGGGTGGCAACACCAAGTTGGGTGGTACCGCGGGAAACTATTTTTGACTCTCGTCCCATAATGGGGATGGGAGTTTTTTCATTTACGATTTTGGATTTACGATTTGCGATTGGCGATTGTTATAGGTTGTCGTCAATCTTCAATCGTAAATCGTCAACCCCTTCACTGCATTCCGGGGCAAGTGTCGTAAATCGTCAATCGATGGAGGTATTATGACTGAATTACTGGCCCATACCGACGCCTATCTCACAGAGTTCGATGCTACGGTGATAGCCGTCAATCCGGCTGAAAACGCCGTGGCCCTGGACCGGACCGCCTTTTATCCGGGCGGGGGCGGCCAGCCGGGTGATTATGGCTGGTTGAATGGCCAGAGCGTTGCCAAAGTTAAGCGCGAGAGCGAGCACATCTGGCATTGGCTCGAGGGGGACCTCCCGGCCGTTGGCGTAACTGTCCACGGCCAGATCGACTGGACGCGCCGTTACAAGCTGATGCGCACCCACACCGCCTTTCACATTCTGTGTGGGGTGGTATGGCGCGATTACGGCGCCCAGGTGACCGGCGGCAATATGGACGAACTCAAGGGCCGGATGGATTTTGAATTTGAAACGCTACGACATGAGTTGGTCAAGGAAATTGAAGAAAAGCTAAACGTGGAAGTGGCTGCCGCCCGGCCCGTATCCGTCCGCATATTACCCCGGCAAGAAGCCTTCCAGATTCCCGACCTGATCCGGACCAAGATCAACCTGCTGCCGGAGGGTATTACCGAGGTGCGGGTGGTCGAAATTGAGGGGCTGGATTTGCAGGCCGACGGCGGCACCCACGTTGCCAATACCCGCCAGGTGGGTACAATTAAAATAGCCGGCTATAAAAGCAAAGGCAAGATCAACAAGCGGATCGAGTTGGAGATTGGGGATTAAGGGGTAGAGATTGAGACAGGTGATATTTCAGGTCGGTTAGTGTAGAATTGTGGAGGCTATCTATATGAATCCATTACTCAACCGTATTTCAATAGATCCCAACATTTGCTTTGGCAAGCCGTGTATTCGCGGTACCCGCATTTGGGTGGCCCTGATCCTGGATTTTCTGGCCAGCGGCACAACGATGGAAGAATTATTGGCAGATTACCCCCAACTAACCCTGGAAGACATCCGGGCTGCTCTGGCCTATGGCGCCGAAATGTCTCGCGAACGGTATGTTGACCTTCCCATCAAGGCGGCGGCGTGAAATTCAAACTTGACGAGAATTTTGGCGTGCGTACACCACCTCTTCGAAAGCGCCGGCTATGATGTTCAGACTGTACGCCAGGAGTCGTTACAGGGGGCGACCGACGGCCAAATTTATGAGGCTTGTTGTCAGGAAGGGCGTTGCCTGGTTACGCTTGATCTCGATTTTGCTGATGTCCTGCGTTTTCCACCTCAAAAAACGGGGGGGATTGTGGTGATTCGGGTATCACGCAATCCTAGCCGGTCTCTGTTAGAAACTATGGTTACCCAATTCTTGCAAACTGTCCGGCAGATGTCTGTATACAAACAGTTGTGGATTGTTGAGATTGGGCGAATCCGAATCCACCAAGCTGAGACAGATGCAGAAGTGTAACTTGTCGATAACCGCTTCAAGCCGATAGCAGCCGGTCAACGCCAGTTTGCGGAGGATGACAGCAGCGCCATTATCGAATTGGCCCGGCGGGAGGGACAGGTTGTGCAGCTACAATGAGAGGTCTCAATGATTATCCCAGGCAAACGCAGAGCAGGCACGCCAATTTTGAAGGGGTCTGATGGTGCAATCATCAGGCCAAAGCGAATTTCTTTCACCCAAAAAATACTCGATGAAGGCTGGATACAAGAGCTTATTCGCGCCAATCCTGAAATTCTCCCTGTAGATGAGGTGGAATCGGTGTTCTCCCCTCCAATTTCGGTTGGCCGAGAAGTCCCAACAAAAGTGGGTTTCATTGATAACCTTTACCTGAGTCCGCAAGGGTATCTGACCATTGTTGAAACCAAGTTATGGCGTAATCCCGAAGCCCGGCGCGAAGTTGTCGGGCAAATCATTGATTATGCCAAAGAAATCAGTAAATGGTCCTTTAAAGAGTTGGAGGAGCAAGTTGGAAGTTATAATCAAAAATATCGAAATACCAATCTCGGTGTTGTAAAAACACTTGAGCAGGATCAGGCAGAAGATTTTGATGAGCCAACGCTCATAGAAACTATCAGTCGGAATATCCGGCAGGGGCGATTCTTGCTTCTGATCGTAGGCGACGGCATTCGTGAGAGCGTTGAAGATATGGTGGAATTTTTAGCGCAAACGCCACAACTACAATTTACTTTAGCTTTGATTGAACTCCAGATTTATGAATTGGATCAAAACCAGAACAAATCTTTCCTGATAATTCCCCAAATTGTCACAAGAACCAGAGAAATCACGCGAGCTATTGTCAAGATTGAAGCTAAAGAAATTAAGGATATCCAAGTTGATATAGATGAGGATAACATCCTTCCCCCTAAAGAGAAATTTTTTGTTACTCTCGGTAAATCTGTGAAACCCGAACTTGTCAACTTTGCCCGCTCGATCATTGATGATTTGGAGGGACTCGGTTGTATCGTTGAATGGCATAGTGCAAGCTACGTTATAAAACTCCCCGATCCAGGTGGAAGTAGAATAAACTTTTCGCTCATCAGCGTATATAACTGGGGTGCGATATTTGTGGGTAGTTTGGCGGATCAATTGAATAGAGCGGGGCTTCCAAAACAAATAGGTTTGGATTATACAAAAAATACAGCCTCACTTTTCAACTATGAGGTAAGTGAAAAGGATCCTGGTTTCTGGTCCTGGAAGAATAGGGTGGAGTTGAGTCAACTACAGGAAAAATATGATGAATTTAGAGCTGAGTTGCAGCAGACCATTAACAAAATTAGAAAAGCATCCAACGAGGAAATATAGTAGATCCAAATTTGCCGTAGGCGGGCATCCCAATGCCCGCCCGCAGAGGCATAGGGATGCCTCTGCTACCAAAAATTGGATATACTGAGACTGTTTACATCAGGAGCAAACCCCATGCCCTTTCAAGATGTCCCCACCAATGTAGACTTTCCGGCCCAGGAGCGCGATATCCTGCGCTGGTGGCAAGAAAACAAATCATTTGAAAAGCTGCGCCAACTGCACCGGGGCCGGCCCGAAAAATGGAGCTTTATCGACGGGCCGATTACGGCCAACAACCCGATGGGCGTCCATCACGCCTGGGGCCGCACCTACAAGGACCTGTACAACCGTTTCTGGTCGATGCGCGGGCGCGAACTGCGCTACCAGCAGGGCTTCGACTGCCAGGGCTTATGGGTGGAAGTGGAAGTCGAAAAGGAGATGGGCTTCCGAAGCAAGAAAGACATCGAAGCCTACGGCATGGCCGCCTTTGTCAACAAATGCAAGGAGCGGGTGCTGCGCTACTCGGCGGTGCAAACCGAGCAGTCGATCCGGCTGGGTTACTGGATGGACTGGAACGATACCGACCAACTCCGCTGGCTGGCCGACAAGATCATCCAGGACCCCGAGGAGGTCGTCACCGTCGAAGGGCCAGAGGGACCGCTCACCGACACGGTCGAGAATATCGTCGGGCGGCTGGGGATGCCGGAGATGGGCGGCAGCTACTACACCCTCTCCAATGAGAACAACTATATGATTTGGCGGGCCCTCAAAATTTGTCACGACCACGGCTGGCTCTACCGGGGCGCCGACGTGATGCCCTGGTGCCCCCGCTGCGCCACCGGCATCAGCCAGCACGAGATTGTGACCGACGGCTACGCCGAGATCACCCATCGCAGCGTCACTCTCAAGTTTCCCTTACGAGATAAGCCAGGCGAGGCCCTGCTGGTCTGGACCACCACCCCCTGGACGCTGACCAGCAACGTGGCCGCCGCGGTCGGGCCGGAGCTGGATTACCTCAAGGTCAAGATGATGCTGACCGACGAAATCTTGTATCTCAGCCAGGGCACCACCCAGATGCTGCGGGGCAAATACGAGGTGCTGCAAGTCCTCAAAGGTAAGGATATGCTGGGCTGGAGTTACAACGGTCCCTTTGACGACCTGCCGGCCGAGCAGCAGCCCGGCGGCTGGACCCAGCTCAAAGAACTGATCGAGGGCATCAGCCAGAGCGCCGCCCAAGCCCATCAGGTCATTGCCTGGGACTCGGTCGGCGAGGAGGAAGGGACCGGGATTGTGCACATTGCCCCCGGCGCCGGGGCCGAAGACTTTGCCCTGGGTAAAGAGTACGGCTTGCCGATTGTGGCTCCCCTGGACGACGAAGGTTATTTTGTGGATGGCTTCGGCTGGCTGACGGGCTTGCCGGTCGGCGAGGTGGCCGACCCGATTTTCAACAACCTCAAAGAGAAAGGGCTGCTGTACCACGTCGAAAAGTACACTCACCGCTACCCCACCTGCTGGCGCTGCAAAACCGAGCTGGTCTTTCGGCTAGTCGATGAATGGTTCATCAGCATGGACGAGCTGCGCCCCCTGCTGATGGACATCACCCGCCAGATTTGGTGGATTCCGGCCTTTGGCCTGGAACGGGAACTGGACTGGCTGCGCAATATGCACGACTGGATGATCTCCAAAAAGCGCTACTGGGGGTTGGCTCTGCCTATCTGGCAGTGTGACCAGTGTGAACATTGGACGGTTGTCGGCGATGACATGGAGCTAAAAGAGCGAGCCGTCGCCGGCTACGAGGAATTTGCCGGCCACACCCCCCACCGGCCCTGGATCGACTCGGTTAAGTTGAAATGCGACCAATGCGGCGGCCTGATGAGCCGCATCGCCGACGTGGGCAACCCCTGGCTCGATGCCGGTATCGTTGGCTTCAGCACCCTGCGTTACCGCTCGGACCCGGCTTACTGGCGCAAGTGGTACCCGGCCGACTGGATCAGTGAGAGCTTCCCTGGCCAGTTCCGCAACTGGTTCTACAGTATGCTGGTGATGGGCGCGATTGTCGATAAGAGTCCTTCTTTTCTGAGCAACTTTGGCTACGCCACCCTCTGGGCCGAGGATGGCCGGCCGATGCACAAAAGCTGGGGCAACGCCATCGAGTTCAACGAGGCCGCCGACAAGATGGGCGTCGACGTGATGCGCTGGATGTACTGTAACCACAAGCCGGAACAAAACCTGCTCTTTGGCTTCCACCGGGCCGACGAGGTCCGCCGCCAGTTCCTGATTCCGCTCTGGAACGTCTACAACTTCTTTGTAACCTACGCCAAATTAGATAATTGGACACCCTCAGTCAATAATTTACGATTTACGACAGTTGCCCCGGAACGAAGTGATGGGGTTGACGATTTACGAGGGATGGCTGAACCAATCGAAAATCGTAAATCAACAATCGTAAATCAATTGGATCGCTGGATCATCGCCCGGCTCAACCAGGTGATCGTTGAGGTGACCGCCGATTTTGAGAACTACGACGCTTATGGAGCCACCCTGGCCATTCAGGCGCTGCTGGAAGATTTGACCAACTGGTACGTGCGCCGCTCCCGCCGCCGTTTCTGGAAATCGGAGCACGATAGCGACAAAGAGGCCGCCTATGCTACTCTCTACCACGTTTTGACCACGCTCATCAAGATTCTGGCGCCGATTACCCCCTTTGTAACCGAGGTGATGTACCAAAATCTGGTCCGCAACGTGGACAACAGCGCGCCCGAATCGGTCCATCACTGTTATTGGCCCCAGGCCAACGAGGCCGCTATCGACCACAAATTGCTGGATGAGATGGAGTTGGCCCGCCGGATTGCCAGCCTGGGGTTGGGGGCGCGGGGCAACGCCAACATTAAAGTCCGCCAGCCGCTCAGCCGGGCTTTGGTCTACCTGGGCGCCGGCCGCGGCTTCAAACCGCTGCCGCCGGAGTTGACCGAAATTGTAGTCGATGAGCTAAATGTCAAATCGTTGGAATATGTAAAGGAAGCCGGCGAGTTGGTCAGCTATAAGGTGTTGCCGAATCTCAAACTGTTGGGACCAAAACTGGGCAAGTTGCTTCCGGCCGTGCGCCAGGCCCTCGACAAAGCGGACGCCAATGAGTTGGCCGCTCAAGTGCAGGCCGGCGATGAGGTCAGCCTCAACCTGGACGATCAGGCGATTGAGCTGGCCCCCGAAGAGCTGCTGATCCAGACCGAGCCGGCTGAAGGGCTGGCTGTGGCCGCGGACAAGGTCATTACTGTGGGTATCGATATCGTCATCACCGATGAACTGGCCGCGGAAGGGTTAGCCCGCGAGCTGGTCCGGCGCATCCAGAATATGCGCAAGGACGCCGGCTTCGACATCTCCGACAAGATCACCGTTTACTACCAGACCGAAGGCGCGCTGCACCGGGTCTTCCGGCAGTGGGCCGACTACATCAAGGCCGAGTGCTTGGCTGTGGCCATCGAGCACCAACTTATCCCGGAGGCTGCCTTCCAGCGTAAGGAGAAAGTGGATAGCCTGGATGTGATGATCGGGGTGAAACGGGTAGGTTGAGGCGCGGCTGAGTGTGGTCATTTACCCGGATCAGAACATTAGCAAAGAAAATTTAGCTCATCATGTTAAGTACAAGTGACCGGCACTTAAACATTCCAAATTAGCGAGAATTGCCGGTCACTTTTGCAAAAGTTTAGCGCACCATCAACCAGACCCCCACGGAAATCACTGCAATACCGGCCGCGCGGCCCCAATCGACCGGACGGGTCATCGCGCCCAGCAGACCAAAATGATCGAGCAAAGCGCCAACCGTCAACTGACCGGCCACGACCAGGATGATGGTGGTGGCCACCCCAACTCGAGGGATGGTGTAACTAACCGCCCCAAGCACTACCAGGCCGAATATTCCGGCGACCAGGGCATACCAGGGCGCGTTCCGCCAGCTGCCCAAATTTCCGCCGCCGGCCATTAGCAAAGGCAGCAGCGCCGCCACCGCCCCACCAAAATGCACAATGAAGATGCTTTCCATCGTACCGATCCGCTGGCTCATCAGGCTCGAGAGCGGCCCTTGCAGCCCGACCGCTACACCGCCGGCCAGCCCAATCAAGACCACCAGCAAAACTGTTTGCATAAAAAACTCCTCAATTGTTCTCAGGTTATCTCTGCCAGCCGACGAGGCCATCAGACGCAGAGCATAACACCTTATCACACAATTGAGGAGTCCACAAGGGGGCATCTCATAATTTTAAGGTTGATAGCTACGACAGGGTCACCTCCACCTGCACCGACGCCTGTCCATCTGCCGGAAGCGGCGCAATGTTGCCCGCCACCGGTTGGCCGTCAACCAGCAAGGCCACAGTATGGCCCATTCCCGCCCGCTTAACCTTGATCTCAAAGGTAAAGCCCCGAAAAATCCGCTGGACTTCAAAACCGGGCCAATCTGCAGGAATGACCGGCGCAATCTTGAGGCCATTGTAGGTGGGACGAATGCCCAGAATCCACTGGCTGATGGCCACGAAGTTCCAGGCGGCGGTACCGGTCAGCCAGGAGTTCTTGGCCTCGCCGTGGGTGGGGGCGTCTCGACCGGCGATCATCTGGGCGTAAACATACGGCTCACAACGATGAATGTCGCTGATCTCCTCCCGCGCCGACGGGTTGATTCGACGATAGTAATCAAAAGCCTGATCGGCGTGGCCCAAACAAGCCTCAGCTATCATTATCCAGGGGTTGGTGTGGCAGAAGATACCGGCGTTCTCTTTATAGCCGGGCGGATAGGTGGAAATTTCGCCCAGGTGCAGGTAATAACGGGAATAGGCCGGCTGCAACAAGACGATGCCGTGGGGCGTGGCCAGACGCCGGCTCACCGACTCCAGGGCTTGTTCCGCCTGACCGGTAGCCAGACCAATCCCGGCCAGCACGCACATCCCTTGCGGCTCGATAAAAATCTGACCCTCCTCACATTCCTGCGAACCGACCTTGTGACCAAAGTCGTCGTAGGCCCGCAGGAACCAGGCCCCGTCCCAGCCATGTTGCAACGTCGTCGCTGCCATTTGAGCGGCGGCCTGGCGATAGAACTGGGCCTCTGCCGGCAGTTGGCGAGCTTCGGCCAACCCGGTCATCTCTTGGGCCGCCAGCACAAACAGCCCGGCAATGAAAACCGATTCGGCGACTTTGCCGGCTTTGTTGGTAGTGGTCTGGAAAGACTCGCCTGGCTCTTCTGAGAAGGTATTGAGGTTGAGGCAGTCGTTCCAGTCGGCCCGGCCAATCAGGGGCAGGCCATGCGGCCCCAACCGGTCGAGAGTGTACTGAATACTGCGGTGGAGATGGTCAAACAGGGGCAGCTCGCTGCCGGGCCGGTTCTCGTACGGGACCGGCTCATCAAGGATACTCCAATCGCCGGTTTCTTTGAGGTAAGCGACCACGGCCAGAACCAACCAGAGCGGGTCGTCGTTGAAGTTGCTGCCGATGGCATCGTTGCCCCGTTTGGTCAACGGTTGGTATTGGTGGTAGGCGCCGCCGCTTTCTAACTGGGTGGCGGCAATGTCCAGAATGCGCTGGCGAGCCCGGGTCGGGACCATGTGCACAAAACCCAGCAAATCCTGATTGGAGTCACGAAAGCCCATGCCCCGGCCAATCCCGGACTCAAAAAAGGAGGCGGAACGGGAGAGATTGAAGGTAACCATGCATTGGTAGGCGTTCCAGATGTTGACCATGCGGTTGGTGTGCTCATCGGGGGTCTGCACCTGGAAAACGGCCAGCAGCTCATCCCAATAGCGCCGCAGGGCCTCAAAGGCGGCTTGCCCCTGAGCCGGATCGAGATAGCGGGCAATGATGGGTTTCACCGTCTGTTTGTTGATCATCTGTGAATCGGGCGGATCAAATTTTTCCTCGCGGGGATTCTCGTGGTAACCCAGCAGGAAGACGAGCTGGCGACTTTCGCCGGCCTGGAGGGTGAGCTGGACGTGGTGAGAGCCAATTGGCGCCCAGCCGTGAGCGATGGAATTGTTGGCCTGGCCCCGTTCAACGACCAGCGGCTGATTCCAACCCCGGTATGGACCGAGAAAGGTTTCCCGCTGAGTATCAAACCCGACCACCTCTGCCGAACAGGCAAAAAAGGCAAAATGGTTGCGCCGCTCGCGATACTCGGTTTTGTGATAGATCACCCCCGCCTCAACTTCCACCTGACCGGTGTTGAAATTGCGCTGGAAGTTGGTGGCGTCATCCCAGGCTTCCCACAGGCAAAATTCGACGCTGGAGAAAAGGGACAGGTTAGCCGGAGCGGCCCGATGGTTGGTGA
This sequence comes from uncultured Caldilineaceae bacterium, assembly GCA_964398055.1. Lineage (GTDB taxonomy): Bacteria > Chloroflexota > Anaerolineae > 4572-78 > J111 > CAYNLK01. Next base: position 66,304 of record CAYNLK010000033.1, read on the forward strand.
GGGTAACCTGCCAGATTTCCAGCGTTTCACCCAAAGGGACAAAGTAACGAATCCGGCTCTCGATTTGAGCGTAGTTTGAGCTGATGATTGTGTAGCCCAGGCCGTGGCGGCAGGTGTAGTTTTCCAGTTGAGTTTGAGTTGGTTGCCAGGTGGGCGACCAGTAGTCGCCGTTATCATCATCACGCACGAACAGATAACGTCCACCTGTATCCGGCGGGACGTTGTTATAACGATAGCGAGTTAAACGGCGCAGCCGGGCATCCCGGTAGAAAGAGTAACCGCCGGCCGTATTGGAAATCAGGCCAAAAAAATCTTCACAACCAAGGTAGTTGAGCCAGGGGAGAGGGGTGTCGGGCCGGGTGATGACATATTCCCGAGTGGCGTCGTCAAAGTAACCGTAGCGCATAATTTCTCATCCTGAATGAGTTTTTGTAGGAAGATTATATAACAAAAAAAAGGGGCGGCCAATTGGCCACCCCTGACGATAGAGGACTATATACCACAGATATGGTATATGGTAGTGGCAAATGATGAAAATTGGCGCGCCAGACCAGCCAAAGGTTTATTAGGCCCTTAAGGGCCACACATCGACAAAAAATTGTCGAAAGAGTTGTTGATGA
>CAYNLK010000034.1:0-22081 GCA_964398055.1 uncultured Caldilineaceae bacterium
AGCCGGTTCCAGGGCTGAATTACCGGCTAAAGCCTCGACTCCAACTGTTCAATACCATTCTGACCCCTACAGAATTTGGCCCAATTCCCTATTTTGAGTCGGTTTTGGCCACGGCCACGGTGACGTTGGGGAATTTGCGCTTCTTTACCAGCAACGAGTCGCTTTGGGCGGCCAGCATGGCGGCCGGTTCGGCCACGCCGGGAACGCCCAGCACCCGCTGCGCCCACTCGGATGGGGTGGGGACGTCGGTAATGGCGGCAATTTCCCGGCGGGTGAAGACCTTCAGCCGCCAGCCGCGGGTCTGGCAGGCGGCCAGCAGGCCGATTTCGCCGGCTTTGTCCTCGATGGTGGCCAGCAGGTGGATACTGCGGGCATCGAGACCGGCCTCCGCCAGCGTCTGGTCCACAGCCTGCTGGATATCCTCGGCGGGCGCGCCCCGGTTGCAACCCACACCGACCACCAGGCAGGGTGGATGGTAGATGACCGCGCGGGGCACGGCAGCCAACACCTCCGGCGGGACTAGCCGGTGGCTAATCAGCAGGGCGGCGGCCGGAGCAGCCTGCTGTAAAGCCGCCAGCGAGGGGTAACGAGTTAAATTTGGCAGTGGCGGGTCGGGCCACCAGCTTTCGTCGCCGGCCTCCTGAAACACACCGACCGGCTCGCCGTTCACCAGCGCGGCGCTGACCGCGGTCAACTGGTCGCCGCGGCTGATGACCCAGCCTTCCGCCCGGCCCAGCAGGTCGATGGCCGGCAACCCTTGCCCGTCGCTGGCAGTGGTCAGCACCGGCGTACCGCCCAACAATTGGGCCACCTGGCGGGCCAGGGCATTCGCGCCCCCTTTGTGGCCGCTGAGCAGGCTGATGGCGTGGCGGCCCTGCTCATCCACCACCACCACCGCCGGGTCGCTGTGCTTGCTCCGCAATAGCGGCACCAGATCGCGCACCACAATCCCGGTCGCCATAATACAGACCAGGGCGGCATGTTCCTGAAAGGCCGATTGGAGAGTCTGGCGGACGGAGGTGGTGTAGGGGATGATAGTAGATGGGTGGATGGTTGGTTGGTTAGTTAGTTGGTTGGTTGGTTGCGACCGAAGGGGGGTTGGTTGGCTGGCTGATTGGTCGAGGAAGCGGGCGGGGGCGTAGAAGGTGGCGTTGGGTAACAGTTGGTGCAGGCGCAGGCCAGTGTGCGTGCCGGCGCGGGTCAGGCTGATGATGGCGGTGGTGGGAGCGCGCTCGGCGGCGGCAAAGGCAGCGCCATAGAGGTGGGAGTCGGGGGCTGAGTCGCTTCTGGCTTCCGGTTTGAGGGCCGGGCTGACGATGATCAGGGCGTGGTGGGTGACCTCGGCCTGCTCCACCCGGGCGGCAATATCGGCCAGCGTACCGCGGATAACCAGTTGATCCGGCCAACTGGCCCGAAAGACCACGGCCACGGGGGTCGCCGGGCTGTAACCGGCGGCATAAAGTTCTTCCACCACCCCGCCAATCATGCCGGCGCTGAGGAAGATGGCCATACTGGTGCGGTGGGTGGCCAGGTCGCGCAGGAGTTCCGTATCAGGCACAGGGGTACGGCCGGCCAGCCGGGTCAAGATGACGGTTTGGGTATCGCCGGGAACGGTAAACTCAATGCCGAGGGCGGCGGCAGCGGCAAAGGCGGAGCTGACGCCCGGTATTACGGTGTAGGGGATGCCGAGCTTATCCAGTTCGCGCATCTGCTCCAGGATAGCGCCATAAATGGACGGGTCGCCGGTGTGCAGCCGGGCCACCCGATGGCCTTTGCTAACGGCGACCTGCATCACCTCGATTTGCTCAGACAGGGTCATCCCGGCGCTGTTGTGGCTGACGGCCTCGGGCCGGGCATGAGCCAGAATGGCCGGGTTGACCAGCGAACCGGCGTAGATGATGACGTCGGCTGCCGCAATCAATTTTTGGGCCTTGAGGGTGATCAGTTCCGGGTCGCCCGGTCCGGCGCCAATGAAATAAACGTGGCCAGTAGCCGACAGTACATTTTGGGATGGCTGGGCAATAGACATATTTTGTGAGAAGTGAGATTGAGAGATTGAGAGATTGGAGATTGGAGATTGGAGATTGGAGATTCTTTAATAACCAATCTCCTAATCTCCCAATCTCCCATCTACTCTTTAATAAATTTGATCGAGGCATCCACCGGTAAATTCAGCCCGGCGGCGACTTCGATGGCTTTGATGATCCCAACCGGCACCGGGCAGGCAGTATGGTAACAGTGCTCGGCGCCCAACTCCAGGGTTTTAGGCCCCTGACCTCTAAAGGAGATCTCCTGAAAGGGATCAACCCCGGTCAATTCTGCGGCCAGGGCGCGAATAGCTTCACACTCGCTATCGATCAGGATGGTACATTTCATCATGCCGTCCATCTTTGTTTCGACGGTTGTGTTCAACCCGCACGCCCCGGAGTTGATTTCTACTTTGGCCATATACTCCTCCTCGAAGAATTGATTGGTATTAGTGCCGATTATGCGTAATTCGCCTTTGCCACGAGGCTAAAGCCTCGTGCTGAAAGAGCAAAGCCCGTTCGGGCTAAGGCCAGGCCATTTCAGGACGCTTTAGCATCCTCATTGCCCTACGGGTTGCTCTTTCAGGGCGGTGACTTCAGCCCCGCACATCCTGTTCGAGTCCCCCCCTAATGGTGGTGGTGCTCATGATCGTGATGATGGTGCTCGTGGTCATGGTGATGGTGGTCGTGCTCGTCATCACCGTGGTGATGATGGTGGTGGTGAGCATGGCTGTGGGCCGAGCCGCCATGCAGATGGTGGCTGTCTTGAGGCTGGCCCACCTGATGTTCGTAACCGGCCATCGAAAAACGGTATTTGCACAGGTCGCAAGTCATAGCGGCAGTACCGTCGCTGGCTTCCTGTAGCCGTTGAGCTGCCACCTCCACCAGCAGCGGGTGCAGCCCCAGGTAACCGGCTTGCAACACGCGCACCCCCAGCGCGGCGCCGGCTTGTTCAGAAACTTGCCGCAGGTCGGCGTCGACCCGGCCGGTGAACAAGATAAATGGAGCGATCACCACCTGTTTAGCCCCCAGCAGTTGGCAGCGACGCACCCCTTCATCCACCTGCGGGCGAACTACAGCCTGAAAAGCATACTCGACCGTGTGGTAGTTTCGTTTTTCAAACAGCAGCCGGCTCAATTTAGCCACGTCGCTGTTGCTGTCGGGGTCGCTGCTGCCGCGAGCGACCACCAAAACGGCTGTTTGTTCAGGCGAGAGCGCCTCCGGCTCGGCCGCCAAACATTCTCGCACCCGCAGATCGAGCAGCTCCACCAGCTTGGCGTGAATGCCCAAATGCGTGCCATAGCGAAAGGTTACCTCGGGAAACTGCTGCCTGGCCCATTGAACGGCGTAAGCCACATCATTCTTTTGATGGCCGGCCCCGCCCAAAAAGAGCGGCAGCACAACCACCACACCTCCCTGGCCGACCTGTTGCGCGGCCCCGGTCAGGCCAGTAGCCAAATCGGGATCGGCTAATTCCAAAAAACAATGCCCCACCGGCTGCTTCAAGTAAGCCGACAGGGCATAGCTGAATTCATGGAACTGATCGACCGCAGCGGGAACCCGGCTGCCGTGACCAACAAGTAAAATCGTCTGCTGTGACATCGTCAACCTCACCTAAAAACAATACTTTTCAAATAGGCGATTGAAATCGCTCCTTCAGGGCTAAAGCCAGCCGTCCACCTACGTGGACGGGACTTTTTGTCCGCGGAGGCGGACATCACGGCGTAGCCCCCAGATGCGGTTCTAACCGCGTCCTTATTTGAAAAGTATTGCACCTAAAAAATAATCCCCTCGTTGGTAAATTACCTGGGGGATTGGCCGTACCGACGTTACCGGCTCCGCCGCGCTTGAGCGCCCCGCGCCGGTCGGGATCACGGGACGCGCCGTTGATCAGATGGAATTGGCCCATTATAGTCATCCGGCTCAGAAATGCAAGCCGCCCTACCGCCAACTTATTGGGAGTTGGTTGCGCCCGGGGAGCCGTAGAGATTGGTGCTGGCTCGCCAACTCCTGGGATCGCTGGGATTGCCGGTTGGATCGACCAGAGTCAGCGAGTCGCCGCGGCCATCGGCGCTGATGGGCCAGCCGGTGGCGTCGGCATAGACCATTTGCAGCACAACCTGGCCGGCGGGGTCACGCAAGATAATTTCCTCACCCTTGTTTGAGAAGTGGCCCTCATATACCCCGCCAATCTCGACATGCGGGTAGCGTTCGGCAAAGGCAGCCGGATTACTGACCAACACGACGAATTCACCCGGCGCCAGCGGAGGAGTGTCGGCCGGGAAGGTGAACCGCACCCCTTGATCCATAAAGAAGCCGCCTAACTCTAATTCCTTTTGGCCCACATTCTGAAACTCAATGAATTCGTAATCATCCCCGTCCAGGGGATTATACATGATTTCGGTGATCCGGAGGCGGCTGTCTTGCTCGACGACGCTGAAGGTAGCCTCTTGCAGGGCGCTCCAGTCGCCATTGTTCCAGACCCGGGCTTTAACGTAAGCAGTCGTATGCAGGACCACCGGATCTTCATATACTTTGGCAATGGGGATAACCTCCCCGGTGATCGGCAACCGTGGATCGGTGCCGTCGGTGGTATAATAGATGAGGCATGTTGGGCAATTGTCGCCAGCCAGACTCATTTCCAAAGCGAAACCGGCTTCTACCAGGCCGCCGTTTTGACTGAACCGGGGCGGATCAAAGGGGGGATAGTAGCCGGCCTCACGGGCCAGGGCGATGAACCTTTCGGCGTTGCCGGCCATCTGAGCCGGCGCCTCCGTCGAGGCAATGAGATTACCTGCCGGTAGCTCAGACGCCGGGTTGTCAAGCGTACCGGCGTGGGCCAAATCAGCCATGATAGCCGGCTCCAGGGTCTGGTTAAGCTCCTGCCAGCGGACCTGGGCGCTGGCGTCCGTGAGCGGGCCATTGTTAGCCAGATGCCGGTAGAGGCGATCGGCAAAGGTAACTTTGAAATCGGCCGAGCTGGCCAGCAACGTTGGGAATAACAAGTGGTGGATATTGGCCAGGGAATTGTCCGGCTGGTCAAACCCTGTTTGCTGGCTGGCACTGTTTTTAGCCATAGTTAACTCTTCGCCGATGAGCAGCTTGCCGCGGCCCGGTAAATCTTCCAGCCGGGTCGCCGCGTACCAGTTGCTTTGCGGCCAGCCCAATGTTTCGGCATACCAATCCAGCAGAATGTAGTCGCTCAGTTGGCCGGGGTCAAGGTATGAGGCTGCGGCCGCATAGGTTGCAGCCAAGAACTCGGGCTGGGCCAGTTCATCACCAACCAACGGGGCCAGGGCCAAAGCAGTGTAGAGATAGTTCAGCTCAGTGGCCTGGGGACCCAGGTTGTTGTTCAACGGTCCGGTCCGGTCGGCCACAAACCAATCTTCTTTCTCACCGCCCAGGTATGAGGCCATAAAATCTGCATTTGGCTTCTCGACCAGGTTATACAGCCCCAAATATTGGCCATTCAGATAAAGGTTCACAAAGAGACCGTGGCTGCCAAAACCGGACATCGCGATTTGCGACGCCCGCAACCAGTGGTTGCGGGCATACGCGCCGGCGCCAACCGGCCCATCCTGGCCAATCGCCTGAAGGATCAAGGTGTCAAAACTCTCCACGGGAGAGTCAGGGAACAGCGGATACTCAAAATGAGTCGAGCCGTACTCGCCCCGGAAGAAGAGCCGGAAAGATTGTTTGGAGGTCGCCCCCTCCGCTTCCCCAGAGGGCCTGATGCCGGCATTGACCTGCACGCCGGGGCTGCTGCCATCGGGATAGATGAGTTCAACTGAGATAGGCAGCTCGGTCTCCCGCCCACTTTTGGTGGATTGGCTGTAAAAATTGGCCAGACTCCGGCCATCGGTTACCAGCGAGACGCCCGGGATTGACTGAAGCCCCTCTCTGAGCACGTTTTCGGCGGCGGTGAGATCCGCCATAGCAGTTCCGTACGGCTGCTGTAAATTTACCGCCACAGCCGTCGAGTCCAGAAATTGGGTCAGGAGATCGGACAGAAAGAGGTAACTCTGGGTGATGGCCGGGGCAGGGATAAAGCCGGCTTTGAAGGCGGCGGCCCGGAGCAGGGTGGTCCCCTGAATCGAAATTGGCTCCGCATAAGTTGCGCCGTTACTCTCGGTGGGGATACTGCCATCGGTGGTGTAGCGGATGGTGGCGCCAGGGGTCTCGCTGACCAGTTCAACCGTAAAGGGGGCGTCGTAGAATCCCCGCTCGACGCTGAATTTCACCGGCGAAACCGCGCCGGTCTGGACAAGCGTTTCGTCATTGGGCTGGCCGGGCGAAGGCGTGGGCAGGTAGCCAAAGGCCAGGTCGCGGCCATAGCGGCCATACGACACATCTCTGAACTGCTCAGGATAGTAAGGCGAGATCGCGTCCATAAAGCGGCCTTCAAGGATATTGTGCAAGGCCAGAAACTCGCCAGACTTGTTGAGTTTGAAGTTGGTATGCAACCCCGCGCCCGGCTCAGGCGAGGCCCGGTCTTTGCCGGAGGCGAACACGATCAGATATTGGCGGCTGTCCAGGGTTATCTGCGGGAAAGGCCATTTTTGGGGCTGGTTAGGGTCGTCGGTTAAGGCCCAACCGCTCAAATTGACCGCGGCATTACTCTGGTTATAAATCTCGATCCAATCCGAGTAATCGCCATCCTCATCAGCCAGGCCGCCGCCGTTGGCCGCCATCAATTCGTTAATGATCAGGTCGCTGGATTTTATCTGGGCAGAGGTGGCGGTAATATACCTGCCGCTGAGCAACAAACAGAACAGCAGTATCACCCAGAAGAATCTCTGCTGAAAATTTTGTTTCAAATTCAATATCATTCGCTGACAGGTTTCTCCCGGTTCAAGCCTGGTCAGGTTGACCGGACCCAACCACCCCACTTATTTACATTCGGTGAAGGTCTGGTATCTCAACTCATCCAGGTGGTGCAGAATGACCTCTTCGCGAACGTCGACAAACTGGAGCATCTTGGCAATATTCTGATCAAATATCTGCAAGCCCGGCAAGTCGGGGGCCCAACGGGCGGCTTCCATCTGGATGAAGGGCCGGACTATTTCGGCCTGCTTCATAATCTCCGCCTTCACTCGCTCTTTAGACAGTTGGCCGACTTCAGTCGGCGGTTTCCCAAATTTGTTCTCTACCCCCAGGTACTCGCGGGCGCGGTTTACGAACTCATGCTTGAGACCGCAATTGCCGATGAAGGGTTTCTCCAGAATCCGGGTGATACTATCGTGCGGGCTGTAGACTCGCTCAACTGTATTGATATCCATCCGGCCGTCTTCACCGCTGCCAAAGCTGTCCTCGGTATCCCAGATCATCATGCGCCACTGAATCTCCGGCGGCAGACCCCGTTCATCCCAGCGTCGATAAACTACCCAGTTGGCGCTGGGCCAGTCGGTGTGTTGGACATAAGCCTGCAGGAACATATAGGAGTAGACGTTTTCCATGTTGACCCGCCATTTCAATTCGCCGATATTTTCGGGAATCGTGAAATCGGCGCCGCCAATCCAGTTCTGATTTTCCAGCCAACTGCCATAACCGCCGTCTCGAACCTCTTCGCGGTTGTACCAAACGCCTTCTTCCCAGCCGCTTTCCTTGACGATGACATCCCACTCGGCATCTTTTTCGGAGTATGAGCGCAACATCTGCAGATCGATTCTTTCGGTCAGGTTGTAAAGCCCCCAGAACTGGCCGTTCAGGTAGAGTAGCACCCAACTCCCATGAGCAATCGGTTGCCCCATATCCCGGTGCAGATTACGCACCACCTGGTCGCCAATGTATTTGGCTTCAAGGTGACGGTCGGCCCGCTCCGGCACGTTGCGATGCAGGAACGTGTCTTGAAACCCGGCCCGCAGGATCAGCTTGTCAAACCTGGTGACCGGGGAGTCTGGAAACAAGGGATAATCCAGGTTGCCGGGGCCGCCATATTTTTGGCTGAAATAAATACGGAATGATTTTTTGGGGTTGTAGAGCCGGGAAAAGTTGCCATGAATTCTAATGCCGGCCGGAACAGTGAATTGAATCTGCCCGCCGGGAGCAAAATATTCCATAGTGATGGGCCGCTCCCACGCATCGCCTCGCTCTTTGGCGTAAGTCTGGATTGTATCTAAATCGGCCCATTCAGCGGAGATAGAGATGACCGGGATGGTTTGAGCGTAGTTGGCGATAATATAGGATTTGGTATACAGCCCGCCAAGCGGCGTCCCGTCAGCTTGAAAAACCTGGGCTTTGATAACCGTTGACGCGTTGATGGGGATAGGTCCCAGATAGGGCGGGCTGGTGGCGCTGGGCACCGAGCCGTTGGTAGTATAGTGGATGGTGCCGCCCACCTGGCTGCGCATGGTCAAGGTGAACGGTTGAGGAGTAACCATAGCCTCCTGGGAGAAGATGATCGTCTCGAGTTGAGCCTGGCCGCGAGCCAGGGCCGGGCTGACGCCGACCTCCAGGAGCGGCCCCAACCCGCTGGTGGTCAGGATAGCGGCCAAAACCAAGCCGGCCCAAACTTTCCAATATCTATTCTGGCTATTCATTTGTTTTGCCTCTCATTGTAACCATATCACAAGTTGTACCCCCCGCCATTTATTTCGGCATCCCGGCCAGGGCATGGTAGGCCGGCATATTCAGGATACCAAAGGCGGCCAATTCGGTGCCGGGCGCGGTAACGCCGTAATCCAGATTCCAAAGGAACATTGGCCCCACCCAACCCCAATTCTTGGCCAGTTGATAAGCCTCCACAATCCACTGAGCCTGCTCCTCGGGGGTATTGTCCTGGGCGTATTCGTAACCGGGCCGGGGCGTGTCTGAAACAGCCCAACCGAATTCGGTGGGGATGATGGCCTTGGCGCCGTCGCCATTGAGCACCATTACCTCCCGATAACCTTCCATCGTGCCCCGGAAACACCAGCTATGGTGGCGATTGTCGAACGGGCCCCGAAAATATATCGCCGTCGCATCCTCCACGCTCCGCCAATCGCCGTTAGCCGGGCAGTTGTAGCCGCTGGGATGCGCGCCCAACGCATCGAAGAAACCTTTGACCCCATGGGCGTACATCTGATTCAGGTAATCGATGTCATCCACCGCGGCCTCGCCGACATTACCGGCCGGAGTCAACGCCCCGCTGACCACAATCATCTCCGGATTGACCGCTTTGATGGTTTGGTAAGACATCTGCAACAGTTGCACATAGTTGGCCGCGTTAATCCGACCCATGCCCCCGGCTTCGTACCAGAGATTCTGCTCATTCCAAACCTCAATGGCCTGAACTCGGCCGCGATACCGGTCGGCCACAATGGCCACAAACTGAGCATACAAGCCCAGGTCCTGCGGCGGACCTTCCACACTTTTGTCGTCGTCGGCGGGCCTGGCCCAATCCGGGGCTTTGGGAATGCTGAGCAAGATTTTGATGCCATTGGCGCTGTAAGCGTTGATGATCTCGTCCCACATGCCCCAGGAATAATCCCCCGGCCCGCCGGACTCAACATCTTTCCAGGCCATCTGGAATTTAACCCAGCCGAATCCCAGGGCCTGGATGTGGCCGATATTGGCCGCAATATTACCACGCGGGTCGGCCTGGATGCCATAACCAAAGGGGACGTTGACCGGCTCCACCGCGGGCGCGGCTGGGGGCGGGGCCACCGGCTGCGGTTGGGCCGGAGCCGGCGGGGGGGCCGCAGCGACCTCAACCGGTTGTGCCGTTGGGGTTGGAGTCGGGGTGCGAGTTGGCCGCGGGGTCGGCGTGATCGTGGGGGTGGGCGACGGCGGCAGGGTCGGAGTGGCTACAACAACCACCACCGTCCCGCGCGGCGCAACGGCACCGTCGGGATTGGTGGCAATGCTGGCAGCTACTTCAAACACTCCCCCGGCGGCCGGAGCCGTCCAGGCATAGTTGGGGTTGCTCAAATCGACCGACTCCTCGGCCACCAGCCGGCCATCCTCGCCCTGTACCTGCCAGGCCACCGCATATCGACTTTCAAGGTCTGACGCGGTCTGCTCCAGGAAATCACCTACAACCTGCCAAATTTGGTTCTGGTTGCGGCCAGCCAGTGGCTCCTGGATGGTCGCGCCGCGCCAGCGATGCTGGTTTACCAGCGCCAGCGCCCCGGTGATACCGGCAAAATTCTTGAGATAGATGGTGTGGTGACGATTTTCTTCATCCAAATAGGCAAACCAATAGACTCCGCTGGTATCGTCGAATTTGATACCGGTAGAGGTCGGCAGACCGGCCAGGGTGAAATCCAACTGCTGGCCGGGTTTGACGATATCCAGGCTATTGACAGCAGTGACCTGACCCAGCAAGGCCAAAGCCTGTTCCTCGCTCAATGGCCGGGCCTGACCGTCAACCAACTCGACGCTGCCGGTGGGGAGGATCAACTGCAATTTGCGGCGATCGATCTGGCCGCTGGCCCAATCGAACAGCGCCGCCATCTGGCCGGCGGAGGTGTAAGCGGCCGGCACAGCGAGAGCCGGCACCTTGATCACATCCGCCAACAGGCCGATGGCCGGCCAATCGTACGCACCGGTATCCCAACTACCGGTCGAGAGCTGGTGGGGCAGTTCAACTCGCACCGAGAGCTGCTTACCGGCCGGCCAGACCTGGCGCAGTTCGGTTAGAAAAGCGGTGTAATCCTGGCCCAATTCAGGCTTGATAGCCCGGTAATCCAGATCAACCCCGTCGTACTTTTGGTCTTGGACCAGGGCAACAATGGCCCCAATGTGCCTGGCCCGGCGTTCGGGTTTGAGCAAGAGGTCGTCTAGCGGAACGATGGCCCCAAGTTCCGTCCAGTTGCGAATGGTCGGGATGATGGCCTGTCCCTGAACCGCGGCGGGAGGCTGCTCTAGCTGGCCAACAAGGTGACCCTGGCGGTGAACTATCAATCCAAGCGGGTGTATTTCCGTCAGCACCGCCAGCGCCTGAGGGGGTAAATCCGCTCTGGCGGTATAGCCAGCCGACAGTTCAGGCTGGTCAGGCTGGCTTGCCATTACGGCCACGCCGGCCGGCAGGAAACTCGTTTCCGCTTCGATCACGCTTTTAGACAGGCTGCGGCGCTGCGGCAGCCAGGTCCAGCTCTGGCTGCTCCAAAAAAATAAATCAGCCGCTTGGGGGTTCTCGATCTCCGCCGGCAGGGGGATGGTCAATTTCACGGTGTAGGGCGACACGCCACGGCGCTGCTCAAGTTGGTAGTAGGGACCGGCCAGCATCAAGTGAGGCGGCAGATTTTTGGCCGCGGCCGCCACGTCGTTGCTGCTCGTCCCGCTCAAAAACAAATCAGGGGAGACAGTTGCCAATTTTACCTGGATAGGGCTATTCAAGCCGCAGGGCAAAAAGGTGACTTGCGCGCCATCGCTGGCCTGCGCCGAACCGTCTGTTGGATCAATCGTTTGGTAGTCGGCTGGGGCCAACCAGTCGATCAAGGTTACGGGTGACAATAATAGGCCAATGAAAACTATCACGGCAATTAGTAAAGCAAACCAGGCCAGCCTGCCATGCAAATGGCTCTGCTTGACTCGCTCCGGTAAATCAGGCGGTGGGTCTGTTGCTTGGGTCATGGCGTGTATCTTGTTCCTGTATGCAAGCTAATATGGATATGGCTGTGCTCTCGATCCCAAAATGTTGACTTGGGTTTAGTTTCAGAGTTGGTAACCTCGCGGAAATCGGAAGTCCGGCGGGGGAGCACAAAATGGGCAAGTTAGTACGAACTGCGCTTGTTATAATATAATGAATGCGCCCAAAAATTCAAATATTGTTAACGAATATTGAAAATTGGCTCTATGACCGGGTAAGATTTTAAAAAATCCTTAACATTGCCGGTATGCAGAAAAAAGGTGGGGTGTTCATCCGCCAATCGGATTATTCTTCAATCAGAACTTTCCTTGACACCTTCCGCCTGACATGCTATATTCGCCTCAACTCAGCAGGTGTGTATGAACAGCCAAAAGTTACTTCGAGAAACTCGCCGGCAAGCTCTGGCGGTGCTGCACAAATGTGTCACGCCGGGCGGCTTTCGGGCTTCTGGACTGCCGGTGGGCTATCCCCAAATCTGGGCTAGAGACAGCATCATCACTTTTTTGGGCGCCGCCGCCACCGGCGAGCCGGAGTTGCTGGCGGCCGGACGGGCCTCGCTGGAAACGATGAGCGCCTATCAATCACATCGCGGCCTGATCCAACTCAATGTCAACCCCGACACCGGCTACATTAGCACCGAAAATGCCGGGGCCGTAGACGCTAATCTCTGGTATATCCTGGGACATTATCTCCATTTCCAGCTAACCGGCAACACGGCCTTTTTACTGCGCCATTGGCCCAACATTAACCAGGCCCTCATCTGGCTGGAATACCAGGACATGAATGAGTGCGGCCTGCTGGAAGTACCCGAAGCCGGTAACTGGATGGACCTGTTGTCGGTGCGCTACAATATCCTCTACGATAACGTGCTCTATTACGCTACGGTGCTGGCTTGCCAGGAACTGATCCAACATCTGCCGCCGGGAACCCCATCCCATCAACTCGCAGTTGACGCCGCCGGCATCCACGAACGGATCAACCTGCTCATGTGGATCGACCGCTGCTGGGTGGCCGAACATTTTGCCGAGCATCTGGACAAGCTGAAATCGATCCGGTTGGAGTGGTTTATGCTCTACCATAATATCGGCACCATCTCCAGCCGTCCGTTTTACCTGCCCTGGGTCGCTTTTCGGGAGTACGGCGATTGGTGCGACAGCCTGGCCAATCTGCTGGCCATTCTGACCGGGGTGGCCGACGGCCACCGCACCGAACACATCCTGCGCTACATGCACCAGGTGGGTATGGCCGAACCCTACCCCACCAAGGCAATTCATCCCCCCATCTATCCCAACCAGAGCGACTGGCGCGAATATTACCGCAGCCGCAACCTGAACCTGCCCCACCAGTATCACAACGGCGGCATCTGGCCCATGATCGGTGGTTTTCACGTGGCTGCACTGGTACGCCACCACTGGCTGCAAGAAGCGGAACGGCTCCTGCTCTCGCTGGCTATGGCCAACCAGCAGCAGTTGAGCGACGACGGCGGCTTCAACGAGTGGCTGCACGGTGAAACCGGCCACCCGATGGGCTTCGCCCAGCAAGCCTGGTCCGCAGCGATGTTTCTTTATGCCGATCACGCCGTCCGCACCGGCCAGCTGCCCCTCTTTGATGAGTTGCTGGCGGCCAAACCGGCCCCGGCCGTCGCGGCCGAGGTGAATGATTTGATCATCCGTCCCGGCGGCGGACCGGCCTGAGCGATGAGATAGTGAACAGTGGTCAGTGGTCAGTCGTCAGTCGTCAGTAGTTCAACTGTTCACTGATTACTGATTACTAATTACTGATTACTGATTACTGATTACTGATTACTGTTCACTGTTCACTGTTCACTCGTAACGCCTCTTTTGACGGTTGTACTGTAAGGTGTTAAACTGGCTAATAGTTGTGTTCAAAAAAGTCAGTTGTCATGACCCCCGGTCAAATTAGCCTTGTCCGACACCTGCTGCGTGACACCCGACTCTTAAACAAACAAGGAGATGACTATGTTCCGCCGCAAAACCGGCCGCCACCCCGGCGACTTGCCCCAACAGGCTGAAACCTGGCACGTGTTAACCCAGCAGTTACGTATCTGGATTACCCCCCCTGATGAAGAACCTACTCGACCCTTTGTGAGTATTATGGTCAGCCTGCAAACCGGCGTCGTCCAGGGGTTTGAATTGTCGCCCGATTATCCGGCCCCGGAACAGTTGCTCCAGGCGCTCTTCCGGGCCATGCAAAAACCACCCAAAGAGGTTAAACAGAAGCCCCACCGGCCGCAGCAAATTCAATTCGAAGACGCCGCTCTGGCCGAAGCGCTGGCCCCGGAACTGGCTAAGATCGATATCACGGCGCTGTTTCATCCTCGTCTGGAAGGGATGGATGAAATGGTCGAGGATTTGGAAGATCATATGCGCGGCGGCCAACCGGAGCAGCCCGGCCTGCTCGACACTCCCGGAGTAACCCCGGCGCTGGCGGGAAGCCTGTTTGCCGCCGCCGCCGAATTCTACCGGGCTGAACCGTGGATCTATTTGAGCGATCAAAACGTCCTGGCCATCCAGGTCCCCCCGGAAAAACAGCCTCGCTTTGTGATGGTTATGGGCAACGCCGGCATCGAGTACGGCCTGGCCATGTATCGCCGCTGGGAGGATGTCGAGCGGGTCTATAGTTTTGCCGATGATCCGCTGGAATTGCTACCACCCGATGGCGGTAACAGCTTCTTTTTTGACGACATCAGCCTGGTGCCTTTTGATGATCTGGAGGCCATCGAAAAGTACGGCTGGGAAATAGCCGGCGAGCAGGCTTATCCCATCCCGGTGGTCTACTTGCCGGAAGGCGACGCCAAACGGCCAGGCCGGGTCGACCTGGCCTGGTACGAGGCGGCTTTGCGGGCCATCCCGCTGTTCCTACGCGATCACCTGCAAGCCGACCGGTCTGGCGACTTCCATCCGGCTGAAGCTACCGTCACGGTGCCCACCCACGCCGGTCAGGTCGCGGTCCACCTCAAATATCCGGGCGGGGTCATTGCCAAAGAGATGCGGCCGGTCGATATGATGGATTGGCCGGATGAGGCTGATGACGAAGACGACGAGGATGAGGATTTCCCACCCTTTGACCGTCGCGGCATGGAGGGCATGATGGCCATGTTTGGCGGCGGTTTTGACGATCCAGATTTGGAGGAAGCCCAGAGCTTAATGTACGAAGCCTGGGACGAGACCAATCCCGCCCGCCGGATCATCCTGGCGCACGAGGCTCTGGACATCTCCGCCGACTGCGCCGATGCCTACGTGCTGCTGGCCGAAGAAGAGGCCGATACGGTGGGTAAAGCGCTGGAGTACTACCGCCAGGGGGTCGAGGCCGGTGAACGGGCTTTGGGCAAGGCGTACTTTTCCGAGAATGAGGGCTATTTTTGGGGCCTGCTCGAAACCCGACCCTACATGCGGGCTCGCCAGGGGTTGGCCAATACGCTGTGGGAACTCGGCCGCCACGACGAGGCGATTGGGCACTTCCGGGAGCTGTTGCGCCTCAACCCCGGCGACAACCAGGGTATCCGCTACAGCCTACTCAACCTGCTGGTTGGGTTGGAACACAACGAGGAGGCACAAGAGCTGCTGGAGGAGTTTGAAGAGGACGGCATGGCCGAGTGGCTCTATACCCGGGCGCTGATTACTTTCCGGGGAGAAGGTCCGAACCAAGCCGCCGAGGAGGCTCTGCAGGAAGCACTGGAACAGAATCCCCACGTGCCCCCTTACCTGACCGGCCGGAAGCGCATTCCCAATCAATTGCCGGCCTATATGGGCTGGGGCGATGAAAGCGAGGCCAAAATCTACGCCTCCAGCTACCTGGCCCACTGGCGACGCACGCCGGGCGCAGTCGATTGGCTTAGCGAGCACCTGAAGCCACCGCCGGACCGCAAATCCAAAAGAGGCATGCGGCAGAAAGGCCGGCCATCTAAAAAGTAAGAAGTTTTTAAATTTTTGAAGGGTTACCCAAATAGATCGTTTCAAGTTAGAGGTTGGATTAGGAGACGAAATGGGTAGAATAACTGTGGAAATATGAAAGGAGGCGCTGGAAATGTCCAAAATGGTACAGGCTGTTTATCAAGATGGCAACTTGATTTTGCAAGAAAAACTTGACCCCATCCTCGAAGGCCAAACCCTCCACGTGATTGTATTGGAGGCCGAAGCTCTCCGGGCTAAAAAAGAACAATTCCTAAATTTTGTCCGACAGCATGGCTTTGCCTTACCTCCTAATTACCACTTTGATCGGAACGAGTTGTATGACCGCTAACTTCCTCATCGACACCAACCTGTGGGTTTATCTCTACGCTACCGCTACCCCCGAAAAGCACGGCCCCATCCAGGAGTTTGTGGCCAACCATTTTAGTGAAATTGTGATCAGCACCCAGATTTTGGGCGAATTGTACCACGTATTGACCCGCAAAAAGCTCAAAAGCGAACCTGAAGCCAAAGTTGTCATCCTGGAGATGGTGGCTACCTTTCCCGTGTTGGAAATTGATACGCTGAAGGTATTGCAAGCCCTGGATATTACTACTCGGTACGGCTATAGTTATTGGGATAGCCTAGTCATTGCCACAGCCCTGGTCGGTCACTGCCAGGCTGTCTACACAGAGGATATGCAACACGGCCAGCTTATTGAGGACCAATTACAGATCATCAATCCTTACTATGAAAATAGAGCAATATCGTCAGAAACTTAAGAATCTGCCGGATTGGGATGACTTTCTGCTCCAGGAGTCTGGCCTGCCGGGGCCGCGGGCCAACCTGGAATTGGTCCGGGCCGTCGCGGACGAAGGCGACGCCGCCCTATTCCACCGCTATCTGGCCCTGGGGCCGGAGGAAGCCCCCACCAACTCCCCCCCGGTGTTTCTGGCCGTCTGCGGGGTGGTCGGTTTGGGGCGACTTCTGGCCGAGGGGCAGGGTGAGGGGCTGCCGATTTTGCGCCAGGCCGCGGGCGATCCCCGCTGGCGCATCCGTGAGGCCGTTTGCATGGCCCTGCAACGCTGGGGCCAGGCGGATATGGCGGCTCTCATCGAGGAGATGGCCGGCTGGAGTCACGGTAACTTTTTAGAGCAGCGCGCCGCGGCTGCGGCCCTGTGCGAGCCGGTTTTGTTAAGCCAGCCGGCTCAGGTGGAACGAGTCCTGCACATTCTGGATGAGATTACCGCCGGCCTGGCTGCGGTTCAAAATCGCCGGAATGACGATTTCAAAATCTTGCGCCAGGGATTGGGCTACTGCTGGAGTGTGGCCGTGGCGGCCCTGCCCTCAATTGGGCAGCCGCTCATGGAAAAGTGGCTGGCCAGCCCCGACAAAGATGTGCGCTGGATTATGAAAGAGAATTTGAAAAAGAAACGGCTGGCCCGCCTCGATCCGGCCTGGGTCGAACGGGCAAAATCCCTGCTGGCATGATCGAAATTTCGATACCCGGTTACAAAACCCTCCAACTTGATTAAATTCTCAATTCTCAATTGACAATTCATAATTCACAATTATCAACGGAGGATAATCGAACAACGATGAATCAAAGTACTGCCCTTGAATTTTCCCGTCGCCGCCCCCAACTGACCATGCTGGCGCGAGAGGATTGTTTGCGCCTGCACCGGGCCTCGTGCCAGATTTTGCGCCAGACCGGCGTAAAGGTGCACAGCGAGGCCGGGTTGAAATTGCTGCGTGAGGCGGGCGCAATGATCGAGGAGAAACTGGTCAAGATACCGCCGTCGCTGGTGGAATGGGCGCTGGCGTCGGCGCCCGGCGCCTTCAACCTGTACAAACGGGGCGCGGACGAAGTCGCCCTTAAACTTGACGGCCAGGAGGTCTATTTTGGCCCCGGTTCCGATACCCTGCACTACCTGGACCCCCGCTCCGGTCAACGGCGCGATTACCAACTGGCCGATATCGCCGCTTGCGCCCGCCTGTGCGACGCCCTGCCCGAGATCGGTTTTATGATGTCGGTCGGCATCCCCGGCGACGTCCCCGCCGACCGTCATTACCGCTACCAATTTGCCACGCTGCTGCGCCATACCACCATGCCCATTGTCTTTGTGTGCGACGGCCTGGCCGACATCGAAGCGATCGGGGCGATGGCCGCGGCCGCGGCCGGGGGGATGGAGCGGCTGTCCCAATATCCCACTTTGTTGCTCTACTCCGAACCGAGCACGCCCTTGCAGCACTCCCGCGAAGCGGTGGACAAGCTGCTCTACTGCGCCGAGCACAAGATTCCGGTGACCCACTCGCCGGCCCCCATGATGGGCGGCACCGCGCCGGTCACCCTGGCCGGGGCGGTTGCCCTGGGCAACGCCGAGATGTTGAGTGGGCTGGTGCTGCACCAGCTCAAAAATCCGGGCGCGCCTTTCCTCTACGGCCACGGCGTCCACCACCTGGATATGAAACATATGATCAGCGTTTACGGCGCGGCCCCGGAGTTCCAACTGGCCCGGGTGATGGCCGCGGAGATGGGCCGCTTTTACGGCCTGCCGGTGTGGGGTTACGCCGGCCACAGCGACAGCAAGCTGGCCGACGGCCAGGCTGCGGCCGACGCCCAGGCTACGGTGCTGGTGGCCCTGCTGGCTAAAACCAATCTCAACCATGATGTCGGCTACCTGGAAAGCGGGCTGACCGGCTCGCCGGAAATGATGGTGCTGACCAACGAGATCATCTCATTGAGCCGTAAATTTGTTGAGGGGGTGCGGCTAGACGACGAGGCCCTGGCTCTGGATGTCATCCATCAGGTTGGGCCGGGCGGCGACTTTCTCAGCCACGACCACACCCTGGAGCACTGGCAGGAGTTGTGGGTGCCCCAACTGTTCGACCGCCAGCGGCTCGACGCCTGGCAGGCGCAGGGGAGCAAGGATATCAACGCCCGTGTGCGCGAAGTCGCCATCGGCCTGATGGAGCGCCACCGGGTAGAGTCATTGCCGGACACGGTGGAGAGGGAGATCGACCTGATTTTGAAGGATTAAAAGGATAGTCTACTACCCACCATCTAACCCGCAAACTGACCGAACGCGGTTTTAGCGACGAGGCTATCGAGAAGTTCCTGTATCGGAATTTTAGGCGTATCTTGGCAGAATTGCTGTACGTCTCTTTTCTGTCACTGACAATCACGACTCCCATTAAAGAGCGAAATATTGTAAGGGTCAATAACATTTTGAACGCCGGGGAAAGATTTACGCCCCTGGAGTCGAGGCTTCAGCCGGCCCCAGGGCTTTCTTACCGGCTAAAGCCTCGACTCCAACTGGTCAATATCATTCTGACCCTTACATTAAAGAGCGAAATATGTTACAATGGAACCAAATAAGAAGCCCCGCGGCAACCGGGGCTTGCTTGCACCTGGATCAGGTGAACGGCCACCCAATCAGGATGTCGGTTATGATATAGTCTTTCAGATAATGTTTCGGGGTATAGAAACCCGTTTTCTCGGAGAAAACGGGTTTCTGAGCACGAATCTTTTTCTGAACATCTATAGTATGAGGGGCGTCGCCTGACCGGAGGGACGGCGCTTTTTTGTTTATTCACCAAAAAGGACACCCAATGGACATCACCACCCTGGAAAACTGGCTGTGGGAGGCGGCTTGCGCCATCCGCGGCCCGCTCGACGCCCCCAAGTTCAAAGATTACATCCTGCCGCTGTTATTCTACAAACGGCTGTGCGACGTATTCGAGGATGAACTACGCCGGGTCAAGGATGAGCTGGGCCTGCTCGACCTTGACGTTGCCCGGCAGTTTGCCGACACGGACCGGACCCTGACCCGCTTCTACATCCCCCCGGAAGCGACCTGGCTTGAGGTGCGCCGCTCCACCGCCAAACTGGGCGAGCGCCTGACCGATGCCATGCTCGCCATCGGCAAGGAAAACTCCAAACTGCAAGGCGTCATCGACCGGCGTGATTTCAACGCCACCGAGGGCGGCCAGCGCATCCTGGAAGATGAAACCCTGGCCCGGCTGATGGAGATCCTCAACCGGCAGCGCCTGGGCCTGAAAGACGTGGAGCCGGACCTGCTGGGCCGGGCCTACGAGTATCTACTGCGGAAATTTGCCGAGGGCGGCGGCCAGAGCGCCGGGGAGTTCTTCACCCCGCGGGAGGTTGGGCTGCTGATGGCCGCCATCCTGGACCCGGAACAGGGCGACCGGATTTTTGATCCCGCCTGTGGCAGCGGCGGGCTGCTGATCAAAGCCCAGTTGCGCCTCCGGGAGAAGGTGGCCGCGGCCAAGGGCGTCGATCCCCACGACCTCAAAACCGGCGACATCGCCCGCCCCCTGCAACTATTTGGCCAGGAAATCAACGCCGACACCTATGCGATGGCCCGGATGAACGCCTCGCTGCACGACATGGAGGCCGACATCCGCCGGGGCGACACGATGGTCAACCCTCGCTTTGTGGATGGCAGCGGAGGTTTGCTGAAGTTCGACAAGGTCACAGCCAACCCGATGTGGAACCAAAAGTTCGGCACGGAGGTGTACGACAACGACACCTTCGACCGCTTCAGCTACGGCAGCCCACCTGGCAGCTCGGCCGACTGGGGCTGGATTCAGCATATGCTGGCCCAAACCACCGGCCAGGGCAAGCTGGCGGTAGTGCTCGATACCGGGGCCGTTTCCCGCGGCAGCGGCAACCAGGGCAGCAACAAGGAGCGAGACGCCCGCCAGAAAGTGGTCGAGGCCGATCTGGTGGAGGCGGTCATTTTGCTGCCGGAGAACCTGTTTTACAACACCTCTGCCCCCGGCATCATCCTGGTGCTGAACCGGGCCAAGCCCCATCCCGGCGAAATCCTGCTGATCAATGCCTCGAAACTGTTCTACAAAGGCAAGCCCAAGAATTACCTGGGCGACGAGCACATCGAGCAAATCTTTGGGCTGTATCACGACTGGCGGGCCGCGGAGAAGCTGAGCGCCATCGTCGCCGCCGAAGAGGTGACCCGCAACGATTACAACCTCAGCCCCAGCCGCTACGTAGCCGCCGACGAGCAGGAACCGGCCCTGCCCCTGGAAGAGGCGTTGGTGCTGCTGGCCGAGGCCGAAGAAGCCCGCCGGGAAGCGGATGTGGAACTGGATGCGGTGCTGGCGGCGTTGGGTTTCGCTGAATGGAGGAGTAATGGCGGCTGAGTTCAAAACGACCGCAAACAATAGCCCTCACCCCCGTCGCTCTGCGACTCCCCCTCTCCCAAATTGGGAGAGGGGGCCAGGGGGAGAGGGCTTCAACCCCACCGCGCTGGGCGACCTCCCCGCCGAGTGGGAGGTGGTGCGGCTAGACAACGTTATAGAGTCGGGGAAGTCCTCTATCAATCCGTTGGATTTTCCGACCGAAAAATTTGATTACTATAGCATTCCAGCCTACCAAGTATCAGTAAATCCGTTTATTGAAATTGGTAATGAAATACGAAGCCAGAAATTACTGGTCGAGACTGGTACTGTCTTATTCGGCAAGCTTAATCCAAACGTACCGAAAGTATGGAGAGTAGTTTCAAATTCTGAAAGACGCAAAATTGCCTCGACTGAATTTATTCCACTTGTCCCAAAGAAAGGCAAGATAGACTTCCAATTCTTATATTTTCTTGCGTTGTCTAATTATGTTTTGCCAAAGTCGCAAGAATTAGTCAGCGGCTCTACCCCAAGTCGTCAGCGAGTTGACCATAAGTCTTTCACGCAAATCCCCATCCCCCTCCCTCCCCTCGACGAGCAGCGCCGGATTGCCTACGTTCTCAACACTGTCCAGCAGGCGATAGCCGCCCAGGATGACCTCATCGCCGCGGCGCAGGAGGTCAAGCGGTCGTTGATGCGGCGGCTGTTCACCTACGGTCCCGGCCCGGAGCCTGTCCCGACCAAAGAGACGAAAATCGGTGAGGTGCCGGAGCATTGGGAGGTGGTGGAATGGGGTAGTATTTCGGAAATTATTATGGGACAATCGCCGCCCGGTCATACGTATAACGAATATGGAAACGGCATACCCCTAATCAATGGCCCTGCCGAATATGGTCCTAAGCATCCTATGCCTACGAAGTGGACGACGCAACCGACTAAAATTTCACGGCCAAATGATATTTTGTTCTGTGTCAGGGGAAATACTACGGGAAGAATGAATATCGCTGATAGAGAATACTGTATCGGTCGTGGTGTGGCAGCGATTCGAGAATTAGAAAACGTATCAGATATTGGTTACCTGTTCTATCTAGCTTCGAAAAATGCCAACAGGATACTGAGCATTGCTACTGCCGGTGGTTCAACATTTCCAAATATAAGTAAATCCCAATTAAACGGCTACAAAGTCCCATCGCCTCCCATCGACGAACAACACCAAATCGCCCACATCCTCCAAACCGCCGATGCCAAAATCGCCGCGGAGCAGGATCGGCGGGCGGCGTTGCAGGCGTTGTTTAATAGTCTGTTGCAGGAGTTGATGACGGGAAAGTTGCGGGTGTAGGCCCTCCCCCCCGTCCATCGCTCCCCACCTGAGACCCCCACAACCCAAATGTGGGGGAGTGGGTGTGGGGGTG
>CAYNLK010000034.1:22091-64725 GCA_964398055.1 uncultured Caldilineaceae bacterium
TTTGTGGTTCTTTGGGGGGGGGTGCCCCCCCCCCACGCGCAGTCCCCCCCTCACATACACCCCCATCACATTATTTTGGGTTGGGGGGGTTGGGGGGTGAGGGCCAAAGGAGTACCCATGCCACAACAGCAAAAACAGATCCGGGCCGTGCGGCCCGTTCGACAACGGGCGCGTGAGTTGCGCCAGGAAATGACACCCGCCGAAGCAATACTTTGGGACCATGTGCGCAATAGAAAACTGGCCGGGTTCAAATTTCGGCGGCAGCATCCCGTGGATCGTTTCATCGTCGATTTTTACTGCGCCGCCTGCCAATTGGTCGTGGAGATAGACGGTGACATCCACGATTTACAGCAGGAGCGGGACGCGGTTCGCACCGAGGCATTAGAACAGCACGGCTATCGGGTCGTTCGTTTTCATAATGAGCAGGTGCTCAACGACCTCGAGACGGTGTTAGCCGCCCTGGAAGCGGCCTGTCTATCCCGTGGAGGTGATGGTAAAACCGGGGGCGACGTGGTTGAGGTCGAAGTGTAGGCCCTCACCCCTGTCCTTCGCTGCGCTCAGGACTCCCCCTCTCCCAAAATTTGGGAGAGGGGGCCGGGGGGTGAGGGCCTTCAGTTTATTCAAGTTGTTCCAGGGCGTTGCGCCATTCGATGGAGTCTTCCCAGGCCGGGTGCTCCTCGATTTCCTGGTTGTCCAGTTTTTGTTCCAACTCCGGCAGCCGGCAGCGGTACTGTTTTTCAAAAGCGGCGATGCGCTGCTGGAGCAACTTCCGGTGAGTCTGAACCTCGCTCTGCAGGCCGGCCAGCTTACTGGCCGAAATATTGGGCATCTGCTCAATTAAACTTTGTGACATAGGTCTTCACCGCGGGAATAAGGCTTACCTGAACCTACCCTGACATTATAGCACGTTTTTCAGGATTTCGAGGAATTGAACGGTGAATGAAACCAATCCGGTGGTGCTGCAAATCTCAGGCCAGTGGCATATCGTGGAGCACAGCCGGCGCTCTGAAACGTCGTTGTGTGGCAAAAGGGTCGCCAATCGGGGGGCGCACGCCCGGCTGAGTGTGGTCGGTGAGAAGAATACCTGTGCCAAGTGCTTGAAACTGTTTAGGGAAATCAACCCAATCCCCCCTCTCCCGCCAGGCAGGAGAGAGGCCGGAGGTGAGGACCCGACCTCCCCCTCTCCCAAAATTTGGGAGAGGGGGCCGGGGGGTGAGAACCCGATCTCCCCCTCTCCCGAATATCGGGAGAGGGGGCTGGGGGGTGAGGGCCAATGAGTCTTATCACCGAAAAACGAGACGTTCAAGACCAACTCATCAACTATCTGCAAGGCATCGGCTGGAGCTACCTGCCGCCGCTGACCGTGGCCAAGGAACGGGCCAACAATGACGGCGAACCGTTCCTGCCCGCCATCGTCCGGCAACAGTTGATTGCCCTCAACCCCGGTCTGGTCACCGAAGCCAATGTCGCCGACGTGCTGCGCCGGCTGCGGCTGGTCCAGCCCACCATCGCCGGGAACGAGGATTTCCTCAGCGCCCTGCGCGGCCACTGGACCGTGGCTCACCCGGTCGAGAAGCGGGAGTACAACCTGACCTTGATCGACTACGACAATCTCGAGGCCAACCGCTTCCACTTCACCCAGGAACTCCCCTTTGCAGATTACGACCGTCGCCGGCCTGACCTGGTACTCTACGTCAACGGCCTGCCCCTGGTCATCATCGAGAACAAAAGCCCCACCCTGCGGGATCCCGAACTGGAAGCCTTTGACCAGGTTCAGCGGCTCTACACCCGCGACATCCCCGGCCTGCTCAAATTCGTCCAATTCTTTGCCGCCTGCGACCTGCGGCTGCATTACGCCCCTACCTGGAATGACAGCCTCAAAGCCTTCTACCGCTGGAAGGTTGAGGGCAAAGATTACGGCCTGGAACGGCTCAGTAAAGCGATGTTCGACCGGGCGCACCTGCTCAATCTCATTCAAGATTACCTCATCTTCTACCGGGCCGACGACCAGACCCACAAATTTGTACTGCGTCCCCACCAGATTCGGGCCACCGAGCAGGTGGTGGAGCGGGTGGTCAACGGGATCAGCCCTCACCCCCGTCCTGCGGACTCCCCCTCTCCCAGACTTGCCCTGAGCGCAGCCGAAGGGTTGGGAGAGGGGGTCGGGGGGAGAGGGCCAAAAACAGGCCTCGTCTGGCACACCCAGGGCAGCGGCAAAACGCTGACCATGATCGTCACCGCCCACAAGCTGCGCCGCCTGGCCCAGTTAGAGAACCCTACCATCCTGATCATAGTGGACCGGCTGGAACTGGAAACCCAGATGGTCCAGAATTTGGAAGCCTTTGGCTTCCCGGTCGTCACCCGGGCCGAGCGCAAGTCCCACCTGACCCGCCTGCTCAAAACCGACTACCGGGGCGTGATCGTCACCACCATCCACAAGTTCGACCTGCAACCCAAGCAGCTCAACCAACGCGCCAACATCATCGTCCTGGTCGATGAGGCCCATCGCACCCAGGAGGGCAACCTGGGCATCTTTATGCGGGCCGCCCTGCCCAACGCCTTTTATTTTGGCTACACCGGCACGCCCATCGACAAGGGCAAGATCGGCCAGGGTACCTTTGAGAAATTCGGTAAGCCCGATCCTTTGGGCTACCTGGACAAATACGGCATCGATGAGTCCATCGAGGATGGGGCCACCGTCCGGCTGTGGTACACCCTGGCTCCCTCGGAACTGCGGGTAGATCGGGAGACCCTGCAACGGGAGTTCCATGACAAGATTGAAGACGCCGCCAGCATCGAAGAGCTGAACCGGATGCTCGACCGGGCCGAACATCTCAAGTCGGTCATGAAGGCTGATGACCGGGTGCGCGGCATCGCCGCCCACCTGGCCGAGCATTTCACCACCAACGTCGAGCCGCGGGGCTTCAAGGCCATGCTGGTGGCCATCGACCGGGAAGCCTGCGCCCTCTACAAGCAGGCTCTTGACAAGCTGCTGCCGGCAGATTACAGTACCGTCGTTTACACCGACAACCCAAAAAAAGATACCGAGCTGATGCGGGAGTACTATTTGAACGAGGACCAAGAAAAGAGCGTCCGCAAAACCTTCCGCGACCCGGCCAAACTGCCCAAGATTCTGATCGTCACCGAAAAGTTATTGACCGGCTACGATGCGCCGGTGCTCTACTGCATGTACCTGGACAAGCCGATGCGGGATCACACCCTGCTGCAAGCCATCGCCCGGATCAACCGGCCCTACCCCGATAAAGACAGCGGCTTGCTGGTCGATTACGTCGGCATCTTTGAAGATCTGCAAAAGGCGCTGGCCTTTGACCAGGCCGCCATCAGCAAGGCCCTGATCGACCTGAACCGGCTCAAGGAGCAGTTTGTCGAGGGGCTGGTCAAGCTGGAGTACATGCTGGCCCCGCTCGATCTGGATACCGTCGCCGGTCGGGACGAGCGTATTATCGAGTACTTCTTTGACCAGGCCCGGCGGGACGAGTTCCGCCAGCAGTTCAAGGCCCTCCAAACCGCCTACGAGGTCATCTCGCCCGATCCCTTCCTGCGGGACTACCTGTTCCGCTATGCCCTGATCGCCCAGGTTCACACGGTGGTCTATCGCTACTTTGATCCCGAAGCGCAGCAGCGGGCTATCCGCTTCGACCTGCTCCAAAAGACCGATCAGTTGATCCGGCAGAACGTCGAACTGGTCTCGCTGGCCTCGCCCCTGCCGCTCTACCCCATCAACAAGGATATCGGCCGGGTGGTGGCCGCCGACAACGTCAGCGACCAGGTCAAGGTCATCAACCTCTACCGCAGCCTGGTAGCTCACATCCAGGCCCACGAAGCCAACCAGCCCTATCTCATCCCCATTGCCGATGAAGTGGAGACCATCATCCAGCGGTTACGGGAGCGACAGATCAGCGTCGAGGATGCGCTCCAAGCCGCTGAAATACAGGCCGAACGCGTGGTGCAGGCCGAACAAGAGCGCCGCCAGAGCAACCTGGACGATAAAGCGTTTGCCCTCTGCTTTGTGCTCAAGGATTACGGGATGCCTGAGGCCGAGGTCAAAGCAGTTGCAATCCAGCAAACCATCGACCGCTACCCTGGCTGGCCTTACAACCAGAAGCTGGAGCGGGAAGTCCGGCTGGCGTTGTACCGGCTGCTGATGGCCAGGCCGCCCCAGGTCGCCGAAGAACGGGGCGACTACAGGGTCGCCGGTCAGGGTGGGAGTGACATCAACCGGCTTAAGGAGTTGGTAGACAACCTGCTCCGAATGAGTGATATGGTGGGGGTGTGATGACCGGCGTCAAAATCAAGCGGCAAAATCGTCAAAGCCTGGCGATGAAGGTCACCCCTAACGGCGTCGAGGTCCTCATTCCGCACCAGCTAGACCCCGACAGCGACCGGGTCCGGTCCTTTATCGACGAGGGCTTGCAAAAGCTCTCTCCTCCTATATCCCCCACCGAAACGCTGACCAAAGCTGAAATTGTCGCCCAGGTGGAACGGTTGGCCGCTGAGCTGGAGGTTACCGTCAGTCGAGTCCAACTGCGCCGGATGCGCCGGAAGTGGGGGTCCATCTCCACCGCCGGTACTCTGACCCTGGCTGATGATTTGCTCAAGCTCCCTAATCGTTTGGTGGAATACGTCATCTGGCACGAACTGCTGCACCTGAAGATACCTCATCATAATCGGTTGTATTATCTATTGCTGGATCAATATGTCCCGGATTGGCGGAAGCGGGAGCGAGAACTGGTTAGTCAATGTCATTAAGTTAGCACGAGGCTGAAGCCGTCGTGCTGAAAGAACCAAGCCCTACGGGCTAAAATAGGGCGCTTTGGCGTCCTTTGCTCTCTCAGGGCGATGGCTTTAGCCTCGCCTACAAACAGCACACCGCTTAACTTAATGACATTGACTGGTTAGTTACATGTGTATGGATGAAGGCTAGTGAACCCCTTTTCCTGATGTGGCTGATTCGAGATTTCGAGGATTATATTGACACCTTCGTATTGTTGGGGCTGAGCTTATCACTATCATACGAGTCCGAGTTGGGTTAGGTCAAGTCTTGGCGCGGTTTATTTTGGTTTATGAAAAACGGTAACTGCTCAGTCTATCCCAAAAATATAGTCCCCTGACCGCCGACCGCTGAAAAGATTACCAATGCCAAACGTGACGGCAGTCTGCGGCTTCGTCCCGAGGCTCAGCCCGAGGGGTCCGCCGTCGACGGTCGGCGGTCGCAAGGTTCAGGCTAAGCAGTTGCGGTACATGATTCTTTATGCCTCCCCATATCCTCCGCCGCCGGGCGTCTCGATGCGGAGGACATCGCCTGCTTGCAACATCAGCGTGGTTTTGCCGGCCAGCTCCATCTCCTCATTTCCCCGCACCAGCACGTTGCGCCCCCTACGGCCCGGCTCGCCGCCGGCCAAGCCGTAGGGTCTGAAGCGCCGTCGCTCGGTCAGCAGAGTGACCTGGGCGTTGTGCAACAGCTCCAGTTCGCGGCGGATGCCGCTGCCGCCGGGCTGCCGGCCGGCGCCGCCGGAGCCGCGGCGGATTTCGTAGCGCCGCACCCGCAGGGGATAGGCATACTCCAGCGCCTCCACCGGCGTGTTCAGGGTGTTGGTCATGTGGCAGTGAATGGCGTCGGCGCCCGCCGCGGCCGGGCCGGCCCCGCTGCCGCCGCCAATCGTTTCGTAATAGGTGAAGGGCCGCTGCCGGGCCGGGTCCCAACCGCCGATGGTCACATTGTTCATCGTGCCTTGCGAGGCGGCCGGGACTCGCGCCGGGCTGGCCTGGGCCAGCGCGCCCAGCAGCACATCCACAATTCGCTGCGACGTCTCCACATTGCCGCCGGCTACTGCCGCCGGCGGCCGGGCGTTGATGACCGTGCCCTCCGGCGCAATCACCCGGATAGGGGCCAGACAGCCGCTATTGGCCGGGATATCCAGCCCGACCAGCGCCCGAAACACATACTGCACCGCCGACAACGTGACGGCGTAGACGGTATTGACGCCGCCCCTCACCTGGGGCGAAGTGTTGCTAAAATCGACCGTGGCCTCGTCCCCGGCGATCGTCACGGTCACGGCGATTCTAACCGGATCGGCGGTGAGGCCGTCGTCGTCCATAAAATCCTCAAACTGGTATTGGCCGTCCGGCAGTTCGGCAATCAGGCGGCGGGTCATTCGCTCGGCGTATGCCAGTAGCCCGGCCATATAAAATTCGACCTCGGCCTGCCCGTAGCGGCTCACCACCTCCACCACCCGGTCGACGCCTTTGCGGTTGGCGGCCAGTTGCGCTCGCAAATCGCCGGCCCGTTCCGCCGCGGTCCGCACGTTGGCCAGCAGCAAACTCATCACGCCGTGATTCAACTGCCCGGCCTCGATCAGTTTGAGCGGCGGGATGATCAGCCCTTCTTGAAAAATCTCCTGAGCCAGCGGCATCGAGCCGGGGGTCATGCCGCCGACGTCGGCGTGGTGGGCCCGGCTGGCGACAAAACCAAACAGCAGCAGGGGAGCAGGGGGGAGGAGGTGTAGGGGAGAGTCTTGCCCCCTTGCTCCCCCGCCCCCTTGCCCCTCTGCTCCTCTGCTCCTTTGTTCCTCTGCCGCCACAAAAACGGGGGTAATCATCGTAATATCCGGCAGGTGACTGCCGCCGTGGAAGGGGTCATTGAGGATGACCACGTCGCCGGGGGCAAAGCTAATTTCCTCGATGGCTGTGGCCACCGAGACCGGCATGGCTCCCAGGTGCACCGGGATGTGGGCCGCCTGGGCGATCATGCGACCCTGGGCGTCGAAGATGGCGCAGGAAAAGTCCAGCCGTTCTTTGATGTTGGGCGAGTAGGCCGTCCGCCGCAGGACCACGCCCATCTCCTCGGCGATAGAGGCCAAACGATGCTTGAAGAGTTCGAGCAGAATGGGGTCGTGCATAATTGCGTCAGTTTTTCCTGTTTTGAAACGTTTTGAGTCTGGCCGAAGCATTATTCATCAAACAGAGATATGCTCTTGTATATACGCCATAAACTCACGAAAACCCTGTTCAAGGGTGGGGGCAAAAGGGGCAGCCACAACCGTATCTTGGTGGCCTTCGTGAAAGTGACAGGGAAAGGTAGCCACTCCCGACCAATCGGTGTCGGGAAAGTTATCATAACGATACATACGACCGTCCAAATGACGACGTTCCCAATGAAAACCAAAGCGATTACTCAACTTCCGAGAAGCCCAAACATCCACATAACTGGTATCGACCAACAAAATACGCAATTTAGCCCCTAAAATATCGGTTTGAATGACTATGCCGGAAAACTCAACCTCGGCAATACGCTGAAGCAGGGCTAACGGAGTCAAACGGCCTCCTTTAGTAAATCGAGCATTATCTCTCGTTGCGTCTCCAGGTGGTCAAATTCAAAATAATCCTCAAAAGCCTCAGCCTCGTGAATTTGCCCCGTTTGAACCAGCTGGTCTAGCTCGTTGACAGTTTGGACGCCATACTTACGGGCCAAGTTCAAAAGTTGTGACTCAATCAGGCGCAGCTGGTGGTCTAAAAACAATCGTAAGCTGGCTTGTTGTAGCTCCTGGGGAGACAATTGTAACTTGAGAGCAACACTTTCATAGGTCATACTCAAACTCCTGATTTGAATAATACGTCCTTTACTCGTCTAAAATTATAATGGGGATTACCTAGCCGGTCAATTAATCGTCAAGTTATGCCTATTACATCCAGTATCATTAAGTCAGCGTGTTTCGGCGGCTCATCCTTTGTCTATTTTATCCCAATAAAAAACCTTCCTGGAAGCTGATAACCTCCAAGAAGGTTTTTACTATACAGAGACAGGCGGTCAGGGCGTTCTACATGCCCAACGCGTCGCGAATACGGTCGAAGAAACTCTTTTCCTTCTGCGGCACCACTTCCCGATCCAGGGTTTTACCCAGCTCCAGCAATAAGTGGCGCTGCTCGCTGGTCAGGTTGGTAGGTGTGCGGACTTGAATGGTGACCACCTGGTCGCCCCGGCCAGCGTTGCTGCCGTCGCGGCGCAACCGCGGCACACCCTTGCCCCGCAGGCGAATGGTGTCGCCGGTTTGAGTCCCCGCCGGGATGGTCATCATCTCGTTGCCGTCCAGGGTGGGCACTTCCACTTCATCGCCCAGGGCCGCCTGGGTGATGTTGATGGCCAGCTCTAGATGCACCGTGTCGTCCTGGCGGCGGAAGTAGGGATGGCTCTTGACTCGAATGACCACGTACAGGTTGCCGGGCGGGCCGCCATTGGTCCCGCTTTCACCCTCGCCGGTCAGGCGAATTTGGGTGCCGTTGTCCACCCCGGCCGGGACTTTCACCGACAGGCGGCGCGTTTTGACCACCTGGCCGCGGCCGTTACACTCCTTGCAGGGATTGGTAATGATTTCGCCGCGACCCTGGCAGCGGGGACAAGTGCCGATGTTGATAAAGAAGCCGGTCTGCCGCCGAATTTCCCCGGTGCCGTTGCACTCAGGGCAGCGAATGGGGCTGGAACCCGGCTCAACGCCGTTGCCGCTACAGGTAGGGCAGGTTTCCTGGCGCGGAATTTCGATTTCCCGCTCGGCGCCAAAAATCGCCTCCTCGAATTCCAGGGCCATCTCGTAGCGCAGGTCGGCCCCCCGGCGGGGGCTGCGGGTCTGGCGACGGGTTCGCCCGCTAAAACCGCCGAAGCTGCCAAAGACTTCCTCAAAGATTTCAAACGGGTCACGGAAACCGCCAAAGTCGAAACCGCCAAAGCCTGAACCGGCGCCGGCAAGGCCAGCGTGACCAAAGCGATCATACATGCCCCGCTTCTGCTCGTCGGCAAGGATTTCGTAGGCCTCATTGATCTCTTTGAATTTGGCCTCGGCGTCGGACTCCTGGCTAACATCGGGGTGATATTGGCGAGCCAGCCGGCGATAGGCTTTTTTGATCTCATCTTTGGAGGCGCCGCGGGCTACCCCTAACACCTCGTAGTAGTCACGCTTGTTGCTCATAAGCCTTTAAACTAATCTCGTTCCCACGCTTTGCAGTGAGTTTGGGAACGAGATAAAAGAGATAATGGGAGAACTCTACCTGGCTTCGCTATATTCACCTTCAACGACGTCGCCATCATCTTCGGGACCGGGTTGGCCGGAGTCGCCCGCCCCAGGCGGTGGGCCGCCCGGTTGAGCGCCGTACATCTGGGCGCCGATCTGTTGAATGGCCTGGCCCAAGTCGGTCGAGGCCCGCTCAATCGCGGCCAGGTCATCCTGCTCCAACGCCTTCTTCAGGGCATCGACTTTGCCTTCGATTTCGCTCTTGAGCTCAGGCGTAATCTTATCGCCCTCCTCCCGCAGCGTCTTTTCAACCGCAAAAATCAGGGTGTCGGCCTGGTTACGGGCTTCGACGTGCTGTTTGCGTTTGGTATCCTCCTCGCGGTGTAGCTCAGCCTCTTTGATCATCCGCTCAATTTCATCATCGCTCAGGCCGCTGGAGGGCATAATTTTCATACTCTGATTTTTGCCGGTGGCTTTGTCCTGGGCGGTCACGTGCAGAATGCCGTTGGCGTCGATATCAAAAGTTACCTCTATTTGGGGCAAGCCGCGTGGCGCCGGGGGCAGGCCATCCAGAATGAACTTGCCCAGGCTCTTGTTGTCGGGGGCCATCGGCCGTTCCCCCTGGACCACGTGGATCTCCACCTGAGTCTGGTTATCGGCCGCGGTAGAGAAGATCTGGCTCTTTTTGGTGGGGATGGTCGTATTACGCTCGATCAACGGCGTGGCCACCCGGCCCAGTGTTTCGATGCTGAGGGTCAGCGGGGTCACGTCGAGCAGGAGCACGTCTTTCACTTCGCCGCCCAGCACGCCAGCCTGGATGGCCGCGCCAATGGCCACCACTTCATCGGGATTGACGCCCTTGTGCGGCTCTTTGCCAAATAGTTTGCGCACCGCTTCCTGAACAGCCGGCATGCGGGTCTGGCCACCGACCAGGACCACCTCATCGATGTCGCTGGTGCTCACCTGGGCGTCTTTGAGGGCCGCCCGGCACGGCTCCAGTGATCTGGTAATTAAATCATCAACCAGTTGTTCCAGCTTGGAACGGCTCAGGTTCATAGTCAGGTGCTTGGGGCCGGCGGCGTCGGCGGTGATAAAGGGCAGATTGATCTCGGTTTGCTGGGTGGTCGATAGCTCGATCTTGGCTTTTTCGGCGGCTTCCTTCAAGCGTTGCAGGGCCTGCATATCGTCGCGCAGGTCGATGCCCTCATCTTTTTTGAACTGGTCGGCAATGTAATCGATCACCTTCTGGTCAAAGTCGTCGCCGCCCAGAAAGGTATTGCCGTTGGTGGATTTGACTTCAAAGACACCCTCACCCACATCCAAAATGGAGATATCGAAGGTGCCGCCGCCCAAATCGTAGACGGCAATTTGCTCCTCATTTTTCCGATCCAGACCATAGGCCAGCGAGGAGGCCGTCGGCTCATTGATAATGCGCAGAACCTCCAGACCGGCGATTTTACCGGCATCTTTGGTGGCCTGACGCTGACTGTCGTTGAAATAGGCCGGCACGGTGATGACGGCCTGGGTCACCGGTTCGCCCAGATAAGCCTCAGCGTCATTTTTAAGCTTTTGCAGGATCATGGCGCTGATTTCCGGAGGCGAATATTCTTTGCCGCCCATCACCACCCGGATGTCGCCGTTGGGCGCTTCCCTGACTTCGTAGGGAATAAATTCCAGCGCCCGCTGTACTTCCGGGTCTCGGTACTTGCGCCCCATAAAGCGCTTGACCGAGAAGATGGTATTCTTGGGATTGGTGATGGCCTGGCGCTTGGCCACTTGCCCCACCATCCGCTCACCGCTTTTGGGGTTGACCGCCACAATCGACGGGGTGGTGCGGTTACCTTCGACATTGGGAATGATGACCGGCTCACCACCCTCCATCACCGCCATTGCCGAGTTGGTTGTACCCAGATCGATGCCTATGATTTTGGCCATAATTCCTTTTTACTCCTGATGATGAGAATTGCAAATTGCAAATTAGTTTCTTACCTTGCCACTCTGACCAGGGCGGGACGCAGCACCCGATTGCCGACTTGATACCCTTTGCGTAACTCGCCGATGATCTGGCCCTCTTTGTGATCGTTGCTTTCCTCGTAGCTCACTGCTTCGTGGACGGTGGGGTCAAAGTCTCCCTCGGTATTGATGGGCATTACGTTTTGTTCTTCCAACACTTTGTTCAATTTACGCTGAACCAGGCGGAAACCTTCAACCCAACCCAACAGTTGACCATCAATCTCCGCCGGTACATTTTGGAAAGCCAGGTCTATATCATCCAGGGCGCTGATCACGCCATCCAACACTTCGCCTTTAATCCGGTCTCGTTGCAGCTTGAGCTGCTCTTCCTGACGCCGTTTGTAGTTGGCCAGTTCGGCCGCGGCCCGCTGCCAACCTTCCAGGTTCTTGGCTGCTTCTTCCAAAGCGAGTTCCAACTGCTTTTCCAGACCAACCTCTGTTTCTGCGCCTTCAGTAACCACGACTGCGGTTTCTTTTGCCTCTGTGTCAACTTCTAGCTGAGCTTCGGCGACCGTTTGTTCAGGTTGTGGCTCAACCGTGGCTTCAGAGGCGCCGGCCGAGGTAACTTCTTCTCGGGTTCCTTTGGTTTCGGCTTCTTCGGCTGTTTCAATTCGTTTTCGTTTGGCCATACATCCCTCAATGACAATATTCGCCAAAATTGTAGCTTTAGATTTCTTACTCTTTGATCCCGTAAAGGTCGCTTAACAAGCCGCTCATCAGCCGCGACATATACCGCACAATCGATACGGCCCGACCATAAGTCATCCGAACCGGTCCAACTACGCCCATAGCCCCGGTAATGGTATCACCAATCCCATACCGGCCCATCACAATGCCGACCTCCGACAGTTCATCCCACTGGCCTTCACCGCCAATGATGATTTGAACCCCGCCGGCCTGCAATGCTTTCTCTACCAACTGGTCGACCAGGCGCCGCTCTTCCAGAGCACGGATGACCTGCTGCACCCCTTCACGCTGTTTGAACTCCGGCTGAGAGAGAATGTTCAACAGGCCGTCGTGGTAAATGTCGCTGCTGCTTCGGGCGTCGATACGCTCCATCGTCCCGACAACTACCTCACCTACCTGACGGGCCAAACCCGCCAGCATAGCCGTGGAAGCCGTTATCTGGCAGGCTTCCTGCCCGGCCCACAAGCTGGTCAAACGGCGGCTCAAAGCGTGCAACTCATCCTGCGGCACAAAACTTTCCAGGGTCATGATCTGCTGTTTGACCGTGCCGCTCTGCAATACCAAAATCAACAGGGCCACGTCTTCTTGAATCGAGATCAATTCAAGATGCTTTAGCTGGCAGCGATCACTTTTAGGGGCCGTAACCAGCGAGGCATTTTGAGTTGTGTGGGCCAGCACGGCCGCGCTCAACCGCAACCACTGGTCAAGCTCCAGCCGGGCCTGGTGGAATTGATGGCTGATCATGCGCTGCTCTTCCAGCGGCAGATCGATCTTTTCCATCAACCGTTCTACAAAGAAGCGGTAACCGGCTTCAGTGGGCACCCGGCCGGCGGAGGTGTGCGGATGGGTCAGATAACCCAGCTCCTCCAGCATCGCCATCTCATTTCGCACCGTGGCAGAACTGACCCCCAGGTTGTAACCCTGTAAAATGGTTTTTGAACTAACCGGCGTGGCCGAATTCACATATTCCTGGATTACCAGGCGTAAGACCACCTGTTGTCTATCCGAAAGTTCGCTATTAACCATCTCACCCAACCTATTTTAGCACTCTACTACCTTGAGTGCTAAAAATCGTCTGAAATAATACCACAAACAGGAGGGTAAGTCAAACTAAAATCGGCGGCGCGCCTTGTAGAATTGATAGAGCAGGGGAATGTAAACATAATCATAAGCGCCGAGGTACTGCACATATTGTCCCCCCAGGCCCCGTTTGAAGCGATAGACCCCCCACAACCCATCCTGCCGCTGTTCAAACTCAGCTTCCAGGGTGACCGGATCGGCGTCGGGGATGCCCCATAGATCGTAGTAACGGCAACCCACCTCTTTGGCCCAACGCATCGCCTCCCACTGGACCAAATAGGGCGCCATCAGGTTGCGATGTTGGTTGGAGGAAGCGCCGTAAAAATAATAAGCTGCCTCACCATGGCGAAAGGCCAGCAAGGCCGCAATGGGTTGCGCCTCGATCTCGGCGATGAGCAGGGCGCAGCGTTCAGGCGCAAACAGGTTAAAGGCGGTTTGGTAGTATGCCAGGTTGTGCACCCCGAATTGATTGCGCTCGGCGGTGACGGTCGCCAACCGGTGAAAGATGGCCACCTCGGCGGCCTGGCCCCGGCGTACGATCACCCCCTTTTTTTGGGCCAGGCGAATGTTGTAGCGTGTTTTTTGTTTCATCGCTGCCAGGATGGCCGGCTCAGCCGGGCTGAGATCAATGACCAGCGAGGTGCGGGGCTGGATCGAGTCGGCCGGTTTGAAGCCGGCCTGGTTGAGCCAGATTAAAGCGGCCGACGAGCCGTCGCCGCTCAGTTCATCAGGTTCCACTTTCAAAAAGACGGCCCGGCGCCGTTGAGCCTCGGTGTGAATGATCGAAAAAAGGTCCTGGAGCTGCGCCGAGTCGCCCCAGTCTACCACCGGCCCCTTGGGGATGTAGCCAATGGTGAAGCCAAGCGGCAAGCGGCGAAAAAGAATCTGGGCGGCTGAGGCAGCCGCCCGAATTCGCACCACGCTCCAGCCAAAATTCTGTTTCAACTCGCCCCAGGCCCAGCTTTGCAGCAAGTGTCCCCGGTGAGCTAATATAAAATCATCCCATTGCTCAGCCGTCAACACCACAACTTTTCTCCGCAGCCCAAATCTTTACCTTGCTCCTGTGAAAATAACTCAGGTGGGTTGGGTTTCCCTAACGCTCAACCCAACCTACTGCCATTCTTAGACAAGCTCAGCCTGGCAACCAGCCATTTACCGCCGGCTGATTACCAACCTCGCCCGGCTAGCATCTCCTGTTCCGGGATGCTGCTGACACTGATACCGACCATCGGCTCGCCCAGATTTTTGCTGATCTCGGCCAGAATCTTGGGGTTGTTATAGTGAGTTACGGCCTCAACAATGGCTTTGGCTCGCTTGGCCGGGTTGCCGCTCTTGAAGATGCCGCTGCCCACAAACACGCCGTCCACACCGAGCTGCATCATCAGGGCGGCGTCGGCCGGCGTAGCCACCCCACCGGCGGCAAAGTTGACCACCGGCAGCCGGCCCAACTCTTTGGTTTCTTTGACCAGCTCATAGGGTGCGCCGATGTTCTTGGCATAGGTCATCAACTCTTCGTCCGGCATATTTTGCAGGCGACGAATTTCACCCAGCACCGCCCGGGCGTGGCGCACCGCTTCCACCACGTCGCCGGTGCCGGCCTCGCCTTTGGTGCGGATCATGGCCGCGCCCTCGCCAATACGGCGCAGAGCTTCACCCAAATCACGGCAGCCGCACACAAAAGGTACTTTGAAGGCATGTTTGTTGATATGGTGGGCCTCGTCGGCCGGGGTCAGCACCTCGCTCTCATCGATGTAATCAACGCCGATGGCCTCCAAAATTTGGGCCTCCACAAAGTGACCGATCCGGGCCTTGGCCATCACCGGGATGGAGACGGCCTTGATGATGCTTTCGATCAAGCCGGGATCGCTCATCCGGGCCACCCCGCCATGCACTCGAATGTCGGCCGGCACCCGTTCCAGGGCCATCACGGCGCAGGCGCCGGCTTCCTCGGCAATCCTGGCGTGTTCCGGGGTGACCACATCCATAATCACCCCCCCCTTCAACATTTGGGCCAGGCCAACTTTCACCCGCCAGGTGCCGCTTTCCTGCCCATTGACACTCTGCCCTACATTTTGACTTTGATTCCCATTTTGCACTGCCATTTT
Organism: uncultured Caldilineaceae bacterium; assembly: GCA_964398055.1. Classification (GTDB taxonomy): domain Bacteria; phylum Chloroflexota; class Anaerolineae; order 4572-78; family J111; genus CAYNLK01. The sequence goes on from CAYNLK010000034.1 coordinate 37,000, forward strand.
ATTCTCCTAAGAATATTTTCTCTGTTTTAGAGTTATTTTGTATTCAACTGACCGCAGACCAAAACTTGAGCCGTTGTTTTGCGGCGGTCAGCCCACAGGGGGCCTTTGGCTCCGGTCGGCCGGCGGTGGTCATGCAGAAACTTTACTCTTGGCGATAGGATGATCGGGGTGGACCTCGACCACCTTGCGGTAAATATCCATCGCCCTATCCGTTTCACCCTGCTGTTCCAGGCTCGCTGCGGCCACACAAGCCTCGTCCGGTTTCATCGCCTCGGGGGTCATTTTACCGCCCAACATATAACAAAAGGCTTTGTAACCGACCTTTGGCCCATCTTTAACCACCAATTTACGGATTGATTCAACCGTCTGAGATTGAGCGAGCAGTTCCTCCACTCGCTTCAATTCGCTGTACGAGGCAACCGGGGCATAAGGTTTCTTGCTCATGTTAGTCTCCGTTCCTATTTCATATAATCGGCCTTTTGGCCGGCCAAAAAATCTTCACGGGGCGGGCTAAAAGCTTCCAGGGTGACCGTATCGGCCAGCGCCACCGCGCCATGAGTCACATGCGAGGGGACAACAATCACCTCACCGCTGTGCACAATGCGCTTCTTGCCATGAACCTCAAACTCCAGCGTCCCAGAGACGATGTGGGTTATCTGTTCATGGGGATGGCTGTGCACCCCAACCACCGCGCCTTTGGCCAGCATTAGCTCCACCATCATCACTTTTTCCCCGCTGACCAACCGCCGCTTGATCTGAGGCGTCATCGCGGTTTGAGGCAGCTCGGCCCATGTATAAAACTCTTCTGCTTCATTCATATTTTCCTCCAGTTTTTATAAGATTTAGCGGTGTCATAATCGAATTGACTGCCTCCGTTGGCTGTTTTCCAGGTCATACTCAATCCATTTTTCAACAGACCAATTTTCCACTAATTCAATTCTATTAGCGGCCCATTGACAATATTCAAGGGAAAGGTCACAACCCAGCCACTTTCGTTTAAGCTGTTCAGCCACTACCGCCGTAGTTCCAGAACCCAAAAACGGATCCATCACTAAATCGCCAGGATTCGAAGAAGCCAACACAAATTTCCGCAAAAGTTCTTCTGGCTTTTGGGTGGGATGAGGCGTCTTTTCGTGCATACCGTTGCAGGTTGTCGGAATTTCAATCACATCCCTGGGTTTAGCCCCTTTAGGATGGGGCTGCCAGAGCTGCTTTTTGCCTTTGCCGTATTGGCTGGTCTCTGCTTGAGGATGCTCGGGATATTTCAGGGTGTGTTGACCATAGGGAATTCTGATATCGTCGACGTTGGAGGTAAACGCTTTGCTCTTTCTAAAGTGAAGAAGACTCTCGTGGGACCGCCCCCAATCAGAGCCGAGGTTCGCCTTGTTCTTATAATGCCACACCAACCAGTGACAACCTCTAAAAAAGCGCAGAGCCGGCAGTTTGAGGTCGGCCAAAATTTCCGAGAAGCCGCATATATACAGCGTACCGGTTGGCTTTAAAATACGGGCAACTTGCTCAATCCACTCCAACGACCACTCAACATAGGCTGTTTGTGACTCAAAAGTATCCCACTCTGCTTTTTTGATGTTGTAGGGCGGGTCCGCAAAGACTAAATCGACCGACTCGTCAGCCAGACTCCGGAGCCAGGCAATGGCGTCCCCCACCCAAATTTCTCCATTGGGATGACTATAGAACATCACCGGGTTATCTGGCCGGATTGATTCGGGATCAACTTCATAGAATTTTCCCCGCAACATTGGCTGCCCAAAAAAAGTTGGGATTTGAGTATTGCGGGCTGTAGTTGCTGACTCTTTGATATTCTGTTTGGTAGATTTGGCTTGATCTGTCATAAAAACGATTTTTAGCGCAGGCTAATTGGCAAAAATGTCTCGCAACTGCTCCATCGACAAGTTGCCGCCGCTTAGAACCAACGCCACTTTCTTACCGGCCAGCCGCTCTCTGAGCCGCAACGCCGCGGCCAGCGACACCGCCCCGGCCCCTTCGGCCAGGTTGTGCGTCTGTTCCAGCAGCAACCGGATCGCCGCTTTGATGTCGCTGTCGTCAACCAGTATAAAATCGTCCAGGTAACGGCGCATAAGCCGCTGGGTATTGGCAAACGGCACCCGGGTCGCCACGCCTTCGGCAAAAGTTTTTGTCTCGGCAGTCACCAGTTGGCCGCTCTGCCAGCTCAACTGCATCGCCGGCGCCTGGGCCGATTGGGCTGCAATCACCTCAATTTTGGGATTGATCGCCTTGGCCACAATACCGACCCCACACGCCCCACTGCCGGCCCCCACCGGCACAATGATCGTCTGCACGTCGGGCAGCGTTTCAATGATTTCCAGGGCGTAAGTGCCTACTCCACAGATCAGCAACTCCTCGGTTGGCCCCACAAAGCGACCGCGCCGGGCTTCAGCCTCGGCCATGATCCATTCCCGGGCCCCGTCAAAGTCGGCCCCGTGGAAAATTACTTCCGCCCCCAGGCCGCGCATCGCCGCCACCTTGCCGGGGTTGGCCTCTTCCGGCACGGCAATGGTAGCCTTGAGGTTATGAACCTGGGCGGCAAAAGCAATGCTCTGGCCATGATTGCCGGTTGAGGCCGTAAACAAGCCGGCCCGACGTTCGGCCGGGGTCAGGTGCGCCGCCAGATTCAGGCCGCCGCGCACTTTGAACGCGCCCACCGGCTGGTGATTCTCATGTTTCACCCACACCCTGGCCCCGACCAGCTCGCTGAGTCCGGCGTAATGGTAGAGAGGGGTTGGCTTCAGATATCGATACACATTGGCTCGCGCCGCTACAATATCGAGCAAAGTTGGCATCCGGTGGTTGTCCATTGAGTCACCTGCCTGGTTCAGAATAGGTCTTGATCTTGGCCCTAAATCTCAGACCGCTGCTCCCACAACATCAATACCACGCCCACAATCATTAATAGCCCCCCCACGAACTGCGGCAACGTAATCAACGTGCCAAACAGGAGCAGGCTGTAAACGGCCACAAACAGCGGTTGCAGCGCCCGAATGACCGCCCCGCGGGCCAGATCGAGATAAATCAAACCTTTGTAAAATAACACATAGCTCAAAAACGGTCCAAAAAAGGAGCCGCCAATAATCCACAGCCAGGCCGCCAGCTGGGGCCAGGCCAGTTGTCCTGCCGCCAGACCTACACCGCCCAGCAGCAGGCTCATCAAGACCGTCCGCGCCGTCGACAACACCAAAGGACGAACGGTGATGACATTTCTTTTGGCCACCAGCGTACTCAGCGACAGAAAAAAGTTCGAGACCAGCAACAGCGCCAGCATCAGCCAGACCACCGCCCCGGCCCGAAAGGTGATCATTCCCGCCCCAAGCACAGCGACGGCTACCCCCAGCCACTGATAGCTGCGCAGCCGTTCGGCCAACAGCAGCGCGCCCAGCAGCACACTATAAATAGTTTCACTGCGGCTAAAAAAAGCGGCCAGGGTGGGATCGCCCAGGTTAATGGCGCTAAAGAGCAGCAGATTGGCCAGACCGTTCAGTAAGCCCAGCCAGAAAATTGGCCGGATCGAGCTCCGCAGCCCGGCCGGAACTTTGAGGCCGTCCCGCAGCAAATAAAAGCCAATGCCCCACAACGAGGCCGCCCCAAACCAGATCGGCGTAAAAGCCAACGGTGACAACTCGCGCATGGCCTCTTTGCTGGCCACAAAAGTAACCGAGATGCAGGCCGCCGACGCCAAGGTCAATAAAGCCCCTTTCAATTGAGCGGAACCGGCGACCGGCCAAGTTAACCCGCCGCTCATAAAATGATTTGTCCCGCTCGATCCCGGTCACTGCCCGCCGCTATGCCAACATGGGCAGCCACAAATTCCGGGGTAAAACCGGCCTCTTGCCAGGCTTGTTCCATCCGCCGCCGCGCCTCGGCCACAATGTCGGCGCCAGTTGCCGGATGGGTTTGCCATTCAATCCGCCACTGCCCATTTAATAACCGGCTGAGCCGCATCGTCCGGTAGGCGCACGGGTAAACGGCCAGGGCTGGGCAGGCCAGATGCAGCCGAGACCCCAGCAGATCGGCTCTGGTCAGATGATGGTGGCCGGTCAACACCAGTTTGAGCTGAGGATAGCTATCAAACAGGGTTAACAACTCCGCGCCATTGTCACAGACAAAGTTAGACCAGTCAGGGTGGCGGTCGATAGGCGCCAATTGGTGCAGGGGATGGTGGCAGGCCAGGATGACCAGTTTGTCCGCCTGCGCTTCAAGCTCAGTCTTGAGCCAGGCCATTTGGGCCTGGCCAATCTTGCCGCCCCAGTCATCAGCTTTGATCGAGTCGAGGCCGATGAGCTGAATCTCTGGCTTCAGTGGAATTGACCAATAACCAAGTTGGTCATCCCCGGCCGCCAGACGTGCATGGATTTGGGGATTGAAATAGTGGGCAAACTGGCGGAGAGTCAAGCCATCGCTACTGTCAGGTTCACGCCGGTCGTGGTTGCCTGGAATAACGTAGGTTGGTTTTTGTAAGGTGCGAATGGCCTGTTGAAACAGGGCCAACTCAGCCTGAGTGGCCTCATTGAACAGGTCGCCGGTAATCAGAACAAAATCCAGGTTGGGTTGTCGGTTCAGTTCGGCTACCACCTCACTTAGAAAATCAGCGGCGTGGCCCGACAGCATATCGAACATATCACCGTGGGTTGACAGATGAATATCGCTAATTTGGGCAAAGTAAAGGTCGGTCACCAGTAGCCTCAATGAACAATTCTCAAATCACAAATCACAAATCGCAAATCACAAACCCGCCGGGCAAGTGTCACAAATCTCAAATCGCAAATTTCAAATTTCATAAGATCGGCATTGTTGGTTGGTGATTGAGCGGGGCAGCCTCGGCGTGCCGGGCTATTAGTTCTTTCCAGGCTTTGCCCAAACGGCGAATACCCTCCTCGATCTGCTGGGGCGGCTGACTCACAAAATTCAGCCGAAAGGCATTGTTGAAAGAGCCGCTGGCCGAAAAGACCGAGCCAACAGCAAAAGCCACGTTGTAATTTATGGCGGCCAGGTACAGGTCGGTGGCAGTCGGGCCATCGGACGGCATCTCCACCCAGATATACATGCCGCCCTGGGGACAGCGCCAGCCTGCCTCGGCCGGAAAATGGCGCCCCAGCGCCGCCAGCATCACGTCTCGCCGGGCCTGGTAGGCTTGCCGGACCTGCTGCAAATGCGGCTCAAAATGACCGCTTTTCAGGTAGGCGTGCAAGGCTCGCTGATTGAGGGGGGAGGTAAAGATGTCGGCGGTCTGTTTGGTGGCAATGATCCGGCGATGTAATAAGGGCGGCGCAATCAGGTAGCCAATGCGAATCCCGGGCACCAAAGTTTTGCTAAACCCGCCGGCGTGGAGCACAATATCGGCCTTGTCTAAACTTTTGAGGGTGGGTTGGGGTTGGCCTTCGTAACGTAGTTCGTCGTAACTGGTATCTTCCAGGATCGGCACACCGGTACGGGCGGCAATCTCCAGCAGGGCCTGGCGGCGCGCCAGGGGCATGGTCACGCCGGTGGGATTGTGAAAGGTGGGGGTGACGTAGATCAGCTGGGGCCGATGCTGCAAAATGAGCTGCTCCAACCAATCGAGCCGCAGCCCGTGTTCATCGACCGGAATACCCACCGGGGAAATCCGGCGGGCATTGAGCAGGTCGAGCAGCCCTAGATAACAGGGATCCTCAACCATCAGCACCCCGCTGCCGCTGCGGGTCAGCACCCGCAGCGCCATATCCAGGGCCTGTTGACAACCGGCGGTAATCAGGATATCCCTGGCCCTGACGGAAATATTTTTTTGTTGCAGGTAGGCGGCAATGGTTTCACGCAACGGCAGATAGCCGGCCACCTGCTCATATTGGAGCGCTTCCGGCCCATCCCGGCGCAGCACCTCATTCAGAGCACGCCGGAACTCGTTGACCGGCAGAAACTCGCTGGCCGGGGCGCCGCCGGCAAAAGAGATGATGCCGGGCTGGTGGGCCAGGCGAGTCATCTCGGCCACCATCTGGTTCGCGTTCCAGGGTTGCCGCAAAGGAGCCGGGCCGCTCCAGGCCGGCGGTGGGGTCACGTCGTTAGGCCGGGCCGAGTCTGAAGGTTGGTCGGCTACAAACGTACCGCTGCCGACCCGGCTGACGACCAGCCCTTCGGCTTCCAGTTCAGCGTAGGCGTTGACCACGGTAATCCGGTTGACCCCCAACTGCTTGGCCAACGTCCGGCTGGCAGGCAGGCGAGTTTGGGCCAGAAGCTCGCCGCTTTCAATTTGCGCTCGAATCTGGTCGGCTACCTGCAAATAGAGTGGTTTATCAGCCTGGCGGGTCAGGGCAATAGACATCGTTATCAAACCAATTTTCCTAATTGGCTTGGAATTATACCATACCAATTTTGCTTTGGCTAGAGCCAATTTAACCGGAAAGCAGAGTCCAATTTGGTTTTACAGGGCAAAATATATTAAGATTGAACAACAGGCCAAAGTTCCTAGAGGATTTTGGCTGTTTTGTGTTATAATTTGAGCAGGGAGAAATTAGGGAGAAATTATTGACCTGTCACAAAAGGAGCTTACCCATGACACCTCAAGCTCGCATTCTGTCGATTGAAGACGAGCCAGGAATGAGCAGCTTGATCCAACTGATTTTTGAACGGCAAGGCCATCGCGTGGTCAGCGTGAAGAGCGGAGAGTTTGGCCTGGAGATGTTGAAAAGCCTGCGCCCCGACGTTCTGCTGCTCGATCTGATGCTGCCCGACATCGATGGTTGGGACATTTACCAGCAGATGAAAGAAGATGAAGAGTTAGCCCAGGTGCCGGTTATCATCGTCTCAGCCAGAGACAGGGAGCAAGACGCCCGAAGTGGCCGCTTTGTGATCGGGGATGATCGCTTCATTGAAAAGCCTTTTGAGGTCAAGAACTTGATCAAGGCGGTCAATGACGCGCTGGAAAAACAAGCCGTAAGTTCTTAAGGCTGTAGTAAATTGAAATTAAGACGCCCTTGGTAACTTCACCAGGGGCGTCCTTTTTTAAGACGGGTCCTCTACCGTTTTTATGGTAACCCTGCTCCAAATCTCCCCATTTGCCAGAGATGAGATAAAATAGATCATAGGATCCGCGGCAAAGACCATATCAATTGCTCAACTCATACGTCTAAATTAATACCAGGGAAAAACGTGAACGACACTGAACAAGGCCGGCTGCGCCGAGCGAGTACCCTTGACCGGGGGGCGCTGGCGGCGATCTACGATGAGTATTACGAACCGATGTACCGGTACATTTACCGGCAGGTTAGCGACGTCGAGACCGCCCGTGATTTGACGGCGGAGCTTTTTCGTCGCTACTTGCAAGCGATCCAGCAAGGCCAGGGGCCGGATCAGGCGCTGCGAGCCTGGCTGTATCGCACGGCCCATAATCTGGTGATTGACCACTACCGCCGCCAGCAACATCGCCAGCATCTGCCCTTGGCGGAGGAATTGGTCAATGCCGATGATGATCCGGTCAGCCTGGCCGAGGAACAAATCCTGGCCGAACAGGTTCGGGCTGCTCTGCAACAACTGACCGCCGACCAACGTCAGGTGATTGTGCTCAAATTTCTAGAAGGATTGTCCAATCAGGAGACGGCCAGCGTGCTCAAGAAGCCGGTCGGCGCGGTCAAATCGCTCCAACACCGGGCTCTGACTGCCTTGCAGCACTATCTGGTCAAAGCCAAGGGGAAAGAACAATGACCCAAAATTTAACCGAGACGCTAGACCTCGCCTTAGAGCGATGGCGAACCGGGGAATCATTGCCGACCATCCTGGCTGATTTTCCAGCTGAGGCCGAAACCTTAAGGCCGCTCCTGGAAGCTGCTGCCAGTCTGACTACCCTGCCCCCAGTTGAACTGCCCTCCCCGGCGGCCTTGCAGGTCGACCGGGCCGACTTTCTGGCTGAAGTTGCCCGGTTACAACAGCAGCCCGTATCCGTTAACCCGTTGGTACGTCTTAAAGAGCAAGTCATTCACGCCCTGCCCTGGTCAACCTTGAATTTAACAAATCCAAGAAAGGAACAAAGACGAATGAGTGCTTTACTACTTAAAGTTGCCGTAGTGCTTACCTTATTGTTTGGTTCCGCTGGAACAACCGCCGCACTGGCGGCCAACAGCCTGCCGGATTCGCCCCTCTACCCGGTCAAAATGGCGCTGGAGGAGGCCCGCCTGGCCGTCACTACCGACCCGGCTCAACTGGGCCAACTGCACCTGACCCTGGCCCAAATTCGCACCCAGGAGATGGCGCAGCTCGCCTTGAAAGGCGAACAGCCCGACGCCGCCGTGGCCAACAGGCTGCAATTGCACCTCAACCAGGCTCTGCGCCTGGCCGGCGAGTTACCCGATGAAGCGATGGCCGGGCTGCTAACCCAGACCCGCCAAATGGTCCAAACCCAAACTCAACAGTTGGCTCAAACCCAGGCCCAGGTGGGCGAGCCGCTCCAGGAACCGCTGCGCCAGGCCGTTCGTCTGCTCAATCAGGCCGGCCAGGAGGCTGAAGCAGGCTTGCAGGATCCGCTGACCTTCCGCTATCGCTTTGGCCGCAATCGCCCCGACGACGCGCTGCCGCAACCTGAGCCGGAGCCGGGCCGCGGCCGGGCCGCCGAACCAACCGAAGAACCATTGCCAACCGAAGAGCCATCACCGACCGAAGAGCCATTACCAACCGGGGAACCGGAACCAACTACAGAGCCGGTTGGCGACCAGAACCAATACGGCCACGAGTCTGATACCCTGCCCGGTCACTACGGCCAGCCATGTGACACGCCGGGCGAGTGCGAGCCGGTCGGCGACGAGCACAAATACGGCCAGGAGCCGGAGGTCGAACCCGGCCAGCATGGCGAGAATTGCGCCACCCCAGGTGAGTGCGAACCGGTCGGCGACGAGCACAAATACGGCCAGGAGAACGGTGAATCGCCTGGCCCGGCCGAGTCTCAGCCTCAGCCGGAGCCGCCTGCCGGGCCGCCTACTGATACCCCGCCGGCCGATCCTCCCGGCCCAGCCGGTGACTCGTCTGGCAGAGATAAAAGTCAAGACTCTGGTGGCGGTGGGGGTCATAATGATAGTTGCAGCAATTGCGGCGGCGGTAAACACTAGTCAAGATTATCCCGGCCTGGTCCTGCTCAATAAAGAAATCTTGAAACAATATTTCAAGTCGCGCCTGCCGGTCACCTAAAACCCTGGCCTCTTAAAACCCTTCCTCAAGACGGAGTTCACCTTAAGCGGTGAACTCCGTTTTTTCAATCCGCCAATTGTTGTACTAAAAACCAACCTCCAGACTGATGGCAGCCCACCAAAACGGCGTATAATTTAAGTAGCAGAGATTTTCCCTATTCAGCCCTCTCCCCAGAATTAACGGAATAAATGGCCCGGTTCGAGTGGAACTAATCTTTTCTCAGCGGCGTCTTGATATCGATTCGCTCTGGTTAACAGCCTCGCTTCAGGCGACTTCAAGCAACCGTGTCGTTGGCCGGGTAACGGTTGGCCGATGGCTTGGTGATCGACTGATATGGGTCAAGCAACCTGCGCTTGAACCGATAGCTTGCTACAATAGGACTAATGCCTGGTCGAACCCGGCTGAGGAATGTCTGGTTCGTCAGGCAGAAAGGTTAAACAGGTTGGGTGGGTATGAACATCAAGGAATTAATGGCCGAACTTCGTCAAAGTTCAACCGGCGTCAAAATAGCGCTGGTCTTAATCTTGATCTTGTGGGTGATTACCTGCGCCTTTGCCAGCGCCGGCCTCTTTTTAATGATGGAGCGGACTGGCCAGGCCGTTCTGCCTGGGCCTGGCGTGACCATTCCGTCAATCAGCCTGGAGCCGCCGCTGGGACAGGCCGGCTCGATCGTGACCGTGCAGGGACAGGGTTGGCCGCTCAACCAGACCGTGCTGGTCTATCTGCGCGCAGCCAACGACGCGCTGCCCAGCTATGCCGTCGCCAGCGGCGTAACTGATCCCCAGGGCCAGTTTGTGACCACCTTCATCGTCCCATCCGACCCGCGCTGGCAAACTGAAGAGACGCTCATCGTAGTAGCCCGGCTGTTGCAGGGCGACACATCGGTGCAGGCCAACTTCAGACTGGTTCAAACTCCGCCTTCGGCTACGCCTACCTCAATCTCGCCTACGCCGAGCACTCCCTCGCCAACACCGCTGCCCGCAACTTTTGCCGCCAGCCCGACCCCGGCTATTCCGCTGGTAACGGCCACAACCGACCTGAATATTCGCAGCGGGCCAGGCGCGGTTTATCCTATCCTGGGCTTGCTGCTGGCCGGCCAAACCGCCGAGGCCACCGGTCTCAGCATCGATGGCAACTGGTATCAGATCGAGTTCCCCGGTGTTGCCGCCGAACGAGGCTGGCTGGCAGCGCGCTACGTAACTGCCCAAAACGTGAGCGACCTGCCGCTGGTGCCGCCGCCGCCCCTCCCGGCTACCTCGACACCCACGCCAACGGTCACCTGGACCCCCACCGCCTCGGCCACGCCCACCGCCATCCCAACCAACACGCCTGTGCCAACGTCGACGCCAACCCCGCTGGTTATTACCCATTGGCGCGGCGAGTACTATAAAAACAACCGGCTGTCCGGTTCGCCGGCCCTGGTTCGGAATGACCGGCAGATCGACTTCTTCTGGGGCCGCGGTGCCCCGGCCAGCGGCCTGCCGGCGGATGAATTCTCGGTGCGCTGGACCCGCCACCTGGATCTGGAGGGGGGACTCTACCGTTTTCACTTGATTGTTGATGATGGCGCGCGTCTCTGGATCGATGATCAACTGGTCATCGACGAGTGGCGCGATGGCGGCTTTCGTGAAGTTACGGCCGAGTATGCCCTCGCCAGAGGCAGCCATTATTTCAAAGTGGAATATTACGAGCAGTCGGGCGAGAGCGGGATTCGTTTGTGGTGGGATGAATTGCGTCCCTCCACCTTTCCGGATTGGCAAGGCCAATACTGGTCGAACCGCTCCCTGTCCGGGCGACCGCTCTTCAGCCGCAACGATCGAGCCATCGATTTCAATTGGGGCAGCGGTTCGCCCGCGCCCGGCTTTCCGGCCAGCGATTTTTCGGTGCGCTGGAGCCGCCAGGTAAACTTTGAGGAGGGCAACTATCGCTTCTATGCCCGCGCCGACGACGGCATCCGGGTATTTCTGGATGACAACCTGGTGCTGGATGAATGGCATCAAAGCGACGGCCAGACCACCTACACCTTCGACCGGCAACTGAGTGGCCGCCATACGTTGGTGGTGGAGTATTACGAATGGGCCGGGGCAGCCCTGGCCAAATTCTGGTGGGAACGATTGGCGTCAACACCAACCCCTACCTTTACGCCTACGTCTACGGCTACCCTCACCCCAACGCCGACCCCAACGGATACTGCCACCCCTACCCCAACCCAGACGGCCACCCCAACTGCAACGCCTACAGCTACGTCTGAAACGGCAACGCCGACCCATACACCCACCGACACCCCGACCCCAACCGCAACGCCCACCGACACACCCACCGATACCCCGACCGCGACCGCAACGGCGACGGACACCCCGACCGCGACTGCAACGCCCACCGACACACCCGAAACAGCGACGCCAACCCATACGCCGACCGATACCCCGACCCCGACCGCAACACCCACCGACACGCCCGAAACTCCAACAGCCACCCATACTGCCACCAGCACGCCCACCGCCACGGACACCCCCACCAGCACCCCAACTGCTACCGACACTCCCACCAGCACGCCCACGGCCACCCATACGCCCACGCTCACTCCAACCTTGAGCCTGACTCCCACCCTGATCATCTCGCCGGCCGTCGGCGGGGCTACTACCCCCGTCACCGTGACCGGCGCAACCTTTTCGGCCACCACGCCCATCCGCCTGTATCTGGGGGTGGTCGCCACCGAACCGTATACAACCGGCCTGACCGATGCCGGCGGCAACGTGGTCATTTCTTTCGCGATGCCGGCGGAGTGGCCGGTCGGCCAGCCTATTCCGGCCGGACCGATGGAGATTATCGCCGTGACCATTGACGGCAGACTCAGGGCCAGCACCACCTTTAGTTACACGCTGCCGTGAGGATAGAGAATGATGAATAGCGAATAGCGAATGGCGAATGGCGAATAACGAATTGTGAGTGATTGGAGTGATGTTGATCGACACGCTATTTTTGGCGGCGGTCTGCGGTCGGTCGTCGGCGGTCGATCGGTGCAGGAGCTTGGCAATGAGTAGAAAACGAATAGTGAAGTGGGTTATCAAAGTGACCCTGTTTACCTTGATTCTGACCGGGGGCACGCTGATGGCCCTGGTTACCGATGAAGAGGAAGGTCTGGCCCGGGTAGACCTGCCGGACAGTTCGTTTCATAGCCTTACCCCGGCCGGCAGCGGTGCGGTGCTGTACGCCGGCGCGACCGGCCAAACGGCCGGGTCGGGCAGCCTCTACCGCAGTCTCGACAACGGCCGGAACTGGCAAATTATGGGGCCCGGACCTGACGCGATCATCACCACCCTGACCGCCCGGCCCGGCAGTGAAGCTATTCTTTATGCCGGCGGCGCGGCTGGTCCGCTGGCTACCAGCCGAAATTTGTGGCGGAGTGAAGACAATGGTCGGAGCTGGCAGCCCTTTAACCTGAACCTGCCGGCCAACCCTGACGGGCTGCTGCCTGCGGTTACGGCCCTGGCAACTGACCCCAACAAACCCGGTGTGCTCTACGTGGGCACCGACGGTCAGGGCGTCTATCGCCTGGCGGAGAACCGGTTGGGCTACGAGCTGGTCGGAGGGCTGACCCTGGCTAACGGTCACATCAGGGAGTTGGTAGTGGGGCCGGCCGGCCAACTGTACGCCTTAACCGGCGGCGGGCTATTTGTACATACCGGCGCAAGCTGGCAGCCGGTCCAGTCGCTGCCCGAATTTCCTATCAGCCTGCTGGTAACCCCGGCTGAGGGACCCCGGCTGTATGCCGGCGGCGCTTCCGGCGGCATTTACCGCTCCGGCGATGGCGGTGCAACCTGGCAAACCGCAAACACCGGCCTGGAGATCATTCCCGGCGCGGCCTTGCGGGTCACAGCCCTGGCTGTTGACAAGCAGAATCAAAACAGCCTGGCCGCAGCCACGGCTTACGGCGTGGGCCGGGGGATTGCGCCCGGTCACCTCTATCGCAGTGATGACGGCGGGGCGCACTGGATCAAAATTGCCGCGCTGGAGAGCCTGGTCAACCATTTGACCCTGAATCAGGGGATTATTCTGGCGGCCACGGATAAGGGCGTGCTGCGTTACGGCAAAAGTTACCAGCTCAATCTGGAAACCGCCTCGCCCGCGACTTTAACCGAGTTACCCTCGCTGGCCCGGCCCTCCGGTCTCCAATCGCTAATTCTGCTGCTAACTCTCACCCTGGCCGCCCTGGTCTTTGTCATCCCGTTGGATCGGATGTTGCAAGGTAAATGGTTTAAGTTGTCACAGTATTGACACAAAGTCAGCTCTGTGTTACACTGTCACCAATCTGTGAACCCCAAAGCGTTGATCGAGACGAGTAAGCCGGGCAAACGTGCCAGAGAGAGAAGGTCGGCGGCTGAGAGCCTTCTTCACGGAATCCGGCTGAAAACCCCTCGAGAGCGAGCCTTTGAACGCCAATTGGCCAGTATAAGGCTCCGGTAAGCCCTGTTACAGCTGCCAATGAGAACGCTGCTGGCCTGGCCAGCCGGTGTTGAATTTGGGTGGAACCGCGTGGTGCCATTGCCCCTCGCCCCAAAGTGGGCCAGGGGTTTTTTAATTTTTGATGGAGGAGATTTGAATATGGCTGGCAGAATACCTTACCAAGAAACGCAGTTGTACAAAATCCGGCACAGCTTGGCTCATGTGATGGCCCAGGCCGTCCTGGAGATGTTCCCCGACGGCAAAATTGCCATCGGCCCGCCCATTGAGGAAGGCTTTTACTATGATTTTGACCTGCCCCGCAACCTGACCCCGGACGATTTGAACAACATTGAGAAGCGGATGCGGAACATTCTCAAGAAGAAACACCAATTCCAGCGCCGGGAGTTGAGCGCGGCTGAGGCCAAAGAACTGTTCGCCGGCCAGCCCTACAAGATCGAGTTAATCGAGGGTCTGGCGGCCGGCGGGGTCGATGAGTACGGCGAGCCGAGCGACACGCCGCCGGTCATCAGCACCTATAAACACGACACCTTTGAGGACCTGTGCAAGGGGCCGCATGTCGATAACCTGGGGGAGATTCATCCCCACGCCTTCAAGCTGCTGAAAGTGGCCGGAGCCTACTGGCGCGGCGATGAGAAACGGGAGCAGCTCCAGCGCATCTACGGCACGGCCTGGGAAACGCCGGAGGCGCTTGAAGATTATCTACACCGGCTGGAAGAGGCCGAAAAGCGGGATCATCGCAAGCTGGGCAAGGAGCTCGACCTGTTCAGCACCGAGCCCGACATGCTGGGCGGCGGCCTGGTGCTGTGGCATCCCAAAGGCGGCCTGATTCGCAGCATCGCCGAAGATTTCTGCCGCAAAGAGCACCTGGCCAACGGCTACGACCTGGTCTACTCGCCCCACATTGGCAAGAGTACGCTGTGGGAAACCAGCGGTCACCTGGGTTTTTACGCCGACTCGATGTACTCGGCCATCGACATCGATGGGCAGGAATATTATCTCAAGCCGATGAACTGCCCCTTCCACATCCTGATATACAAGAACAGCCTGCGCAGCTATCGCGACCTGCCCCTGCGCTACGCCGAGTGGGGCACGGTTTACCGCTACGAGCGCAGCGGCGTGCTGCATGGCCTGCTGCGGGTGCGGGGCTTCACCCAGGACGACGCCCACCACTTTGTCCAGCCGGACAAGATGCCGGAAGAGATCGATTTTGTGCTCAATTTTTGCCTGCATATCCTGCGCAGTTTTGGCTTTGCCAAGTTCCAGGCCTATCTCAGTACCCGGCCCGAGGGCGGCAAAGCCGTAGGCGACCCGGCCCAATGGCACGACGCCGAGCACGCCCTGGAAGAGGCCCTGGTGCGGGCCGGCATTCCCTACGATATCGATCCCGGCGGCGGCGCGTTCTACGGCCCCAAAATCGACATCAAAATCAAAGACGCCCTGGGCCGGGAGTGGCAGTTGAGCACCATCCAGTTTGACTTCAACATGCCGGAACGGTTTGATATGACCTACATTGGTGAGGATGGCCAGCCGCACCGGCCTTACATGGTCCACCGGGCCTTGCTCGGCTCGATGGAGCGCTTCTTTGGGGTGCTGATCGAGCATTTTGCCGGGGCCTTCCCGGTCTGGCTGTGCCCGGTGCAGGCTGTGCTCATTCCCATCGCCGACCGGCACGTGCCCTACTGCCAGGAAGTGGCCGAACAGTTGCGCGCCGCCGGGCTGCGGGTCGAGGTCGATGCGGGCGACGAGCGGATGGCCAACAAAATCCGCCAGGCTCAGAAACACAAGATTCCCTATATGCTCATCGTTGGCGACAACGAACAGGCCAAGAACAAGGTCTCGGTGCGCTTGCGCAACGGCAAAGATTTGGGTCCCACGGATATCGCCACATTCGAGATTATGGCCTTTGAGGCGATTGGCGGCAAGGTTTAAGGGCGAAGAGCGAAGAGCGAGGGGCGAAGAGCGAGGAGCGAAGAGCGAAGAGCGAAGAGCGAAGAGCGGGGAGCGAGGAGCGGAGTACAACTTTCACGTTTCACGTTTCACGCACCACGCTCCCCGCTCCACGCCTCACTACGCCACCGTCAAGATCAGCCCATTTTGAGATGGGTCGTGCAGCAACAGCCCCTCGGCTTGTTCTGCCAGCGGCAACCCGGCGTTGCGCACCCGATCGGCCACCCGGTTCAATTCGGCGGCGGTAGGCAGGCAGATGGTGATCCAATGCAAGCCAACCGCGTCGGCGGGCGGGGGCGGCGCGCCCACACCGGCCCAGGTGTTGACGCCCAGATGATGGTGGTAACCGCCGGCGGCCAGAAAAGAGGCCGAAGGGCCGTACCGCCCCATCAGTTCAAACCCCAATACGCCGCTGTAGAATGCCTCGGCCTGACCAATATTGGCGACATGAAGGTGAACATGGCCCAGCACCGTACTTGCCGGCAAGCCTGACCAGGGTTCCGGCTGCGTCCCCAACTCGGCCAGGAGACCCTCCACATCCAGGGGCTCGGTCACCATCTGGAGCCGGCCATTTTTGAACGGCCACTGCTCGCGGGGACGGTCGCGGTAGATTTCGATGCCGTTGCCGTCGGGATCGGCCAGGTAGATCGCCTCACTGACGCCGTGGTCGGAAAAACCCTGCACCGGCGTGCGGGTCTCAATAATCCGCCGCAGGGCTTGGGCCAGGGCCGGCCGATCCGGCGTCAGGATAGCAAAGTGGTACAGGCCGGTCGTCCCCTCGACCCGCCGGGCGTCAGACCGCCCGGTCAATACCAGCAAGTCGGCCTGGCCAGCCCCCAGGTAAGCAGTCTGGTCTGACTGGCGGTGCAGTTGCAAGCCAAGCACATGCTGGTAAAAGGCCAAAGCTCGGGCCAGGTCGGCCACAATCAGATGGATGTGGCCCGGCCGGGTATCAGGATGGATTACAAAGTTCGTCATTAGTCCCCCCTATCTGATTACATAAAATATCACGCAGCCACTTTTTTAAGGCTCTCATGGCCTCGGTGTGAATCTTGTGGCCGGTGGAGTGTTCACTGTAAGTCACCTCTGCCCCCAGACGTTGGTAGCGGTCGCGAGTTTGCCGGGCGCGTTCCAGCGGTACAATCTCATCGCGGCTGCCGTGAGCAATAAACAGGGGCAGGCCGGTTAAGCGGTTGGCCGGTTTGATCAGTTCCGGCAGGTCAGGAATGAAGCCGGCCAGCGACGCCAGACCGGCCAGCTCCGGCTGCGTCGACGTGAGCACAAGCGTGTGGCTCATCGCCGCGCCCTGGCTGAAGCCCATGAGCACCAACCGCGCCGGATCGAGCGGGTAGATATCGGGCAGCGCGCTCAAGAAGTAACGCAGTTTGGCCAGGCTTTCCTTAAGCGAGTCCCCATCCGGTTGGTGACCGGCGATCCGGTATTTGAACCAAATAAAGCCGCCCGAGTCGATTTCAATTGGAGCCCGGGGCGTAATGATGGCGGCGATTTTGGGAATGACCTGCTGGAACAGCCACATAGCGCATTCGTCGCCGCCCCAACCGTGCAGCAGCACCACCGCCGGGCTAGGGTGGCTGAGGCTGGCTGCCTGGGGCAGGCGGATGCAGTGGATTAAATCGGTCTGCGGGTAAAAAGGATGGCCCGGCCCAACCCATTCGACCGGGCCGGCATTTTTGGGCAGATTGGCCTGCCTCATCGAATGTCTCCGGCATCTATCCAATTTTTTAGGTGACCGGTAGTTCCGACTAAGCTTGGCTTGGCATTGACGCCAAATCGCCTTAATTTTTGCCTGGAAATCGTGGGGAAAGCGCCGGTCACCTTATCCACCGTCAAATCAGGGGACTGAACTAGAAGCGGCCTTATCGGCCACCACCCAGGCCGCGTAAGTCCCGTTGGTTTCGATCCGGACCGTCAGGCCGTGAGCGGCCACCACGTCCCGAATTTCGCCGGGGGAATGAAAGTGACTGCCCATCAGGGCCAACTTTTCGGCCAGGGCGACCAGCTTGACGGCAAGACGATTGATGTCCGGCTCTTCGATAACCAGCCGGCCACCCGGTTTTAGGACCCGCGCCAATTCCCCAATGGCCGTCGATTGCCACTGGAAGTGATGCAATGCGTCGACAACTAGAATTCGGTCGAAGCTCTCATCGGGAAAAGACAAACGCTCAACCCTGACCTGGGTAGGCCATAATGACCCTTTTTGCCGGGCCTGGCGCAACATTGGCCGGGAAAAGTCACTGACGACCAAGCCGCCCACGAAAGGACGCAGGCTGGTCGATACCCGGCCGGTGCCGCCGCCGGCGTCGAGCAGCCAGCCGGGGGTGGGTAAGCGCAACAACTCGCGCAACCGGGCCGGATCAGGCGGGCCGATCAGCCGGTCGTAAAAGGGGGCTAAAAAGTCAAAATGGTCAAACATATCGAATATTTTGCATTTTTTTGAAAACCTTTACCTTGATTGTAACCAGGCCATCTTCCCCTGTCAAAACCTTGCCAACTGTGACAGTCATTTCTGTCGACATTTATCACCCCCTAACAGGGTTCTCGCCGGCAGACTGCTGGCAAAATAATTCTTTTATTTTTGACCTGCAGCGGGGTTGACATGGCCCTGCTTCTATGCTATGATTGCATCCAATCACTCGAATACGGGCAACGTCTGTGTCAAAACAGCTGCTTCAACTCATCGAAAAACAAGCCAAAGTAAAAGTGGCTCAACATACTCCCAATGCGGATTTGAGCCGGTTTTGGTTTGGGGCGCTCGCAGTTTTTACCGCGGGCGTTTTTTATTTTTGGGCTTATTACTTTTGGGGCGAGCGGTGGCGCGTTCTGAGCGGAGGCTGATGTCATAATTTCAGGAATCCCAAGGGCGCGACCACCCGACTGGTTGCGCCCTTTTTTTATTTTTCTCATTTTTCTAATTCAGGAGAGGAGATCACCGTGATTATCATTATGAAAATGCAAGCCAGCGAAAAAGAAATTGACTCGGTCATCTCGCGGGTGGAGAAGATTGGGTTCAAGACCCACGTCTCCAAAGGGGAGGAGCGCACCATCATCGGCATCATTGGCGATGAGCGCCAATTGGACCAGGGCGCCATTGGCCGCATGGACGGCGTCGACCGGGTGGTGCCGGTGCTGCGTCCCTTCAAACTGGCCAGCCGCGACTTCCAGCCGGAGGACTCCAAGATTCCCATCAACGGCCATATTTTTGGTGACAGCAAGGTGATCGTGATGGCCGGCCCTTGCTCGGTGGAAAGTCTGGAGCAAATGCTGGAAACAGCGGAGGCAGTCAAGGAGGCCGGGGCGCACATGCTGCGGGGCGGCGCCTTCAAGCCCCGCACCTCGCCCTACAGTTTCCAGGGTATGGGGGAAGCAGGGCTTAAGATTCTGGCCGAGGTCCGGGAGAAGACCGGCCTGTATGTAGTGACCGAGGTGATGGCCCCCGACCAGGTCGAGTTGGTGGCCAGATATGCCGACATGCTCCAAATTGGCACCCGTAACATGCAAAACTATGCCCTGCTCAATGCCGTGGGCCAGACCCACATGCCGGTTTTGCTTAAACGGGGGATGATGAGTACCATCGAGGAGCTGCTGATGAGCGCCGAATACATTATGTCGAATGGGAATCACAAGGTTGTTTTGTGTGAGCGGGGTATCCGCACCTTTGAGAAATACACCCGCAATACCCTCGACATCAACGCAGTGCCGGTGCTGAAAGAGTTGACCCATCTGCCCGTGGTGGTCGACCCCAGTCACGCCACTGGCAAATGGACCCTGGTCAAAGCGGCCAGCAAAGCCGCCGTGGCCGCCGGCGCCGACGGCCTGATCATCGAGGTGCATCCCAACCCGGCCGAAGCCGTGAGCGACGGTGAGCAATCGCTCAAACCCCATCGCTTTGCCGAGTTGATGGTTGAAGTCAGGCGCGTGGCCGAAGCGGTTGGCAGAACCATCTAACTTTGTGACCATGGTCAAAAACGTCAAAGCCAAAAAGAAGAATGAAAGTCAAAGGATGAAAGTCAAAGGATAAAAGATGAAGGAGGAATTGGTTTTAATTCACAATTCATCATTCACTATTCATCCTTCATCCCTCATCCTTTCAAAGCTGGAGGTGAGCGTTCGAGCCTGAATTTGCGCTGCAAGAATCTACCGTGACTATCGTAGGGCTGGGCCTGATGGGGGGATCGTTGGGGCTGGCCCTGAAAGAGCGGCAAGTGTGCCGTCGCGTGGTTGGCCTGGCCCGGCGACCTGAGGTGATTCAGGCTGCGGTCCGGCAAGGTGTGGTCGACCGGGCCACCAGCGATCCGGCTGAGGCTCTGCATCAGGCCGATGTGGTCATCTTCTCCACGCCGGTGCGGGTCATCATGCGCCAGTTGGCCGAATTGGCACCTTTTTACAAAAGTGGCGCGGTTATCACCGATATGGGCAGCACCAAGCAAGCCATCGTCCGGGTTATGGCCGATCTACCGGAGTGGGTTCACCCGGTTGGCTCACACCCTATGTGCGGCAAAGAGCAGGCCGGTTTGGAGGCCTCTGAGGCCAGCCTGTACAAAGGCGCGCCCTGGATTTTGTCGCCCCTGGAACGGACGCCCCCGGCCGCCCTGGCGTTGGTCACCGAGCTGGCCGATGCCATCGGAGCCAGACCGCAACTCATCGAAGCCGAACGGCACGATCGCCTGGTCGCCGCGGTCAGTCACCTGCCCTATACCCTGGCCACAGCCCTGGTGCTGGCCGCCCGGCAGGTCGCCGGGGATGACCCGGCGCTCTGGCAGGTGGCCGCCTCCGGTTTTAGAGATACCTCCCGCGTGGCCGCTTCGGACGTAACGATGATGCTAGACATTTTGCTGACCAATGCCACGGCGGTGGAGCAGATGGTCCGCCTGGCGCAAAACCAGCTCGACCGGCTGGCCCAGGCCCTGACCGCCGGCGACGAGACAACTCTACGGCAGTTGCTGGAGCAGGCTGCCGAGCAACGTCGTTCGTTGTACCGATAACCATCCGGCCACTTGACAAACCGGCGACCACTCCTTACCATAACTTCTGAAGTTAAAGCACGTAGCGGTTGGCTGGTAGATATGCCAGCAGGAGGAAAGTTATGGCTGATCTGACTGTGGCAAACGCGCCTGTTTTGGCCGAGCCTCTGGTAACCGGCGAAGCTCTGGCCGAGATGGGCGACATCGGGCGTTGTGAACTGGTGGAGGGGAAAATCATCATGCGCAGTCCAACTGGCTGGCAACACGGTAAATTTGAAAGACGCCTGGCCCACGCTCTAGGTAGTTTTGTCGATGAACACCAATTGGGCGAAGTTCTGGTTGGCGAAGTCGGTCTCTATACTCAACGTGACCCGGACAGCGTGCGCGGCGCTGACGTAATTTTTATCTCGCATGAACGGCTGGCCCAGGTCCAATCGACCAGTTTTCTGGACGTGGCTCCGGAACTGATTGTCGAGGTAATGTCGCCGGATGACCGTTGGATCGAAGTCAAGCAAAAATTGCGGGAATATTTTGCTATCGGGGTGATGCTGGTCTGGGTGGTTGATCCGGCCGACCAGACGGTCTCAGTTTATCGCTCTCTAACCGAGGTGCGCCTGCTGGCCGGATCTGACCAGCTAACCGGCGAAGAAGCCCTGCCTGGCTTTAGCGTCCCGGTCAATGCGTTGTTTTCTGATTGAACCAACGGGGGGCTTGACTTGAAACTCATCATCCACCCTACCAAAACCCTGCGCGGAACCGCCACCCTGCCCGGCGACAAGTCGATTTCCCACCGCGCCTTGATGCTGGGGGCAATGGCCGAGGGTAAGAGTGTAGCCCGCAACTGGCTCAACGCCGGAGTGACGGCTCGCATGGTCGATTGCATCCGGGCCTTGGGGATTGAGGTTGAGCTTGAACCAACCGGACCGGGCCGGGCTACCTTGACCGTGCATGGCCGTGGCCTGCACGGTTTCACCGCTCCAACCGGGCCTCTTTTTTGCGGCGGGTCGGCTACCACGATGCGGCTGCTGTTGGGGTTGCTGGCAACCCAACCCTTCACCGCTATCGTTGACGGCCACGAAGGGTTACGCCGCCGCCCCATGGAACGGATCGCTGAACCGCTGCGGTTGATGGGCGCTGCGGTCGAGACTACCGCCGGCCATGCGCCGATTACGATACGCGGCGGCCGGTTGCAAGCCATCGATTACCCCATGCCGGTGGCCAGCGCCCAGTTGCAAACCGCGCTGCTGCTGGCGGCGCTGGGCGCCGAGGGCACCATGATTCTGCGCCAACCCGGCCCGGCGCGGGACCACACCCTGCGGCTGCTGGCCGGTCAGGGCGCCGACATCAATGAAGCGAAGGGGGTCATTACTTTTAACCCGGCCAACTTCCACCTGAAACCGCTCGATTTCACCATTCCCGGCGACATGTCGGCCGCGGCGTTTGTACTGGTGGCCGGGCTGATTACGCCTGGCAGCGTCATCAACATTGAGGGCGTCAATACCAATTATACCCGGACCGGCTTGCTGGAGACGCTGCAAGCAATGGGCGGGCCAATTGAGCTGAGTTCGGAGCGGGTCGAGGGGGGCGAGCCGGTGGCCGATCTGACCGTCAAAGCCGCGTCGCTGCGGGGCGTCACCGTGAGCGGCGAAGTGGTGGTGCGCATGATCGATGAGTTCCCGGTCTTCACCGTGGCCGCGCTGTACGCCCACGGCAAAACGCTGGTGCGCGACGCCGCCGAACTGCGCGCCAAAGAAAGCGACCGCATCGAGGCGGTGGTGGCTGAGTTTGCCAAATTAGGGGCCGTGATCACCCCTCATCCCGACGGTTTTGAGATTGACGGGCCGCAAAGACTCCGCGGCGGTACGGCCCACAGCCGTCGCGATCACCGGCTGGCTATGTCGCTGGCCGTGGCCGGGCTGGCCGCCGCTGGACCCACGCTCATCGAAGACGCGCAAGAACTGAACGAAAGTTTCCCCGGCTTTGTCGAGACTTTGCGAAATTTGGGGGCAGAAATCGAGCAGCAATGAAAACAGCCTTGATTACCGGCAAAACGTCCCTGGTGGGTCTGATCGGCTGGCCGGTGGCGCACAGCCTCAGCCCGATTATGCACAACGCCGCTTTTGCCGAGGTGGGCTGCGATTTTGCCTACGTACCCCTGCCGGTGCAGCCGCAGCATGTGGAGCAGGCTTTAAAGGGCTTGTTGGCCCTCAATTTTGTCGGCAGCAACGTCACCATTCCTCACAAGCAGGCGGTGATGCGTTACATCGATGAGTTGAGCCAGGCGGCTCGATTGACCGGCGCGGTCAATACCATCCACATTCAACAGGGTAGATTTTTTGGCTATAACACCGACGCCTACGGCTTTCTGGAGTCGCTGCGGGAGGCCAACTGCGACCCCCAGGGCGTGCGGGCGGCCGTGTTGGGGGCCGGCGGCGCAGCCCGGGCGGTGGTCTACGCCCTGGCCCGAGCCGGGGCCGACTCGATCATTGTGCTCAACCGCACCTCTGAACGGGCTGCCTTTTTGGTTGACGATCTGAGCGAGGCGTTTCCGGCCAGCCGGATGTCGTTTGAGGCGCTCACCAGTCGGGCTTTGGCCGGGCTGGAGCGGCAGGTTGAGCTGGTAATCAACACCACCTCGGTTGGCATGTACCCCCGGATTGATTCTTCGCCCTGGCCGGCCGATGTGCCGATGTCGCCCCAGGTGACCTATTGTGACCTGGTGTACAATCCACTGGAGACCAATTTTCTGCGCCAGGCTCGCCAGGCCGGGGCCAAAACCATTGATGGCCTGGGGATGCTCATCCATCAGGCCGCTTTTGGCTTTGAAAAGTGGACCGGCCGGCCGGCCCCGCTGGCGGTGATGCGGCAAGCCTGCCTGAGCAGACTCCGGGCTAGGTAGAGGAGACAGACTCGGCAACAAGAGTGATTTGTTGGTTTGATTGTTAGTTGGTTGGTTGGATCGTTGGTTTTTTGGATCAATACCCAACCTTCAAACTAACCAACAAACCAACCATTTTCAGGAGAAGTAGTGGAGATACTTGGGGGTCCCCTCTTTGCCGTTGCCGGCGCCGGCGAGTCGCACGGCCCGGCTATTACCACGATTGTCTTTGGCTGTCCGCCGGGCTTGCGAGTTTCGCGGCAGGCGGTGCAGGACTATCTGGATCGACGCCGGCCCGGCAGCAGCAAGCACGGCACGCCCCGCCACGAGGCGGACAAGGTGATTTTTCTGGCCGGGCTGTATGCCGAGGGTGAACTCGACCGGCTGCTGGCCGGCCCTGAAGTGAGCGTGCAGGTGGAAGCCGAGGAGTTCCAGACGGAGACCTACGAAGAGGGCTACACCACCGGCGAGCCGATTGCCGCCATCGTCCTATCGACCTCCAAAAAATCGCGTCATTACGAGCAGTTTGCCGGCCCTACCGGCGAAGTCCGCCCCGGCCACACCGACCTGGTCAAATATTACCAGTCGCGCGGCTTTGTCGATATCCGCGGCGGCGGCCGTTCCAGCTACCGTTCCACCATCTCCGACGTGATCGGCGGTTCGATTGCCCGCCTTTATTTGCAAGAGCATTTTGGCACGGCCATTCTCTCCTCGATTTGCCAGGTGGGGCCGCTGATCGCAACCCGGACTCTGGCCGCCCATTTTGAGCAGTTGATCCAATCGGGCCAGAAGTTGACCGTGGCCGCGGCCGAAATCGAGCAGGTGGAAGCGCAGCTCGACCGCGCCGAAATTCGCTCCTTCGACGCCGACTTTGCCCAGGCCGCGGCCGAGTTGATCAAAGAGACCCGCAAACAGGGCGACTCGATTGGGGCGATGGTGGAAGTCGTGGCGGTCAATGCGCCGCCGCTGGTTGGCGAGCCGCTCTACCAGAGCTTGAAAGTGCGGCTGATGGGCAGCCTCGGCGGGCTGAACGCGGCCCAGGTGGTCGAGGTGGGGGCCGGCTCGGCCATCATCACCCGCCGCGGCAGCGAGAACAACGACCCCATCCGCCGGAGCGGCTATCAAAGCAACAACCAGGGCGGGTTGATCGGCGGGATTACTACCGGCCTGCCGCTGGTCTGCCGGGTGGGCTTCAAGCCGACCTCGACCATCATCAAGCCGCAACTGTCGGTGCGCAAAAATCTGGAAGAAATCGATTTTATGGTGGAAAAGGGCCGGCACGATCCCTGCGTCGGTGTGCGGGCCGGGGTGACGCTGGAGTCCCGGCTGGCCATCGAGTTGCTGAACGCAGTGTTGATGCACCAGGCCCGTTGTCTGGATACCGATAATTTCAGGCTGTTTTGATGAGCCAAGTGAACTGAGGATGAACTCTACCGCGCCTGAGCCAGGTCCAATTGAATACAATCTTGACCACTTGCTTGAGCCGGTTGACTGGCAGCAACTCTATTTGCTGGCGAATCTAACACCCGGCCAACGGATGCAGGCTATGGCCCAGGCCTCGGCTTTTGCCCGAAGCCTGTTACGAGGCGCGTTTCGGCGTCGCTTTCCCCAACTGACGCTGCCCGAAATCAATATGATGATGTTAGAATATCTGAATACTTTGCCAAAATATATCCCATGACCGAGTTTGAATTCTATCTAACAGTTTTACAAGCATTGGAAGAAATTGGCGCTCGATATATGGTTGTCTCAAGAAGAGGTTAAAAGCGTCCACCTTTGATTTAGGAGCAACTTTGACCCTATCGCGCTCTGATAAAGTAACTCAGAACATCATCCTGACCGGCTTTATGGGTACCGGCAAATCGACCATCGGCCGGTTGGCGGCGGCTTGCCTGGGCCGAGATTTTGTGGATATGGACGCCGTTATCGAGGCGCGGCAGGGTCGCCCGATTAGCCGGATTTTTGCCGAAGCCGGCGAGCCGTACTTCCGCCAACTCGAGGCGGAGCTGTGCCGGGAGTTGGCTGCGCAGCAAGGGTTGGTGATTGCCACCGGCGGTGGGGCGCTGGTGCCGGCGGAGAATCTGCAAGTGATGGCCCGGAGCGGGCTGGTCATCTGCCTGGATTGCGACCCCGCCGTGCTGTGGCAGCGCATCGGCCAGAGCGACGACCGGCCGATGCTGGCCGAGCAAGACGAAGGCCGCTTTGCCCGCCTGGCGGCGCTGTTGGAGCAGCGGATTCCGGCCTATGCCCGCATCGAGCATCATCTGGATGTGACCCACCTGTCGCCGGAAGCAGCCGCGCAGCGAATTTGCGAATTTGCGAATAGCGAATGTCAATAGAACCAATTATGACCAAGTTAATCAGCACAAATTTTCTATCGATTCACTCCTGTTTTGCTTCGGATTGAAATATCGGCTATTATTTCAATTAAATCCCCCCTGTTTATTCAAGCAATAATGAAATGACCTACTTACAACCGAGTATTGCAGAAATCAAAACAAAACAAGCAAAACCCTTTTTGAAGTGGGCTGGCGGAAAATCTCAACTTTTGTCACAGTTTGAAGATTTATACCCCCCAGAGTTGAAACAGGGGAAAATTAAAAGATATATTGAACCTTTTATTGGCGGAGGGGCTGTATTTTTTGAGATTGCTCAGAAGTATAAAATGTCTTCTGCCTTTCTTTATGATGTAAATTCAGAACTTATCCTGGTTTACAAAGTGGTGCAGCAAGATCCCCAAAAATTAATTGAGCAATTAGATGATATTTCTCAAAAGTATAAAGCTTTAACTGAAAACAAGAGAAAAACCTTCTATTACGAACTACGCGAGAGATACAATTTACAGAGGCTCCGAATTAATTACCAGCGCTATTCTGTAGATTGGATTTTCAGAGCCGCAATGGTAATTTTTCTCAACCGGACTTGTTTTAATGGTCTTTTTCGGCTCAATAGCAAAGGTGAATTTAACGTTCCTTATGGCAGGTACAAAGATCCAAGAATATTGGATGAAGAAAATTTGTTAGCCGTTTCTCAATTGCTACAAATTGCCGAGATCGAGAGTGGCGATTTTGAAGCCTGTGAAGAGGCAGTTACCTCCGCCTCATTTATTTATTTTGATCCCCCCTATCGCCCTATTAGCAAGACGGCAAGTTTTACATCGTATTCAACCTTTGATTTTAATGATCACCAACAAGTTCGGTTGGCAAACTTCTTCCGATACCTGGATAGGAATTATGATGTAAAGATGATGTTAAGTAATTCGGACCCTAAAAATGAAAACCCGGAAGATAACTTTTTTGAGGATTTATACCAGGGCTTTAATATCCAGCAGGTATTTGCAAATCGGATGATAAATAGTAATTTAAACGGACGTGGCCAAATCAGTGAACTGATAATTACAAACTATGAGATTACAAAATGAGATACTGCGACTATATACCCGTTAAAAAACATTGGTTTGATATGTATACAAACTTTAAAGAGAAATATTGGGAACCGCAGTTGAAGGTTCCGATCAACCAAATACGAGTAAACAGAAGTTTGTTGAGCTACCAGAATGAAGTATCTGATCCCGCCGTTATGAATATGGTCCTGAATTTTGATAGGGAACTCTGGATGCCTATTACCGTAAATAAAGATTACTGCCTGTTAGATGGTCAGCATCGGCTAGCGGTGGCAAAGCAGCTAGGGTTGAATTATATTGATGTCGTGATTCAGGATACGGTACTATTGCAGTCTGAGTAGAAAATTGAGAAGGAGAAAAATCGTTAAACTACGGGGTGTTAAGAAAGTAGACAAAAAAATTTCAAACTGATTGATCAAGACCTATGATAATTAGCCGCAGGCTATGAAATATCTTGTATTCCGGAGTAAAGCATATTTCTTCCACTCGAATTCCAATAGGTTATGTCTTGTTCTATGAATAACCATTTGATAGCTTTCAGTATTAAATCAACAGGGTAACCGGATTCAAAGTTAAGATTGTTCATTTCTTCGTCTGTAACGACAGAACAATTATACAATTTATTGATTAAAAGCCTAAGTTTTAAGTATTCTATGGGATTTTCGTTTTTCTTGGAAGAAAGGTCACTAAAAATTACCTCATGACTTGGCTTAGTTGTCCTTTTTCACTTCCCAAAATTAGTGTTAGAGACATTTACTTCAAAATCAAAGCCCTTGTTTAACCAAGTTGGCCTTTTTAGATAAACGAACCCTGTAGTGAACCCATAAAATTGGACAGGATTTAAGGGATTTTTAGTTCACCTTCCG
>CAYNLK010000035.1:0-64260 GCA_964398055.1 uncultured Caldilineaceae bacterium
AGATTGCCATCAATCAGGTTCAGAACGGCGCCTTTGTCCGCATCTTCGGCGGGGCTACGGGTGAGGCCCCGGCTGCTGCGGCCGTCGAACTGCCCGACCTGGGCGGTCGAACGGTCACCATTGCCGTTGAAAATGCCTACCTGCCCTTCAACTACATCGACCTGACCACCGGAAAACCGGCCGGCTGGGATTACGATGCCTGGGATGAAATCTGCCGGCGGCTCAACTGCACGCCTCAATACGTTGAGATGCGCTGGGACGGTATGATCGTGGCCGTCAGTGAAGGTCAAACTGATGTCGGGGCCGATGGTATCACCATCACCGAGGAGCGAGCCAAGATTGTCGACTTCTCCGATGGCTACATCAGCGTTGAACAGCGCCTGCTGGTGCGGGCAGATGAGGATCGCTTTGAAACCACCGACGAATTCAAGGCCAACGAAGAACTCCTCATCGGGACCCAACTGGGCACCACCAACTACAACACCGCCGAGGCCTGGGTTGGCGCCAGCCGTATCCTGCCCTTTGATGATTTTGGGCTGGCCGTGCAGGCGCTGATTGCCGGCGACGTCGATGCGGTTATCATCGATGAGACGGCCGGCCTGGGCTACCAGGGCGTCAACGCCGACAAGGTCAAGCTGGTCGGCGAGTCTCTGTCCAGCGACCAGCTTGGTTTCATTTATCCCAAGGGCAGCGAGTTGGTGGAGCCGGTCAACCTGGCTCTGGCCTCAATGGAGGCCGATGGTTTTCTGGCGCAGTTGGCCGACAAATATTTCTCGCCCAAATTCACCGTTACTTATGAAGAGATCGGTAGCCCCGGCTATGAAGGCGAGGAAGAAACCCCGGCCGAAGCTACGCCCCTCCCGGCTGAAGAAACTGCCACGCCCTGAGCGGCCAGGAAAGCTTTGCTTTGGCTTTGGCCGAAGCCCAGAAATGGCAGCCAGACGCGGTGCTGGTCGAGATGCAAACATCGGCCCTGGGCCCGGCTGATCAAGTAATTTTTGTAGGGGCGACCGGCCCTCAGTAAGCCTCAATCGAACCGCCGGTCGCCCCTACACCTCAATCCAAACATAAACGCCAAGATTTCTTGACAGGTATGCAGGGTCCACGGAGACCCTGCCCATCATTTATCCCACCCAGCCTTAAAAAATAACCAAAACGAACAAGGACAGTTGATATGACCATATCCGGCAAGACGAGCAGACCTATTTCCACCCAGGTCCCCATTACTAACACCCTGGCCGGGCTACCCTGGTGGTTACTGATTATTTTGTTGGCCGGGATATTTATGGTGTATGCCTTTTACACCGATGAAACGTACCAGGCAATTTTTGACTTTTTGAGAAGCGGCATTATTGTTACTATACGGGTTACACTGATTGCCTATGCCGTTGCGATTACAATTGGTCTCCTAACCGGTCTGGCCCGTGTTTCAAAAAATCCAATCATCTATAACCTGGCCACCGTTTATGTTCAGGTCATGCGCGGTCTGCCAATTTTGGTGACGATTTTGTATGTAGCCTTCGTCTTTATTCCGCTCGTCGTAACTCAGATCAATCGATTAGGCGAGCTTCTGGCCGAGATCGGTTTGTTGGGATCGGGCAACGTGCTAGCTCTCCTGGGTAACCGCCGAGCCGGGCTTGAGATAAGTTTTGAAATCAGAGCGATTATTGCTCTGGCCATGAGCTACGGCGCCTTTTCGGCCGAGATTTTTCGGGCCGGCATCGAGTCGATTGGCCGGGGACAAATGGAGGCAGCCCGCTCATTGGGTATGTCTTACTTGCAGGCAATGCGCTACATCATTCTGCCGCAGGCGGTGCGGCGAGTTTTGCCGCCGCTGGGCAACGACTTTATTGCGATGCTCAAAGAGTCGTCGCTGGTATCGGCCCTGGGAGTTCAGGATATTACCCAACTGGGCCGGCTGTATTCGGCCAGTTCGTTTGAATACCTAAAAACCTACAATATGGTTGCGTTTTTGTATTTGACCATGACCATCTTACTCTCGCTGGGCGTGAAGGCGATGGAGATGAGGTTAAAAACCGATGAGTGAGCTGCCACCCGATAAAAATTCAATCATTGTGATTGAACATCTGTACAAGCACTTTGGCCACGTTGAAGCCGTGAATGATGTCAGCCTGCAAATCGAAATCGGCGAGGTGGTGGTGATTATCGGACCAAGCGGCTCCGGCAAATCAACCTTGCTCCGTTGCATCAACCACCTGGAAGCGCCGACCGCCGGCGATATCTGGGTTGACGGTATTCACCTGAGTAAAAAAACCAGGAATATCAACGCCGTTCGCCGCGAAGTGGGTATGGTCTTTCAGCAGTTCAATCTCTTTCCCCACTTAACCGCGCTGGAGAATGTGACCATTGCCCAGACCGTGGTCCGCAAGCGCAAAAAACAGGAAGCCATTGAAATTGCCAGGCAACAGTTGCAGCGGGTCGGTATCCCGGAAAAGGCCGATGTCTATCCTGGCCAGCTTTCCGGCGGCCAGCAGCAGCGAGTCGCCATTGCCCGGGCCCTGGCTATGAACCCAAAGATCATGCTCTTCGACGAGCCAACCAGCGCCCTGGATCCAGAAATGATCAAAGAAGTGCTCGACGTGATGTTAGACCTGGCCAAAGAAGGGATGACCATGGTGGTGGTTACCCATGAGATGGGTTTTGCCCGGGCCGCAGCCGACCGGATCATCTTTATGGACGGAGGCAGGATTGTTGAGGATACCACCCCCCACCAACTGTTCACCAACCCCAAGCACGACCGAACCAGGATGTTCCTGAGTAAAATTCTGCACTAAAATCTTATGACTTCAGCTCTCGCTAAATCCTACCCCCGCCTCTGGTCTCTGGAAGGCGGCCGGGCCATGGTGGTCACCGACCTCCACGGTGATTGGCCGGCTTTCCAACGTTATCGCGATCGCTTTGTCGATCTGCACGCCCGGGGTCAGGCCGACTGGCTGATCCTGACCGGCGACCTCATTCACCGTGAGGACAACCACCCCGACCGCTCCATCGACGTTGTTTTGGATATCCTGGCTCTGCAAGCCAGCTATGGCGAAGCAATCATTTATCTATGCGGCAATCACGAGATGCCCCATCTCTACGGCATTAGCCTGGCCAAAGGTGACCGCCTCTTCACCCCCAGCTTTGAAGCCGCGTTAAACAAGAGCGGCCGCCGGGCCGACATCATCGCCCTGTTCGACGCCCTACCTTTTTTCCTGCGCACCCGGGCCGGGGTAAGTTTAACTCACGCCGGGGCCTCGCCACCGCTGGTCGAGACCAGCAAAGCTGTTGAGTTATTCCACTGGAGTCACCAACAAATCCTGAAATGGGCCGAGGACGTGATAGCCCAGGAGGGTGTGGAAAGCTTACGGCGAGCCTATGCCAAATTCGCCGGGGAAGATTACGAAACTCTGGCCAAATTTTACCTGGCCGTAACCGGTCCGGCCGATCCGCGCTACAATGACTTGCTGCGAGGTTTTTTGGTCAGTACCCACCCCCACTTTGACAAATTGTTGTGGCCGGCGCTCTTCACCCGCTGCGAGCGGGAATACGGCCGGACCGATTACGACATCTTTTTGGCCGCCATGCTTCACGAGCTATCCACCAATTTCTATCCGCAACAACTGCTGGTGGCCGGCCACATTACTATTCAGGGTGGTTACCAAATTAGCGCCAAACAACATCTGCGGCTGGCCAGCGCCTATCACGCCACGCCGTACACCGCCGGTCAATATTTGCTATTCGACACGGCCAGGCCGGTTAGCCGCATTGAGGAATTACTGAACGGCTTAGGCACTGTTTACAAGTAGACCCGGTAGATCCAATTTTTTGTAGCAGAGGCATCCCTATGCCTCCGCGAGCGGGCATTGGGATGCCCGCCTACGGCAAATTTGGATCTATTGAGACTTATGTCCAGAACAAATAGAAAAGTGACCAACAATAAAAAAGTGCCGGTCCCTTGTGGTCACAAAATCAATCTCCTTTTACCCCCGACATCAACAGCCCCAATTGCTGAACGTTGGCCCCGGCAGCCGGCAGCACCCCCATAATCTCACCCTCATAGATAACCGCAATGCGATCCGCCAACTCCAAAATCTCATCCAAATCTTCGGAAATCAGCAAAATTGCGGCGCCCCGCTGGCGCTGCTCCAGCAGTTTGGCCCGCACGTATTCCGTGGCCCCCACATCCAGCCCCCGGGTGGGTTGAGATACGACAATTACCTTAGGCTCGCGTTCAAATACGCGCGCCAGAATAACTTTCTGCATATTGCCGCCGGAGAGCGTTCTGATCTTATCGCCCGGCGAGGCTTTGATTTGATACTCCTTGATCAGCTTCGCGGCATGCTGGCGGATGCGGCGATGATCGAGCATGCCATTGTTGATAAAATCTTCCAGATGCTCCAAAGCCATGTTCTGGGCCACCGTCATGCCGTTGACTACGCTGGCATGCCGGTCTTCCGGGATCCGCCCGATCCCGGCCGCCATTAACCGGGCCGGATCGGCCTTGGTAAGATCCTGGCCCATCACCCAGAATTGCCCCGCCGTCACCGACCGCGTCCCGGCCAACACCTGAGCCAACTCCGGCTGGCCGTTGCCCGACACCCCGGCCAGCCCCACAATTTCGCCGGCATGGACGTCAAGCGTAATATTCTTGAGAGCCGGCAAACCTTTGTTATCCAGGGCGGCCACATTTTTTAATTGCAGGGCCACCTGGCCACCGTGGGCTTCGGCCGCTCTGGTCACGCCAAAGGTTTCGCGGCCAACCATCATCCGGGCCAATTCCGGTTGGGTGGTCTCCGTGGTTGCCACGGTGCCTACCACCCGGCCGCTCCGCAACACTGTAACCCGGTTGGTAATGGTCATCACTTCGTTGAGTTTATGGCTGATGAAAACCACCGACAGTCCCTGCTGCTGCAAACGCTGCAAACTCTCGAACAGTTGCTCCACCTCCTGAGGGATCAGCACAGCGGTCGGCTCATCCAGGATCAACACCCTGGCTTCGCGGTAGAGCGCCTTTAGAATCTCAACGCGCTGGCGCTGGCCGACCGACAGATCTTTCACCAGGGCCGTTGGCTTGACCTCGATCCCATACTGCCTGGAGGCAGCCGCCACTCTTTCATGGGCCTCGACCAGATTCAAGCGAAAACTATCGGTATAGCCGAGCACGACATTTTCGGTCACAGTCAGCGGCGGTACCAGGGCAAAATGTTGGGTCACCATCCCGATGCCCAAGCCGATGGCGTCTTTGGGCGATTTGATCTCAGCCGGTTGGCCGTTGACCAGAATTTCGCCGGCGTCGGCGTGGTAGAGTCCGTACAGAATCCGCATCAGGGTGGTTTTACCGGCCCCGTTTTCGCCCAGCAGGGCGTGGATTTCACCCCGACGCAGGCTAAAATCGACCCGGTCGTTGGCCACCAAAGTCCCAAAGTGCTTATAAATCTGCCGCATCTCGACGACATTTGAGCCGTTTGTCTCAGTCACAAGCTAACCCCTTCACCAAAATGATCCCCACCCTAACCCTCCCCCTGACAGGGGGAGGGCAGGGAGGGGATAGTGAACCGCACTTTCTTGCCGTCGGTTAATTTTTATCGATTTATCTGGCTGCTTTAGAAGAGGCTGGCGGTGGCGCTTCGTCAATATCCACCCGGAACAGACCCTTGATGATCTCTTCCTCTTTAGCCTTGACTTGCTGAACCAGCTCGGCCGGGATGCCGCCCTTGACGCCTTCATTGATTGGGGCCAAACTGGCCCCACCTTTGGCGACCATACTGAAATCCTTGAGGTCTTGCGAGGTATAGGTACCGCCGGCGACCTGGTTGATAATATACTCAACCGTCGGCTCCATATTCCAGACCGGGCCGCTGACCACCGACTCAGGCGCCAATTCCTTCTGGTCGCTCATATTGCCAAAGGAGTAAAGCCCATTCTCGGCGGCGGCCTCGATCACGCCGAAGCGTTCGGCAAAGAGCACGTCTGCCCCGGCATCCACCTGGGCCAGGGCCGCTTCTTTGGCCGCGGCCGGGTCGAACCAGCTATTGATAAAGGAGGTCTTCACATCCACCTCCGGGTTGACCGACTCGGCTCCGGCAATGAATGCGTTGACAATCCGGTTGACTTCCGGCACCGGTAACCCACCGACCACGCCGATGACATTACTTTTGGTCAGGCCGCCGGCCAGCATACCGCTGAGGTAGGCCGGCTCGTGGATCCAGTTGTCGAACACCGAGAAGTTTGGCTCGGCCGGGCCGCCGCCGGAGCCAAAGACAAAGGCAATCTCCGGATAGTCGGCCGCCACCCGGCGGACCGCTTCTTCATTGCCAAACGCGTCGCCAAAGATGATATCGGGCTTGGTCTCTTCGGCCACTTCCCGCAGCACCCGCTCCATATCGCCGGCATAACCGATATCGTCGGTGTAGGTATATTGAATTTTACCGGCGGCCTGGGCTTTATTGAGGGCAGAGTGGATAACGCCATCCCACGGCTCCTCAATCGCCGTGGCGTAAGCGCCAAACACCACCAGGGGCCCTTGCTCGGCCATCTGCGCCTCCACCGGCACCTCGACCGTTACAATCTTCTCGACTTCCTCCTTCACCACCACCGTTTCAATCACGGTAATGGTCTCGGGGGTGGGGGCCGGGCCGCATTGGGCCGCTACTAAACTTACCAACAACGTCGCCAGTACGAGCAAGAGTAATTTCTTTGACATAAGTTTTGCTCCTCCCTTGGGTCAAATTTTAGTTTAGATTATTTGGAAAACTTTAACGAGGTGATTGAGACTAATACTCAAGATCAGCCGCCGAATTTCTGCCGGTTGCACCTCCTCTCTGGGGATAAAGCTGCATCAGAAGCAGCTAATTTTACTATGAACGATTTTGATTTGCCAAATGGCTGAATCCGCTGGGGGCGTCCACAATTTAAGGCAGCTAAAGTGACCGGCACTTCCATCATTATTTCTGAGCTAAATTTCAGGCACTTGGGTGGCAATTCCAAGCCAAAAATTAGCAGAAAGTGCCGGTCACTTAAAGAGCCAATCCGATGAAGCCAAGTGCGGGGTGTCCGCCGCTAAAAAATCCAACCCGACATCCAAAATGAAGCCGGGTGGGTCTGTCCCAGAATTTAGGACAGGCCGGGGGATTTCGGGGGGTGTCCCCCCGTTCCCCCCTGTGCTTCCCAAAACTTGGGACGCACCCAGCCGGGTTGCCAATTTATAACTTGACAACAAGTATAGTATAATCAGGCTTCTCTGTCTCGGCTCAGGCCGGAGGCAGCGACCAGTTAATCAAAGAAAGGAGTCTCAACTCACTGATGCCTAGTCAATCTTTAACCACCTATCTGAACCAAACCGTCTGGCGCCGGGTCGCCGCTATTGTGATCTTTGCCGCTGTCACCGCCCTGGCTGCGCGGGTGACCATCTACCTGCCCTTCACCCCGGTACCGATTACGATGCAGCCGCTGGCCGTAGTTCTGGCGGGGCTGGTGTTGGGGGCCTGGGGGGGCGCGCTGGCCCAGTTGAGCTACCTGGGGCTAATCGCCACGGGCCTGCCGCTCGACGCCAACGGCTCCGGCCCGGCTGCCTTCTTCGGCCCAACGGCTGGCTATTTGATCGGTTTTGCGCCGGCCGCCTTTGTGGCCGGCTGGTTGGCCGAACGGCTGGCTACCCAAAAGTGGTGGGGCAACTTTGTGGCCGCCCTGGCCGGGATGCTGGCGCTTTACCTGGTCGGGGCCAGTTGGCTGGCGGCACTGCTGGGCAGTTGGCAGCAGGCCTGGCTGGCCGGGGTGGCCCCGTTCGTCCTGCTGGACCTGGGCAAAGCGGCTATTGCCGCATGCGTGGCCGAGAGCGGCAAACTGCTTTTCAGGCACTAATTTAACTCAGTTGTAAGGTGACCGGCACTTTAGTTAAGTGCCGGTCACCTGGTAGCTAAATGGCGCTCAGTTTTTGTTGCACCTTCTCACTCGTCAGTTCCCGTAAAGCGTCCGCGGCAATCCAGCGGGCGCTTTTCGATTCCAACTGCTGCATCTCCTGGGCGGCTTGAATCGCGGCCTGATTGAGATTGCGGTTCCGCTTGCCGATTTGCCGCAAGGCCCAGTTGACCGCCTTTTTGACAAAGTTGCGCTCGTCCGTGCCAGCCCGCTGGAGGAGCGGCAAAAAGTCGCTGAAGCGTTCATCCCCGGCCTTTTTGTCGTGCACGGCCAGCGTGGCCAGCAGGGCAAACGCGGCTCGTTTGACGAACTCCTCCTCCCGATTACTCCACTCGACCACCTTTTGATAGGCCAAAGGCGTTTGCCTGAACAAGTTGATGCAGCACTGGTCGCACACATCCCAAGAATCGAAATCTTTGACCCACGCGTCCATCTGCGCTTCGCTGACCTGCTGCGGGTTGTCAATGAACGCGGCCAGAATCCGGGCCTCGTGAATGCCGGAGGCCCACAGTTGTTGGGCCAGGTCGTGATTTCTGCCGATCTCTTTAGCCATCCGGCGCAGAGTCGGGATGGAAATGCCCAGAGTGTGCTGTCCGCCCACGGCAAATTTGGCCATCCCGGCGACCGCCGCGGGGTCGGCCAGGGCTTGTAACCGGTTGATCACATCCTCATATACCATTGTCTGTTGCCTCCGAGTAAATCTCAATCTGTAACATCATAAGTCACAATTAGCCAATAACAAAGACGGAGGCTATGAATTGAGCCTCCGTCTTTTGCTGACTGTTCCGGGTGAGTAAAATTGAACCTATTGGGCATCCCGAGCGCAGCGAAAGCCAATGTCAACATCACTAAAGGATGGTTCTCGATTGTAACGCCGCGTGGTGGTATAGAACGCGCCGTCGGGGTTGGCAAAGCTGCCGCCACGGAAGACCCGCAAATTGGCCCCACTGCTGTTAACCGGATTTTCGGCCGGTGAGTTGACGTAGAAATTGGCGCTGTAAACATCTTCCACCCACTCATTGACGTTGCCGGCCATATTGAATACCCCAAAGGGACTGGCCCCGCCGACAAAGCTGTTGACCGGCTCGGTGTCGGGCGAGCCGGCCGCCGACAGGCTGGCATTGAAGCTATTGCCCCAGGGCCAGGTCAGATTGTCCGGCCCTTTGGCCGCATATTCCCACTCGGCCTCGGTTGGCAGACGTTTGCCGGCCCAACGGCAGTAAGCCCTGGCCTGATCCCAGGTCACATTGACCACCGGGTAATTGTTGAACTCCGGGGCGTCGCGATAGCCAAAGCGGGTGAA
The DNA here is from genome assembly GCA_964398055.1 of uncultured Caldilineaceae bacterium. GTDB lineage: Bacteria > Chloroflexota > Anaerolineae > 4572-78 > J111 > CAYNLK01. Next base: position 9,224 of record CAYNLK010000035.1, read on the forward strand.
ACCATCGGCTGAGTTGGTCTGGGTGCAGCCCCCTTCAGCCACACAGCGGCGGTAGTCGGCGTTGGACACCTCAAATTTGTCGATCAAATAGGCATCCAGCGAGACCTGATGGGGCGGCGATTCGTCAGCCTGGCCGTTGGCTGAACCCATCGTAAAGCTGCCAGCCGAAATCAGCACCATCCCGGCAGGCGCCGACACTGCGGGGGAGGGTGGCGGCGCAGGCGTGTTGGTCGGAGCGGGGGTGTTGGTGGGAGTGGGTAGAATCTCCTCGGTTGGAGTCGGGCTTGGGGTGGGGGAGGGTTCGGGCGTAGGTTCCTGGGTTGGCAGCGTATCCGAAACAGCAGTGGCAGCCGGCTCGGTCGGTTCAGGCTCAAGCATCGGGGTTTCGGGGGCCGCAACAGTGGGTTCGGGCGTTTCGGTCGGCGCCATAACAATGGCCTCAGCCTCCAGCTCACGGATGGTCAGGATATCGTAATGAATATGGGCCAGCGTTTCATCCAGGGTTTCCACGTAAAAACCGGTCTCACCGCTGGCGTAGTCAGCATCGCTAACCTGAGCGACCACATCACCATTCACATGAAAAGCAAAGTTGGGACCGCTGGCGTCGACCCGCAGTGAGTCGGAGTCATCGGGCGAAAAACCGGTCGGCGCAAACCCTTTCAACGTCTGCACCGGACCTTCGGCCAGCACCTCCTGGCCGGACGGGCTGCTCTTGAGCACCTGCCAGTCGCCGGCCCGATTAGAGATGACGAAGGCGTAATAGTCAGTCTCATTCGCCCGGCGCAGAACCAGCCCATAACGATAATTGCCGGTTTCGGTATCGGTCTTATCGACCCGAACCTCACTTTCAACGGTGATGTCGTCAAAGTTGGGCGGCCTGGTGATGGCCGTCTGGCTATCCGGCTGGCTCAACTCGACGTGGTAGAAATCAGGGGGGTGGTAGCCAAAGAAGCGGGCATTCTCGGCCAGCACCGGCCAGCCGCTGCCGGGATCGGCAAAGCTATCCTGATACAGCACTCCCTCAGCCAACTGAACAGGGGCGATGCCGCTCTCATCCACCTGGCTGGCGGCGCAGCGAATACCGGCAGTGGCATACATGGTCGGCGTTGTCGGGTCGCCCTGGAGACGGTAGGCCATATCCTTGATAAAACCGTTCGCGCCGCCGCGCAAAACTCGCCGGCCGCTGGCCACCGGGGCATAGGTCTCCCCAACCCACTCCCAAACATTGCCGGCCATATCGAACACGCCGCTGGGGGTTTGGTTGGTCGGCTTCGCGCCGACTTCATAAGTACCGCTGCGGGGCAACTCGACCGCCCGCGGGTCATCCCCCCACGGGTAAAGGCGACTATCGACCCCGCGCGCCGCCACCTCCCACTCAGCCTCGGTCGGCAAACGTTTATTGGCCCACTCACAAAAAGCTACAGCCTGGGCCCAGGTAACGCCCTTAACCGGATGGTTGGCTTGATCGGCCGGGATGTCGCCATTGGGCCAGTCTGGCGGGGGCGCGCCGCCGGAGGTGGTCAGGAAGTCGGCGTATTGACGATTGGTCACCTCATACCGGTCGATCCAAAACTCAGCCACATCGACCCGCTGAGCCGGAGCATGCTCGTTGTCAGCCGGGTCCAGGCCAACTGTATAATTGCCGCCATTGATCCGGACCATCCCGGTCGCCGGCGGTAGATTTTGGTCGCCCGTCATCGCCAGGGCAGCGGGTTCAGCCGGCTCATCGGCCGAGCCGGCCGACCCAGAGAACATAAAAATAGCGCCCACGGCCACCAGCAGGATCAGCCCAACGGCCACGGCGCCAAAAATCCACATGCTCCGCCCGCCGGAGGAGGCGGTCTCAGGAGCGGGGCTGGCCGGTTTAGCCGCGGCTGCAGCCGGGGCCGAGGTGAAGCTCCGTCGCGTTGCAGGCGAAACCAACTGGGTGCTATCCAGGTCGTCGGCGGCTGCGACCATCGTTTGGTCCTGAACGATCACTCTTTTGAGGGCGGCGGCCAGCTCGGTCGCACTCTGGTAACGGTCGTCCGGTTTCTTCTGCAAGGCAGTCTTGATAATCGCCACCAAATCATCCGGCAGGTCGTTGCGAATTTGCCGGATATCGGGCACCGGCTCGGTAACGTGTTTCATCAACACGGCGACAGTGGTGTCGGCGTCAAACGGCGGCTGGCCGGCCACCAACTCATACAGCATTACGCCTAGCGAGTAGATATCGGTGCGCTCGTCGGGCCGGTCGCCGCGGGCCTGCTCCGGCGACATATATTTGGCCGTGCCAACAATCGCCCCGGTGGCGGTGTGCTGCGTCCCGCCCAACATTTTGGCCACCCCAAAATCCATCAAAATCGGCTGGCCGGAGGGAGTCAACATCACATTGGCCGGTTTGAGATCGCGGTGGATCATCCCCCGGCTATGAGCGTAAGCCACGGCCTCAGAGACGGTGGCCATGATCGAGATCGAGTCCGCTAACGGCAAGCGTTGTTTGGTCGCGTCAAGAGCAGCCAGCCGGCTCTGCAACGTTTCGCCGGGCACATACTCCAGGACCATGTAGTAAAGATCATCATCGTGGTTAAAATCATAGACCTGGATGATGTTGGGATGGCGCAGTTGGGCCACCGCGGCCGCTTCTTGCTCAAAACGCCGCACAAACTCCGGGTCGCTGGATAAGTGAGGGTGGATCAGTTTGATGGCCACCGTTCGCCGCAGGTTGGGATCGGTGGCCTGATAAACGGACGACATGCCCCCCTGGCCCAGCACGGCTTCGATTTTGTAGCGACCGCCAACCGTTTGTCCAATCCAATTCGTATTCGGTCGAGGCTTAACCATTAGGCGTCTCCCTGATAAGCAATTTTTGGCCGAATCAGTTAAATCATTGTTGGGGAAATGCAGCCGGCCCTGGCCGCATGATCAATAACAACGATAACGAGTTTAGGTTGGGTAAATCTTGACTTCGCACAGCATCGGCAAAGTGGAAAAACTATTCTAATGAAAGTATAGAGGGAAAAGTATGGCCCGTCAAGTGTTATAAAAGTCCTAATCTTAAGGTCAGCTAAATTGCTTCAATTTGCGCTGGAGCCGGCCCAACCGATGTTCCAGCTCGGCGCGCCAGCGGCGACGTCCGGCCGGGGGATAGGCCGGCGCCCGGACAATAGCCAGGGCTGTTTCAGTCCAATAGAGAGCCTGGCGGTAGTCGCCGGCCCGGTGCTCGTAAAACTTGGCCAACTCAACGTGGGCGTAAATCTGGCGAGCCGCGGCCGCTTGCTGCCATAACGCCAGCGCGGCCGGCCAATCTTCCTGCCGTTTGAGCAGCAAGGCCAGCCGCTCCAGAGTCTCCCAGTAGTAATCCTCCGGCAGCTCCTGGGCCAGCCCATGGCGATACAGGTGGACCGCCCGGTCGAGCTGGCCCAAGGCCTCAAAGAATTTGGCCAAAGCCACCAGATCGACCCCGTGTTCGACTCCTCCATTCAGCGGATCGGCCAGCAGACCGGTGATGTGGTTGAGCAGCGCGGCCATCGCCAGAACATCCATGGCATTGTGATAAAAGACGCCCTTCAGCGGGCGAGCGTCGCCGCTGCGGAGGTAGTTAAAATAAACGGTGGGGATGAGCCAGCCGGGGATGTCCTCCTCAGTCCGGCCGGCCTGCAGGATCTGCAGCTCCAGTTGCCCCAGCGCCCGGCTGGGCAGTCGATCCCGCCACAGCCGCCGGGCCAGGGGCAGCAGGTCAAGGTGGGCCAGGGCGAGCAACGGTGAAGGCTGGCCGTTGGTGATGTAACGGCTGTTCAGCAACGGCGCGTCGAAGGCTTTACCGTTGAAGGTTACCAGCGCCTGGCAGGGCGCTAAAAAATCGGCCAGCGCGGCCAGTTGGGCCGGCTCCTCGACCGGATCGGCCATAAAGAACTGGGCCAGGCGGAACTGCTCGCCTTCAAAACGACCCACGCCGATCAAGAAAGCATAGGTGCCGCTGCCGCCGGCCAGGCCGGTGGTTTCGGTATCCAGAAAAGCCAAACTGGCCGGGGCAGCGCCGACCAGCCGAAGGTCATTGGCCCACCGAGCGATGGTTTGCAGCGAGGTACTGAGGTGCAAACCAATGCGCCCGTGGCGATAGTCGGGCGAGTATGATTTTTCGGCCACAAATATCTGGCCGTGGGCAGTTGGCTGAAAACGGCCGGAGACGATTTGCTCCACGGCGTAAGCCTGTCGCCGCGGCTGTGGCGGCGGCAGGTCCCGCGCCCCCACCTTTACACCGAGTGATTTGAGCTTGTCTGATAATGAAGGCATCTTTTATCTCGTAAAGCGGGAAGCGAGGAGCGTAGAGCGTAAAGCGTAAAGCCAAAAAACGCTACAACGCCCTACGCCCTACGCTTTCCATCAGGTGAATTCAATCCCCAACTTTCCGGGGTCGTCATCATCTTCGACAACATACGGCAAATATGATCGTAATTATCGCGCAACTTGGCGTAGTCAGTATTCTGCAAGTAACCACACTTCAAAGCAAAATCAAGCCAGACCTCGGTTTCAGCCGCTTCCGTATCCGCGTCGCTCAATTTGCTAACAAAATGGGCCGGATAGCGGCGTTTGCGCCACCCTTCGGCAATATTTCCACAGACTGACCGTGAGGATCGTCGAATCTGGTCAGTCAATGAGTATTTCTCTTCAGACGGCCACTGTTTGGAAAGCTCAAAAATCGCCATAGCCGCTTCAAAAGCCAACTGATAAACCCTGAGTTCTGTATAGTTTTTAACCGCTTCTCTCACAGTGAAGGAGTTACTCAAGTCACTTTTTACCATCTATACCTCATCTAAATTTGATAAATAATGCCATCCGTTTTCTCCACGCTCTACGCTCCTCGCTCCTCGCTTCACGCTCCTCGCTCCACACTCTACGCTCCTCGCTCCACTTTCTCCGCCAACAGCTCCAATATCGCCAATGTTTGCCGCTTACCGCCAACCCCATCCTCACCGGCCGGGCCGACGCACGAAGGACAACCCTCGACGCAGCCGCAGGCGGTCACCAACTGGTAAGCCTGGTTGACCAACTGTTCGTGCAACTCAAACAAACGCTCGCTCAGGCCAATGCCGCCAGGCACCAGCTCATAAATGATGACCGCGGGTCGATCCGCGGCCCAGGCCAACCGGGGTTCGGTATGCACCGCCACATCGTTGGCGTCGCACATCAAAAATAACGGGGCCAGGTGACCCACGGCAGCAGCCAGGCCGGCCAGGCCGCTGCGCATACGCACGGCCACCTCGGCCTGGCGATGGCAGTTCCGGCACAGGGTGACCAGATTGGTCAACTGGTTGGCCTGCTGATACGAGTTAAACCGGCGAAAGGGGATTTTGTGATGGACGTCGTGCGCCCGGCCTTGCTCGGCTGCGCCACAGATCTGGCAGCGATAACCATCGCGGGCGCGGGCCTGATCGCGCTGGCTGGGCCAGTTGGGGCCGTAGTCATTGGGATCGTTGCTCCACAACCCTTCCGCCCGCAACCGCTCGACGGTGGCTGGGGCCAGAGCCAGCCAGTAACCGGTCGTTTGCAGCTCGGTCGGCGGCAAGGCCACTTCGCCTTCACCCAGGCGTTCCTGGGTAAACCATTTGATCCGCCGAAAACCGGTCACATGGGTTGTGACGCAGAGGTCGCCATAAGCCTTTGTTCCCCCGCGAACCTCAGCTTCGGCTCGTAGCTCGCTGAGGGCCACGCTGATCTCTCGCTGCGGCTCGGTGAAATAGTCCACTTTGAGCGGGCGCAGTTGGGCGACATTTTGGGCCAGGTCCAGGGTTTCAACCAGGTAAGACTCGCCCTCGTGCAGGTAAATGGCCTGCGGATGGACCAGCCAGGGCGCGCTGGCCAGGTCCACTTCACCAATAGTTTGCCACTCGTCGGCCACGGCTGCCTGGAGCAGCACCCGCTCCGGCGAGGCGCGGCGCAATGAAACCTGCTCGGCCGGATAGTGGTCGGCCATCCAGAAATATTTGTCACCGGAGCGATGCAGGTCGCCAGCCTGGTGCAGCAACTCGAGCAGCTCGGCCACCAGCCCGGTCTCCACCCGGCCAAAGCCCTCGCCCGGCTCAAAGGGCAGCTCAAAGGCGGCGCAGCGCAGATGTTGCCACAGAATGAGCAAATTATCGGGGTTGAGCAGGGCCTGCTCAACCGAACGTTCAAAAAAATAAGCCGGGTGATGGGCCAGAAATTGGTCCAGCGGGCTGGCCGAGGCAACCAGCACGGCCAGCGAGTCGGCCGTTTGCCGCCCGGCCCGGCCGGCCTGCTGCCAGGTTGCGGCAATGCTACCCGGATAGCCGGCCATCACGGCCACGGCCATCTGGCCGATGTCGACGCCCAGTTCCAGGGCGCTGGTTGCCACCACGGCCCGAACGCGGCCGGCGCGCAAACCGGCCTCGATCTCCCGGCGCTGCCGGGGCAGATAACCGCTGCGATAGCCCCGGACGCCCGGTCCCTCAGCCGGCTCACTTGTGGGGACCGTACTGTGCAGATAATTCAACAGGATTTCGACGGTGCGCCGGGCACGGGCAAAGATGATCGTCTGGAGGTCGTGCTCGATCAAAGCCTGGGCCAACCGGACGCTCTCAGATAGGGCGCTACGCCGCAAGCCAAGCTCGTGATTGACCAGCGGCGGATTGTAGATGAGAAAATGTTTGGCCCCGCGCCCCGCGCCATCATGATCAACCAGCACAACGGCTTGCTCGCTGAGCTGCCCGGCCAGTTCGGTGGGATTGGCAATCGTGGCCGAGGTAAAAATAAACTGCGGGCGGGCGCCGTAGAAGCGGGCAATCCGCTGGCAGCGGCGCAGCACGTTGGCCACATGAGCGCCAAAGACGCCGCGGTAGGCGTGCATCTCGTCGATCACGATGAATTGGAGGTGATGGAAGAAGTCGGCCCAGCGAGGGTGGTGAGGCAAGATGCCGGCGTGGAGCATGTCGGGGTTGGTGATGAGCAGGCGGACGTGCTGGCGAATGGCCGGGCGGAGAGACGAGGGCGTGTCGCCGTCGTAGGTAGAGATGGTGAATGGTGAACCCGCAGGGCAAGTGTGGTGATTGGTCGCAAAGCGTGGTGAATTATTAGCTGGGCCAGTACTGTCTAAAACGGATGCAATTAGTTGGCGGAGCGAGGCGGCCTGGTCTTGGGCCAGGGCTTTGGTGGGGAAGAGGTAAAGAGCGCGATTATCAGGCTGGCGGAGGAGACGATCGAGAATGGGCAGGTTATAGCAGAGGCTTTTGCCGCTGGCCGTGCCGGTCACGATCACCGGTTGGCGGCCGGCCCGAATATGCTCCCAGGCCGCCGCCTGGTGGGTATAGAGGTCGGTAATACCGCGGGCGCGCAACGCCTCGATTAAGGCGGGGTGCAGGTCTGGCGGCCAGGGCGCGGTTTGGGCCGGCCGCGGCGGCAGCGTCCGCCAGGCGGCGATGTTGTCGGCAATATTGGAGTGGCTACGCCAATGTTCCAGTAGATCAGCCAGGGACATCACAACCTCATAGAACATACTTTCTAAGGCAGATTATAACCGGGGCTGAAGGGGGGAGCAAATGGTGAACCCACGCTTAACTTCGACCTCTGAACCAGAGCGAAGATTGTTGCCAAACCAAAGGCAAGTTATAATGTCTCAACCCACCATTGGCGAGGCAGGCGATGTCACTCTTTAGCCATAGAATATTTCTGGCCGTCTCACTGGCCCACCTGACGGTTGATATTTTTGGCAACATGGGGCCGGTGTTGGTCACCTTCTTTAGCCAGCCAATGGGCCTGAGCGCGACCCGGATTGGCCTGGCCATTGGTGCCTACCAGTTCATAGCCTCGTTAACCCAGCCTTTTTTTGGCTGGCTATCGGACAGGATCGGCAGCCGCTGGCTGGGCACGGTGAGCGTGCCCTGGACGGTAGGCTGTATGGCCCTGGCCGTATTTGTGGCCCAAACCAGCAACAATTTTGGGCTGTTTATGATCCCATTCAGTCTGGCGGCGGTCGGCTCCGGCGCCTTCCATCCCCAGGGGACCGTGCACGCCGGCATGGCCGTGATCAGCCGGGCCGCTACGGCCACGGCCATCTTCTTTTTGTTTGGACAGGCCGGCCTGGCCAGCGGCCCGATGCTGGCCGGCCTGATTTTGGACACGCTGGGACCGGCCGGGATTTATGGCGCGGCGATATTGAGTATCCCCATCCTGCTATTTATTGCCGCCAGTATGCGCCAGGTCGCCAGACCTAGCGATGGCGTTCATACCGGTCTGACCGTCGCCCGCCTGAGCCGGACAGCGAACATCCGCTGGGGGGCCATTGGGCTGCTGGCGCTGCTGGTTGGCCTGCGCTCCTGGGCTTTTTTGGGAACGGCCTCTTTTTTGCCTAAAATTTTTCAGAATATGGGCTGGGCCGCGTTCAGCTACGGCTCGATTACCGGCATTTATTGGCTGACCTCAGGCATTTCCGGCGTGCTGGCCGGCAACCTAGCCGACCGTTGGGGACGTCGCCAAGTTGTCTTTACCACCTTGTGCCTGGGCTCGATCCCGCTTTACTTCCTGCCGCTCAGCGGCGGCTGGTTGGCCTTTCCCCTGACCATCATCAGCGGGGGCTTGTTAGGCGCCTCCCACAGCATCATTGTGGTCATTGCCCAAAACCTCTTGCCGGGACGTAAAGCTTTTGCCTCAGGCGTGACCCTGGGCTATATGTTTGGCGTGGGCGCGGTGGCGGTGTGGGGGATTGGGGCGTTGGCCGATGGGTGGGGGCTGACCCCAGTGATCCAGGCCGGGGCAGTCATTGGAATTATGGCCGCGCTGCTGGCCGTCGTATTGCCGGCCACCCGCGCCGCCGTTGAAGAGCAGCCGGAAGGCGCGGCGGTTTGATCCCCCAAATTTCCCGTTTTGCCGCTGTTGATTTTATGCTACAATGCAGACAGGGGGTAAACTTGCCATAAGTTGCCCGATCAAGCGTTAGTGTGGGGAGTTACACAAGGACAAGCCTCATGCGAGTGAGAATTTGGGGAGCGCGCGGCTCAATTCCCTCGCCGCTCCGGCCGGAGGAAGTCAGGGAGAAACTCATCTCGGCCATCCTGGGCATCTCGCAAATAGAAGATGAGGGGCTGAAACAGGACCTCATCCAGGCAATTTTGGAAGACGCCGCCGTGACAGGCCGCCGGCCGGTCGAACCAGACACGCCGGAAAAACGGCATCAAATTGTGGCGTCGTACCTGGAAACACTGTCACCGTTGCTGAGCGGCAGCGCCGGTGGCAATACCCCCTGCGTGGAAGTACGCACCGACCGGGAGTTGTTCATCATCGACGCCGGCTCCGGCATCCGCAACCTGGGCCTGGAGCTGATGGCCGGCCCGTGTGGTCAGGGCCAGGGGGTCATTCACCTGCTGTTCAGCCATCCTCACTGGGACCATATACAAGGTTTTCCATTTTTTCGCCCGGCCTTTATCCCCGGCAACCGGATTTTCATCTACAGCGTGCACGATCTGGAGGGGGTGCTGAAGCGCCAGCAAGAGCCGGTCAATTTTCCGGTGTCGCTGGCCTATATGCAGGCCGAGTTGATCTTTATCCGCCTCAAACCGGACGAGACGCTTGAATTTGGCGATCTGCGCATCCGCTGCCTGCGGAATGAGCATCCCGGCGACGCTTACTCGTTTCGCTTTGAGAAAGGCGACCGCGTTTTGGTTTACGCCAGCGATGCCGCTTACCCGGCCGGCCTCGACCTGCGCCCTCATCTCAATTTCTTTGCCGACGCCGACATCCTGATCTACGACGCCCAATTTACCCAGCGGGAGTCGGACGAAAAAGAGGATTGGGGCCACAGCTCTTCCTTTGTGGGGGTGGAGATGGCCCAACAAGCCCAGGTGAAAAATCTGGTGCTGTTCCATTTTGACCCGGCCTACAGCGACGCCAACCTGGCCCAGATTCTGGAAGACACCCTTAAATTTCAACAAACCCAATACCCTAACCAGAAACCGGTCAACGTGCTGATTGCCCACGAGGGACAGACCTTTGAGCTAACTTCAACCCACCTGGTCCAGTTGCAGCGAGTGCCGGGCAGCAAGATCGCCACGCTAAAACCCAGCGGCATCTTCAATGAACGGGTGGTGCTGGAACTCAAGGAACAGCTCCAAAAACTAAAAAAATTCGACGGCCCCAGCCACGTGGTGGTTGATATGTCGGCCATCGAACGGCTGCAAGTGACCGGACTCAGCGCCTTGGTCAAGCTAAGCAAGGAGCAGCCCACTACTTCTATTGCTCTGGCCGGTCCCACCACTACTGTGCAGCAACTGATCGAGCTGGCCGGCTATGCCGATTATTTTGTCATCTACCCTTCCCTGCACAGCGCCATCAGTACCCTCCAGGCCCACGAAACGCTGAACCTGCCCGGCCAGATGATCAAAAACCGTTACTACATTGAAGCCAAAATGGGCGATGGTCAACTGGGCACGGTCTTTAAAGCTACCGATACCCGGCTCAACCGGCCGGTGGCGATCAAAGTTCTGTCGCGCGCCTTTAGCGAGGGGGCCATCGAGCAGTTTTTACAGCACGGGCGTCAAATCATCGATTTAATCCATCCCAATATCGTCGGTGTATTTGATTGTGACCGGGATCAGGGTCTGCCCTTTATGGTTGAGGAGCTAATTGAAGGCCAAACCCTGGGCGAACTGATCGACCAGCAGGCCGGGCAACCGTTACCTTACAATTTGGCCTTGAGGATTGCCGAAAATATCGCCCAGGGCTTGGAATATGCCCACAGCCAGGGTGTGATTCATGGCGATCTGAAGCCCAAAAATATACTGCTGGCCGACCGGGTAAAAATTAGCGATTTTGGCCTGGGCCGGTTAGAGAGCGGCAAGTCGCCGCTGACCATTGACGTGCCGCTGGATTTAATCACGGCTCACTACCTGGCTCCGGAACAGATTTTGGGCCATCCCATCGACGCCCGGACCGATTTATACGCCCTGGGCATCATTCTGTACGAGATGCTCACTGGCCAGCGTCCTTTTGGCGGTTCCGACCAGGAGCTGATGGAGCAGCATCGCCGCCGCCAACCTCTTCCGCCCAGGCAGCTTAACCCGGCGTTGCCGGACACGGTTGAACATCTTATTCTGAAACTATTAGATAAAGACCCCAACAAACGGTATGCCACCGCCCGTCAAACCCGACGCATCTTAGCCGGGATGCGGGTTGTGGTGAGCAGCGACGTCCAGCCCCCGGCTTTTGCGCCTTACCGGGGCCAGCCGCCGGTGGGGCGGGCAGAAATTTGGCAACAACTCCAGGCTTTATGGACCAAAACCGAGCAGGGTCAGGGCCAACTGGTGATGATCGCCGGTGAAGCCGGTCTTGGCAAAACCCACCTGGTCCGGGAACTGGCCCAACATCTCAACCGGGCTACCTTGCTGCTGGGCAACTGCCGCCAACCAGACGGGCGGCGGGCCGGGCAACCTTTTATCGATGCCGTCAACGATTACCTGGCCAATACTGCCGACAACCAGAACGACTCAGGTAAACTTAAGATTTCCCCGGTTGGGAAATTACTGGATCGAGTTGCGCCCTATGCGCCTGAAATCGCCCAATTTTTTACTCTTTTGACTGAGGCTGACCGCAATCTCTTTTCAATGGAAGGGCATCCCGACCCAACCAGGCGTTTCAGCCTGGCCGAAACATTGGCCGAGGTCACCGCTGAGCAACCCTGGCTGTTGATATTGGATGATCTGCATTACGCTGATCACAGCAGCTTGAGGTTGCTGCAATACCTGGCCGGTCACTGCGCCGGCTTGAACTTAATGATTGTGGGGCTGTACCGGGAAAGTGAAGTGGCCCAGCACCAACTCTTAGCCGAAATCCTGGAGAGTTTTAACCAGTATCGCCACTATACCCGGCTCAACTTGAAACCGTTGGCTGAAGCAGAAGTCGCCGAGTTACTCGGTCAAATCTGGTCTCAGACCGTTCCGGCCGACCTGGTCGCCACCATCTACCGCCGCAGTCAGGGTAATCCTCTTTATACGGCTGAAATAGCCCGGCTGCTCACCGATGAAAATGTTGTAACCTGGCGGGGAGGGCAGCGCCATTTCGAACCGGTCGTTGAGGCCAGTTTACCGGTTCAGCTTCCTGAAGTGATCCTCCGGCGCGTCCATCGCTTGCCCCGCAAAACCCAACTTGTTCTGAATCAGGCGGCGGTGTTGGGGCCAACCTTTGCCACATCCGATTTGCAGGAGATGGATCAGCACGTCGAACCGGATTTTTACGAGAGTCTGGACATTTTGTTGGAGCGGCAACTGATTCACCAGGGCTCCCGATTGAACTGGCTGGAGTTCAGCCATCGCCAGCTTCAACGAACGCTATACGAAGATTTGACCGCGCTCAAACGACGCTCTTTGCATCGAGCCGCCGGCGAAGCGCTGGAACGACGTTACCCCAGCAACCTTGAGGCTGTCAGCGAAGAGCTGGCTCATCACTTTCTGCAAGCCGGGGAACCGGACAAAGGGCTAACTTACAGTCTCCAGGCGGCCAGGTTGGCCGAGTCGATTCATGCTCAACAAAACGCCTTACTCAGATATACCCAGGCGTTAGATGCTTTGGAGCAACTGGGACTGAATGAGACCACCCAACCCCAAAAATTTGAGTTATTATTGCGCCGCGAACAAATCTACCAACACCTCGGGGTTCGATCAGCCCAGGCGGCTGACCTGATGGCCTTACTGGCGTTAGCTCAAACGCTGGCTGAGCCGACCCAACAGGCAGTCGTACTTCAGCGGCAAGCATCCTTTGAACAGGCCAACAATCGCTTCAACCAGGCCGATACGGCCGCGCAGACCGCCCTGGCCGCAGCTCGCCAGGCTGGCGAAGCCCGCTTAGAAGCCGCTGCTTTGCTCATATTAGCCGAAATTGCGGCCGCGCAGGGCCACTTTGGCCTGGCCCAGGAACGGCTGCAAGCTGCTCACCACAACTTAGGCCAGCTTAATGGCAGCTCTGAACAAGCCCGCGCCCTGAACCAGCAAGGAGCCATCCATAAAAACTTGAATAATTATGCTGAAGCAGCGCAGGCCGGTCAACAGGCGAATGCCCTTAGTCAAGCCGCCGGCAACCGTTACATTCAAGCCGACAGTCTGTTGCTGTTGGGCGGGCTTCATTTTGATCAGGGCGATTATGGCCAGGCCCTTCGCTACTGCCAGCAAGCATTGACCCTGAATCGTCTTATCGGTAGTCGCCTGGGCGAAGCTCGCAGTCTGAATCACCTGGCTATGATCTACCGCGCTTTGGGCGAGCCAGCCTTAGCTCAGAGTTATCTGCAAGCCGCCCTGACGATCCGGCGCCAGCTGGACGATGGGCGCGGCAAGGCCGAGGACCTGGTTGTTTTGAGCGGAATTGATTTGAGTCGCGGTGAATATTGGACGGCTCGTGATTACGCCGGCGAGGCCCTGGAAATATTCCAACGCTTTGGGCTACGGCCACTGGAAAGCCAGAGCTGGCTGGAACTCGGTCTGGCTCAGGAACTGCTGGGCGACTTGACCAAGGCCGAGGCCGCCTACAGCCAGGGACACAAGCTCCAGCAGGAGTTGGGTAACCAGGCTGGGGCTTTAGATGCTCAAGCCGGGCTGGCTCGTTGCCTGCTGGCGGCCGGTCAGATCGATCAGGCCCGGCAGAGAATCGAGGCGTGCCTGGCTGCCCTGCAAGACCGCGGCGCCGCGGGGCTGAAACATCCCATTCGGCTTTATCTGACCGCCTACTGGGTGTTACAGGCCGGGGGTAACAAAGAAAAAGCAGTTGTTGCCTTACAAGCGGGCTGCGAACTGCTGAAAAAACGAGCCAAGACCATTGAGGATGTCCAACTGCGCACCTCCTTTATGGAGCAAGTTCCAGAAAACAAAGAACTCTCAACCCAACTCGAGGCTGTCTCAAACAAATCAAAAGGGTGCGACTAGCCAGGTCGCACCCTTGTATACACGTTTCAATATTGGTTACGAATTGAACAACAAAGGCAAGATTACAGCTTAAGATGACGCCGGGCTGGGCGAGGAACTCGGCGTAGACAGTTCCTGGGGCGTAACAGTTCTGGCCCGTTTTAGCAGAAACGTCAGTACCGGTGGCGTCAGCAGGGTGGTAAAAATCACCATAATGACGATCACCGAGAAGACCTCATCGGTGACCACGCCGAGCGATCTACCAATGGTGGCGAAAATCAAACCGACCTCACCCCGGGGCACCATCCCCCAGCCCACCACCGACTTTTTGATCCCGCTGCCGGCTACCCAACCGGTCACAATCTTGCCAAGAATTGCCGCGATAGTGATCCCCAAAGCCACCAGCAAAATCGACGGGTTGAAGAGCGTGTCGATTTTTACCGCCATACCGGTCAGCACAAAGAACAGCGGCACCAGCAGATAACCGATTGGCTCCAGCAGTTCCTCCACGTGCCGCTCGGCGTGAGCCTCCAACACTCGACCAACCGACTCTTTTACTTCAGGATCGGCGTTTTGCAGGGCCTCTTTGAGATGGTCGATCACTGCCGGGTCTTTGAAATTGCGGAAATGGACCGGCTCCAGGATGAGACCGGCGGTAAACGCGCCGACAATCGGGGCCAGGCCGATAGCTTCAGCCAGGTTGGCAAAAAGGAGGGCGGAGCTGAAAGCCAATACAAACTTCATCCCGATGCCGGCATTGATCTTGGAAAATAGCCCGGAAATTAAGGGCGCCACCAATTGCCCCAGCACAATGGCCCCACCCAAGAACAGAACTGCTTTGGCAATAATCCAGGCCACCTGGGCTGCACTAACCACGCCAAAAGAGACAATCGCCGAGACGACTGCCAACACAATCAAACCCAACACATCGTCAATCACGGCGGCGCCGAGCACAATCTTGGCCTCAGAACTCTGGACCACGCCCAGGTCGCGAAAAACCCTTGCGGTAATGCCGACTGAAGTCGCTGTTAACGCCGCGCCCAGGAAGAGATAGGTGTTCGATGAAAGGCCGGGCAACAAGAAAGGGCCAACCACGTATGTCCCCAACACAAAGGGGACGATGACGCCGACCACCGCCACCAGGGCAGCCCGCAGGCCAACCAGCCGCATTTCCGCCACCCTGGTTTCAAGCCCAACCTGGAACAACAGCACAACCACACCCAGTTCGGCCAGGAACTGGATGATCTCGTTCTCGGCGATTGGCTCAAACCAATAAACGCCAACCAACATCAGGTTACCCAGGATAACACCTAAAACCAACTCACCCAATACGGCCGGCTGGCCAAACCGCTCGATCAGGCTAACCAGCTTGGCCAGGATCAGAATTACGGCCACCCACAGAAAAATGATGGCGATACTGTGTCCTTCTCCCCCCCCTCACTGCCTGAGGCCAGCACATTTGGGACAGCCACGGCCGCAGCCGCGGCTAGCGCCGTCACAATCGTCAAAAATCGAGCCTGTCGTTTTTTCATTGTTTACTCCCTGATAGGTTATGGATATGGACACCTGGACAACAAAAAAGCCCTCGTATTGTAAGGGCTTTACCACAACAACGTGGACAGCGAAACAGTCATTGAG
Organism: uncultured Caldilineaceae bacterium; assembly: GCA_964398055.1. GTDB lineage: Bacteria > Chloroflexota > Anaerolineae > 4572-78 > J111 > CAYNLK01. The sequence goes on from CAYNLK010000035.1 coordinate 24,739, forward strand.
GTTGAATATGATTATGCGCCCTTAAACCAATTCAAGCAAACCTTACCACACCGCTGAACTGGGGCGGCCTGACCTGCTAAGGCTACAACACCGCTGTCAGGCTCAAGATACTGCAATTTCCATATCCGGGCGATGATGTGGATTGAATTTTTGGCTTTACCCCTGCCGGCATCTTTGGCAGAGGCCGAATATACTCATATGCTCAGTATGAGCTTCAAAACCAAACTGTTGTCTCAAGCTGAGCCGAACCGGCTCAAACAAGGCATCCTCAAATTCTTCGATCTTACCGCACTCAACACAGACCAGATGGTGATGGGGGCCGTGCTCCTTGAGGGCAAAATAAGCCTGGCTACGACCAAAATTGGTCTGGCTGATCAGGTTCAACTCTTGCAGCAACTCCAACGTCCGGTAAACCGTGGCCAGACTAATGTACGGATTGACCTTTTGCACCTCTTGAAAAATCTGTTCGGCGGTGATGTGGCCTTCCAGCTTTTCGATGGCTGCAAAAATAATGGCCCGCTGCGGCGTTACCCGCAGCCCACACGCCCGCAATTCTTCAACTAAACTAGCCGTGATTTGTTGCATTAAAAACAGCACCCTCCCGTCAAGGCGCAAGTTGGAGCCGCGTGCAGTCAAGAAAGTTACCTAAATCACAACTTGCGCTTAGTTTCTTAATTGAGAATAATCTTAACTACTATTTTATCACATCTGCGAAACTGGCGCAAACGGGTTTAGAACCGGTTCTGGAGCAACCTATCGTAGTATACCGGATAACTCAGATAAATAGTAGTGACAAAAGTCACGATAAACCGGGCCCAAAAGTACTTCATGCAGGCCAGGGCAAGACCCTTTTTATTGCACCTTGACCGTGGTATAATTGAGCTGATGAACTTATTCGATCACGCCCGTGAGCAACACCTGGAAAAAGAAGCGCCGCTGGCCGCCCGCATGCGACCGCGCACGCTGGACGAATTCATCGGCCAGGAGCACATTATCGGCCCGGGCCGGTTGCTGCGCCGGGCCATTCAGGCCGACCAGCTTTCCTCGATCATTTTCTATGGCCCACCCGGCACGGGTAAAACAACCCTGGCCCGGATCATCGCCAATACCACCCACGCCCACTTTATTGCCCTCAATGCCGTGCTCAGCGGCGTCAAAGATATTCGGGAAGCCATCGAGGTGGCCCAGGATAAGCGCGGCATGTTCGGCCAGAAAACCATCCTGTTCATCGACGAGGTGCATCGCTTCAACAAGGCCCAACAGGACGCCTTGCTGCCCCACGTGGAAAACGGCACCGTCATCCTGGTGGGCGCGACCACCGAAAATCCTTATTTTGAAGTCAACAAACCGCTGGTCTCTCGCTCCCGCATTTTCCAGCTCCATAGTTTAACCGAAGACCATTTGCGGGCGATAGTCTGGCAAGCTCTGGCCGATCAGGAACGGGGTTACGGCCAGCGCAAGGTGCACCTGGCCGCCGAGGCCCTGGATCACCTGGTCAACGTGGCCAACGGCGACGCCCGGGCCGTGCTGAACGCCCTTGAGCTGGCCGTCGAGACCACCCCGCCGGACCCCTACGGCGTGATCGATATCACGACGGCGGTGGCCGAAGAGTCGATCCAGCGCCGGGCCGTGCTGTACGACAAGGACGGCGATATCCATTTTGATACCATTTCCGCGTTCATCAAATCGCTGCGCGGCTCCGACCCCGACGCCGCCCTGTATTGGCTGGCCAAGATGGTCTACGCCGGCGAGGACCCGCGCTTCATCTTCCGCCGCATGATCATCTTTGCCGGCGAGGATGTCGGCCTGGCCGATCCGCAGGCCCTGCCGGTGGTGGTGGCCGCGGCCCAGGCCTTTGATTACGTCGGCCTGCCCGAAGGCCGCTTTCATCTGGCCGAGGCCTGCCTTTACCTGGCCACCGCGCCCAAGAGTAACTCGACGATGGCCTTTTTCGACGCCCTGGCTACGGTGGAGCAAGAGCGAGAAGCGCAGGTGCCCGACCATCTGCGCGACAGCAGCCGTGATGCGGCCGATTTTGGCCACGGGGCCGGCTATCTGTACCCGCACGCCTACCGGGATCACTGGGTGGCGCAGCAGTACCTGCCGGCCAGTTTGCAGGGGCGGCTTTTTTACCAGCCCGGCGACCAGGGCTACGAGGCGACCATCCAGGCCCAGGTGGCTCGACGGCGGGAGGAGCAGTTGGCGGCGATGCTGGAACCGGAATTAGGGCCAACCGGGAGTATGGCCGCCGGGCCGGGTCCGGCGCCGCAGAGTCGCTGGTTACAGCGCACCCTCAGCAACACCGGCCTCCATTTGGGGCAAATCCGGGACCAGATCTTTGGCCTGGCGGGGGTGGAGCGGCACGAGCTGGTGCTGGACCTCAACGCCGGCGCCGGCCTGCTGACCTGGGAGGCAGTTCGCAGGGCCAATGTGGGCGGGGTTTGGGCTTTGGCCGGCGATGAAACCACGGCTGAAGCCTTACGGCAGCAAGCGCGCCAGCTCGATCCGTTGGAACGGCCGGTTATTTTGACCGGTTCGATTAAGGATGCGCCGGAGCTGCTCAAACAAGCCGGTCAGGACGAGCCGCCGCGCTTTGACGTGATCGTGGGCCGGAACGTGCTAACTCAACTAACCGACAAAACCGCCGCCGCCCGGGCTATTCGCTGCTGGCTAAACCCCGGCGGGCGGGTGGTGCTGGCCGAGGTTGCACCCAAACAGAGCCAACGACTGTACCGGCTGGTTGACCTGAGCGGGTTGGACGAGGGTTTAAGGGCGCGGGTCATCGCCGCCGAAGAGGCTATTTACGCCGACCCGACCAATCCGATGGTCAATTGGGAGGCCGCGGATTTAAAGGCCATCTTTGAGCAGGCCGACTTTAGCCAGGCAGAAGTGAAGGTAGATACGGCCGTGTCAGAACGGCACATCGGCGCCGAGCAACTGGCCCGCTGGTTTAGCAACGAGTCCACCGACTCGCGGCCGACCCTGGCCCAACATCTGGCCAGACAGGGCGTCAATCCGGGCGAACTGGCTCAACTCAAACGCATTTTTGAGCAGCAACTACTGGAGCAGGTTGTCCCGTGGCACTCAACAATGGCTTATCTGGTGGCCCGGTAAGGCCGATTGCTACAAACCCCACAGTAAGAAAATAGAAATAGGTCTGAAGGACTGAATGACTAAAACCCGGGCCGGTCAAAGGTCAATATGTTCAAACGAGATGGGCGAGGACTGATCCTCAAAACTGAATGTTCGGGGAGGGCCGGTGGTGTAGAATTGGTGAGAGGGCAGGGGGCGGTCGGACGGCGCCGGGAATTGGGTCGGCTGGGCTGCCAGCAGGGACTGGACTTGCCGGGCGACCGCCGGGGCCGGATCGATGATTTGAGCCTGGCCGTTGACCAAGCGGCGCATCAGCGGCAGCAGGAAGGGATAGTGAGTACAGCCCAAAACAATCTGGTCAACGCCGGCCGCCAGCATCGGATCGAGATATTGGCGCAGCAGTTGCTCGGTGACCGGGCCGTGAAGCTGGCCAGCTTCGACCTGCTCGACCAGGCCGTGACCGATTTGAATGTGCACCTGAACACCATCGGCATAACGGCGGCTGGTGTTTTGAAAAAGCGGCCCCTGGATGGTCCCCAACGTTGCCAACACACCGACGTGGCCGGTGCGGGTAGCCCGGGCGGCCGGTTTGATGGCCGGTTCTATCCCAACAAACGGCACGCTAAAACGGGCGCGCAACAGCTCCAGGGCGGCGGCGCTGGCCGTATTGCAGGCGACCACAATCAGCCGGCAATCAAAACGCAGCAAGAACTCTACAATCGCCAGGGCGCGGCCCTGCACCTGTTCGGTAGAACGGGAGCCGTAGGGGCAGTAGGCGTTATCGGCCAGATAGACAGTGGCCTGGTAGGGCAGGCGCTGCCCCACCTCGCGCCAGATAGAGAGGCCGCCGATGCCAGAGTCGAAGAAACCAATCGGCTGGGAGTTAGCCATCATTCTACTTTTAGCCCCTGCACCAACAGTTCATAGTGATCAACAATGCCGCGCGGCACAATCAAATCTAGCTCAAAGGGGGTGATGGCCCCGGCTTTGAGCCGGCTCACGGCCAGCTCGGCCTGGCGTTGGGCCAGCACCCGGCCGGCCTGATCATACACCACCGCCACCAGCCGGATCGATTCGGCATCGACCGGGCCGGTATTGCGGAGTTGGCCGTTGAGTCGATAGGTTGCCAACCCTTCGGGCGCGCCGTGCAGATCAAAGACCTCCAGGTCAAAATAGTAACGGGCCTGAGCCGACAGCGGCACGCCGGCCACGGCCACCACCTGATATTGGGCAAAATCCTCGGGCGGGGTTTCGAACAAAATGGCAAACGGGGCCGACTGCTGGGGCGGCACAACGTCGAGTTGGGTGTAGGCCGCTTCGCGGGCCAACAGCACGCCGGCCCCATCGAACAGAGAAGCTTCGATCACCACGCCGGTCAAGTAGTCCTGGCTGGGATTCCGGACTTTACCCAGGCCCCACAGGGGGCCGTAATCTGTTTTTTGAAAATTGATGGCCTCGATCTCCACCGGCGGCGGGGTTGGGGTTGGCGTGGGCGGCTTTTCCGGGTCGGATTGCGGCGGAGGAATCACCAGTTGCTGGCCGATCTGCAAAAAGCGAGGATCGATAATCCCATTGGCTTCCTGGATTGCTTCGGTGGAGCTATCGAATTGGATGGCAATCTTGAGCAGGGTATCGCCGGCCTGCACGGAGTAGATGACAGGGGTGGGGGTGACTGTTGGGGTGGGGGTGGCAATGGGGGCGCCCCGCGTGGCCGGCGTGGCGGCGGCTGGAGCTGTCCCCGTACCCTCGGGGGGGGGGGTAACGGCCTGGCCGCAGCCGGTTAATAAAAAAACCAACACCAACAGTCGGAAATTTAATTTAGCCACACAAAATGCTCCCGATCCGGTCGAATTGGGAGTTAATTATAACACAGCTTGCCTGGCAAGGTGAAAATTTGAAGCGACTGCGTTGAATCGGTCATTGGGCCATTTATTTAGCTCAGCTCAAGTAGTTCTCGGTTAGAAACCCGTTTTCCGTTACGCCAGAAAACGGGTTTCTTCCTGAAGGGCGACAAAGGGGTAGGTTAATACGGCAATATATCAAACTTTATCGACTTAAACTCATCCTTGGCGATGATAGCCAACTGGTCAATTACCCGTTCCCGGCACTCGGTGGCGAGCTCTACACAAAGCGCCAATTCCTGGCGTTGCAGCTCGTCAACTGAACGGTGGGGATAGATGAGCTTGAGCAATCCCGAGGCGGTTTTGGTGATAGCAGCCTGATTCCGGCCGGTCACTCCGCTAAAATCAGCCTGGTTTTGAATGGCGGTGTGAAAATCGGTCCGTCGCCGCAAGCGGGTAAAGATTTCGGCCAAATAATCGGTGATGAAACCGTAGCCCTCAGCATAATTTTCCGGGCGAATTTTTGGCAGTTCCCAACCTGGTAGAAAGGCGTGGATGCGATCTAAAAAGGCGGTGTCGGCCCCCAGTTCTGGCGGCAGTACTTCGAAAAGATGGACATAGCGGTCTACCGGCCTGCGGCGCTTGGTGTCGGTGTCGATATTGCCCCCCAAGACAATGCTGGCCTGCGAGGACAATTCCAGCGGTCCGCGGCTAAAGCGGCCAGTTTGCATATAATCCTTGAGCACACTGATCGTGGCTTCCGGATCGCCAAAGCGGGTGTTGGCAATCTCATCAAAGAAAATAACGTCACGATAACCCAAAATACCGATTTTGCGGCTGGCCAGATTATAAAACAGGGTTGCTGGCGTAGCCTTGCCCCCTGAAATGACGAAGGAACGGCTGGAGGTGTTGCGGTAGGTATAGGTTTTGCCGGTTTCTCTGGGGCCCAACTCGATCAGGTTGTAGTTGGGTTCGACAAACGGCACCAACCGTAACAGAAAAAGCATTTTGACCCGCGGCTCAAATTTGGCCGGATTGAAACCAATACTGGTGATCAGTAGATCGATCCACTCCTCATCGCTGAATAGTTGTCGCTTGGCCACATAGTCATCCAAATCAAGCCGGGTGATCTGAAATGGCTTGAACTCCCGCACAAAGAAGGGGTAAATTCGCCCTCCGAGTTCGTACCGAGCATCATATTCGATCGTCATCGTGCCCCAGGCCCCGCCGGTCAACAGAACGTCGCCATAGTCTTGCAGGACGCGCTGGCTGACCCGAACGTGATTATCGCCCAGGGCGGGCACCTCGGCCCAGTAGTGGTCGCGGGCCGCGTCGAGCCGAACTTGCAGAGAGCCAAGCAAAACATATTCATTTTTCTCTTTAATGCGGCTCTTGATCAATTCTCGCGCTTCACTGTCTACGTAGTGCTCTTGCAGTAAGCGGTCGATGCGTTTTTGCCCGGCGATAGGATTGGCCGGATCGATGTAACGAGCGCAGAGGTATTCCATTACATAGCGAGGAAACTCTTTATAAGCCTCATTCCAGCGAGTGAGTGGTTTGAGCACCACCCGATCACTCAGGTACTGGATCACTTTGTTATCGGTAGGCGTTAATTCAGCCATATCAAGGGACATAGACGATTTACCCTTTTGCTGTGAATTAGCCAGTTCAGCGAGAAAATCCCGTTTTCTCGCGAAGCGGAAAACGGGATTCTAAGATTTCAAATGTCAAGATCCGGCAAGCCGCCAAAATCCAATTGGACCACATCGGTTCGCGGAGTGACGGTTACAGGCACATTTTTGGTTGTCTTCTTTGGCTGACCGGCCAAATCGGTGTAGTTAAAGGTGACTCTCACCTTCTCGGTCATATAGATCGTTTTGTCACTGCGGGTTTGGTAAACTCCTGTAACCTCACAGGTAACTTGATGCGATTGAGTCGGTAGTAACACACCAAGATCATAAGTTACCGGTTCAGCAACGGTGTTCACCCAGACGGTCAGTTGACCGGCGAGGGGCACATTGCCTTGATTAGTCACCGCTATGGTTAAACGCTTTGTTTCATTCTCAGCCAACTCCAGCTTCGTCGGTTGGACAGACAAGGCCGGTTTCATCTGTTTTGCGGTGATGCGCTTCAAGATGACCCCAGGAACGACCATCTCGGCCAGGCTCAATCCGCCGTGAGCGTACCGGTCCTCACGACCCCGGCTATCAGCTCGCTTAAACCAACGGCGGCCAATCGCGACCGTATATTTATCGAACAGGCCCCGGTATTCAACCCTGTAAACATCAACTTGGTTGACCGGAATATCGTGGCTGCTGATATAGCGATAACGAACCGGGTGAGCTTCACCGGCCTGATAACGTTCCCAGCGCCGATCATCGGCAATAACAACGCCCCGCCCCTCCTCAAGCTCAACAAAGCCGTGATCGCTGGCGATAATCAAAGTATCGGCCGGTTCAACCAGATTTTTCAACGACTCCAAAATGTTATCCAGCAGTGTATTGACAACTTTGTTTAGCTCCAACAAATTACCCTGTTGGCTGTGCAGATTATCGTCCGAGATATTGAAGACCAGAATGTTATAGGGATACTGTTTTTCGCCGTGGGCCTGGCTGTATTTCCGGTCGGATTCCATGTTGGAAAAGAACTGAAGTTGCCGATTTTGTTCAGATTGAGGGATGTTGAATAACCTGGCTGACAATTGGGCCTGGTCCCGGGTGAACTTTTGCTGGTAACTTTTCCAATCACCGGGCAGTTTTCCGGCCAGCAAGCCAGTCCGGGCGACGCCGGTCCACGAAGGCAGGAGACTGAGATACGTCTTCTCAGGTTCAACCAGCTCAAATGTTTCCAGCAACCGGGGCTTGATATGTCTGGCCCAGGTGTCCCAGCGCATACCATCAAAAATAACAACCCACAAGCGCGCCTGAGTAGTGAATTTTAGACGGCGTCTTTTGACCATATCGTTCAAGACATTGATCGATAAGCGCGGATGGCTGAGATAACCACCCCAATCGGTCGTGATCAGTCGGGCTAACGATTGATCGAGCGTATCCAGAAATTCGGCCAACCTCTCTTTTTGCCACTTCAGATATAAGGCAAATTTCTGCCTCAATTGGTTATCAAAGGATTTATCGGATAATTTGAGCAGTTGGCCGCCGGCGCGGGCGTGGGCATATTCAAGATCATAGAGTTCGTGTTCAATGTACCAATCGACCAGGCGAGCCATATCGGCCTGGACCGGAATAGACAACGGTAACCGGGCATCGATGAAGGCAATTTCGTCGAGCAAGGCGGACAGCGTTAAGGCAGTCTCTTTGAAGGGCGATTCCGGCAAATTGCCCAGATGAGCAGGGCGGTGTTCACGCCAGCCGGGGGTATATTGGTAGGCTGCTTTGGTCTCAAAGGCAAGTTCAAAAAACTTGATCTGAAATAGATAAATCGTCGCCGGGGTATCGGCGCCGGCCAAAGCCTCGGCCACGTCAGCCGGTGTGTTCAGAGCCAGTAACTCAATGACCCGGTTCACCTCGCTCAACGTCAAAACGGCTTCAGCCTGGCGAATGATCTGGCTTCGCCAAACCGGATCACGCTCCCAACGATCAAGGATAGAGCCAACCTGCGCTTCCAGGATGGTCACATCGAGGTCGAATAGGCCCAGGCCACGGAGTTTAATGGCAATGTCAGAAATATGGAAGCGGCCCAGAAAGTGACGCAGGTAAAAATAGAGGGCCAATGTTGGCGGCGGAATATTGAACCAGGCTGCAACATCGCCCGGTAAGTCCAAAGGAGGGGCCTCACGGGCCTGTTCTTGGAGCAATGTTAAATCTGGGACTGACCAGTCAGTGCACCACAGTAAATCAAGATAGGTAGCCAACACCCGGGTTGGCGTATCTACTCTGAACAATAAGCGTTCAATGGGGATAGTGGGCTGTACACAGTGCAGCGCCAGGGTGCGAATAATATGGACGTCAAGCGTTATCGAGCCTCGGCCGCCCAGATGCCGGCGCAATTCTTGCCAACCATTGATAACGGCAGGCAGGTTTTGGCCCAGAATATCAGCGTAGGCGTAGATAGGTGCTTCGGGCCAGATTTCGCCAGGGACTAACTGGTGTAAGACGCCCGGCAAACTGGCATCGATAAAAGCCTCGGCCCGACTCCAGAGATCAACCAGACTGTGTAATTCAATCCGGACCGACGCGCCTCGTTTTAGGCCGGGTGAAGCAGTGACCCAGATCAGATCGCTCTGGCCGGATCGCTGGCCGTATTGTTGGCGAAAAGCCAAATCGTTGCCATCATAGCGCAGAACCCGCCACCTCCTGGTCTCAGCGCTGGCGTCGTCTGGTTCGACCTCCAGGATTTCGTCCAAATCCAGGTCGGCATAGGGATCAAAAATAACGGCCAATCGAGCTGCGGCAGGAAGTCCGGCTAATTTGGTGACAACAAAATCTTTGACGGTGGTTGGTAACATTGGCAACCCTATTCAAACCCGTTTCAGAAACCCGTTTTCTCGCGTTACTACTCAGCAGCATCCTGAGTAGGCCGAAGGCCGTATCGAAGGATGCGAGATGCGGTGAGCTTGAGTAGTAACCCTGGCGGGAAACAAGTTTCCGGCTGGTTAATGCTGTTTTGCGCGCAGGCGACACACTTTGGCCTGCCGTTGCGTTCGTTCATAGAACCAGGGGTGGACCGCGCTTTGGTCGATCAAATCAAAGAGTTTGGCCCCTTCCTGAAATAACTCAAACGTATAGCACAGGTGAACCCAATCGCACAGCACGTCGTCGGTGGGACGGTTAGCTCTGCCCTGCAAAAAAGCCCGAATCTGATCGAGGTGACGGCTCAGGACGGCGTAAGCGCCATAATGTTTGGGGTTAAGAGCCGGCGACGAGGCCGCCTGTCTTGACCGGGCCGGGATCGTCTCAAAGACCGTGCATAAAACAGGGTACGTTACCTCAAGAAAGCCGGCCATGACCTCAGCGGATTGCTCAGCTTGCTCGAGGCTGAGTGAGTTCCGGGGCAATGAAAAATAGACGCGCGCCCAGTTCGATTGCCAGAGCGGCGCCACTACCAGTTGATATCCAATTTTTTGGCGCAAAGTGTCCAGATGGGTCTCAAACAGGGCCAGGCGACCCTCTTTTTTGGCCTTGCTGCCGGTAAAACTGAAGGCAAATTCAATCGATTCATTGGCCAGGCGAATTTCGTAATGGGAGCTATCAAATTCCGGATAATATAGCCGGACGCTGTGCTTGGCCGGGTAAGTGAGAATCCTGGCGTGCCGGGCGTTGCGAGGCAGGTTTTGGGCCAGACGATTGGCAAGGTGCTGCAAAAAAGTGTCGCTCATGCCGAATAAGGTCCTTAGAAACCCGAGAAACCCGTTTTCTCAAAGAAAACGGGTTTCTGTTCTACACCTATTCACCACCCCAACTTGACCCGGCTGGCTTCGGCCCACTTCTTGGCCCGGCGATAGAAACCCGGATCGACTTCATCTTCCCTGACATATGGCAGCAGCGAGGCCGCCTCCCGATGCAATTCCAGTTCGTAACAAAAATGGATCCAGTCACACAACACCTCTGACTTGGGCGAGGCGTTATTCCGGCCAGCCAGAAAAGCGTGGATGTCGTCCAATTTGCGCCTGGCTCGACGGCCGAGTTCGGTTTGATTGATCTCGGTCATAGCCCTGGCCCGTTCTGCGGCCAGCAGTTGGTCATAAGCGATTCCCCAAGTTTGGCGAAACTGGTCGGCCGGCATAAATTTTCGAGTTTGCTCCAACATCTCCAGGGTGATGCCGGCTGGAAGGGCTGCGGTTTGCCGGGTCGATGGTTTCGAGGAGCGTCTTCGTTCGGTAGGCTGACTCTTGCTGTGGTAAGTAAAGGGGGGCAAACGATCAGCGTTCGGATTTTGTGCAAGCCAATCCCGGCCGGCCTGGGTAATCCGCCAAATACCTGTCTGCGGCATATCGACAAAGCCACGTTCTCTCAAATTATTCCGACTCCAATTCAGGTTGTTTTCCCAAATCGTTTCTCTGGCTCTCCCCTTGAGGGTACCACGATGTTTAGGTGGAATTTGTGGCCCGTATTCCTGCTCAAATAAGCGACGCACCTCTTTAGCCTGACCCTGCCCGCCCGGTATTTTCGCCAATAGCCGTAACAAGGGGAGTTCATAACTCTTTTGGGTTTCAAATAGGGGCTGGTCGCTCATCGTGCTCACTCCTTACTCTGCCCGGCCCGTTCCTTAGAAACCCGTTTTCTTTGAGAAAACGGGTTTCTTTCTCACTGCCCGGCCCGCATCTTCGAGACCGTGGCCATCCGTTTGATGGCCCGGTAATCTTCGGCCTCGAGTTGGGTTTCATCCAGATGAGGGAAAAGCTGAGCCGCTTCGCTGAAGAATTCGCGGCTGTAACAGAAGCGCAGCCAGGCGGCCAGTTCCAACTGGCCCGGCCGGCGATCCAACTCCCCGGCCAGGTAGCGACGGACCACCCGCAGGTGAGCCTGGGCGCTCAGGTCGACCCGGGCGCTCATTTTCTCCCGTTCAGCCGGCGTGGGCAGACGCCAGCGCCCGGTTCGTTGGTCCTGCCAGAAGTTCTGCTCCAATAAGCGATCCAGCCGGCCCGGATCGGCGCTGCTCGCACCTGTCCTGAGCGAAGTCGAAGGGTTGGCTGTTTCCTGCTGCCACTTGGGGATCAGGTCGCCGGTGGTCTGCGGTTCACGGCTCAACACCGCGTTCAGCCAGGCAATGGCCCCGGCATCGCTGACCAGATCAAAGACGTTGCCGCCAACCACCGCCTCGCCTCGCAGGTAGTAGCGGCCATCAACCAGCTTGAAAGTTTGATAATGAAAGGCCAGCATTTCTTCAACCTGGGCCATACTGGCTTCGACACTGCCTTCTCGCAGCATATCGTAGAGCACGTGGTTCCATAGGTATTGCAAGGTGCGTTGTGACGATGGCGGGTTGGTGACCAGAAAGTCCGCCACATGTTCCATAATTCTTTGTTCTACTTCGACCGCATTGGTGCGCCCATTAGCTTGAGCCAATTCAACTGGACGAGGTTTTCGTAGGTTCAGAACAATATCTTGGTTCGTAACTCGTTCTTCTCCTTTGGCACCTTTGATTCCTTTGAACGAGAGCTGTTTCTTATCAAAAGCGTTGATTTCAGCTAATTCCAATCCGGCAGTCTCGACTGCATTCAAAATGATCTGCCAGACTTTGTCATCCGAGTTATGAAAAACAACACTAGCCCATCTTCCAGGTTTCAGAACCCTCTTTATCTCTCGAAATGACTCATTCATCAAAACCGAGTAATCAGCAAGATCTTTGCCATTTTTTTTGGACCGATTTATTACAGCCTCGTGATTTGCATCAGTAAAATCTTGTAGCCAACTCTCCCAAAGCAAATTTAAGTCAGAATAGAAAATATTAGAACCAAACGGTGGATCAGTAAAGACATAGTCTATTGTTGAATTTGGTATATCTTGTAAGTTGCCTGCATGGTGTTTATCAACAACTATGTCACCAGCTGGAATTTGCTCTAGACATTTGATAACCCGGTCGAAACGCCTATTTACAACCTCAAACACATTTTGTTCAATACTCAACGACGGTATGTATAATGTCCCCTTTCTGTAGCTCCTACCAGCCCGATTCGGCGTATAAAGTGTCATTGCAGTCAGCGACGGTACTGAAGCAGTCATCACAAATTGAAGTCTTAGCCGAAGCGTTTTATCAGCTATTTTGCTAATTGTATCCCAAAATGCTGCAAATGCTCTCAAATTCCTACGCGTCCAAAGATCATCAATAGTCTCTATGTTGCGTAGTCCGAGAGCACTACGGATATACATTTCCGCCTTCTTATCCATTTTTGTCGTTGGAAACCAATATGGGATTTCACTTATCTCAATATCTCGAACAAGTTGTTTTTCTGATTGAGTTACTAAACGTTCATATCGTCCAGGTTTACATTCAGAACAGATATAATTCGTGACAACCGGCTGAACCCCTACTCGTTTGAGTTGGGATTTCTGCCATAATGATCTACAAACTTTACATTCGAACTCACTTGACACATTGCCTGAGATTGGATCAACAGCTGTATCCCACAGAATGATTTCATGGCTACACCGCCTACACTCAAACACGTCACTCCAAATTGTATACTGGATGGTTGCCTGGCCGCCACAGCGGTCGCAGGTGGTGCCGTAGAGCCAGTCAAACTCCTCCTTCACGGCGGCTTTGATGCGTTCAAATTCCTGTGTGAGGGCGTCCACGTCCACCGGGGTGGTGTAGTTGCGGGCAATGTGGACGGCCGCCGGGGAAAGGTCGTTGAGGATGGCGTGGCGGCCGGTCATCAGGGCGGCCACGCCGGTCATGCCGGAGCCGCAAAAAGGGTCCAGGATCAGGTCGCCGGGATTGGTATAATGCTCGATGTAGGGCACAATGCCTTCCGGCGGCACTTTGGTGTGGTAGGAATGAGCGTTGTAGATAGGGCTATTCTTGCCCGCCTTCACCGGTAGGGCAAAGGGCGGGCGGCGGTAGCTGTCGGCGGCGGGGTCGTAGGGGGTGGCGTGTTGTTGGATGAAATCGGCCAGGTCGGTCATTCCATTGTCTCCAGAACTTCCAGAAACCCGTTTTCTTAGAGAAAACGGGTTTCTAAGAAGTTAGTCAAGCATGAGATGCTCGATGAGGCTCTTATCAGCCTCAACATAAGATTCGACAAATAATCGGTACGCCTCAGTTGACTGAAATTGGGATAAGACGAAGTCTGGCCGGGGCAAAGTGCCGTGGCGTAAGCCAATGAAGTCTCGATAGCTGGAAAACTCCCAATCTTCGGCCCGCTTGACCAGCCCGGCCGCAACTGGATTCAGGTGGATGTAGCGGGACAGGTGCAGCAAGTAATCATTTTGATCTACGTGGACTGCCTTGAAACGGCCTTGAAATAGCGAACCAACTCGATTGTGCCGCTTATTGATAGCTTTGGTGTAAGACAGGGCAAAAGGCTGCATCAAGCCTGATAGATCATCGCTTTTAAGGTAGACCAAAAGGTGATAATGGTTGGGCACCAGACAATAGCTGATAATCTCGATTGCCTCAAAAACCAGGTATTGGCGAAGTTGGCGCAAGAAATAGCCATAGTTCTCACGTTCAAAAAAGATGAGTTGGCGGTTGTTGCCGCGATTATAGAGGTGATAGTATTCGTTGGCCCGAAATTCGATGTGACGATATGGCATACCAGAAACGTCCTCGGGTAGAAACCCGTTTTCTTTAAGAAAACGGGTTTTTGTTTTTTCCGTCAGAATTTGCTTTTTAGTAATCAGTCAGAGTATATTTTCTATATCTAACTCAAGGTGATGGTGATATGTCCTCAAGAAACCCGTGTTTTTTCGATCTGGGCGTAACAGTTGGTGAAAAAAACGGGTTTTTGATAGGTTAATTTGAGGAGAGCCGGGTTATGTACGCGATTGAATTCAAAGCCAAAATTAAAAACGGTATGATTCAAGTTCCTCCAGAGCATCGCCAAAAATTCAAAGACGAAGTCAAAGTGATTATCCTGGCTCAAGAGAGCCAACCAGCCAGCAATATGATCGAGCGTTTGCTCAATTCTCCCCTAAAATCGAGCAACTTCAAACCGTTATCCCGAGCAGAGATCTATGACCGCGACGAATAGCACCCTGGGGCGTTGCTTTATTGATACCAACATCTGGCTCTACGCCTTTATCCAGACCCAGGATAGCCGCAAGCAGGTTATGGCTAAAAACATCATCCAAGAGCATGACATCGTTCTCAGTAGCCAGGTTATCAATGAAACGTGCGTCAACTTGCTCAAAAAAACAGCGCTGGCAGAGCCGGAGCTACAAGCTTTGATCAGGTCATTTTACAGTCATTATGCCGTCATCGAGCCTGATCAGGAGATGTTGCTTAAAGCCTCTGAATTACGAGCCAAACATAGCCTGGCCTATTGGGACAGCCTGATTGTCGCCAGCGCCTTACTGGCCGGGTGCGATTACCTCTATTCTGAAGATATGCAGGACGGGCTGCAAGTTGACGGCAAGTTGACCATTCAAAACCCTTTCAAGTGACCTATAGTTGTCCAGAAACCCGTTTTCTCGCGAAGCGGAAAACGGGTTTCTGGAGGCGAGATTTTCTCTACCGCAGAGTCAACCGAATGGTTTTCTTGCCGGGATTGGCCCCTTTCGCCTCGGCAAACGCCTGTTGCAGCAGTTGCCTCAATTTATTGACCACGCTTTCGATCTCCCGTTCTTCCAGGCTGGGATATTCCTGGGCCAACTGAGCCAAAACCCCGGTTTCCGCCGTCAAGATCGACTCTTCGGCCAGCAGCCGCTCGATGAAGCCGGCCAGGTCGGGACTCATCACATCGACCAGGGCGGCCAGGTCGGACGCCTGGACGGCCCGCAAGAAGATATCCAGATCAGCCCGGTCGCCTTTGGCCAACACCCGGCTGACCGCCTCGCCGGCCAGTTGGCGGGTTTTGCGGTTCAGCGCCTCTTTAACCGCCCGAACAAAATCCTTAACCTGCTGCTCCGGGGGTTGGTCAGACAGGCGCAGCGAACATTCCGGGCAGGTTGGCTGGTGGTCTACCTTTACGTTGGTCACCTCGGTAATGCTGCACGGCTTTAGGCGCTGCTCTAGCGAGCGATAGGTCGCCGCCAGCTCTAAGCCCACGGGCTGGCCTAAACTTTCAATGCTGTTTAGCAGACTCAGGGCCTCCAATTGATGCGGCGCATCGGCCAGAGAATCCCGTAAACGACCGATGGCTGTGTGATAATCACGATGATGCTTCTGGTATTCATTCCGGTAGCGGGCTTTGAAGCGATCAAGATCGTTGCGCAGACGATGCCACATCGCCGGGTCATCGATCAGGCTCTCAAGTTGGAGTTGATGCACAATCGTAAACCGGTCGGCCGCCAACTCCCGGTCTGCGTCCCGCAGCGAAACCTCGTCCAGGTAACGTTTGGCATTGCTGATTTCGGCGGCAACTCCGGTCAACTCCCGCAGGGTGGTGTAGCGCTGCATCCGCTCGCGCAAAAGTTCGGGGGCCGCAAAAATAGTCTCCGCCTGCTCATAGAAGTCGGCATAACTGGCCGGTTCGTCCGCCACCAATTGAGTCAAATTCGTCAGGGTCTCGGTGGTGGCTGCGGGGAGGCTGGTCCCCAGGCCGCCGGCCAGCGCCTCCAGGTTGCGCTGCTGGGCGCTCACTTCAGTCCGCAGTTTCTCGGTTGCTTGGGCCAGACGGTGGAATTCTCTTTCGATCTCGGCCTGATCGGTGGTGGCTTTTAGATCATCCACAAGTTCACGGGCATAAGGTAGTACATCATTCCAGTGGGGGCCGACGCTGGGGACCAGGGCGTCAAACTTATTTTCCAAACCTGCCTTCCAGGCCAGCTCGGCCACGCTGCTGGCGGTTAAGCGATCACGGTTGAGCGGCTGGCCGGCTCGGGTCTGCAAATTGTGCTGGCTTTTCAATAACAGATCGACCCGCGGGCTGCCATGGCGCACAAACGCCAACAAATAGAGCTGGATAACGGCATACGGCAGGCCATACGGTGGGGCCGATAGTTTATCGTACAGTTGCCAAACCGGCAGCTCGTTGCCCTTGCGCTCGGCCAACATCTTGTCGATCAAACCAAAAACGGTCTCCTCTGTGGTCGCCTGGGGCTGCGGCGCAAAATGTTCCGGCCTATCGCGATGGGACAGGCCCAGGGCCACCCCATAATTGCGGGTGGCCGTTTTTTCAGCCGTGCGCGCGTCTCTATTGAAGTAACCTTCAAAAATTTTCCCTACTTCCGCCGGCGAAAGGGCGCGGCGCAATTGGTCGGTTTGGATGGGCAAGGCGGGGTAAGCCGCGCTCAACAGTCGCTCGACAATGTAGGCGATCCGGTTTTCATGACCGCCGCCCAGCCCAAAAGCCTCGCGAGCGCTAATGCCCAAATTATCGCGGGTCAAAATCCGGCCGGCCTGATACAGCTTGAGGTGGGTCGAGGTTAGCTAGTTATAGATGCTCTGCCGGCGACTATCCAGCCAGGAACGGACGTCTTCGGCGTCTCGTCCGGTTTGATCACGATATTCCTCGGCCATACTATTCCAGGCCAGGTAAGCCGCGGCCGACTCTTTGGCCTCATCCGTCATTTCACCGGGCATCACCACGGCGATGCGCGGGTCTTGCAAATCGGCCGGTTTGAGCGACTGCACGGCCTCAGCCGTCAGCAGGACCACCCGGAAATGAGTGTCTTGTTTGGGCAGCGGCAGTCCCTGGTCCAGGCGGGGCGTACCGGTAACGGTGACTTCACCGCTGTATTCCAACTGCCGGAACTCGACCCGCTGAGTCTGGGTTGTATCGGGGGCAAAGCTGTGAAAAAGGCCGCTGGTCCCCCCGGTGTCGCGCGGCGTAAAAAAGAGGCTGGCGCTCCAGGCTGATTGTAGTTTATAGCGATCCCGTTGCGCCCGGCGTTTATGCTCATTAAAGATGGTCAGCACCGACGGCCCCTCGCCGCCCGTTGGCACAAAAGCCGCCGACTGGGTATCGAATTCCACCTGCCGCAAGACCTGCATCGCATGGAGGACGAAAGCGACATTATCCTCGGCTCGCAGAATGTCGTCGGTGGTCAGCGTGGCTTCGGCCAATTCCTTCAAACTCATCCGGCGGGGCTGCTCCAAAAAGGCCAGATACCAGAGATAGAGGGTGGTCAGGATATCCTGGGCCAGGGGCATATCGGCCGGCTCGATGCCCACCAATGGCAGAGCTTCAAAGGCTACCCGGTAGGCCATGTGAGCTTCTCTGTAAACGCTCTTGGTCAGGCAATCTTCTACCAGGTGCGAGCTGCGGGTCATCTCAGCCAGGCGAATTAAGCGAGGCTCCTTGAGCAGGTCGGCGTCATTGACCACTTCCCAAAACACAAGCAGCCCGGAGCGGGCCGTGGGTAAATCTCGGGCCGTAATACGGCGGATAGTCTCAAAACAGCGTGGTTGAAACGGAAAAATGTCTCGAAATTCGGCTTCGGCGAGACTCTGGGCAAAGGCAAAATGTTGGCTATAAAAAGTATAGTGGTCGTTGATCTCGGGCCCGCGATTCTCAGCCAGGCCACGGGCGCGGCGAGAGATGATCAAGTCATAGTCCCGTTCGTTATTCTGGGCCAGGAGGGGGATGTTGATAAAGCGGTCTCCGGCCTGGCTGCCGTGGAGTTTGGCCGGTACGGCAGACTGGGAAGCCACGATGGTGTAAATCTGGTAACCCAGATCAAGGGGCAGCAAATGCCCCAGGGTTTCAAGGAATTCCGCGTCTCGGCTTAACTCCGCCTCACTACTATGGCTCTTTTCCCAACCCTCATATTCATCGATCACGACCAGTAAACCATCATAGCTTGGGCCGGCCGGGTCCGTCAGTTGGCGATAAATATGGCCGAGCCGAGCCTTTACCCCGGCCGCAATGTCAGGGCGAATGCCAACGCTGGCAAAATATTCTCGTAACAAATCGGCGGTGGCCTCAAGACCTTCATTTTCCCGGTAGGAAACCAAAGATTGACCGGTCCGTTCCTGAACAAATTGTTCAGCATCGGAGCGAATAGCCGGACCGGCCTTGCGATCCAACCAGTCCAAAATGTCTTCGGCCGCCGTTACCTGGACCTGGTCCGCAATTTTGGCCGTGGCTAACGCCCGCTGAAAGCCCTCCTCCAGGAGCACGTCCAGCAGTGAACGGCCCAGATAAGAGTCTCCGGCAGCTTGGCCGCGCAACGAGAGAACTACCGGAAAGAGTCGGGTGTTACCCAATCGTCGCTGCACTTGCCTGATTTGGTCATCATGAACCGATTGCCATATCCCGTCTTGCGTATTGGCCAGGAGCGCCGCCAAAGTTACCAAGAAGTGTGTTTTACCGGCTCCATATTCGGCCTGCACCCAGAAAGCCTGGCCATGACCTGTCGACACGGCCTCGAATATCTCTTCAAAATAGGTGCGAATCGTATCGGTGAAAATGTAGGTTTCGACCATTTCCTGAGCGCTGGACTCAAAGGCAGGCACCAGAGATGGGGTTAGGGCCGGTCTGGGTTTTGGCGTAATCAAATCTTGAATAGGTAATCGTTTCATCAGCTATCCTCATTCCCATTGATCGTTGCGGCCGGTCCAACCGCAGCCTGGAGGTACTCAAACGGCGCCGCGGCCTTTAGATCGACGTAGGCAGGTAACGGACTGGTCGATTGGAAGGTCGTTTCAGAAGACGGCGCTACGAAGATAAACATTCGTTTTTCGGAAGCAAGTTGAAAAAACGGGCTGAGTGGAACTTCATAGCGTGACAGTAAATCACAGCCTGTCACCAGGAAGATCTGCTGGCTATTAGGTACGCAATTATCTGCGAGTTCTTTTTCGATGGTTTGCCGGAGAAGACGGTTGGCCTCACTGCGCGCCCGTGGAGCGCGGGGTAAGCTTACGGCCAGTTGGTGCAGGTCTATGGCGGAGACTCTTAACCCCGCCGGCATCGCCGCACTTAAAGTTGCCGGCGGGCCGTGCCATAAATAGATATGTCGCCCGGACAATGCCGGTACAGCTCTTTGGGCAAAGCGAGAAATTAGCTCAAAAAATTCGGTCTTGGTCATCGTTGACTTTTTGCCACGTGTGCTGACCCGGTAGAAAAAGCGGTTACAGAAACCCGTTTTCCGCTTCGCGAGAAAACGGGTTTCTAACTATGTTAAACGCATTGCTTGTCCCAGGTAGTCGTTACGGTTGTAGCGAGTTGTTACCTGTTCTAACTGGTCAACTTTGGAATATCGTGAAATTAGCCCGGCCGTTTCGGCCGCGTGCAGAATTCGACGCACATCCTCAACCTGACGCAGGCCAAGCAACTGCCACCACTCGGTCTCAGTTATTTCGCTCAGACGGACAATCCGAGGCGCTGGAGCCAGACGATAATGCAACAGGATTAGAAAGGCATTCGCCGGTGGATTGATCCGTTCGATGAGCAAGTCGCCGTTGTATCGACCTATAAAACCAAGGTCACGACAAGTTTGGAGCAAACGCTGGTAAGACTTTCGCTTAAATTGCCCATAGGTTTCGCTAATAAAATTCTCCGCCTTGTCAAGGTCTAAGGCGCTGCCGGGTGTTTGAGACAAGAGGTGCTTTAGCACAAACTGGGCCACAGCCGGTTCACCCTCCAAAGCGGTAACCCGCATAAGATCGGTCAGAATTGCCTCATCGTGGTAACTGCGCCAGACAGTTGGGATCAAATCAGCCAGAGAGCGACCGGGGAAAAAACGACGCTGGATAATGCCAGCATAACGTCGTCGAGTTTCCGGAGAGTTTTGGGGTAAACTCTCTATCAAATAATCGAAATACTCGGTGTATGATTGAAAACTATCACTGGCTTTAATAACTGCGATACTATCCGCCCAGATAACATCTTGGAGCGTTGGATAGAGTGTATTTGCCATTTGGATTTCCGATTGATACTACAAGAAATATAGTCTTTCAGTTAATGTTTCGGGGTACAGAAACCCGTTTTCTCGGAGAAAACGGGTTTCTGAGCACGAACCCTTTTCTAAACATCTATAGTTAGGAGAGAAATGCTGCTACAAGAACCAATGATTGGGAGAACATATTAGCGTGGTCAACGATAATCGACGCAATATTGTGCTGACCGCCAACCTTCCCTTGATTATATCATCCTTCTTTTTCACAGACAAGGGACTTATGAAGACCAATCTTGTTGATCCTCGATTCTTCTTAAATGAGACTTGATAGTTATGAAAAGTTCTGGTAAAATGGGCTTAGTTAATTCCCCTTTTTATTTGGTATCGACTTAACCGGCTTGGTAGATCAGCTTTCGACGTTGGCCTAATGAACCTACATAGACCGCGGCAACTCTAATTTATGGCTGGCCAGGCTTGAATCTTTCTATTGACCACCTCCAGCCCACTTAGCTGGAGTTAACCAGCGAGATCGAGAGTCACTTTGGTTTTCTGTCCGGGTCTGACAACTAGCACAGCGCGATCCTTTGATCAGGGCTGAAAAAAGTAAGGAGCAAACCAATGTACGACAATGTCCAGGGCTTCCTTAAATTCCTGGAGGCAGAAAAGGGTTATGCCCAAAATACCATTGCGGCCTATCAAAACGATCTTAGTCAATTTTACCAATATTTGCAGACAGAGAAGAAAAGCAAGAAAGCTGAAAATTGGACAGACGTAAAGAAACGGGATATTACCGATTATGTAGATCGTTTGAAGAGCAGCGGCGAGTATGCCTCCTCAACCGTCGCTCGCAAAGTTGCCGCCATCAAATCGTTCTTTCATTTTTTAGTGGCCGAGGGTGTCATCAAGGAAGATCCTACCTCTTCGCTTGATTCCCCCAAAGTAAAGAAACGTTTACCCAAAGCCATTACCCCCGGTGAAGTTGATCGACTGCTGCAAGCGCCGGCGGCGGAAAGTGGTCCCAAAGCCCAGCGGGATATGGCCCTGCTGGAGCTGCTCTACGCCTCCGGTATGCGGGTTACAGAGCTGGTCTCCCTCAATCTGGCTGATTTGGAGTTTGGTAACGGGGATGAGGCAGCCGTTCGGGTCAAAGGCAAGAAAACCAATACCAAAGAGCGAGTCATCCCAATCGGTGGTTCAGCGGCGGAAGTAGTCCGGTATTACATCAATAATGGCCGAGAGCAACTTGCCCTGGACCCCAATGCCGAAGCTCTGTTTCTCAATAACCGCGGCCAGCGACTGACTCGCCAGGGATTGTGGTTGATTATCAAACATTATGTCGATGCCGTTGGTATTTCGGCCGAGGTAACGCCTCACACCTTGCGCCATTCTTTTGCCGCTCACAAATTAAGCCAGGGCAAATCACTCCAGGATATTCAAAAACTCCTGGGACATGCCAATATTTCTACCACTCAGGTCTATGCTCACCTGAATCAGGAAAGCAAAAGATAACCCAAATAGACGCTGACAGCCCAGGCTCAACCTGCACCACCAGCCAACTCTGGCCAAACTTGGCCACCCGACTCCTTCAGGCAAATTATTTGATCGTGGTTTAACCTACTTGTAAGGCAGAGCAAGTCCTGGTAGCTCTGCTTTTTGTTTTTGAGCAGCCTCTCGAAATGAGAGGAGATGTTGGCCAAGGCCGAGCGGACCTGACCGCCTGGTGCAAGATGATAAGCAATTTGCCTCTATTTCTGCCTGTTTGTATACTCTAACCGATATTTTGGATCTTTTTAAGGCATACCCAAACTCACATGCTAGAATTTCTCAGGCCAATTGTTATATTTGACACCTGGCTCTACATCGGTCTAGGCTTGGTGGCTCTTTTTTTTGTGCGGCTGATCTGGCTGGCCCGCAAAGATCGATCTCGTTCTATTTTTACCCTGGAGCGGGAAAATGCCAATGCCCGGATGACCCGTTACTTCATTGGTCTCATGGTGGTGTTGGCCTTGGGTATGGGTGTCTATTATCTGAGCCTGATCACACCCACCATTGTGCCGCCGCCTCAAGAAACGCCAACCCCCACGCCAATTATTGCCTTGCCACCGACGCCAACGCCTCCGCCGTTGCTGCCTACGCCCACCCCGACCCCCACGCCTCTGCCTCCGCCGACTTTCCAGGTGTTGATCGACACCCCGACCCCAGTTCCGGAAATAATACCCCAGGCCCAGCCACCCAACTGTCCCGTGCCGGGTTCCAGAATTTTTCAGCCCGGTAATGGAGCTCGCGTCGAGGGCCTCATTCAAGTTACCGGCGCAGCCTTCACCGACAACTTTGAATACTACAAGTTTGAATTTCGCGTGCCCGGCAACACCGAGTGGAGCTTTATTGCTCGCTATGACAACCCGGTGACCGAAGGCGTGTTAGGCGTTTGGAACACTGATACCGTGGGGCCAGGTGAATACGATTTCAGGCTGGTCGTCGTCGATACGATCGGCAACTTCCCGGAACCCTGCACTGTTCGACTCATCGTCCAATAACTTTGTATCAATCCACGTTATTACTCAGCCGCATCCTCTGGTCCGCTTTGCGTCAGGATGCGCTAAGTGATCGGCCTGAGTTGTAACAACCAGGTAGCAAAACTATGCCCGATTATCCTGAAACCGTCTATTGGCTCACCCTCATCAATGAGAGCGGCCTGAAATTGAGCCAGGTCAAACCGATCATCCAGCGCTGGGGTGTGCTGGAGCAACGTTCATTGGCCGAGCTATTTGACCTGACCCCGCTGGATTGGTCCACCACCTTTGGTTTGGCTGAGGCTGAGGCGAAACAGGTTCAAAGAATTCGCGCCAAGCTGGAACCTCAGGCCAAAGCGTTAGCCCAGTGGCAGAGCCAGGGCCTCGAAGCCCTGCTCCGGATCGACCCCCGTTATCCCCGACGGCTGGCGGAGACGCTGCCCCTGGTGCAGCAGCCCCTCATTCTCTGGGGCCAGGGTGGGCTTGATTTACTCAACGAGCCGGGTGTTGCTATGTTGGGCGGTCCGGCGCCCGACGCCGCAACCGGCCAACTGATTGAAGAGTTGATGCAGGCCCTGGTGGATGAAGAGATAAATCTGATTAGTGGTTACGGCCGTGGCCTGGATCGCTCAACTTTTGAAACGATGTTGACCACCCCCGGCGGCCACGCTATCGCCATCCTGCCAATGGGGCTGGCAGCTTTTGCCAAAACCACCGCCAAATTGAGCCAGGCCGTAGAAACCGGCCAAATTGCCCTGATCAGCCCGTTTGCGCCCGACACACCGTATCAGGATAAGCTGGCCGAGGCTCGCAACTTATTGATCGACCATTTGGCCCTGGTTTTGCTGATGCTCCAGCCTGATGAAGACTCAACCGGCCGTGGCGCAGCCGCTTTGAACCGCGGCGTCCCGGTTCTAATGGGTGGGGATGCCGATCGGGCCACCGATTATCATCGGGCGCTGCTCAACCTGGGGGCACTGCTGCTGACCGATGCCGGCGAAGTGATCGAGGTGGTCCAGCAGGCCATCATTGACGCCACCCTCCAGGAACCGCTCGTCGAAGCCGCGCCGGCGCCGGTCGCTCGCCCCGCCGTCCCCGACCAGGACGACGATTTCAGCCTGCACACCGACACGGTGGCGCCGATTGACAGCCAGGAAGCGCTGGAGATTCTGTCGCTGGGGGGTGAAATTCCCGAGGTATTGCGCCAACGGCTGCAAAAACCGCAGTCGCAAGACCCTACAGGTCTCAAAGATGTTTAAGGTTTAAGAATATTTTCTTCAAAGGAGGTTGACCGATGACTGAGGCAAACAACAAGAACAGGGGGGCAGAAGGAGACGTTTTTTATCCACCGCCGGAAGTAGTCGCTGCTGCCAATGTTGGTGAATATGAGGCTCTGTACCAACACTCCATCACCGACCGGGAGGGCTTCTGGGCTGAACAGGCTGAACTGTTGGACTGGTTCCAGAAGTGGGACAAAGTACTGGATAACAGCAACGCGCCCTTCTACAACTGGTTTGTGGGCGGCAAAATCAACATCGTGCACAACGCCATTGATCGCCATTTAAAAACCTGGCGGCGCAACAAGCTGGCCCTCATCTGGGAGGGTGAGCCGGGCGACCTGCGCACCTATTCCTATCACGCCCTGAACCGGGAAGTCTCAAAATTTGCCAGCGTGCTCAAGAGCATGGGCGTGCGCAAAGGGGATATTGTCACCATCTATATGCCGCAGATTCCGGAGCTGGCTATTGCCATGCTGGCCTGCGCCAAAATTGGGGCAGGCCACAGCGTGGTCTACGGCGGTTTCAGTGTCGAAGCCCTGGCCGAGCGGATCGAGGATGCCGAAAGCCGGGTGCTGGTGACCGCCGATGGCGGCTGGCGCCGCGGTAAACCAACCGACCTCAAGGGTATCGCCAACGAGGCTATGCGCCGCTCCCCAACCATCGAGGTCTGCATCACCGTCAAACGGACCGGCCAGGAAGTCTACATGGAAAATGACCGGGACTTCTGGTATCACGACTTGATGGCGCTGCCGGTGGCCAGCCCCAAGTGTGAAACTGAAGTGATGGACGCCGAAGATATGCTCTTTATCCTGTACACCTCCGGCACCACCGGCCGGCCCAAGGGGGTGCTGCACACCCACGGCGGCTACAGCGTCTACACGGCTACCACCCACCGGATGGTGTTCGACATCAAGGAAGAAGATCGCTGGTGGTGCGCCGCCGACCCCGGCTGGATTACCGGCCACAGCTACATTGTTTATGGGCCGCTGATCAATGGGGCCACCATTATGATGTACGAAGGCGCGCCCAACCATCCCTACCCCAATCGCTGGTGGCAGATGATCGAGAAGTACGGCGTCACCATTCTGTACACTTCGCCTACGGCCATTCGCGGCTTGATGCGCTTTGGAGAGGCCTGGCCCAACCGGCACGATTTGAGCAGCCTGCGCCTGCTGGGTTCGGTAGGCGAGCCGATCAACCCCGAAGCCTGGCGCTGGTATCACCGGGTTATCGGCCAGGGTCGCTGCCCCATTATGGACACCTGGTGGCAAACCGAAACCGGCGGCTTTATGATTACGCCGCTGCCGATTACCCCGCTCAAACCCGGTTCGGCAACCAGGCCTTTCTTTGGCAATGAAGTAGCCGTGGTGGATGACCACGGCCGCGAAGTCCCAACCGGTGAAGAAGGCAAGCTGGTCATCAAGAATCCCTGGCCCGGCATGGCCCGGACCATCTACAAAGACCCGGATCGCTACGTGGAAACTTATTGGCAAGAGTTTATCAAACAGGGCTGGTACAAAGCCGGCGACTCGGCCCGGATCGATGAGGACGGCTACGTTTGGATCATTGGCCGCATCGACGACGTGATCAAAGTCAGCGGCTACCGGCTGGGTACGGCCGAGATCGAGAGCGCCCTGGTCAGCCACCCGTTGGTGTCGGAAGCGGCGGCCATTGCCCTTCCTCACGAACTGAAGGGGAACGCCATCCACACCTATGTTATTTTGAAGACCGGCGTGACCGGCAGCAAAGAGCTAGAAGAGCAGCTCAAGGAGCACGTTAGCCACGAGATGGGGCCGATTGCCCGGCCGGAGAGCATCACCTTTACCGACAACCTGCCCAAAACCCGCAGCGGCAAAATTATGCGCCGGGTGCTCAAAGCGCGGGCGCAAGGGCTGCCCGAGGGAGATTTGACCACCCTGGAAGAGTGACATTGCCCGGTTCAATTTGAAAACGGTGGAGACGAACAAGTCGTCTCCACCGTTTTTTATCCGAATCAATATAGCGTGGTGAATCATCTGACTGCCGATAAACAGCTCCAGATTTGTCGGCAGTATCAATTTGCCGAAAGGTAGGAAAAATGGGGGAATGAATTGTTAAGAAGAAATAGGTTATAATTATAGGGCCAAAGGAGTTCAGGAGTCAGGGAAGTGGGGGACAAAAAGAGATGGCTCGATATCAAATTTTATATTGGGAACACATTCCCATTGGGGTAAAAGCGACCGATGCTCACGGCATGGTCAGAGAAAATTTGCCCCGTCGATTTCAGGAAGTTTTTGAACGAACGGTTAGTGAAAATCGAGGCAACAGTCCAAGTAATTACTCAACCTCCGGTTTTCGCTGGAGTGAGGAAAAAGTGTTGACCGGCACAGCAGCTGATGTTACGGCGCTGGTGGTCAAACTCTTAACCGAAACCTGGGACGAAGGGCAAGCTTTAACGGCATTTGAGCGGCAAAAGTCAAAACGGCCCGAAAATTTTCTGGACCTGAATAAACTATAATCCCCTT
Organism: uncultured Caldilineaceae bacterium; assembly: GCA_964398055.1. Classification (GTDB taxonomy): domain Bacteria; phylum Chloroflexota; class Anaerolineae; order 4572-78; family J111; genus CAYNLK01. Next base: position 51,371 of record CAYNLK010000035.1, read on the forward strand.
CTTTACCACCCCGCGGCTTTACCCTTAACGGCTTGTCGCCACCAACAACCTTTCCCCATCGGTGCTGAACTCAATTGTGCCCCGCTCATCCGTGCGTAAAACGGGCAAGCCGAACGCCGCGTACCGTTCCATCACCTCCGGCGTGGGATGGCCAAAAGAGTTCTCCGCCCCCACCGAAATGACCACCACCTGCGGCTTGACCGCCGCCAAAAAAGGCTCACTCGATGAGGTCCGGCTGCCGTGATGGGGACTCTTGAGCACCGTAGCGGTTAATAGCACGCCGCTGGCAACCAGCTTCTGTTCCACTGGCGCTTCGATGTCACCCGGCAGCAAAAAGCTGATCTGCCCGAATTGTAGATGCAGAACTACGGAATGGTCGTTCGGATCATCGAGACCGGCCGAGGCCGGACCGGGGTTGAGAACGGTCGCCGTCACCCCGCCCCCCAGCTCCAACTGCTGGCCGGCCTGGCCGATAACCGGCGTTAGCTCCGCTTCGGCCAGTTCCTTGTCCCATTCCTGGTAAAGCTGGCTGTCAATGGCCAGATCCGAAACCAACGCCTGCTCAACCCGGTATCGCTCCAGCAGCGACACCAGCCCACCCAGATGATCGTTGTCGGGATGGGTGTTGACCACCAGCTCCAGTTTGCGATCCCAAAACGGCATTTCCTGCCCCAATCGCCAATTCAGGTCGGTGGCCGAGGGGCCGCCGTCGATCAGTAATTGGCGACCGTCTGGGGTGGTCACCAGGATGGCATCGCCCTGGCCCACATCCAGAAAAGCCACGTGTAGCCGGCCATCGGGCAATGTCGCCACGGCCAGCCAGGCCAGGAGAGCGACCACCCCGGCCCCACCGACCCACAGCCGGGTCGTGGTCGAACCGATTTCCGGCAGATGGAAGTGGGGTATGGTTTCTTTCTCCTCTGTGGGCCGGTTCGCCCACCAGATACCGGCGGCAATGGCCGTATACATCACTGCCAGCAGCCACAAGGGGAATCCACCCAAATCCAACGAGGCGTACGGTAAGGAGGCGGTCAACTCCACCATCCAGACCAACCAACTGACTATTTGACCTAATGGCAGCCAGAGCATCCCTGCCAGAGTCGCCAGCCCGCCCAGGAGCATAATCGGCGGCTGCACCGGCAAAATCAGCAGATTGGTCAGCAGGGAGATGAGCGACAACCGGCCAACCAGATGGACCTTTTTATTCAGGGATGATACCCAACTAACCATAGATGCCATCTTGACTGTAGCTCAGATCTTAAAGAACAAGGCCCACCTTCAAATTGAGCCAGCGATGGGGAAGGGTGGCCAAGTAGCTCACCAGGCTGGTTTAGTAACGATACCTGGCGACAGACTCGCGAATGATTAACTCGGCTGGAAATTCTGGGATAGTAAAGGGTTTGCCCTTAAGCAAATGCAGGATAGCCTGAGCAGCCGTCTCGCCAATTTCAATCGCCGGTTGGCGGATGGTCGTAAGCGGGGGAGTAGTATAAGCAGTGGTTCGCTGATCATCAAAACCGATAATCGATATATCATCCGGCACCCGGATGCCGCGGCGATATAGAGCCAGCAGCACGCCATAAGCCATCTGATCGTTGGCGGCAAAGATGGCGCTGAAAGTGCGACTGCGAGTGAATAATATTTCGGTGGCCAATACCCCCGACTGCTCCAGGAAATTACCTTCGATAATGAGTTCCGGATCCGGTTCAAGGCCGGCATCAACCAGCGCCTGCTCGTACCCCTTGCGACGCTCGACCGCGTCTTGATGGGATAGAATACCGGTAATATGGGCAATCCGCTGATGACCCAACTCAATTAAATATTGGGTGGCCTTGTAAGCCCCCTTGAAATCGTCCAAAGGCAAACATTGATTGGCCAGAGATGGTAAATTCCGGCCAATAATGATCAGCGGCGCCTGACGGTTAAATTGCCAGAGAACCTCTTCAGGACTGCATCCTCCTAATACAATGAAACCATCAACGGATCGATCCAAAAGCATCTGCAAGCTCTTAAGTTCTACCGGCGCTTGCCAGTGGCCGTCGGCGAATATTGGCGAATAACCATTCTCGTCGAGCCCCTGCCGCACACCACGCAAAATTGCGTCGTAAAAAGGGTTGCTGATGTCCTGGGTAATTACCCCGACCGTCTTGGTTTGGCCGCCGGCCAGCGCCTGGGCGGCCATGTTGGGCTGGTAGTTTAGTTCGGCCACCGCCTGCAAGACTGCGCTTCGTTTGGCCTCCGAAACAGAAGCCCCATCATTTAGAACCCGGGAAACCGTACTGATTGAGACATTGGCTTTCTGAGCAATATCTTGAATATTTACTTTTTTCTTGGGTATCATAAGTATCCTCGCTACTCGCTACTAATCAATTATACCTTGCAACCGCTTTCAAGCAAGTTCAGGGTAAAATTTGGAACTTTAGCGGATAAAATAGCACCTCAACCGGCAATAGATCTTCGATTTGAGACAATCTAACAATTTTTTAAGGTAGAATTATCGCCAAACTGGGCAATATCTGAAGTTCACTATTGACAACGAAAATAATATATGATATTATTTTGAAAACGCTTTCAAAAAATATGGTGTGAATAGCAAAATTAATGAAAACGCTTCCAAGACAGTGTCGGCTTGTCGGTAAAGAAAGGAGGAGGTACGGCAGAATTTTTGCGACCACAGATCAAAAAACTCTTGATTTGTTCAAAAATATCTTTGAAAAACCAGTCAAACTTTAGATGTGAGGAGATACAATAATGCGAAAATCTAGCTACTCTATTATTTTGCTAGTGCTGGTGGCCTTGCTTGTGGCTGCTTGCGGCGGGGGCGTACCTGCCCCGGCCCCCCAGGAACCGGCGACCCAGGCCGCTCCGGCTGAAGAAGCTAAAGTTGAACAAGCCGCCGCCGTAGAGGCTAAAGCCCCGGCCGAATCCGGCGACAAAGTAAAAATCCGCTGGTTTGTCGGTCTCGGCACCGGCGGCAATCCCGAACAAATTGCCACCCAGGAGGCGGTTGTCAAGGAATTCAACAGTTCCCAAAATGATATCGAGTTGGTGCTGGAAATTGTGCAGAACGACGTGGCCTACGACACGCTTTCAACCCAGATTGCCTCCGGCAACACCCCGGACATCATCGGTCCGGTGGGCATTCGGGGGGCCAATGCCTTCAATGGTCGCTGGCTCGACCTGGAACCGCTGGTCAAATCCAGCGGCTTCGACCTCGGCCAGTTTGATGCGGAACAGGTCGATTTCTGGCGCACCAATGAGGGGTTGGTCGGTCTGCCCTTTGGCGTATTCCCGGCGGTAATGTTCTACAACAAAACCCTGTTCGATGAAGCCGGCTTACCTTACCCACCGCAAAAATTTGGCGAGGAGTATGACGGCAAACCGTGGGATATCGAGACCATGACCGAGATTGCTAAAATCCTGACGGTGGACAAGAACGGTAACGATGCTACCAGCCCGGATTTTGACCCGAAAAATATTGTCCAATTTGGTCTGGAAGAGCAATGGTCAGAACCGCAACGTTTTGGTACATGGTTTGGCGCCGGCTCGATTGTGGATGAGGCCGGCAACGCTCAAATTCCGGAAACGTGGCAAGAAGGCTTCAAATGGTACTACGACGCCGTCTGGAATCAGCACTTCATCCCCAATGATGAGTATCGGAGAAGCGAATTGCTGGCCGCCGGTAATTCCTTCGACTCCGGCAATGTGGCTATGTCCCATACCCATTTGTGGTATACCTGCTGCCTCACCGGCGTAGGCGAAAACTGGGATATTGCCGTGGTGCCGTCATACAACGGCGTCTCCACCGCCGCGCTACACGCCGACGTTTTCCGTATTCTCAACACCACCAAGCACCCGGAAGAAGCCTTTCAAGTCCTCAGCTACCTGATTGGCGACGCGGCCCCGCAATTGTTGGAAGCCTACGGGGCTATGCCCGCCCGCAAAGATTTGCAAGACGCCTTTTTTGCCGGTCTGGATAAGAAGTACCCGCAAGGGGTCAACTGGCAGGTGGCCGTAGACAGCCTGGCCCATCCGGATGTACCCAGCCACGAGCAGGATATGCCCAATTTCCTCAAGGCCCAGGACCGGATTGGCGCTTTCTGGAGCTTGCTGAACACCACCCCGAACCTCAATGTTGAAGCTGAGATTGAAAAATTGCAGAACGACATGCAAACGATTTTCAAGGAAACAGGCAGCTAACCCGGCTGAGCGGATTTGCGCTCGGGGATCAGTGGAGAGCCGGTCAGGCGTGGCCGGGTTGGCTCTCCACTTCTCAAAATTGCCCAAAGGAGGGATTGAAAAAAATGACCACAATGACCTCAAACACAGCCGCAGATACAACCGTTGCTTCAACAGCGCTGCGGAAACGTAAACTCGGCCGCAAGGAAAGAGCCGACCGGATGTGGGGGCTGCTCTTCATCTCGCCCTGGATTCTGGGTATCTTGCTCTGGTATCTCGTGCCGATGGTGGCCTCGTTCATTTTCTCATTTTACAAATTCGACCTGGTTCGGCCTGAAGATGCTCGCTTCATTGGCCTGGCCAACTACGTCCAATTGCTGCGCGACCCGTTGATGTATAAGTCGCTCTGGGTCACCGTTAAATTCGCTGTAATCGCCATTCCCTCAGCCCTGGCCTTGCCCCTGGCCTTTGCCTGGCTACTTACGTCTAAAAGCCTGCGCGGCAAGGCCCTGTTCCGCACCTTTTTCTTTCTGCCGACCATCGTGCCGTTCGTCTCGGTAGTCTTCATCTGGAACGGTTTTCTGAACACCCAAACCGGTTGGCTCAACCGCTTTCTGACCGCGTTGGGCCTGCCCGGCCCCGACTGGCTCAACTCAACCTTCTGGATTTACCCGGCCCTGGCTATGATCGGTTTTTGGGGCGTGGGCAATGCTATGCTTCTGTTCATCGCCTCTATTCAGGGTATCCAGGAGGAACTTTATGAGGCCGCCGATATAGACGGCGCTAACGGTTGGCACAAATTCATCCATATCTCCATCCCTATTATCAGCCCAATCATCTTCTATAACCTGGTCCTTTTGATGATTGCCATCTTCAACTACTTCCTGGTCCCCTTTGTCCTCAAGAATGGCACCGGCGACCCTGCCAATGCCACCCTCTTCTACAGCCTCTACTTCTTCAAAACGGCCTTCACCTTTAACGATATGGGCTATGGGGCCACGTTGGCCTGGCTCCTGTTTCTCATCATTTTGGTGATTACGATAATTCTATTTGGCACCGCCAAATACTGGGTCTATTACGAATATGAGGAGGCCTAACCATGTCAGCTCTAACTAAATTCTGGGCGAATGAACCGCAGCAAAAACCAACCTCAAGGCAGATGCGCCGATTTTTACTGGTCTCCGTGCTGACCTTGTTTGCCTTTACCATTTTAATGGCCTACTTGTCTCCCTTTGCCTACATGGCCTCCACCTCTTTAAAAGATATGGAAATGATTTCCAACCCCAACGCCCCGCTGCTGCCATGGGCCCAGGCCACTTATGACTATGAGGGCAAGGCAGTGGGCATCTTTCAGGTTCCCACTGACCAGGGCGTCCGTGAATTGGCGCTGATTAAGCCAGGCCGCCAGGAGAGCGTGTTTATCGACCCGGCCAACCCCACCGCCGAGCCGATTACCTGGCAGGGCCGCTGGCGCACGCTTGAGCCGGTCTTTGCCTTTAGCCCCCGCTGGGAAAACTACTGGAAGTCGTGGACGGTGCTGAATTTCCCGGTGCTGCTGCGTAACACGTTGGCCATTGCCCTGATCGGTGTGGTCGGTACCCTGCTATCGTGCATTGCCGCGGCCTACGGTTTTGCCCGCTTTCCCATCCCTTATAAAAATGTCCTGTTCATCATCCTGGTCTCCACCATTATCCTGCCCCGTTTTGTCACTCTGGTGCCCACCTACACCCTGTTCACCTACATCGGCTGGAACGGCACCTGGCTGCCGCTGATCGTGCCTCACTTCTTTGCTAACGCCTATAACGTCTTCCTGCTGCGCCAGTTTTTCCTGACCATTCCCCGTGCGCTCGATGAAGCAGCCACCATCGATGGGGCCAATCCTCTCCGGATTCTGATCTCGATTATTGTGCCCAACGCCTGGCCGGCCATTGTGGCCGTTTCGTTGTTCCACTTTTTCTTCGCCTGGAATGACTTCTTTGAGCCGTTGATCTACCTGTCAGCCAAACCGGCGCTGCAACCAATTTCGGTGGGCATGCAAGTATTCAATGCCCTGTACGCCCAGCAGCCCCACCTGATCCAGTCAACGGCTCTGCTGGGGATGGCTCTGCCGGTCATTCTCTTCTTCCTCGCTCAGAAGATATTTCTGCAAGGGGCCAGCATGGCCGGGGTCTCCAAGTAAATCAGGTTTTTTAGACATCTGGATAAATCCGTGTGCATTTGTGGACTGATGTTTTAGGATGGCGCCAACATGTCCCAATTCTATTTCGATGAAACCAACCGCTTTGTAATTGAACAATTTGCCCAGGCGCGCCCCTTCTCCAACTTCCTGCCCGGTATCGCCGGGCCGCTGGGTATCCCGATGTGGCTGTTTTACGTGAATCGGGGCCAGGCCATCGCCGGCTTTGGCGTAGTCGACAAAGACAACCCCATCATGGAGTTCCAGCCGGCCAACAAAGCCTACCAGACCACCCCCTACACCGGCTTCCGCACCTTTATCAAGTTGACCCGCGGCCCCGAAACCATGTAGTACGAACCGTTCGCGCCCTGGTCAACCAACGACCAGACCCGGATGACCATCAGCCTGAACGAGTTGGAACTGCAAACCACCAGCCCGGCCCACGGCCTCCAGGTCAACGTACGTTACTTCACCTTGCCCGGCGAAACTTTTGCCGGGCTAGTCCGGCAGGTCACATTGACCAACCTCGGGCCGGAGCCGCTGGCTCTGGAGCTGCTCGATGGCCTGGCCGTAGTGATCCCCTACGGCGTTACCAACGAAGCCATCAAAAACACCAGCCGCACCATCGAGGCCTGGATGGAGGTATTCAACCTGGCCCAGGGCGTGCCGTTTTACCGGCTGCGCGCCAGCACCCTGGACTCCGCCGAAGTAACCCGGATACAGGCCGGTCACTTCTACCTGGCCTTCACCACCGCAAATGAACAGTCCCGGTTACTCCCGGCCTTTGTGGACCCCGCCGTTATTTTTGGGGCTAACACCGCCTTGAGCGCGCCCGACCGCTTCGCCCACACTTCGCTGGCCGACCTGCAAACCAGGCCGCAGACCCCCTACGGCCGCCTGCCCTGTGGCTTTTTTGGCGCAGAAGCGCAGTTGGAACCGTCCGCCTCGCTCTCCGTTAACGCGATTATCGGCCACGTCAGTGAAATTGGTCGCTTGCAGCGCCAGCTAGAGCGCCTCACCCGGCCCGATTATCTACCGTGCAAACGGGTTGAAGCCCGCCAACTGGTGGAGTCGTTGACTGAAGTCATCGCCGCCCAAACCGGTTCGCCCCTGTTCGACGCCTACACCCGCCAGACTTTTCTGGATAACATCCTGCGCGGCGGCTGGCCGCTCAACCTGAGCCGACACGTTTACCACGTTTACGCCCGCAAACACGGCGACCTGGAACGCGATTACAACGACTTCCACCTGGCCGCCGAGAGATATTCCCAGGGCAACGGCAACTATCGCGATGTCATCCAAAATCGCCGCAGCGATGTACTGTTCGCGCCCCAGGTGCAAGATTTCAACATTCTGGCCTTTCTGGGGCTGATCCAGCCTGATGGCTACAATCCGCTGCTGGTCAACGGCAGCCGCTTTACCCTGCCGCCCGATCGACACGCCGCTATTCTGGCCCTGGTTGACCGGCCCGACCGGCTGGCCCCGCTGCTGGCCCGCCCCTTCACCCCTGGCCAACTGCTGCAAACTGTGGCCGACCAGCAGCTTGAACTGGCCGTGCCTCCACCCGATTTCATCGCTGCGGCCCTGGCCCACGCCGGCCAGCATTTTGAAGCCGCTTTTGGCGAAGGCTTCTGGACCGACCACTGGACGTACATTCTGGATTTGATCGACACCTACCTGGCCGTTTACCCGGACAAAAAAGCGGAACTGCTGTTTGAAAAGCCAGTCGTCCCCTGGTTCGACAGCCCGGCCACGGTCCGTCCTCGCGCCGAAAAGTATCTCCTGATCGCCGCCGGTCAGGTGCGCCAGTACGGCGCGGTGGATGAGGATGAAGAAAAAGCCGCCCTGATTGCTGCTCGCCCCGACCGGCCCAATCTGACTCGCACGGCGCATGGCCGGGGCCAGATTTATCGTTCCACCGTCTTTGCCAAGCTGGTGGCCCTGGCCGTCATCAAATTTGCCACGCTCGACCCGCTGGGGATGGGCCTTGAGATGGAAGCGGGCAAACCCGGCTGGTACGACGCCCTGAACGGCCTGCCCGGACTGTTCGGCTCCTCCCTGGCCGACGCCTATGAATTGCAACGGCTGTTCAATTTCTTACTGGCAACGATGGCTGAAAGAAGAACCGGAACGGTTGACCTGCCGGTTGAGCAAGCCGACCTGCTGGACGAAATCGCCGCGGCCCTGGCCGGTCGGCGCCATTCCACCGCCGCCGACCGGGATTTTCATTACTGGGACGCCGCCGCCACGGCCCGTGAAAACTATCGTCGCCGTACCCGGCTGGGCTTTGACGGCCAAACCCGTACCTGTACCTTCGACAATCTGGCTCCGAAACTACAATCCTTCTCCGCCCACCTGCAAACCGGCCTCGACCGGGCCGCCGGGTTGAACGACGGCCCGCCGCCAACCTATCTCATCTTCACCGCCGCCGCCTACGAACCGCTGAGCGATCAGCCGGATGCGCAAGGTCGCCGCCGGGTGCGGGTCACCCGGTTTGAGCCGGTCACGTTACCGCTGTTTCTGGAAGGCCCGGTTCACGCCCTCAAGCTGTGCCGCGACGCTGAGTCCGCCCGGCAACTGTACCGGCAGGTCAAACAGAGCGAGTTGTTCGACCGGAAGTTAAAGATGTACAAAGTCAATGCCCCCCTGAGCAGCCTGTCTTATGAAATTGGCCGGGCCAGGGTTTTCACCCCCGGCTGGCTGGAAAACGAGTCGATCTGGCTGCATATGGCCTACAAATACCTGTTGGAACTGCTAAAGGCCGGACTGCACGCCGAGTTCTTCGCTGAGTTCAGGCAGGCCTTGGTCCCGTTTCAAGACCCGGCTGTGTATCACCGCAGCCCCCTGGAAAACTGCTCTTTCATAGTCAGCAGCGCCCACCCGGACGCGTCGCTCCACGGGGCCGGCTTTGTGGCCCGGCTCACTGGGGCCACCGCCGAATTTCTGAGCATCTGGCTGGTGATGATGGCCGGGAGCACGCCCTTTTTTATGCACAACGGCCAACTTGGCCTGGCCTTCAAGCCCACCCTGCCCGGCTGGCTGTTCGACCGGGCCGGCCGCCTGACCTTCACCTTTTTGGGCCAGTGCGCCGTCACTTACCATAACCCCCGCCGGCTCGACCTGTTCCCCCACGGCGGCCCACCGCCCATCCAAATCACCCTCCAGCCGGTTGAGGGTGCGCCCGTTCAGGTAGCCGGCGGCGTCATCCTTGCCCCTTACGCCGAGATGGTCCGCCACGGTCAGATAAAAGCCATCCACATTTCCTTTGCTGAGGCCAACGATGAGTCATCCGCTTGAACCTACCTGGCAATTTATTGACGACGACGCCACCTTCACCCTGAAAAATCCGCACCATACCAGCGCCCTCTATTTTCCGCTAGTCAACGAAGCCGGGATGATGTCGGCCATTACCCCGCAGTTGCACGGGGACATCAAAACCGGCCAGAACACCTTTCTCAGCCCGCCGGTATCGGTGGAGGATTTGCACAATAGCCGGGCGGCGCGCAACTTCTGGGTCTTTATCGAGGGAGCGGGGTCCTGGTCGGCCGCCGGCAATTCAGCGGCTCAGCACGCCCGCCGCTTTGAAGCGGATGAGGACGAACCGGTCAGCCTGGAAGCGGGCTTCCTCTGGCACAAAATCACCCGTGAGAACCCCTCTCTCGGCCTGCGCGCCGAAATCACCAACTTCGCGCCGCCCGGTCACGAGCAGGTCGAGTTGATGCGAGTCACCCTGACCAACCTGGGCCAGCAACCATTGACCCTCACCCCAACCGCGGCCATTCCGCTGTACGGGCGCTCCGCCGATAACCTGCGCGACCACCGCCACGTCACTTCGTTATTACACCGCTTGCGCACCGACAGCCACGGCGTGCTACTCTGCCCCACCCTCACCTTTGACGAACGCGGCCACAAACCCAATACCGTTACCTACGCCGTACTGGGCTTTGAGGCCGACGGCGCGTCCCCGGCCAGTTTCTTCCCCCTGGTGGAGGATTTTATCGGCGAGGGCGGCAACCTGGAGTGGCCGGAAGCAGTCGTCAAAAATCTGAATAGCGGCTGCCCGGCCGGCCAGAGCTTCGAGGGCTTTGAGGCCATCGGCGGGCTGCGCTTTCGCTCCATCAGCCTTAAGCCGGGCGACAGCCGGGCCTATGTGCTGGTGATGGCCGTGCTGCCGCCGGGCGCATCCATCGAATCTTTGCGCCAAAATTACGGCGGCGAACAGCAATTTGATGATTGGCTGGCCCGCGCCCAAACTTTTTGGCGGGAGAAGGTGGGGGCGCTTTCATTTCACACCGGCGACGCCCGCGTTGATGGCTGGTTGAAGTGGGTCATGCTACAACCGATTTTGCGCCGGCTGATGGGCAACTCCTTTCTGCCCTATCACGATTATGGCCGGGGCGGCCGGGGCTGGCGCGACCTGTGGCAAGACAGCCTGGCCTTACTGATGCTGGAACCTGACAACGTAGGCGAACTGCTGGCCAGCTATTTTGCCGGAGTCCGCTTTGACGGTAGCAACGCCACCATTATCGGAGACAAACCCGGCGAGTTCAAAGCCGACCGCAACAACATCCCCCGGGTCTGGATGGACCACGGCGCCTGGCCTTTCTTGACCACCCGGCTTTACCTGGACCAAACCGGTGACCTGGCCTTTCTACTACAACAACAACCTTATTTCAAAGACGCCTTCACCCACCGGGCGCAGGCGGTGGATGAAGCCTGGCAGCCGGCCCAGGGTACTCACCTGCGCACCACTGCGGGCAACATCTACCGGGGCACGATTTTGGAACACCTGCTGATTCAACACCTGAGTGCCTTTTTCAACGTGGGCGCGCACAACATCATCCGGCTCGAGGGCGCTGATTGGAACGACGGCCTGGATATGGCTCCCGATCGCGGCGAAAGCGCCGCCTTTTCCGCCCTGTACGCGGCCAATCTGGATCAACTCAGTCGCTTGCTCCCTGAGCTGGCAACGCTGGGGGTGGCTGAGGTGGAGTTAGCCGCGGAATTGCTGCTCCTGCTCGACACGCTGGCCAAACCGGTTGATTACGACTCGCCGGCGGCCAAACAGCAGCGTTTAGCGGACTTTTTTGCCGCCGGCCAGCATACTGTCACCGGCGCAACGGCGCGGCTGTCACTGGCTGATCTGGCTCGGGATCTGGCAGCTAAAGCCGATTGGTTGGCCAACCACTTGCGCCGCCAGGAATGGATTCACGACCGCGAAGGTTACGGCTGGTTCAACGGCTATTATGACAACGACGGCCAACGGGTGGAGGGTGACCATCCCGATGGCGTCCGCATGACCCTGACCGGCCAGGTGTTCACCCTGATGGGTGGCATCGCTACTGACGAACAGGCAGTAGATATGATCCGCGCGGCCGACCGCTATCTGTTCGATCCGCAAGTGGGCGGCTACCGGCTCAACACTGACTTTGGCCAGGTACGGCTGAATCTGGGCCGAGCCTTTGGCTTTGCCTTTGGCCACAAGGAAAATGGGGCTATGTTCAGCCATATGGCGGTGATGTACGCCAACGCCCTTTACCAGCGCGGCTTTGTGCGAGAAGGATACAAGTTATTTGCCACGCTCTACCGGCACTGCCAGGATTTCCCGCTGAGCCGGATGTATCCCGGCCTGCCGGAATACATCAACAGCCGGGGACGGGGCGTCTACCCTTACCTGACCGGTTCGGCCAGTTGGCTGCTGCTGACGCTGCTGACCGAGGTGTTCGGCATAAGAGGCAAACTGGGCGATTTGGTGCTGGCGCCAAAATTAGTATGTGAGCAGTTTGACGGCAACGGGCGGGCGGCCGTCACCACTCTGTTTGCCGGCAGACAATTGACCATTGTCTACCACAACCCCGCCCAACTGGATTTTGGGCAATATGCAGTCAAAAATGTACAAATCAATAATCAGCCGCTCACTCTTCACTATGAAGATGTGACCAGAATTATGGTGCCCCGCCGGGTAATCATGGCTCTGGCGATAGGTCAATCGCACCTGGTTGATGTCTGGTTGGGATAACCCACTGCCTAAACTTCAAAAGAATTTCGAATAACCTGTTCAAAAAAGTGTAAAGGAATTGGGAAAAACGAAAGCGGGACGACAACGGTGTCAATGTAAAATGTTTCAGAAAACCTTTGCGGAAACGAAAGAGACAATGTTCTATGGTCGCCACACTGCGAAGCCGACATACCGAAACTGCTGGCCCTGATTGCCGAAGGAAGCCGGGTCAGTTCGCTCTCACGGATCAAAGGGTACAAGGGTGCAATGAAGACACAATCCTGGACTGGCCCAGAGCAGTTGCGAAACAGACCGAGAGCATAGACGAGAACTATTTACCTGTCTATCAAATAGAACGCGGCGAACTGGGTGCGCTAATGAACAAGATCCGCAACCAATTAAGTTTATCGCGCCGTCTCCACCCACAATCTTTCCCCATCGGTGCTGAACTCAATTGTGCCCCGCTCATCCGTGCGTAAAATGGGCAAGCCGAACGCCGCGTACCGTTCCATCACCTCCGGCGTGGGATGGCCAAAA
>CAYNLK010000036.1:0-61883 GCA_964398055.1 uncultured Caldilineaceae bacterium
ACGACTCGTACTACTGCGGGGGACATTATTCCTGGGAAGTGATCTTCCAGCGAAGCTACTAAATCAAGTCAATGAAAAAAACCTTAGCCGGTTCGCCGAGAAAAACAGCCAGTACTTGCTGAAAATTTTTCTCAGGCGTGATTTATTGCTCATAGAGGCTATCCTGTTGATCTCTATTATGGCCGCTGCCGTGGTTGTAATCGTAACTCTGATTTATTCCACCGAGTCCGGCCTGCTTGACATACCTGTTGCCTCCTGGTTTGTTCTTGGTCTGGTCGGAGTCATTCTGATCGTCGATGGGTTGGCGTTCTCTCTGTGGCTGCGATTTCGTCAGACGAGCCAGGCGCTCAATGAGACAAAACGAGAACTGATAGCTCTCAAAAGACCTCCTCTCATCACCGATGAGATAACCGTTGTTTGTGGCCACCAGCACCTCGACCAGGCTGAGTTCCTGGTAATTATTCAGACTCTTTTCAAACCTCCTGCTTATCGTTGGCATGAGCCGACAGGGTATTGGCCACAATCAGCAAGCTCTGTTGCTCCACCGCCACCTGGGTATTGTAATTTTGGTCAAAACCACTATTGGCGCTGTTTTTGGTAATGGCTGAGTCCGGATCGGTGAAATTGTATTGGTCTTTACCTTTAACCTTGCGAGCAAGGCCACGCTATTAGTACCTAATGCAACTACCCAGATACTGATCGCCTGAATGTTTGTATACCATAGCTTTATGATGCTAAAATGGCTTGTTATCGTAACGCAATCTGGTTCTCATTCTATTAGCTTACGCCAGCCATCCATGTTTCAAGCCGAAACCCCTCTTCAAACGGATTGGCAAAACGCACACCTTCGATGACCGACCCGGCATTGAAATCTTCGCTCAGAACGAGCGGGATCTGGTTTAGGCGGGCGGTGGCCCAGATTTGGGCATCCCAAAAATTGAGCCGGTGGTCACGCACCCCGCGGGCCGCCTCCAAAATAATTATGCCGGTTAGTTCGATCACGGTCCAGATTTGCAGATAATTGGCCAGTCGTTCGTAGGCGTCGCTCACACTCAGGGGTGCGGCTATTTTTCGGGTAACCATGACAAAAAACTCCAACATCACCTGGGGGCTGATAACGCCAGTTCTGGTGGAAACCAATTGATCTAATATCTCTAAAGCCCGCCGCTGTTTCTCCGGCTCCGACCGGTCATAGGCATACACCAACACATTCGTATCAATGAAGACCCTGGCGCTCATATAACTCTTCTCGTTGCCAGTTTCGCCCGCCGGCAACAGGGCCTTGCTCCATCAGTTCAGTGATAAAAGCCTTTTCTTTGGCCCAGGCGGTTAGATCCGTTTTGACAGGTAGAAACAGTTGGACTTGAAGATCGAGCGCCTGGCGGATGAATTCAGCTTCGCTAATCCCTGTTTCATCAGCCACCCGTTTCAGCATTGTGTCCTGGTAAGGCTCGATGTAAATCTGTTTGCGGACTTTGATAGCCATAATATCCCCCTTATCGAAATCATATATACATCATCATTATACATTATTTACGACGGAAATACAACAGAAAATTGGCGTGCGCATGACCGACACTTACAATAATAGGCAAGCGCCGGTCGTCGCTGATCCCGGCTGAGCTAACTTTGCACCGCCCGCCACGCCGCCAGCCCTTTCTCCAAATCGGCGATCAAATCCTCCACATCCTCCAGGCCAATCGAGGTGCGGAAGGTGTCGTTATCCAGGCCGCGGCGAGTCCGCCAGGCCGGCTCGTGCTTGAAGGCTGTCTCCAGCGGCAGGATCAGACTTTCATAACCGCCCCAACTCACCCCGATCAGGAACAGTTCCAGCGTATCCACAAAGGCCCGGCGGGCCTCAGCCGTTCCCGGCTGCAAACGAAAGCTGAACAGGCTGCTGTAGCCCCGTTGCTGCCGCTGGGCCAGCTCGTGACCAGGAAAGCCGGGCAGGCCAGGGTGGAGCACGGCGCGCACTTCCGGCCGATCTTGCAGCCAGCGGGCAATCGTCAGGGCGGACTGCTGGTGCTGAGCCATGCGCAGCGGCAGGGTGCGCAGCCCGCGCAGGGCCAGGTAGGCGTCATCGGGCGCCAGGTTTGCGCCCAGCATAGCCGCTACCGGCTTGATCTGGTTGAACAGTTGCTTGGAGCAGGCCAGCAGCCCCAAGGTCAAATCGGAGTGACCGGCGATATACTTGGTGCCGGAGTGGACCACTATATCAATCCCCAATTCAATCGGCTTTTGAAATAGAGGCGTGGCCCAGGAGTTGTCGGCGATGGTGTAGATCTGGCGCGGCCGGGCTACCGCCGCGGCCGCCCGGAGGTCTTGCAGCTCAAAGGTCAGGCTGCCCGGCGACTCCAGAAAAATTAGCCGGGTGTTGGCCCGGATCCGGCTAGTGAGATCGGCCGCCTCAGCCGGAGGAAAATATTCTACCTCGATGCCCAATCGCGTCAGAACATCGTTGCAAAATTTGCGGGTTGGGCCGTAAACGGACTCGACCAGCAGCAGGTGATCGCCCTGGCTCAGCAGGGCCAGCAAGGCCGCGGTAATCGCGCCCATGCCGGAAGAGAAGGCAATGGCCGCCCCGGCGTGTTCCAGGTCGGCAATTTTCTGCTCCAGCAGCGCCACCGTCGGGTTGAAATCCCGGTTATAAAAGGGCCGGTGATACATATCGGCTTCGGCGGCCAGATATTCTTGATAGGTGCGGTAACCAAACAGCGAGGCGTGCACCACCGGCGGATTGACGGCGCCATAGTACTGTTCCGGGGTGTCGCCCTGGTGCAGAATTTGGGTTGCTTCTTTCATTGTCAGGTTGATCTCCTTGGGCTGGTTGTAACTATTCACCTTATTAGCGATTGAAATCGCTCCTCCAAGGCTAAAGCCGGTCGACCGCCTACGCGGTCGAGTTTTTTCCTGTCCGCGCAGGCGGACAGCCGGTCTTTAGCCCTGCAAGTGCGACTTTAGTCGCGCAAGGTGAATAGTTACGGCTGGTTAATGACCGCCGGCGATGAAGCGGAGCCAAAGGCTCCCTGTGAGCCGACCGCCGAGTTACGGTATTGGCGTCGGCGGTCAGTGGCCGGCGGTCGTTCTTTGTTCCAATCTTAGAGATATTGTCGAATAAGGCAATTGTGGGCAGGTGTTTCAAAAACAGCAATTTCTCCACACAAGCAGGGACCCAACCCTCCCTATGGATGGTAAAATTTGACCATTGGCACTTGCGTTCGTTACATACCCAGGTAAAATGGTATTATGACAAATATATGAGGGGATGAGGACAATGGAGCCAAAGATAAAAGACGTGCGGGCCGAGATGCCCAATTACCAGAATTACAAAAATTGGCAGCGCGACGGCGATATTCGGGGGATTGCTGTGCATCATTCAGCCACGGCCGACCGGATCACCGGCGCACCCAGCGGAAACGCCCGGAGTTTTTTTGATTACCACGTCAATACGCAGGGCTGGGCCCACGGCGGCTATAACTACGTTATTACCGGCGACGGGACCATTGAATATGCCCTCGATGACAAGATTGCGGCGTATCATGCCGGCTTTAAAGACCCTAATAACAGCCTGGGGTTGGAATTCGGCCAGTTCTGGAATAACCATTACCTGGCCATTTGCCTGTCAGGGTGGTTTGCGGATAATCGGGTCTATCGGGATGCCAGTGGGAACAGCCATCCTATTCCCAATGATTACACCTTTCCCACCGCCGCCCAAATGGAGTCGCTGCTGGCGCTGATTCAACATCTCCGCCGCAAGTATCATATTCCGGTTGAGCAAGTTCGGGCCCACCGGGAACTGCTCGGCAACAGCACTGCCTGCCCCGGCCCAAATCTGGATCCGGCCGAACTGCGGGCCAAACTCCAGGCTCTCGACGAGGCCGAAACTGCCCCCTCGCCTGAGCCGGCGCCGGATAGGCAGCCTGAGGTTGAGCCTGGGGAGCATGTCCTCCTGCTGCCCGATACCGACAAATATCTCAACGCGGCCATGACCTACATCTGGAAGTTTCAACCTGACGTTAGCTTTGCCGTCGACGAAGCCCGCGGCCGATGGCCGTACATTACGGCCGTCGGCAACAAAGAGGCCATTAGCGACAATCAACTGGCCCAACTATACCAGGGCGGCGCTCGTTTGGTTGAACGCATCCCCGGATTACCCAATGAGGCCCAGGTTACTCTGGACAGGTTGGTCGAAACAGGTCTGCGCTTTTTGCCGCCTGCCCCAACGCCGGAACCGGCCCCAATGCCTGAACCACCGCCCGAGCAAACCTGGCGGACTTACACCATCCAGCCCGGCGATACCCTGTCTTTGGTGGCCCGGCAAATGTATGGTCAGGCTAACCTGTGGCAGATCATTTTTGAAGCCAATCGCGACATCCTGACTGATCCAAGTCGAATCAAGCCCGGCCAGGTTATCAAAATTCCACCCAAACCTGAGTAACGAACTCTGGTGGCCACCCCTACCGAGAACAGGCCCACCTTCCGGCCATCCCCAACTTGTAACTTGCTACCTGCCACCTGCCGCTTCGCGTGCCACCTGTAACCGTCATTATGGCTAAACGCACATCCCAGCTATTAGATATCCTTTACTCCAGTAGCCTGGCGGCGACCGTTGTACGGGCCGCGGCCAAACATCGCCATGATCGCGGCCTGGCCAGTGAACTTCGCTATCCCTTTCTCGCCATTGTGGGACAGGCGGAGATGAAGCTGGCCCTAATTTTGGCCTTGATTAATCGCGAGGTGGGCGGCGTGCTCTTGATTGGGGCGCGTGGTACGGCCAAAACCACCGCCGTGCGGGGGCTACTAGACCTGATGCCGGTGGTTGAACGGAGCATATGCGAGTACGGCTGTGAACCCGAGGACCTCTATAATTTTGGCCTGGATGGTGTTTGCAAGGATTGCGCCCAGAAGCTGGGCATGGGGGATGCCATCACCCAACCGGACGTAATGCGGCTGGTTGAACTGCCCCTGAATACCCGGCTGGAAGATGTGGTCGGCGGGATCAATGAACGGGTGGCCCTGGAACAGCAGAGGGTCTTGCTGGAGCGGGGTATCCTTGCCCAGGCCGACCAGAATCTGCTCTACATTGATGAAGTAAACTTACTGGATCAAACCATCATCGATGCTATTCTGGACGCCGCCGCCCAGGGGCAGTATACCGTCCGGCGAGGACCGGTGGCCGCGACCTATCGCGCCCGGCTAACCCTGGTCGGCTCGATGAATCCCGAAGAAGGTCAGCTACGCCCGCAGATTCAGGATCGTTTTGGGCTGCGGGTGCTGGTTCGGGGCGCGACCAACCCGGCCGAACGGCTGGAAATCTATCGCCGGGCGGTGGCTTACCGGAGCAAGCCCTACAAATTTGTCCAGGACTGGGCGGCCGAGAGCGAAGTGGCTGCGGCGGAAATAACCGAGGCTCGTAAGCGACTGCCCAAAGTTACCTTTGGCCCGGGTGTTTTGGAGGCCGGTTTGAGCTGGATCGAGGCGCTGCACATCGACAGCCACCGGGCCGAGTTGACTCTGTTTGAGGCCGGTCGAGCCTATGCCGCAGCCGATGAACGGCTGGAAGTGAAGATGGAGGATTTGCAGGCGGTTGCGCCGATGGCCCTGCGCCAGCGCCAGACCGACCTGGCCGCCGGATTCTATGCCGCCCAGGCAGAGGAACAACGGCGCATCCAGGCTGTCGTCACCGGCCGGCAGAAACAACGCCGTCAGACCAGGCGATCTCCTCCTCCGCCAACCAAGCCGTCAAGCCGCGGTCAAAGTCAAGGTAATGAGCCGGCTGAGCAAGAGTCAGGCGCTGACCAAAAAGAATGAATCTTGACGGCCGGCTTCAGTTAGGACGTTGATTTTTGTCCAGGGCCAGGCAACGACCGATCAGCCGATATTCAGGTAGGAGTTGTTCCAGCAGGGAAAAGTCGGGGTTGGGCGGCGCGGGGAATTTGGAGGAACGGCGAGAATTCCGTTCAAAGATTAAACGCCAGGTGTTGGCCATAATATGATCGTTTGGTTCAGTTAGGCTTGACTCAACATGCATCATGGTTAGTCTCCTGGAACCGTAATCCAAATTTACCACAGCCTGGCTGTTCTAACTTGACTAACTGACCACCACACTCTGACCGGAAACCCACGGTTAGCCGCCGCTGAAGTGCGCCCGCCTATCAACGCTGGATTGCCCCCTTACCTACTAAAAATTTCGGCGGGCCGTAAAAATCCACTCATTTTTTTCTCGGCTGACTTTTGCTCTACTAAGAAAAAAGCTATAATGCTCTGTCTTGATGATCTGGAATTCAAGGATGGAGGTTCGTTATGGTATTGACACTGACGCCCACCGCGCCCCCTATTCGCCGCAGCCGGCCGGAGCAGGAACGCATCGAGATCCTGGTGGCCCACTTCACCGCCAACTACGCCGTCGATCCGGCCACGGTCCGGGTGGTCAAAGCCCCCCTGCGCATCTGCCCCCTGGGCGCTCACATCGACCACCAACTGGGACCGGTGACCGGCATGACCATTGACCAATCTATTTTGCTGGCCTTTGCTCCGGCCAGGGATGATACGGTTTACCTCGAAAGTCTCAACTTTGAGCACCCCCGCTCCTTCAGCCTGAACAACGTGCCCCCTTACCAGCCGCGGGATTGGGGCAACTATGTCCGCGGGGCTGTGCTGGCCCTCCAACGTGAGCACCAGTTAACTCGAGGGCTGGTGGGTGTGATTGAAGGCAATATGCCGATTGGCGGCCTCAGCTCCTCGGCGGCGGTGACTATCGCCTACTTGTTGGCCCTGGAAGCGATCAATGGGCTGGAGGTATCGGCCAAAACCAATATCGGCCTGGTCCGCTACACCGAAAATGAATACATCGGCCTGAACAACGGTATCCTCGACCAGTCGGTTATCCTGTTCAGCCAGGCCAACCATCTGACCCTGATCGACCCCCAAACGCTGGAGATTACCCAGATACCGACCACCCTTCGCCCTAACGATTTTGAGATTCTGGTCGTCTACTCCGGCGTTACCCACGTGCTGGTCGGCACCGATTACAACAATCGCGTGGCCGAATGTCGCCAGGCGGCTGAGGGGCTGCTCAACCTCAACGGTCATACCGGTTTGGCGGACCCTCGCCTACGGCAGGTCGATCCGCAGATTTTTGCCACTGAGGGCCATCGACTCCCGCCGCTGCTCCAGCGCCGCGCTGCCCACTACTTTGGCGAACAGCAACGGGTCCACGACGGCGTGACAGCCTGGCGCAGCGGCGACCTGGCCCACTTTGGCCGGCTGATGAATGAGTCGGGCGAGAGTTCGGTGAAATATTACGAGTGCGGCAGCCCGCAATTGATTACCCTGTACGAAATCTTGCGCCAGACGCCCGGCGTGTACGGCGCCCGTTTCAGCGGCGCCGGCTTCCGCGGCAACTGCATCGCCCTGGTCGATCCGGCCGCCGGCGACAGCATCGCCGCCGCCATTCACCGCCGCTATCCGGTCGCTCACCCGGAGGTGGCCGATCGGTACAGCATCCACTTCTGCCAGCCGGACGGCCGGGCGGAGTTGTGTAGATTATAACTGACCGCAGACGGCAGACCGCGGACCGCTGAAAACGCCGATCACCAGATAATATAAACGGTGGTCAGCGGTCATTGGTCGGCGGTCTCCATCGTCGGCAATCACAATCCCAACAAAGAGTAAATTGGAGTATCCTCAATGCAAGCTGTCATCCTGGCGGCGGGCAAAGGCTCCCGCTTAAATCCCATCACCCTCCGCCGCACCAAAGCCATGGTGCCGATTCTGGGCAAGCCGATTGTCGAGCGGGTGATGGAAAACCTGGTTGAGAACGGTATTCGCGAATTCATCATGGTCATCAGCCGCGAAGATGGCGAAGTAGGCAGTTATTTTCGGGAAAGATCGCGGCTGGATGTGGAGGTGCAGTTCGTGGTCCAATCGGAGCGGCTGGGCATGGCCAATGCCCTCAGCCTGGCCGCGCCCTACCTGCACGACGCCTTTGTCCTATCGGCCTGCGACAACCTGGTGCCACGCGAACATATCGCCGAGTTGCTGGCTACCTTTCGCCGGCAGCAGGCCAATGCCGTGCTCAGCCTGATGAAGGTTGAACCGGCGATGGTCAGCCGCACCGGCATCGTCAACATCCAGGATGGCTATGTCACCCGCATTGTCGAAAAACCCAAACCGGAGGAATCCCCCTCCAATATCGCCAGCCTGCCGCTGTACGTGTTTTCGCCCCGGCTGCTGGACTATTTGCCGGAAGTCAAACTCTCGCCCCGCGGCGAGTACGAGCTGCAAGACGCCATCCAGATGCTCATCGACCGGGCCGGCCGGGTCAGCGGCGTGCTGACCGACAGCCGCCTCCAACTGACCAACGCCGCCGACCTGCTGGCCCTCAACCGCCATTACCTGACCACGGGCGGCGACAAGCCCCAGTTGGCTCCGCAAAGCGTCGGCCAGCACACCCACCTGATCACCCCCCTGCGTATTGAAGAGGGCACCGTCATCGGCCCCGGTTGCGTCATCGGCCCGCGGGTTTACATCGAGCGGGACTGTACCATTGGGGCCGACGTGCTGATCAAGGATGCGGTCATCTTGCGCAACACCGTCATCGAGGATGGCCGGCAGGTGGTCGGAGAGGTGGTGTCGTAAAACTGAGATCAGCCGGGATCGCACGATGCTGGTCTGGGATCCGGC
Organism: uncultured Caldilineaceae bacterium; assembly: GCA_964398055.1. Lineage (GTDB taxonomy): Bacteria > Chloroflexota > Anaerolineae > 4572-78 > J111 > CAYNLK01. Next base: position 8,686 of record CAYNLK010000036.1, read on the forward strand.
CAAGTGCGCCATCAACGATGAGTTGCGGGTGGGGGATTACTTGAAGGCCGGATAATTGACTACGGCGTATCCTTGGCGCAACGAAAACCAATATAATTAGTAATCATCCCAGGTCGCAAGTGAATGCGATCAGTGGAACGAAGATAAGACTTATCGAAATACCACGAGCCACCCCGTAGTACCTTTGAGTCACCCTTGGTCAATCCTGAAGGGTTAGCATCTGGGGACATAGCGTAATAACCAGAATCATACCAATCAGCTACCCATTCCCATACATTACCTGCCATATCGTAGACACCATACGGGCTAACACCAGCCTCATATTGGCCCCTAGCAGTTGTGTCTCCCCGACAACCGAAAAAATTTGCCAGATTGCAATCCGGTTCATCATTACCCCACGGGTACAAACGCGCATCCGTTCCTCGAGCTGCCTTCTCCCACTCAGCCTCTGTAGGCAAACGTGCCCCGCGCCATTTGCAAAAGTTATTGGCATCTTCCCAAGTAACATAGATGACCGGATAATCAGCATATGTAGGATGCCCATAATAGCTACCGCGATCATCAGATGTTGTAACCGCTGGCTTCCGACATCCCCCTACATCCACACACTTGGCATAAAGGGCATTAGTGACCTCATATTGGTCAATGTAAAAATCATCCAACATCACTAAATGGACTGGTTTTTCGTCATCGTCACCGTCCTCGTAACCCATCTGAAACTCCCCGGCCGGAACCAACACCATCGGGACGCCTTTTTCGTCGATAATGGCGGCAGATAGGGTAGGAGTTGGGGTAGGAGTATAAGTCGAAGTAGGAGTCGGAACGGTCGGTGTAAATGTCGGGGTTGAGGTTGCCAACGGAGACCGATCCTCTTTATCGTTCAGGCCGTCGCCGTCGGTGTCAGGGTTGTTGGGATCAGTTTTTTGTTCGATCTCTTCAGCCCAAGTCAGGCCGTCGCCGTCAGCGTCGGTTTCAAGGGCTTGGGCGGTGAGGATTTGTGAGGCAGCGGTAGAGTCTGGCGTGGGGGTGAGGGTGGCGGTTGGTGGGGTTGGTCCGTTGGGAATGACGGGTGGAGCAGGGGGGATAAGCAGATAGATTATCACGGCAATAGCAACCAGAACTATAAGGAAACCAACTATTTTGAGCCAACGAGAAATATCTTTCCAATCAACAATCGTTTGCCCACCATTCGACCCATCCCCCGGATATGGTTCTGGATCAGGTCGAGGAGGCCGCCGAGTAATGCGGGCAACTTCCCTGGCAATTTTGGCCAAATCTTCATCAACGTGACGGCCATCATCACTCCACACAGGATGACCATTTTTGGGTCTGACATTCATTTTTGAAAGCCATGGCATTTCTTGCCAAGCACAATACTTTGCGATGATTGGTATTACGGTTAGTCCCTTATCTTGAAGCCGATTTAGAAGTGTCGGCACCTCATTTCTCTGGATAAAATCGGAATTCAAAAAATTAGCGGTCACCAGCAAAATCGCTACACTGGCTCTACCCATAGCCTGGTTAATCTCTTGTTCCCAATCCGCTCCTGCTCCAATTCGGTCATCATTCCAGACATCAATAAGACCACTCTGATTCAAGATTCCCAGGTGTGTTAGGAGCCTCTCTTTTTCCTCTTCATCTTTATGGCTATAGCTAATGAAAACAGTAGAACGAGTCATTTTGATGTCCCCGGTGACTGAGTTTACATTGGTACTGAACCGTTTATGCGAGGGCCACAAAGCAATTCATACTCGAAGAATAAAGGCTACTCCAAGTATAAAGCAACTTTTTTCACGAAGCAAACAATTTTGAAGAAACGGCGGGGCAAATTGGCGCAGAAAAATTATGACAATAGACGGGTGAAGCCAGCCTGAATAAAGTGGTGATCGGAAGTAAAGGCTCGTTTGACCCCATAATCTTGCATCACCACAAAGCTAATGCAATCCGTCAGGCTCCAGTCTTTATCGGGGCGCTCCACAAAAAGCTGCCAGCCTCGCTGCCAAAGGTGTGAGTCTATGTGAACAATCGTGGCAACGCCGATGGCAGCAGATTCCTGCATGGCGGCGATGATACTGCGGGCTAATGGACGCCAGGCTACTTTACTGAAAGTATTGGCTACCTCGGTCAAGATAGCATCGGTGCTCAAAACGTGAGTTCTGGATTGGGCCAGCTTTACACTCACGGCAATAGCAGCCGCGTGCAAGTCATCATCGGCATTACTCAGAGCAACAAAAGCGGCAGTATCCCAAAAGACTGTTTCAGCCATTTGCTTTTTTTTCTGAACCATAAAGGTAGTGGTCGTGCTGGTGGGCCAGGTCAGTTATACCCGTAGAGATAGCCTGGTGGTGAATCTGGTAAATGGGTGGAGTTTCAGCAATCGTGGCCGGGCCGGTATTTTTCAACAGACGTTCAAGAAATTTCAAAATGCCGGGGAGCTGCTCGTCGGGGAGCTTTTCGATAAGCCGATAGATTTGCTGTCGAGCAGTTTCAGTTGTCATCTTATCTTCCTTACCGGAGCTATCAACCTTTACATTTGATATTGTAAGCGGCTCAGACCTTTCCGTCAACCTTGTTACGGTTTTACCAGGCAGAATACTTTGGCATTGCAAACAACGCTTGCGCCGCCGGGCTGAGGAAATCATCATTATTTGGACCGGGGCGGAGGATGGAGTAACCGGCCGCCGGATGGCAGCGACCGTAGCGACCGGTCAGGGCAAAATCGTAGACCACGAACATCGGTCCCATCCAGGGCCAGTTCTGGTGGGCGTATTCATAGGCCGCCACCAGGTAATCGGCCTGCTGCTGCGGGGTGACCTGCCAGCGGGTGTGCTCCCCGAAGTCGCAGTCGGGGATGCCGGCCAGCCAGCTAAATTCGGTGGCCCAGATGGGGGTATCGCTATCGCCGTACCGCTCCATAATGGCCCGCTGGGCTTCCGGTTTGCGGAAGTAGGGCCAGCCGTTGCCGGCCTCATCGATGCCGGTGGGATGATCGACCGGCCAGGGGCCGCCGTAGGGGTGGCTACCGACCGCGTCCATCAAGCCCTTGGCCCCGTTGGCGTACATACCCTCCAAAAACTTCAAATCATCATAATCCCCTCCCGGCGAGGGCGCGCCACTGACGATGATGGCCTGGGGGTCGGCCTCACGGATCGCTCGCGAGGTCGCCCGCAGCAGAGCCACATATTCGGCCGGGTTGGGATTGCCCTCCCATTCAAAATTGAGATTCGGTTCGTTCCAGATTTCGTAGGCAATGGTCTTGTACAGGCCGCCGTAACGCTCGCGGATGAACTCGGCCGACCTGGCCGCGTTTTTGGCATAGGTTTCTACTTCCTCGGCGGTGCGGGGCGCATCCGGCAGACCGGCCTCAGTCCAAACCACCAGTTTGAGCAGAACTTGCTCGACGCCGCTTTTACGCAAGTCGCTGAGCAGGTTGTCGGCGTTGGTCAGGAAGTTGGTCTCTTTACGAATGTTCAGATCGTGCTTGGCCCAGGTGAAGCCGCCCTGCACGGCCAGAGCCATATTTTTGGCTTCGGCCAACTGCACACCGTAACCCAGGTGAGGGTGGTCGATGGAGGGACTGGTTGGTTGCGACCGAAGGGAGGTTGGTTGGCTGGTTGGTTGGTTGGCGGCAACAACCGGTGGGGGTAGCGGAGTCGGCGTCGGCGCAACCGTAGCCGTGGGCGTGGGTTGGCTGGCGGCGGTGGGGATTGGCGTAGGCGAGAAAGTCGGGGTAGCGGTTGGCGGCTCAGGAGTGGGCGTAACGGTAAAGGTTGGGATGAGGGTAGGCGTTGGGGTCTGAAAACGCACCGGTCTGAGGCGAGTAATCTGGGGTTTGACTTCAGCCTGGCCCAGCGGATTACCGCAAGCGAGTAAGGGGAAAAGCAATAAGATGAAGATCAAATAAATAAACCGCACGGTAGGCCTTAAAAACGTGAAACGTGAAGAGTGAAACGTGAAAACGTAATGATTTACCCTGAAACTAACCAACCAACCAACTAACTAACTAACTAACTAACTAACTAACTAACTAACTAACCAACTAACCAACTAACCAACCCGGCCATTCCCCGACAAAGTGAACAGGCTGATCTCCGGCGGACAGAGCAAGCGCAGCCGGGGAGCGCTCAGCCCTTCCAGGCCGATGCCCCGGCTGATGTAAAGGGTGGTGCCCTGTTCAACATAAGCGCCCATCTCGTACTGTTTGCCCAGGGCGCTGCTGGTGAGAATAGCGCCATACAGTGGCAATCGCACCTGCCCCCCGTGAGTGTGACCACACAGGTACAAATCAACTGGATAATCCCGCACCACCGGCATCAACTCCGGCGAGTGATAGAGCAGCACCCGCAGCGAGTTGGGCGGAGTCAACTGAATCATTGCCCGAAAAATCTGGGCGTCAATGGCCAGATCGTGGTCGCAATCCAGCCCCAACAGCGACAGAGTTCGCCCGTCGGGCAGGTTCAGCACGGCCACTTCATCCCGCAGTAAGCGAATGTTGAGATCATCGAACAGGGCGGGGGTAGTCTCGCGGGGATCAACCGGGGGACTGCCCAGGGTGGCATACACGCCCAAAGGGGCCTCTAGCTCAGTCAACACCCGCCGCACCTCGGCCCGGGCGGTCGGATCATCGACATAAGAGAGATTGAGATAATCGCCGGTGATGACGATCAGATCAGGTTGAGCCTGTTTGACCAGGGTGAGCAGGTGGGCCTCCCGGCGAGTCAAACGTTCCAGGTGGAGGTCACTCAGGTGAAGCAGGCGAAGGGGAGACGAGGCAGTTGAGAAGTGCGGCGATTGCAGCGTTTGCCGGGTGAGCGTTAACGCAAAAGGCTCCACCACTGTCCCCCACAAATACAGGGTCGTCCCGATCAACTGAAGCAGTCCCAGCAGCCACAACAGGAGATAGGCGGAGTCACCCCAACCGAATAGCCAGGCCGCCAGCCCCAACAAAACAGCCAGCCCCAGCCGCGGCGCGGTCATCACCACCAGTTGCGGCCCAACCGGGCCAAAAGAGCGACCCGACTCCGGCAGCCACGACAGCAGCACCCAATCAGCCAGGGCAAAAGCCAGGTAGATGGCGGCCGCGCTGAAAGCCACCGGCCCCAACGGCAGCCAGGCCGACCAGACCAGCCCGGCCGCGACCAGCAACAAAACGGCCAGTTTCCAGGCCGGCCAGGCTGCCGGGATGTGGGTGATGAGGAAAAGCTGGTGCAACCAGCGCTTTTCTAAGACGTCTCGATTGGATTGGCCGCGGCGCTGGCCGGCGGGATGGTACGTAACCGTGACAGCTTCAACCTGTTCGTTTAACATAACAAAAAAACGGTGGCCGGGAAAGATCCGAACTGGCCGGCGGAAGTGGGTTCAATTCGGCCACCTGCAACCTCCTGTCTGCTAATTTTCACTGCGTTGGATCACTCCGCCGGATAACTCCGCTGGAGTATGACCAGGGTAAAATCATCATAAGGCGCCGTGGTAGCGCTGAACTCGCTGACTGCCTGGCGGATTTGGGCGACCAGGGCGTGGGGGCCATCACCCCAATGCTCCCGCAGAATTCGCCTAAGCCCCTCTTCGCCAAAGATGTCGGCCGAGGTATTGAAAACCTCAGTGACCCCATCGGTGTAAAAGACAACCCCATCACCGGGTTCAAGCTGGCGCCGCCCCACTTCCGGCTCGATTTCGGGTTTTACCCCCAGCACCATGCCGCGCACCTGAAGAGACTCGATCTGGCCGGTGGCTCTGATCAACAGCGGCGGATTGTGACCGGCATTGGCGTAAGTCAACCGGCCGGTCTCGGTGTCAAGGATGGCATAAAAGAGCGACACGAATTTGCCGCGCCGGGTATCGGGGATCAGCAGTTGGTTGGTCCGCTTCAGCATCGCACCGGGATCGCTTTGGCCCGGGGCCGTAGCCCGGATTAGAGCACGGGTCAGAGCCATATAGAGCGCCGCGGGCATCCCTTTGCCGGCCACGTCGGCCACTACCAGGCCCAATTGGGCCGGACCGACTTCTATCACGTCATAAAAGTCGCCGCTGACCTCCTGGGCGGCCTGCCAGAAGGCCGCCGCTTCCCAGCCGGGCGGCGTCGACAAATCGGCGGGCAAAAGAGAGGTCTGAATTTCGTGAGCCAGCTCCAATTCGTGCGCCAGGCGCTCTTGCTGCAACTTCTGCTCGTACAAATATTTACTTTCGATAGCCACGGAGGCATGGTGGGCAATGCCGCTCAAAAGCCGAATATCAACATCGTCAATCGCCGACGGGCCGGTCAACGTAACCAGCATCAGCCCTAACATATCGCCGTGGGCCAGGATGGGCAAGAGCACGAGCGCGTCCAAATCCAGCCCGGCCACCAACTCTGGCGGCAACCGCTTCCGACGGCCGGCCTGGACGATGACCAACGGACTACTATTTTGGTTGAGTAGTTTGACCGCCGGGACCCTGGTCTGTTTAATCGGATAACGGTGGAAGAACTCCAGTGCAGCCGGGCTAAAGCCGGAAGCAACCGCCGGTTCAAAGATATCGGCATTTTGGGCTCGTAGCCAGATGGCGCAGCGGTCCACCCCGCTTAACAGCGAGGCAATCTGGGTGATCGAACCCAGGGCCTGGCCCAAATCGTCGTAATCCTGGGTCGCTTCGGCTACCTTCAGCAAGGCGTTGCTGATTTGGGCCTCTCGTTGAGACACCCAATAAAGGCGGGTGTCTTCGACCGCCATCGACACCAGGCCGGCCAGCGTCCGCAAAACCAGCAGGTCGATCTCGTCGAAATCCTCGGGGTAATCCAGTTGCACATCCAGAACGCCCAGGAGTCGATCTTCCACTTTCAACGGAAGCGCAATTTCGGCCTGGGTGTTTGGGTATTCGGGGCTGTAACGAAATCGTTTTTCTCGCCACACGTCGCTGACCACCAGTTCCTGTTGGTGCGCCGCCACCCAGCCAATAATGCCTTGCCCCAGCGGAATTTCGATTTTCTCTTGGGGGATATGAGCCTCGGCCACGGTGAAAGTAGCCGCCGGTCCGGCTTGGGCCCGAGCGACCAGCAGCTCATCCTCTTCCAGGATGTAGAGCGAAACCGCGTAGAACTCGAAGGTCTGATAAATTAGACCGACCACCCGGACCAGTAGTTCGTTCAGATTATAGATGCCGGTCACTTGGGTGGCGACCTGGCTAACCAGGGCCAACTGCTCCAGCCGCCACAACTCGGTACGGCTTTGCGACAGTACAGTCGAACTATTGGTCATGATAACGACTCCCGGCGTTTGAACAGGGTCAACTGGTTGCCGGCAGGTGTGCCGAATTTGAATTCAACCTGATCCATGAGATTCCTGATAAAGAACATGCCCATCCCGCCCGATTGCCGCGCTTCAAGGGGGGCCGTAATATCGAATTCAGGTACGTTGATTGGGGAAAAAGGTTGGCCATGATCATAAATAACAATTTGCAGGCCATCCTCTTGAATCTGGCAGGTCAACCGGATCTGGCCGCGTCCCTCACCCCCATAGGCATGTTCGATGATGTTGGTACAGGCCTCATCAACCGCCATTTTGACCGCATACACGGCTCGGTCATCCAGGCCGGCGCGTCTGGCTGCGTCGCCGACAAACTCCCCGATACGGGCCAGGTTCTTGAAATAACCCCTAATTGTAAGTTGATTGCGGTTAGGGTCCACGAACTTCTGCTGCCAGGAATTGTCTATGTAAGCGGCAAAAAAGAACCGTCACCCCAGCCGCTAGGCCAATGAGGACGGCCCAAATAATTGTGAATTGTGAATTGTGAATTGTAAATGGCGAATTATTAATGAGCGATGATGACGAGCGGCAACTGAACTACGACTCTTCCTAAAATCATTCACAATTCATTATTCACCATTCACCATTAAAAAAAGTCTACAGCCTCCAGTTCGGTGTCGAACGACCTAAACAGGCTGGTCAAACCCGCTAAATCCAGCACTTCTCTGATCCGGGGCGGCACCTCGGCCAAAACAAGTTCGCCGCGTCTCATCTGTTTACAACTATTCTGAGTTGCAATCAGCTCACTCAGACCAGCGCTCGAAATGTAAGTCACATCTTTCAGGTTCAAGACGATCTTGTACCGGCCCGCATCTTTGATCTCGGCCAGCGCGTTAGCCAGGATATTTACCGTTGAAGCATCGATTCTACCCCTGGCCACAACCAGGTCACACCGGCGCAATTTTTTGGTGGTGACATCCATTCCGCCCTCCTGAGCAACTTAAAAGAAACCAAAATTGCGGCAATAAGCACAAAATTATATCACGAGCCGCGGCAAAGAACAAGAAAAAGACGTTAGCCGTTACTATACGTATTGAAAATGGGCTTTAGTTATGTTATGATAGAAGCTATGAACTTATGTCTATTGTTTGACCAAAGTGAGGAGCCAAATGATGAGCAAGCCGTCACTCAAAATAAGTCAACTGGCCGGAACCGTTCTTGTAGCCTTGCTAATGTTGTCGGCGCTGGCTATCTCCGGTTTTACGATTGCCACTCTTGACCAAAACTCCGCTTCAGCTCTATCACCCGCCCTCCAACTGACGAACGTGATCAGAAACGGGGATTTTGAGCAGAACCCGCGCAGCAGCATTGCCACTCACTGGGAACCGTACGACAACGGTCAGGCCCATTTTGGTTGGTACGCTGAGCGCTGGCCCGAAGCCGTGCACAGCGGCCAAAGCTCCCAGTTGATGGAGATTTTTGAGGTCTTTGGCTATGTCCCCAACCGGGTAATGGCCATCCATCAAACGGTTGACGTGACGCCTAACGCCAACTACCAGTTGACCATTCACGCCCTGATGCGCTCCGACGCCCCGGCGCCCTTGAGGAATCAGGGGGATTATGCCATGCATTGGGGGGTCGATTATGGCGGTCGCGGCAAGTACCACCGGGTGGAAGAATGGGTGACCATGCCCTTGACCGAGCAGTTACGCCTCGGTTCGGCCGGCTCCACCGACGAAGCCCGGCATCTTTTTTACCAGCGCATCACCGGTACTATCTTCACCGGCAATTCCAACAAGATCAGCCTGTTCATTCGGGGTGAAAAGATCAACCCGACCGGCACCGAGGTCAACTTTAATGTTGATGATGTTTCCCTGGTCGGCCCCTACCCGGTTGCCCCGCCGCAAGTGGCCAGCCCGGCTCAACCGGTGATTCCCGCGGCCATAACCAGCGACGACACCGCGCCAGCGCCGGCCGAGGAAAAGAGTCTACCCAATGCCGGGGCTATCTTGCCCCGCCTCAGCTCGCCCGGAATGGTCGTGTTGGCTGGCTTGACGTTGGTCTTGCTTGGCCTCAGGGCAATGTGGGGGCTAATACGGCTAGAAAATTGAGAGGGAAATTAGACAAAAAGAGGACTTTGCATTAAAATCTCTCTCTTGTAGATCGCTTCACTGCCCAGGACCGTGTCAAACAATCAATGGCGTGAAATCTACTTAATTAACAGAGAGGATCAGCACGGAAAACATGGCAAATATCAAATCGGCGGCTAAACGAGCCAAGCAAAATATCAAGCGCCGCGAATTTAACCGCTTCTACAAAACAACGGCGCGCACTTACATCAAACGCGCCCGCAGGCAGATCGAAGGGAATGAACTCGAGACGGCTCAAGGAACAGTGGAATCGGCCGTCAAAGCCCTGGATAAGGCCGCCCAGAAAGGGATCATTAGCAAGAACAATGCGGCGCGTCGAAAATCACGGTTGATGAAAGCCTTGAACAAGGCCAAAGCTGCCAATAACTAAAGTTCGTAACGCCATCCCAGATTAGACCGTCGTCGAGTGGCCCGGCTAAATACCGGGTCGCTTTTTGTTTTCCTGGTCGATGGCCGCAGCTCATTTCACGGGTCGATTACAAAGGCTTCCGCACAATTAGATCAACCCTTTTTGTCTGGCCCGGCTTACTGCCGTTGCCCAGGAGGTGGTCCCAAGTTTGGCGGCAGCTAACTCCAAAAATGTTTCGACCATTCTTTCGTTCAAATCCAACCTCGATCCAATTTCTCGATTTGTTTTAGCAGCAGCCGCTAATCGCAACACGGACTTTTCCGGTTCTGTTAACGGTATTTGAACCTCCGGCTGGCTATTCGGGGTTGGCAACGACACAACTTTGGCAACTTGCCGGCTAACCCAGCCTGTTTCGCCTTGAGCAACTCCCCGGACTGCTTCAATGATCAGTTCCCCCGCCTCAGCCTTGATCAGATATCCGGCGGCGCCAATGTCCAATAAACCCTTGATATAGGACCGGTCATCGTAACTGCTCAAAGCCAAAATACGGACCGGCGACCTGATAGCTTGCAACCGCCGGGCTACCTCAACCCCCGTTAGCTGGGGCATTTCCATATCTAACAGCAAAACATCGGGCACAAGTTCCCTGGCTAAGTGGAACGCCTCGATACCGGTGGCAGCCTCGCCAATCACTTCAATATCGCCGGCGCTTATTAACAATTTACGAATACTGGCCCGGATGAAAGCATGATCGTCGGCCAGAACTATCCGGATGGAAGACATTTGTTAGCGTCTCATCTCTCCCTTATTGTCAGACCTGACCACCTGGCTTTGAGGCAATAGACTCTGGAGACTCTGATATCAGAGTTGGGCTATACCCAATTTGAGGTTTTGCTGACTCTACTTTAAGGCATCTCTTAAAATATATTTCATAATAGCCGGAGTATCAATAGGGGAGATTCCTTAAACGGTAGTGGGGATTTCCCTACTCAAACCCAAATTTTGCTAGACCATGTTGGCGCGCACCGCCTCTACCGCGGCTTCCACCCGAGATCTGACGTTGAGCTTGGTAAATATTCCATCCAGATGCTTTTCAACTGTTTTTTCACTAATGCCTAAGGCAATACCAATTTCCTGATTGGTCTTGCCGCCCACTACCAGCTCCAAAACAGACAACTCCCGCTCGGTTAACTTTGAATTTTTAGGCTCCTCCTGTGTCCAGGCCATCATTTCCGCGGCGATTTGTCTACTCATCCAACCCTGCTCACCACGAGCTACCCCTCTCACCGCTTCCACAATGGTTTGGGGCAGCTCGCCCTTGGAAAGGTATCCGGCTGCGCCGCAGGCCAGCAGCCCCTTGATATACTCTTTGTCGTTGTGCGCGCTCAAGGCCAAAATGCGGATCGATGAATTGTCTGCCTGCAACTGCTGAGCAATTTCAACTCCGTTCAAGCCCGGCATCTCCATATCCAACACCAATACGTCAGGAACAAGCTGTTCGATCAGAGTTAGAACTTCAACCCCGTCATTGGCTTCACCGATGACCTCAATATCAACGGCTTTATCCAAAAAATTTCTAAGCCCCTCCCGCGCCACCGGATGATCATCGGCAACTATTACCCGTATCTTGGTCATATTTCATTCCTTTTGTTGTTCAGGCCGAGGCACGACTGTTCGAATGAGAGTCCCACGGCCAGGGTTTGAGATAACTTTCAAACCACCCCCAACGGCCTCAGCTCGCTCAGCAGCCCCCACCAAACCCAGATGGCCTCGCCGGGCCAACTCAACCCAACGCTGAGGCATTTTGAAACCGCAGCCATCGTCTTCAATCTCCAGGATGACCTGCGCCCGATCCAGCTTCAGGCGGACCGCCACCTGGGTTGCCCCGGCGTGCCGCCTGACATTGTTCAGGGCGTGCTGGTATATTCGAAACAGAGCCAGGCGCATCCGCTCCGGCAATGATTGGCCGTCAGGCATCAGGTCAAGCTGCACAGTCAAATCTGGATTTGCTTGCTGAAAGCTGTCGGCATGGGATCGGATGGCTTTTTCCAGGCCAAAAGGGGCCAGCGCCGGTGGCCGGAATTCGCCGCAGATTGAACGCAGAGTTTGGATAACCTGCTGGAGCGTCGCCTGAGTTGCGGCCAATTCTCCCAAATCGGCCTGATCGGAGAGAGTTGCCTCAAGCGCGCCAAGTCTAAAAACCATGGCATGTAAATCTTGCAGCGGCCCATCGTGCAATTCCTGAGCCAGGTGGAGCCGTTCCGCTTCGCGGCTCTCCATTAAGCGGCGTTGGACCTCAATCAACTCCGCTTCCATCTGCTTACGGTCAGAGATTTCGTTTTTCAGCCGGGTGATAATGGCCCGCAGGGCCGCCGTACGTTCCCGCAGGCGATGTTCAAGCAGAGCATTTAAGCGTTGGGCTTCCACATACAGACGGGCATTGTTCACAGCCAGAACGGCCCGCCGGGCCAGCTCTTCGGTCACCCCCTCCAAGATATTGGTCAATTCATGCCGCGACCATAGCCGGATATCGGTTACGTTTCGGCCTGGTTGCAATCTACCACTGTTATTGTCTGTCATTATCCATCTCCACAGCTCTTTTCCACACTTCTAACGAATAACGTAAACGAGGGCGATTCTGTTACACCTGGACACAAGAAATAATGCCTCAAGACTATGGCTGAGGCAAAAAAGCACGGGCACGGTGATCAATGCCGTGCCCGTGTTTTACACCTTGAAACATAATGGACCGGAGCCGATCCGGTCCAAACTGGCTACTTCAGTGAAACTGAGATGCCATAGGCGTAAGCGCCCCGCCCTGAAAAAGGGCGGGGCGCTATTAAAGGCCATCTTTACCGCGATTTATTCCGTGGTATTCAGCGGTCGCACCTGACATTCGATGAAGTCATAGCAGGTCAACTGAATGGCTTGCTCAACGGCAAGTTCGAACTGACCAGGGGCAACGTCAAAGCCACCCCCGGGCTGATGTCCATTGTACCCGTATTCGCCCGGCTTCAGGAAAAACTCTTGGGTGGCCCCCGGAGGAACAACCAGGGAATCGGGGGTTGGGCCGCTGAAATCAATCACCAGATCAAAGGAGCTTAAATTCTCAAAAAGCACCAGGCCCATCCCTTCCGGAATGGCCGTCGTCACCAGCACTTCTTCAGCGCTCATCGCAGCCTCAGCACCCACCGGAGAGGTTGCCGGGGTGGTTGCGGTTGAACCGGGAATACACAATGTCTGGCCGACGTTAATCACGTTTGGATTGTTAATGGTGGCATACCTGGCATCAGCCGCGGCCGCGGCGTTGGTCGCCTCAACGATGGCCGAATACGCTCCAGGATTACCAAAGTATTTGCTGGCAATCTGGGACAAGGTATCATTGGCCTGAACCACATAATTTTCGGCGCACACACCCGTCACCACCCCCTCGGCCATCATCGCGCCTTCCTGGGTGGTGGTGGGCGTATCGCTCATCGCCGGTTCAGCCTCCATCATCGCGACTGGCGGTATCAGTACGGTATCAATTGTGTGGATAACGCCATTAGCAGCCTGAATATCAGCGTTAAGCACTGTTGCTCCACCGATCATAACCGTTTCTCCTGCTACGCTGATATCTGCGGCGGCCCCTTGCAGAGTTGAAACCGCGGCCATATTGGCCAGATCGGCCGCGGCCATAGCCCCTTCGACGACGTGATAGCTCAACACGTTACCCAGCGCCTCAGGGTTGGCAAATAAATCCTCTAAGGCGCCTGGCGGCAGCGCCGCAAAAGCCTCATCGGTGGGCGCAAAAACGGTAAATGGGCCTTCGGTGGCCAGGGTGTCGGTCAGGTTGGTCGCTTCGAGCGCCTGAAGGAGGCTAGTGAAATTCCCGGCTTCCCTGATGACCTCGACCAACCCCGGTTGGCTCTGCGCCTGGACCCCGCCAGTTACAGAAAACAGCAATATTAGCGTTAGCAGAAAATAGGTTGTTTTTAACATTTTTATCTCCTTTGGTGGGGCCGGGCTGAGTCACCCAACCCGGCCTGATTTGATATTTTTTAGGTCAGTGTCAAGTATAGACGGCTGAACAGCCCTCAACAATGGGGAACTTCCCTAGTGTAAGGGTAGGAATTTCCCTACCCTCAATCCAGGCCGTTTGACCAGCTGCGCCGACAAGATACCCCCGGTATTTGATTGCTGTGGTTAGGAAATTTATCTGCGCGCCGACAAATTTGGCAGTGAGTGGACCACGGATGGAAGCCGAGTGCAAGCCAACGCGTCCGATCAAATATCCAGATTCTGGACCTGCTTGGCGTGGGTCTGGATGAACTTGCGGCGGGGGGGCACCTCGCTGCCCATAAGCATATCGAATGTTTTGTCGGCTGCGGCGGCATCTTCGATGGTAACTTGCAGCAGGGTGCGGTTGTCGGGATCGAGGGTGGTTTCCCACAACTGCTCGGGGTTCATCTCGCCCAGACCTTTGTACCGCTGCAGATTGATCGATTCCGGCTTGCCGTTCAGCTTTTTCAGATACTGCTCTTTCTCGTCCTCGGTATAGACGTAGATGACCTCTTTCTTGTGCTTAATCTGGTAAAGCGGCGGCTGGGCGATAAAGAGGTGGCCGTGTTCGATCAATCCCTGCATATAGCGGAAGAAAAAGGTCAACAGCAAGGTGCGAATGTGGGCCCCGTCCACGTCGGCATCGGTCATGATGATGACCCGGCCATAGCGCAGTCCCTCCACGTTAAAATCATTGCCCACGCCAGTGCCCAGGGCCGTGACCAGCGCTTTGACCTCGTTGTTGGCCAGAATCTTGTCCAGCCTAGCCCGCTCGGTGTTAAGGATTTTACCTCGCAGCGGCAAAATAGCCTGAAAGCGCCGATCCCGACCCTGCTTGGCGCTGCCCCCGGCGCTGTCGCCCTCAACAATGTACAGCTCTGAACTTTCCGGCTCGCGGTTGGAGCAGTCGGCCAGTTTGCCGGGCAGGGTGCTGCTCTCCAGGGCGCTCTTGCGCAGCACCAGCTCGCGGGCCTTCTTGGCCGCGTCGCGCGCCCGCGAGGAGGTGAGACATTTGTCGATGATGGCCCGGGCGTCACGCGGATTCTCTTCCAAAAAGGCCGAAAATTGGGCCGCCACCACCGACTCAACGATGGTCTTGACCTCGGCATTCATCAACTTGACCTTGGTCTGGCTCTCGAACTGCGGATCGGGATGCTTGACCGAAACAATGGCGGTCAGCCCTTCACGGGTATCTTCACCGGAAAAGTTGCTCTCGTTGTCCTTGAGCAGGCCATTCTTGCGGGCATAGTCGTTGATGTTGCGGGTCAGGGCGGCTCGCAGTCCGGTCAAATGAGTGCCGCCATCTGGGGTGTGGATGGTGTTGGCAAAGGCGTAGATGCTTTCGGTATAGGCGTCGGTGTACTGAATGGCCACTTCCACTCCCACGTCATCGACCACCTTTTCCACATAAACCGGCTCGTGCAGCGCCTTGCGATTGCGGTTGAGATACTGCACAAACGAGGTCACGCCGCCCTCAAAGTAAAAGGTGTACTCCCGGACCGGCTCGACCCGTTCATCTTTGAAGGTGATACGGATACCCTTGGTCACAAAGGCCATTTCCCGGAAGCGGGTCAGCAATGTACCCCAGTTGTAACCCTCGACATCCTTAAATATCTCCTGGTCAAAGCGAAAAGTTATTTTGGTGCCGGTTTTATCTTCGCTTTGTTTGGGCAGTTTGGCAATCTGCTGGACGGGGGTCACCGGCACACCCCGCTCATAGCGCTGCCGCCACACCCCCCCATCCCGGGCCACCTCGGCCACCAACCACTCACTGAGGGCATTCACCGCCGACACGCCCACGCCGTGCAGCCCGCCGGAAACCTTGTAGTTGCTCCGGTCGAATTTGCCGCCGGCGTGCAAGGTCGTCATCACCAACTGGAGCGACGACATTTTCTTCTGAGGATGTTCGGACACGGGAATACCGCGGCCATTGTCGATGACCGAGACGCTGTGATCGGGGTGGATGGTTATTTGAATATGATCACAGAAGCCGGCCAGGGCTTCATCGATGGAGTTATCGACGACCTCGTAAACCAGGTGGTGCAGGGCCTTGATATCGGTCCCGCCGACGTACATCCCGGGCCGGCGCCGGACTGCTTCCAGACCCTCCAGTACGGTAATGCTATCGGCCGTATATTCAGCGCCGCCGTTTTTTCCATTTGCCATTGCTACCATGCCTCCAAATTAACTAAACATAATCTTGCAAACTCCGACCAAAATAACCCCTGCGGAGCAAACGTTCCGTTCAAAGCTAACCAGGCTATCCGGTTGTCTCGCAATCACTCCGGTTAACCGGTGGGGAATAACTTCCGGTTCGGGCAAACATTGGTCGAGAGGATGGCCAGGATGCGCCTCAAGTCGCTTCTAGACTGGACTGTTTTTTGCAGCACTTAACTGCAAACTAACAAAGATATTTTACCACAGAACGGCCTATTTCCCAAATCAATTAAAACGACCCCTTGGAGAGACCACACAACAGCTAGTATGATTTGCCACCTAAGACTACTACATCTTGTATCCTTAGCCCTCATAAATGTAAATCAAAGGTGCAATAGTTGCATTTTTTTCCTGGCTACCCTACCACATTTGTGGTAGGACCTTGCTATTTTTAGGTACAGCATCTTCCTCGATTGTAGCCATTTTTGAGCAGTCAACATACCTTTTCTGGGCGATGCGCCGTTGGCTCAACAGTGTTAAGATAAGGGCGTCACCCAGGCTACTGCTGCAAAGGATTTTGATAATGATGAAAAATGATGCATCAGTCTTACTTGTTGCCAAGCCAAGCCGGATGCGGGATGGTTTGCGGGCCTTACTCAGAACAATTCCTTATTTGAAGATTGTTGGCCAGGCTGATGATAGTTCATCAGCCCTGGCGTTAGTTTCTGAGCAACGCCCGACCCTGGTGCTGTTAGGGGCCAATCTCCCCAATGATGAAGTTCAAACTGTCTTAGCTCAAACCAAAGCTGAGTGCCCTGAAGCCAGGTGCATTGTCTTGGCTGACAGTTTTCAACGGCAGTGGCTGGCCGAAATGGCCGGGGCAGATAGCGTTTTGTTGACCGGCTTCCCAGCCGCCAAGTTTATCAGCATTATTGAGAAACTGCTTTCTTTGGAAACGATATGAGCAGCTTAATCCACTTGACCGATGACAAACTGGTAAGAAAAGAGAGCGGGTAATGCCAAGTCAAGCCATAGGGTTCAGTTCTGCCAAAACTTCTGATAACCCGGCCAGGTTGGCCTTGCTTACTTTTACCGTGGCCGGGCAGATGTATGGTCTGCCGGTAACTCAGGTGATTCGCCTGATTGAGATGGTCACAATTACCCAGTTGCCGGGCGTTTCTGATCTTATTCAAGGGATCATCAATCTGGGCGGGAAAGCCGTACCGGTGCTGGATTTGCGACGTCGTTTTGGTCTGCCCCCGCAAGCTTATGGTTTGCATACACCCATTATTCTGGTCGAAATAGATATGGGCCACCGCATTCTTGGTCTCATCGTAGACACAGTTGAGCAAGTGCTCGATGTCGCCGGGGATGATCTAGAGATTACCGAGGCCATCGTCCCCACCGAGCTGACCAGCCAAATGGCCGTTGGGGCGGCCCACCTGGCCGGAGTAGCCAAGGTGGATCGCCAAATGATCCTTATCCTGAATCTGCCGGCCCTGTTTACTCCCGCCGACAAAGCCAGCTTATCTAAAACGCTGGTCGACCCGCTCGGTTTAGGTGAAACGGCATGCAAATAGAGCAGCAGCAACCCTCAAAACTAGGCTATGGCGATTATCTACGTTTTCGCGAGCTGGTGCTTGAGTGCAGCGGTCTCTATTTTCCTGAAAAAAGAAGGGCCAGTTTGGAAGACGGTCTGTTCAAAGCATTGGCCGCTTCGCCCAGGTTTGTTTCCGAGGGGGGATATAACCTGGATGACTATTATGAGCTGCTGCGCGATAAAAATAATCCCGCCGGCAAGAGCGAGCTAGAGCGTCTGATTCACACCTTGACCATTGGTGAAACTCATTTTTTCCGGGATGAGGCCCAATTCAACGCCCTGGCAGCCCATGTGCTGCCTGAACTTATTGCTCGTAAACGGGCCGCTGCCGCCGCTGTTGGTCCTGGCATCAAACCACAACTCAGAATCTGGAGCGCGGGCTGCGCCACCGGCGAGGAACCTTACTCAATAGCCATCTTGCTGAATGAGCTATTGCCCGATATTGACCACTGGCACATTCTTATCCTTGCAACCGACATCAATCAAGAATCGCTGGCTCGAGCTCGTCGGGCTTATTATTCCGACTGGTCGTTTCGTGAAGTCCGCGCCAAAGCCATGCGCCCCAACTATTTTACCCACCACCCGACCACGAATAGTCGTTTAGGCACCGGCCGCTACCGGTTGCGTGATGATATTCGGCAGATGGTTACCTTTACCTCGCTAAATCTGATTGAGGATGATTACCCGGCAATCCACAACAATACCGTTAGTATGGACTTGATTTTATGCCGCAATGTGACCATCTACTTTACCGAAGCCACAACCCGGCAGATTGTCAAGCGGTTTTATGAGACGCTGGTTGGGGGTGGCTGGTTGGCGGTAGGTCACGCTGAGCCGTCGCTGACAATCTATCGAGCTTTTCAAGTCCATACTTTTCCCAGTACTGTACTCTATCAAAAAACAAGCCAGCCCCAGCCCTGGACAGAGGATTGGGAGTGGCTGGACGACTCTGGCCCGGTGGAGTTGCCGCAAACCATCACCGCCTGGGTCCAAAATGCGCCCAGTTCGCCGTTCAAGCAGCCGGAGATGTTGGCCTTCCCCAATGGTAAAGCAGCCCTGGTTGCTGTGGCTGACCACCCACCCACCCCGGTAGACCTTTATGAGTTGGCCAGAACGCAGTTAGACAAAGGCTACATCAAAGAGGCCATTGAAACGTTACAGTCCAAACTAACCGAGGAGCCTGGCTCTGCCCCAGCTTATTGCTTGTTGGGCCGGGCTTACGCCAATATGGGCCGCTGGGCTGAGGCCCAACACTGGTGCCAAAGTGCGCTTGAACGGGATCGCTTACTACCTGAGGCTTACTATGTGCTCGGCTTGGTTTATCAACATGAAGATAACCTCGAACCGGCCATTGATATGCTCAAAAAAGCTATTTATTTAGACCGGCAGGCGCCGCTGCCTCACTTTAATTTGGCGATGCTCTACAAGAAAATGGGCCGATCCAAAAATGCCCAGCGCGCTTTTCAGAATGCGATCAAGGCCCTGGAAAAATGGCCCCCGGCCGCGGTTATCCCCGACTCAGGCGGAGCTACAGCCAAACATTTATTAGATATCAGCCGGCGCATCCTGGCCGAGCTGGCCGCGAAATAAGAAAACAGGCAAGCCGGATAATAATCGGCTGTGTTCTGGCAAGAGGAACGATCGATGAGGTTGAATAACCAAAATTCAAAAGCGCTGATACCTGCTGCTCACCTGGAGGTCTTAAGTGAAGGGGAGTTAACGGCTGCTGAGTTGGCCCGCGTTTGGGCCCGACGAGCCTACCAGTTGGCCGAGGCGCCACCCGCGCCGGTAACGGGTGAAACGGTGGACCTCCTGATCTTTTGGTTGGGCAAGGAACGGTACGGGCTTGAAGTCAGTAATGTGCGCGAAATTTTTCCGGTTCAGCAACTAACGCCGGTGCCACGGACGCCTAATTTTGTAGCCGGCGTCTTCAGCGCTCGCGGTCGCATCATCTCGATCATAGATTTGCGCGCCTTCCTGGGTTTAGCCGGCGCCGCTGGTAACGGCACGGGGAAGCCAGGGATGAGTCAGGCCAAAATCATTGTAGCAACGAACACCGACCTTACCTCGGCAACAGCCCAAATGGAGGTGGGTCTCTTGGTTGAGGAGGTTACTGATGTCGTCACAATCTTCAAAAAAGATATCGAACCACCCTTAATCAGCCATACCGGCGCTCACTCCGACTATCTGCGAGGCGTTACGGCCGATATGCTCGTTGTGCTAAATCTGAACGCTCTGTTAAATGACAAACGCTTGATTATACTAGAGGAATTACTGTGAACTATCGACCGAAGCAGTTGAGACAAGGTCGGGTTCATACATCGCTAACCTATCATTGAGAGTATCCAATAATTTGGAAATCTAAGATTGAAAGAGGAAAGTAAAAGATGAACGTTGAAAACTCTATAAATTGGACGGACCGTCGCAGACTGGCAGTTGGTTATATAGCCCTCCTTATCTTGGCTGCACTTGGCGGGGCCGCCGGCCTCTATCTCCTCACTACAGCCAGGACAGCGGTGAGTCTGGTGAGTAGTAGCCTGGTTTTGGCAATTATCATTGGGGTTGGACTGATATTGAACAACCAGATTCGCAAAGGCGTTAAGAGCCTTGAGACCCAGATGGTCGATCAAGCTCTCGGAATCGTTAAGACACTCGAAGAACAGCTTGAAGGTCGCGCCAAGAAATTTGAGGTGGTGATGGATATTAGCCAGCGCCTCTCCGCAATTTTGGACTTAAATACCTTGATGGCCGAGGTTGTTACGGTTACCAAAGAGACCTTCAACTATTACCATGCTCATTTCTACATGCTCGATGAGCAGGGTGAGAATATGGTTGTGGTCGAGGGGTACGGCCAGGCCGGCGTGGAAATGAAACGGCGGGGACATAAAATCCCTCTCTCCGCTCGCCAAAGCCTGGTTGCCCGGGCTGTTCGTGAACGCAGCGTGGTGCGGGTAGGCAATGTGCGGAGCGATCCCACCTGGTTGCCCAATCCTATTCTGCCGGAAACCCACTGTGAAATGGCCGTACCGGTAATCCTGGGCGACGAAGTGGTGGGGGTGCTCGACGTGCAAAGTGAAAGAATAGATGGTTTAACCCTTGACGATGAAATGACGCTGCAAGCTTTAGCCAACCAGGTTGCCATCACCGTCCATACCACCCGCCTCTTTACCCAGATGCAGCAAGCGCGGCAATACCAGGAGCAGACCGTCGCCAAATATCTGGCCTTTGTAGAGCATGTGGCAGCCGGTGACCTGACGGCTCGGCTTTCGCTGAACAACGACACCGATGCGCTCACGGTGCTGGGGCACAACCTGAATAACATGGTCGAAAGTCTCGGTGAGATGGCTTCCCAAATCAGCGAAGCCACGGCCAACATCGCCTCTGCGGCCGCCGAGATTATGTCTGCTACCGCTCAACAAGCCACCGCAGCTTCCGAGCAATCCGCGGCAATTTCACAGACAACGACAACGATTGATGAGGTCAAGACGATTGTGGAGCAATCATTTGCCAAAGCCCAGGCGGTGGCCCAGCAAGCCCAGCGGACGCGCGACATTTCTCGAACAGGGCAGCAAGCGGTAACGGACACGGTTGAGGGCATGAACCAGATCAAGGAAAAGGTTGAAGGGATTGCCGAGAATATCCTGGCCCTGAGTGAGCAAACGCAGCAAATCGGGGAAATTATTGCCACGGTAAACGACATTGCTTCGCAGAGCAATCTGTTGGCCTTGAATGCGTCGGTGGAAGCGGCCCGGGCGGGCGAACATGGCAAAGGGTTTGCGGTGGTGGCGGTGGAAGTGCGGAATCTGGCGGAGCAGTCGAAGCAGGCAACGGCGCAGGTAAAGGGGATTTTGAGTGAGATCCAGCGGGCCACAAATGCAGCAGTGATGGCAACAGAAGAAGGAACCAAGGGGGTGGACGCGGGCGCGAAATTGACGGGCCAGACGGGGACGACGATTGAGCAGTTGGCGAGTAGTATTAGCGAGAGCGCCAGCGCGGCGCAGCAGATTGTGGCGAGCGCGCAGCAACAGACGACGGGAATGGAGCAGATCGCCTTAGCCATGCAAAACATCAATCAGGCGACGGTTCAGAACCTGGCCTCGACCCGTCAAGCCGAGAAGGCGGCCCAAGATTTGTCTAGCCTGGCCCGGCAACTGGAGCGATTGGTGACCCGCTACAAATTACTTCAGGATGGCAATGGCCAGCTTTCAACAGCAGATAGGGCTTGAACTTCTGCCACAGGTGGCCCAAAACTGCTAACCTGCTAAGAAACATCCTGTTTCTTGATGATTGAAGACCCTAAAGGTTTTTTAAACCTTTGGGGTCTGGATTAACTCGGTGGAGCCGATTTATGGGTTTAAGTGAAGAGATCCGTCAAAAATTGATTAACAGCTTTAAGATTGAGCAGCGAGAGCACATCCAGGAAATCAACCAGGGTCTGTTAGCCCTGGAGAAAAACCCCACCAGTAAAGAGCGGCAGGCGCTGTTACATAAGATTTTTCGAGAGGCTCACAGCTTGAAAGGCGCGGCGCGGGCGGTGGGGTTGACCACAATTGAGAGTCTCGGCCATGCTTTGGAAGATCTGCTCCTGGGGGCGAAGGAAGGTCGGCTGACCATTTCACCTGAGCTGTTCGACTTAATGTACCAGGCTCTTGATGCCGTTGAATTGGTTATGAATCAGCTTGAGACCGGGAATTCGACACCTCCAGCCAAAGTGTTAGCCCTCTTGTCACGCTTAGAGGAGATCAGGGGAACAGCGACAACTGCCGCCCCTGAAGGCACGGCTGGAGCGGAACCGGAGCACAAACCGGCAGAGTATCCCGCCGGTGAAGAGGAACAAGCGGCCACGCCAGTGAATGCCGGTCAAGAAACAGGGGCAGAGGCGGTCCTTGCGCCCGAGGCGCTTCAATCTCAATCGCCCGTCTCAACAACAGCGGCGGATGAAACAATCCGGGTTTCGGTGAGCAAATTGGATGCCCTGATGGCTCAATTCAGCGAATTGCTGGGGGCCAAGATTCGGGCTGAGCAGCGGCTGGCCGAGGTACGGGAATTGCAGGCTTTTGCCACCGACTGGCATAAAGATTGGTTGGCGTTGCGAAATCACTACAGCCGCTTGAGCCACGAGAGTTATGCCTCACCCTACCGGGGCGGCCACTCACAAGTTACTGGCAATGGATCCGGCCAGGGAGTCGGCGCCCTGGTTGATTTTGCCGCCCAAAATAAAGAGCGGCTGCGCTCCTTAAACACTCAGATCAATATTCTCTATCGCCAGTTATCAAACGATACGATGCGCTTATCCCTGATCATGGGCGAACTTCAGGAGGAGATCAAACGAGTCCGGATGTTGCCTCTGGCCACGATTACCCCTACATTTGGGCGAATGGTCCGTGATCTGGCCCGGGCGCAGGGCAAACAAATCACTTTGACCATCATCGGAGGAGAGACGGAGCTGGATAAACGGGTGCTGGAACAAATCAAGGACCCGCTCATCCACCTCTTGCGTAACGCCGTCGATCACGGGATTGAGCTGGCCGTTGAGCGGGAGGCTGCCGGCAAACCGGCCGAAGGGCAAATTACCCTCTCGGCCAGCCAACAAGGTCATAATGTGGTCATAATGGTCGGTGATGATGGGTCCGGCCTGGATTTGGAAGCTATTCGGACCGCGGCCGTTCGCCGGGGGGTGTTGCGGCCTCATGAAGTCCAAAAGCTCGATGACGACGAAGTAGCCAAGCTGATCTTTAATTCCGGTTTTTCAACCAGTCCCATCATTACCGACATTTCCGGTCGTGGGGTGGGTTTGGATGTCGTCCGTCAGAACGTTGAAGAGCTGCACGGCACCCTTGAGGTGAGCTTTGAGGTGGGCCGTGGCACAACCTTCACCATGAACTTACCTTTAACTCTGGCCAGTTCACGTGGCCTGCTGGTGAAGGCCGGCGGCCAGATCTTTGCCCTACCTCTGTCCACGGTAGAACGTATGCTCCACCTGAAGGGTGAGGCCATCGGCGGCATAAACGGCCGAGAGGCGATCACCTACCAACAGAAACCCTTGGCCCTGGCCTGGCTGGCCGACCTGCTGGAATTGCCCCAGAGCCAGCGCGACTCCGACCAACTGACGGTGGTCATTGTTGCCGTCGCCGAAAAACGATTAGGTCTTGTGGTGGATGATCTGGTGGGTGAACAAGAAATTGTGATGAAAAGTTTGGGTAAGCAGTTGGCCAGGGTCGGCGGGATTGCCGGGGCAACCGTTTTAGGCTCAGGTCAGGTCATCCTGGTGCTACATCCTGCGGACCTGATAAAATTGGCGGCTCGTACCCCGGCCCGGCTACACGTGGAAAGTGACGGCAATAAATCTGAAAGCAACAGCCGTAAGACCATCCTGGTTGTGGATGACTCGATCACGACTCGGACTTTGGAAAAGAATATTCTGGAAGCGGCCGGCTATGAGGTTATATTAGCTACCGATGGTGAACAGGCCCTGGCCACCCTGGTTACGGCTGGTCTGCCTGATCTGATTGTGTCCGACATCAACATGCCGTGTTTGGATGGATTCGGCCTGACCCAACGCATCAGGCAAGACGACCGTTACGCCGATATTCCGGTTGTGTTAGTAACCTCGCTGGACTCGCCGGCGGACAAAGCGCGCGGCATTGAGGTTGGGGCAGATGCTTACATTGTCAAGAGCAGTTTTGATCAGAACAATCTATTGGAGACAATAGAGCAACTGGTGTGATTATTTGATTAATCAGTGTTGGATGCGGCCCAGCGCGGCAGCGCTGACCAAAATCCAGAGCTAATTTTGAGCAAAAAGGATTGTGACAACGAAAATGGCAGCCATCCGGGTTTTAATAGCCGAAGACTCTCCTGTTGCTAGAGAACTATTGGTTTCTATCATTGAGGGCACACCTGGCTTGCAGGTCGTTGGCACAGCCCATAATGGGGCCGAAGCGGTCCGTCTGGCCAAACGGCTCGAGCCGGACGTGATTGTGATGGATGTTTATATGCCAGAGATGGATGGGTTTGAAGCCACCCGGCGGATTATGGCCGAGACACCCCGGCCGATTGTGCTGGTGAGCGCCAGTTTTGCCAAAAACGAGCATGACTTAACCTTTAATGCCTTAAAATCCGGGGCGCTATCGGTCTTGGAAAAACCGACATTGCTTGATCCGCCGGAGCGGTATGGCCTTTTGATCTCGCAACTGAAATTGATGGCGGAGGTAAAGGTGGTCCGGCGCTGGCTGGAGCCGGCCAAACCTTCTATCACCTCCCAGGTTGTTCCAGAGCCGGTGTTACCGCGACAAAATGGTAAGTCAAAGTTAAAATTGGTGGCTATGGCTTCCTCAACCGGTGGTCCGGGTGTATTGGCTCAGATTTTGGGTCAGTTGCCGGCCGATCTGCCACTGCCAATTCTTGTTGTGCAGCATATTACCCGGGGCTTTTCGAGTGGGTTGGCGACCTGGCTGAATCAACAAACTGCCCTTAACGTCGGCCTGGCCGGCCAGGGCGATGAACCACAGCCGGGTCAGGTACTCATTGCGCCCGATGACCGGCATATGGTCATCAACAGGTCGGGCCTGATTTCGCTAACTCAAGAACCGCCTCGTCACGGTTTGCGCCCGTCGGCCGATTATTTGTTCAATTCCGTGGCCCAGGTCTACGGCGCGACCGCGGTTGGGGTTATTTTGACCGGAATGGGGGCCGACGGCGCTGAAGGGTTGCGCGCGCTGCGTAATACGGGCGCGCCCACCATTGCGCAAGATAAAGACAGTTGTGTAGTTTTTGGTATGCCCGCGGTCGCCATCGAATTGGGGGCGGCTGCCCAGGTATTGCCGGCTAATAGGATTGCCGCCGCCATTATGATGATGCTTTAGCCAAAGCTACCCGTTTTGGCCAGATCAGACCAGATATTTTGCCATGAGTCGAGTTAAGTCTAACTGCAATTATCCAAATGTTATTGAGCAATTGATAACTTCAATTGGCCAGGAAACCGACAAGAAAAAGGTGTTGGGCCTCATATTGCCTTGCGCCTTGGCGATTAGCGGAAGCGAGGTCGGGGCCTTATTGGTAACCGACGACGAACAGAAAAGGCTCAAGGCAGTGGTCAGACAAGGGCTGCCCGGTGAAGTTATTGAACAATTAACGACCGGTGATTTGGCCAATCTGCTCTTAATCGGGCAACGGCTGTGGGTGAAATCACGCCGCCTGCGCCGAAATTCTAAACAGGCCCTCCTGGGTCGACATGACTTAAAATATCTTTTCGGGGTGCCGTTTCGGTTTGCCGGCCAGGTTTTGGGGGCCATTGTGGTTGGTAGCCACACTGCCAGCGATGATTATCTGGGCCAGGAGCAGCAACGACGTTTAGAGTTGCTCACCCAATTAGTGGCCCTGTTTCTGGACGACATTCGCTTGCGGACAAAAGAGCTTCAGGTCAGCAGCGCCAGTAATGGATCAGAGGCCAAACAGCCCGATCAATCCGGCGCACCTCAGCCGGATACTTTCGCCGGGAGATTGCCAGCACCAACTCCGCCCCAAGCCGTTGCAACGGCAACAACCGACGAGCTAGAGCAATTGTTGGCCGCGGTCATGTCGGCTGAAGAAGAAGTAGCCAGCCAAAACAGCGACTTAGGTATGCTCGATGCGCTTTCTAACGAGGTGGGGAGTACGCTCCACCTCAACAGAGTGCTGGATGCAGCTATCAAACAGACCCAGGCTGCCCTTAAGGCTGAAGCTGGCTGGTGCTACCTTTTCAAGGATGGTGTGCTGGTTCTTAGTAATTATCAAGGTCTATCGAGCCAATATGTAGAAGCCATGCAACATCTGGAGCTGGGCAATGGCGCCGAAGGGATGGCTTTTTCTCGCAGTGAACCGATTATGCGGGATGGGTTGCTCTTTCACAGCGGCCGGACGCGCCGCCTGGTCCAGGAGGAGGGTTTGCGCGCTATCGCCGCAGTCCCCCTGACAGTCGGCAATGAACCCTTCGGCGTGCTGGCGGTGGGGAGTCACTATCAGCGCGAGTGGTCATCACGAGACCAGCGCATGCTGCTTTCCATCGGCCAAAAAGTAGCCCAGGCCATTGCCAATTCCCAAATGTTTTCCGAAGCTGAAAGAAAAGCCCAGGCATGGGAGGCCAGTTATAGCGCGATGCAACAGACGAATGCACAGTTGACTGCTCGCGCCAACGCCCTGGCTCGGGAGGTCCAAGACCTGCGTCGAATTGAACAACAAATCTGGATTGCCCTGGCGGCTTCTCAGAAAGCCGGCAAATTCCAGAGTGAGGCGTTAGAGATGGAACATGAAAATCTGGTGACGACACTCAAAAAAGCCCTGACGGCTTTGAAACAAGAACAGGTACGGTCACTGCCCGCATCGGCTTATAAGGAGTAGATAAATGAATCTGCAAAGAAAAATTTACATTAACAATGACCTGGACGTGGTAACAGCCCGGATGCAAGCCCGGGAAATGGCCAAACAGTTGGGCTTCCGCACCGCCGATCAGGCTCGTATCTCATTGGCAGCCTCGGAACTGGCCCGGGTGTTGTCTTGGAATACGAATACGCCGGGAGAGATTATTATGTCAGATGCCGACCAAAACGGCCAGCAGGGGATGCAAGTAACTTGCAGAGTTGAATTGAAGTACCTTACCACAGACAATGGTTCAAAACAGGTGAGCGAAATCTCGCAGCCAGGTCATAGTTTGGCTGGGGCATGTCAATTGGTTGATGAGAGTATTGTTGAAGAGCAAAACAACCAACAAGCATTGATCACACTCATAAAGTGGTTAAAATGAAAGGAATGGATGATGAGAACTACGCTGAGAAATGACAGTGCAGACAATTCGAGTTCCCGTTCAGAAAAAATGAATGGACAAATGGGTGAACAACCTGCCATTTTGATTGTGGAAGATAGTGTTCCTCAGGCGCTGAAAGTCAAGCTGACCCTTGAAAACAACAACTGTCGGGTTTACTGGGCCGATACTGGCCTGGAAGGATTGGCGATTGCTCAAAAAAATGATCTCGATCTCATTGTTCTGGATATTGAGTTGCCCGATATCAACGGTTTTGAGGTCTGCAAACGATTAAAAGCCGACGCCCAACTGGCCGCTGTTCCGGTGATCATGATGACCACCCGGGATTACGCCGAAGATGTTCTAAATGGCTTAGAATTAGGCGCCATCGACTATATTCCCAAGGATGCTTTTGCTGAGGCGGTCTTGTTAGAAACGATTAAACAAATGGCTATTCAGACCTAATTCCAAAGAGGCATTATGAAATCATCCAATATTTCCTCGCCGGCATTACCGGGGCCGGTTGTCATTGATGACTGGCCTATGAACCTGGAAGCCACTCGAGCCGAATTGGGCAAGGCCAGAAAACGCCTGGAACGATATCAAGCGGTTCTGCGTTTGGCCAATGTCGAGATTGAACAGCGGAATCGTTTTATCCTGGCTTTGACCACCTTTGCCTATCAGGCTGGCCGGGCGGCCAAACAAAACGGTGTGCTCAAACTGGCTTTGGTGCAAGCCCTGGAAACAATTGGCGCTCCGGTTGGGGCTGTTCTATTGGTCCACCCTAAAACTAAAGAACTAACCTTAGGGGTTCATAAAGGGCTAACGCCTGAACTCAGCGATGTTTTGACCGGCAAGGAACTCAACAAAGGCGCAACCGCGCTCATGCCTCATCTGGCGGCTGGTGATGGGGCTTTATTGGAATTTGAAACTACTGATGATCCAAAGGAGCAACTTTTACTCAGCATTGGTCGCTTAACCAGCCTGGTTAGCCTGCCCTTGCAGGTTAGTTCGAGGTTGATCGGGACGCTCCTGGTAGGTTTGCAGGGAAAGAAGATCTTTAAGCCTTCTGAGCTTTGTTTTTTGATGGCCCTCAGCCAGGAAACTGCCCTGGTTCTGGACAGCTTGTTTCTGCGCGAGGGCTTGTGGCACACCGCAGAGGTATTACTGGGAGAAGAGGTGACCGGCGTTGAGTTGGAGGCCGGTGGGCCTCATGAGCTACACATCGTTGGTTCACCCTCAATTCGCTTGTCGACCTCCTCTTCACCGCCACCCCAACCGGCTGACGATGATCTTGAACAGTTGTTGGCCGCGATGATGGAGGCTGAAGACGAGGTGCAGCAGCAGAACGCCGATCTGCAAACACTAAACACAATCTCAGAAATGATGAACAGCACCCTTGACCTGAAAAAGATTCTGCAATGCGCGGTTGACCAAACCAAAACAACCTTGAAAACAGATGCAGCCTGGCTTTATCTTCTGGACGACGGCGACCAATTGAGGTTGCGGGCTTACACCGGTCTCTCCGAAGCCTACGTGCGCGGGATGCACTGCTTACCATTATGCACCGGCTTGGAAGGACAGGTAGCCAGTCAAAACAAACCTAGCTATATTCAGAACGTTTCAGCCGATTCCAGGTTTCACAAAATCTGGGTTGATAAAGAAAAGTTGAAAGCCCTGGCCGCCGTTCCGCTGACCTGTCCAGACGCCGACGAAGACGAGCAGGACCAGGCCGTTTCAAAGGTAGTGGGGGTGTTGGCCGTCGGGATGCGGGCCGAATCAAACCCCGGCCAGGTTCCGCAACAGCCGGGGAATGGCCAGGTATGGACCCCCCGGCAGATGCGCCTGTTGAATTCTATTGCCAATCAGGTTGCCTTAGCCATCAACAATGCCCGGCTATACACCCGATTGCAGGAAAGCGAACTGGAGGCGCGCACCGGCAATGAGGTCCTGCACACAATTAACGATATGTTGCTCGAGAAAAATGCCTTTTTGGAAGGTTTCATCCACGATGATCTGCTTTCAACTCTCATGAAAGCGGCCGGTGTTCTGAAAAATCTGCTTACAGGCTCTTCGCCATTGCTGGCTGAAACGCAGCAGAATGACATTAACACCCTGCAACAAATCGTGATGCAATTGGAAAAACAGGCCAAAGAGGCGGGTGATGTTATTACGATCCTGGACGCCGAATTCAACAAAACCCTTGACGCTGACGATAACGATGCCCCCCCTAATAGCGCTCCAAAGCCAATCAGACTCCAAAAAATGGAAAAGAGTGGTCCACCTGCGACCGAAAATATCGAGCCGATGACCCAAGCAGTTTCTGGAGCAAGCCAGCCATCTCACCCTCAAGCCGGCGCAACCAGCCCTAAATCGATGAGCTTTGAGGAAGCCGTTGCCGCCGGCCTGGTTCCTGCCCATATTCTTAAAAGAGAAATGAAATAATATTCCCTTGCCCCACCCCAGACGATCTGGTTCTTTTGCAGGAGATTCAACCAAACCAAATACAACAGGCCGAGTTGCTGGCATAGATTGAACAAGATATACTGACCGCAGCGGAGTTAAGGAGGATTGCTAATTTTGTTGCCAGCGCGCCCAACTGAGTTGGAGCCAACTCATGGAAGCCTCAGCCAGACATCGTCTCCCTGGGGAACTCGTTTGTTGGGGATATTGGCCCTGCTGTTCTTCGGCCTGGGCCTCGGTTACGGCCTCCTCACCCCCCTCTTCGAGAATTCCGACGAAACACTCCACTACCCTTACGTCAAACATCTGGCCGATGGGCAGGGCTTGCCTGTGGCTACGCCGGGTCAATTGTGGAATCAAGAAGGCACCCAGCCGCCCCTCTACTACGCCATTGTCGCCGCCAGCACCTTTTGGCTGGAGACCAACAACCTGCCCGAACTGTTACAGCGGAATCCGCACTGGCTGTTTGCTGAAGTAAGAGCTTTAATTAACGACAATCAAAACCTGGTGCTGCACGGCCCGATGGATAGCTGGCCCTATCACCGGGCAGCCCTGGCGGTTTACCTCGGCCGGAGTTGGAGTCTGGCTTTTGGCCTGGTGACGGTTATCTGCACCTATCTCATCGCCCAACAGCTCTTTCCCAACAATCTACCCCTGATCCTTACCGCTACCGCCCTGACCGCCTTCACCCCGCAGTTCATCCGGGTGTCGGCCACCGTCAGCAACGACAGTCTGTCCGCCGCCCTGGCCAGCCTGACCGTACTGCTGGCCCTCAAATTCACCACCCCCTCTTACCAACCAACCAACCAACTAACCAACCAACTGACCATCCAACCACCTAACCGCCTAATCCGCCCTCTCCTGCTTGGCCTGCTTTGCGGCCTGGCCATTTTGACCAAACTCAGCAGCCTGTCGGTCCTGACGCTGGTCGCTTTTATCATCTTTTGGCGGTTGTTCTTTCTGAGCGAGCTGCACGACGCCCCTTTTCAAACAATGCTCCGCTGGCTGACCGTGGTGGTAGTGACGACATTGGCCCTCACCGGCTGGTGGTTCTTCCGCAACTACCAACTTTACGGTGAATGGTTTGCCACCGAAACCCATCTCAATCTGGCCGGCCGCAGTCCCCTATCGCTGGTCGGGGTGTGGGAATTGCGCCTCGAAGCCGCCCGAGCCTATTGGGCTACCTTTGGCTGGGGCCAAATTCGGCCGCCGGAGTGGGTTTTTCAAGGGCTGATCTGGTTCAGCCGAGTCGGTCTACTTGGCCTGGGGCTGAGCCTGCTGGCCAAACTCGGCCAGGGCCACAAAACCAGACCCCTGCCCTTGAATCTGGGCGAGATTCAGTTCGACCCGATCATTATCTTATTACTCTGGGCGGCTCTGAATGTGATCCTCTACCTGCGCTGGGTGATGGAGGTTGGCTCGGTCTCCCACACCCGGCTCGTTTTTCCGGCCATTGCGGCCATTTCGCTGCTGCTGGCCCTGGGCTGGCACAGCCTGATCCCGCGCCGGTGGGCCGCCGGCCTGACCGGCCTGGTAACGCTTCTTTTGCTGGCGCTCAACCTCTACAGCCTGGGCTGGCTGATCTATCCGGCCTTCCGCCCAACCGGCGACCAGACGCCGGTCGCCCCGGTTCAGGCCGCCGGCCCAAACGAGCTGGATTTGACCTTTCTCAATAGCCTGAAACTACTCCGGGCTGAGGTCTATCCGAAGGATAAGGAGCAGGATACCCCGATTTCAGCCAAATCCGAACTCAAGGCCGGCCAGGGCGACACCATCATCGTCAAGGCGATGTGGCAGACCCTGGCGGCTATGAGTCAAAATTACAGCCTGGCGGTGGTGTTGCTGGCCCCGGATGGCACGGTGCTGAGCCGCCGCGAAAGCTATCCCGGCCTGGGCCTGCGCCCGACCCGTTACCTCCAACCCGGCGACTCTTTTGTGGACCTGTATCCGCTGAAACTGGCCGCGACCGTACCCGAACCGCTGGTCGCCCGAGCCGTGATCAGCCTGTTCGATGTCGAATCGGCCGACCGAGCCGGCTTTCCGGCGTTAGACGCCGCCGGGCGTGAAGTCACCCCCATCGCCGGACAGATCAAAATAGTGCCTTCGACCTGGCCGGCGTACAGCCCGGAACACGCGGTCGGCGTAAACTTTGCCAACTCTATTGAGCTAATCGGCTACGATCTTACTCCCCCCCTCGAAGGGGGAGCAGGGGGGGGTAAGATTCTCACCCTCTACTGGCGCTCCCTGGCCCCGGTGGCTGACGATTACGTGCTCTTTGTCCACCTCCTCGACGCCGCCGCCAACCTCCTGGCCCAGGCCGACGCGCCCCCAACCAACAACGCCTACCCCACCAGTTGGTGGGCCCCCGGGGAGATCATCGCCGACCGCCGCGCTTTACCGCATGTTCCCGCAGCCGGCGCCATCCGCCTGGGGCTTTACAAGCTCAATTCCGGCCAACGGCTGCCAATTTTGGAGTCTACTTTATCCCACCGGGATGATAGTGTGGAGATTGCCCTCCCGTGACAGAACCGCAAACGAGTGCGCCAATCCAACAACATTCCGGCACGCCCACCAAAGCCAACGCGCCACGCCCCACGCCCCCCGCATCACGCTCCACACTCCTCGCTCTACGCCCCCACCTCGGCCTCTTCCTGGCGCTCTTAGTTTATCTTGGCCTGGCCTTTGCCTATTTCTTCATCATCCCCATCTTTGAGGGACCGGACGAGTGGACCCATACCGGCCACATCAAATATATCGCTGAGGGCAATGGCCTGCCGGTGATGCTGCCGGGCCAGGGCATTTGGGGCGGGCAGCAGCCGCCGCTCTACTACGCCGTAGCCGCCCTGCTGGTTCAACCGTTTGATTTGGACGGCGTTGAAGAGTACGAAGAAACCCGGCGCAATCCCCACGCCGCCATCGGCTACGCCCTGGACCCCGGCAACAAGAATAACTACCTCCACCAACCGACCGAGGCCTTTCCTTATCGCGGCCTGAGTCTGACCGTCCATGTGTTGCGCCTCTACTCGATGATCTATGGCCTTATCGCCCTCATCTTTATCTACCTGACCGCCTTCGAAATTTACGAAAGTGCAACATCAGTGGCAAGTCGCAAGTGGCAAGTCGCAAGTGGCAAGTCGCAAGTGGCAAGTCGCAAATCGCAAATCGCAAATCACCATTCACCATTCACCATTCACTATTCACTATTCACTATTCACAATTCACAATTATTCGCCGCCGCCGTTGCCCTGGTCGTCGCCACCCAGCCGATGTTTGCCTTCATCACCGCCTCGGTAGCCAACGAGCCAGCCAATATCGCCTTCTGCGCTGTGGGATTGTGGCTGGTCCAACGCTACGTATTACGCGGGCCGAGTGAATCATGGCACCGACCCGCAGCTTTGGGTATCACTCTGGGGCTGATTTCCTTATCCAAAATGACCGGCCTCTCTTTTGGCCTGGTGGCCGTGATCGCAATCCTCATCACCGCCTTCTCCCGGCGCAAACAGCCGGGGGCCGCCCGGCTGCTCTGGCGAGACGGTCTCATCATCGGCCTGCTGTTTGTGGCCGTAGGCGGCTGGTGGTACTGGCGCAACTACCAGCTCTACGGCGATTTCTTCCAGCAGGGGCTTTACAAAATCTACTTCAACGTCGACCCGGCCCCGCTCACCTTGAGCGACTTTCTCTACACCCTCTCCACCGGCGAAGTCTCCTTCTGGGCCACCTTTGGCTGGCTCAACATCGCCGCGCCGGAGTGGGTCTACCGCCTCTATCGTATTGTCAGCCGCATCGGCCTGATCGGCGTCGGCCTGGCCGGCCTCCTGTGGCTGTTACAAAGAATCCGCTACAGGCAGTCAGCGCCAGACCGGCCCGAAAAACCTGATCACTATCCGCTATTCGCTATTCGCTATTCATCATTTCCTTTCCCCTCTGCCCTCATTCTGCATCTCCTCTTCCCGGTGATCCTGGCTTTTTCGCTCACCCGGCTGGTGGCCATCGAAGGCGGCCTGCAAGGCCGGCAACTGCTGCCCGCTTTGGGTTCAATCGCCATCGTCATCATCTGGGGCTGGTGGACCCTCAGCCCGCCCCGCTGGCGACTGCCGGTCACGACCATTCTGCTGGCCGGCCTCTTGGCCGTGGCCGTCTGGTTGCCCTACGGAGTAGTAGCCCCGGCTTACATCCCTCCTTCCCCGCTCGCCGAGGCCGAGTTGCCCGCCGATTTAGCCCGGCTGGATTGGAGCTACAACGACGACATCCGCCTCCTCGGCGTCAAAATTGGGACCGAAGTCAGCCGTCCCGGCGAACGTATCCCGGTGACCGCTTACTGGCAGGCCCTCCGGCCAATGACCACCAACTACAGCGTCTTCGTCCATTTGATAGGACGTGGTTATACGAATATCGGCCAGCTCAACAGCTATCCGGGGCTGGGGCTGCGCCCAACCAGCACCCTCCAGCCTGGCCAGATCATCGTCGATACCTACCCGGTTCAGGTCAACGGCGGGGCCGCCGCGCCCACCCGGCTGCTGGTCAATCTCGGTCTCTTCGATTTCAACCAGCCGGGCCGGCCCGGTTTGCCGCCCATAACCTCAGCCGGCGAGCCGGTGCATTCACCGACCGTCGGCCAACTGAAACTCATTCCGACCAACTGGCCCGCTGCCCACCCCGGCCCACCGCTGGCCGACTTTGCCGACAACATCAGCTTGAATAGTGTTTCCATCGAAGATTGCCAAACCCAGGCATCAACGTGCCGAATCACTTTTGAATGGCTGGCCCGTGGTCGTCCTGCAACCGACTACACCGTCTTCATTCAACTGTGGCAGGCTGATAATTCAGTCGCCGGTTTCGACGCTCCACCCCTGGCCAACGATTATCCTACCGGCCTGTGGGACGCCAACGAAGTGATTATCGACCCGCATACCCTCGATCTGACGGCTGTTCCGCCGGGTTCTTACCGGATATTGGCCGGTCTTTACAACTTCACTACCGGCGACCGGCTGCCGGCCAGCCAGAATGGCGTCCCCCTGCCCAACTTTGCCGTCGAACTGGATGAGATCGAACTCAACTAAAGTTATGCCTGTATTTCTCCGGCCGTGTTACTTCCAAACAAAAAGTTAGATGTGCCAAAAAATAGTTATATGTGTTAAAATAGAACTCTCTTTACGGAATAAATCTCGGCGGGATCAGGGAAAACCAACTTGATTGGCAAACAGATTGGCAAATATCAAATCCAAGAGCTGCTAGGCAAGGGCGGGATGGGCCGGATCTATAAGGCCACTCAGCCCACCCTCGAGCGCGCGGTGGCCATCAAACTCATTCAACTTGACCAGGCAACCGATCCGAAGATGGCCGATCGCTTTCGGCGTGAAGCCAAAGTTGTGGCTGCCCTGCGCCACCCCGGCATCATCCAGGTGTATGATTTCGACATCGAGGCTGACCTGCTCTACATGGTGATGGAGTACGTGCCCGGCGAGAGTCTGGGCCAGCGGCTGGCCGGGATTCACGCCCAGGGCCGCAAGTTACCGCTTGAAGAAGCCCTGCGCCTCTTTCAGATGATTACCCAGGCAGCCGCGGCCGCCCACAAACAGGGGGTCATTCACTGCGATCTAAAACCCGGTAACGTTCTGCTCACCACCGAAGGGCAACCTGTCCTGACCGATTTTGGCATTGCCAAATTCATCAGCGGCGAACGCGTCACCGCCACCGGCGACATCATTGGCACGCCCCATTACATGGCTCCGGAACAGGCAACCGGGGGAGAAATTGGGCCGCATACCGACGTCTACGCCCTGGGGGTGATGCTGTATGAGCTGACCACCGGGATGCTGCCCTTCAGTGGCGACACCTCGATGAGCATTGTATTCAAACACGTCAACGAATCGCCGCCGCCGCCGCGCTCAATCAATCCGGCGTTGCCGGAAGCCGTGGCCCAAATCATCCAACGAGCGATGGCCAAGCAACCCGCCGAGCGTTATCCCTCGGCTCAGGAGCTGTTGGCCGATATTGAGGCTGTCATCCGGTCGAACGGCCCGGTCGCCGCCACGCCGGCCTGTATCTTCATCTGCTATAAGCACCACACCCAGCCTGATGAAGAGCTGGCCCTCTACCTGCACCAGGCCCTGGCCTCTCACGGCCACCAAAGCTGCATCGATCCGCTGCTGCGGGCCGGTGAAACCTCGCTGGTCCAAGTGGATCAGGAAATCAAGGGCAGCGATTTCTTCATCGTGCTGTTATCCACAGCCGCCGCCGACAGCGAAATGGTCACCGGCGAGATTAGCCAGGCCTACCAGTACCACCGCCAGCAGGGCAAACCGGACCTGCTGCCCGTGCGGGTGGCTTATGACGGCCCCTGGCCTTACGCCCTGGGCACTTTTTGGCAGCCCCGGCATTACCTGGAGTGGCGCAGCCAGGCGGATAATGAGGGCCTACTGGCCGAAATCTTGAAGGCCATTGCCGGCAAGCTACCCCAACCGGTCGTCGCCCCGGCTCATAGCAGCGGCTATATCACCGATGTCATCTCCGAAGACGGCCAGCTCATTCCACGCCATCAAACCGCTTTGCCGCCGCTGCCGGCCTTTGATCCCCACTTTCTCAAAGAGTTGGCCGCGCCGGGCGGCGCAGTCAAGCTGCGAGATCGCCTTTACATCGAGCGGGCCGTGGATGAGCAGTTGCAGGAACAACTGCTCAATTGGGGCACTACTACCACCATCCGCGCCCCCCGCCAAACCGGAAAGACCTCGCTGCTGGTGCGCGGCCTGCACGCGGCCCGCAGCCAGGGCCATCACGTCGTTTTTCTCGACTTCCAAAGCTTTGGCCGGGAAACCTTGAGGTCACTCGATCAGTTTCTGCAAGAGTTAGCCCAATCGATCTGCGACGAGCTAAACCTGCCTGAGACTGCGGTTGAGGAGGCCTGGGAGGGTTCGCGCAGTCCTACCAAAAAGCTCACCCGGTTTATGGAGCAGGATGTGCTGGAGAGTTCTGATCGCCCCATTGTTCTGGCTATGGATGAAGCCGATGGTCTACTGCAAACCGACTTCTACCAGGATTTCTTCGGCCTCCTCCGCTCCTGGCACAACCGCCGCGCCTCGCGCGAGCTGTGGGAAAAGCTAAACCTGGTGCTGGTCATCTCCACCGAACCCTACCTGCTGATCGATGATATTCACCAGTCACCCTTCAATGTGGGGCTTTATCTGGGTTTGCAGGATTTTGACGAGGCCCAAGTGCGTGACCTCAACCATCGTCACGGCGCCCCGGTAGCCGAGGAAAATCTGGCCGAACTGCTGGCCCTGTTGAACGGTCACCCCTATTTGACCCGGCTGGCCATGTACAAAATGGTCGCCAACGGGTTGAGCTGGGCCGAACTGCGCCAGACTGCGCCCACGGATTACGGCCCGTTTGGCGACCACCTCCGCCACCAATATTGGACCATCCACGATAAACCGGAGCTAATAAACAGCCTGCGGGATATTATCTTGACCAAATGCTGTCCCGATGAAAGCTCGCTCTTCCGGCTGCTTCAGGCCGGCTTGATTAAGGGCAGCGGCGACGCCTACACTTGCCGTTGTGACCTTTACCGGTTATATTTTGAAGATAAGCTTTTGTGATGAAACGGCCTAACCCGATGGCACCTTTACAACCGGATGATGATCGTCAAGAACTAACCGACGCCTTCCGCCGGTCCCGCAGTAAGTCGGACTTTTTTGTGGCGGGCGGCACTCTCCCGCCGAATGTCCGCTCTTATGTAAAACGGCCGGCCGATGATGAGCTGTTCGACCTGGCTTTGCACGGCCAATTTTGCTATGTCCTGACTACCCGGCAAATGGGTAAATCGAGCCTGATGATTCGCACGGCTCGTCGCCTGCAAGTGGAAGGGGTGCAAACCGCCATCATCGACCTGACCGAGATGGGTACCAGCGAACCCGACACCTGGTATCTTGATCTCATCACCGAGTTGGCCGATGAGCTTGGCCTGTCCGCCGACCCGGAAAGGTGGTGGCAGGAGCGCTCATCGCTGGGCTATGTGCGCCGCTTTACCAATTTCCTGCGCGACGTGGTGCTCGCCGAAATCGAAGAGCGGATCGTCATCTTTATCGACGAGATCGATACCACCCTGCGTTTTCCCTTTTCCGATGATTTCTTTGCCGCCATCCGGGCTACCTACAATGCGCGCGCCAGCGACCCGGCCTTCGCCCGGCTCAACTTCATTCTGATTGGGGTGGCTTCGCCCTCGGACCTGATCAAGGACCATTCCCGCACCCCGTTCAATATCGGTCAGGGCATCAAACTGATCGACTTCACTCTGGATAATGCCGAGATTTTGCAGGACCGCCTGGAAAGTCTCTATCCCGGCCAGGGCGAAGCCATCTTCAACCGGGTCTACTATTGGACCGGCGGCCATCCTTACCTGACCCAGAAGGTTTGCCAGGCCATTGCCCAAGCCGACGAAGCCTCCTGGCCAGACCAGCAGATCGACCGGCTGGTGGAGCGGCTCTTCCTCACCGACGCAGCCCGCAAAGAGACCAACTTGCAATTTGTGCAAGATAGTCTTGACGAGCACCCCCACAAACGTAATCTCCTGACCTTGTACCGGCAAATCTACCAGAACGAACAGGTCGTTGAAGACGAACGCTCGACCGTTCAGAACCAACTCAAGTTAATCGGATTGGTTCGGGTTGAAAACGGCGAGCTAAAAGTTCGCAGTGAAATCTACCGCCGCGTCTTCAACCTGGATTGGCTCAACGCCAATATGCCCCTCGACGTCGACGCGTCCGACTTTTTTGTGGTCGGCGGCACGGTCCGGTCAGACTCCCCCTCTTACGTGAAGCGCCCGGCCGACGATGAGCTGTTCAACCTGGCCCTGCGCAGCGAATTTTGCTACGTGCTGACGCCCCGGCAAATGGGTAAATCCAGTTTGATGGTCCACACGGCTCGCCATTTGGAACAACAAGGGGTTCGCACCGCCATCATCGACCTGACCAAAATCGGCCACGTCACCGTCGATCAATGGTATCTGAACCTCCTAACAGAATTACAGCAGAGCTTTGGCCTGGCCGTTGAGCCGGAAAGCTGGTGGCAGGCGCACACCTCGCTGGGGCCGGTCAAATGCTTTACCAACTTTCTGCGCGAGGTTGTGCTCACCGAAATCAAAGAGCAGGTGGTCATTTTTATCGACGAGATCGATACCACCCTGAGCCTGCCCTTCTCCGACGATTTCTTTGCCGCCATCCGGGCGATGTATAACGCCCGGGCCAGCGACCCGGCCTTCCAGCGACTAACCTTTGTGCTGTTTGGGGTAGCCACCCCCTCCGACCTGATCAAAGACCGCAGCCGCGCCCCCTTCAACGTGGGGCAGGGCATCGACCTGGATGACTTTAGCCGGGAGAATACCCGCGCCCTGGAAAAAGGGTTGAAAGACATCTATCCGGAACAGGGTGAAGCTATTTTTTCCCGAATTTACCACTGGACCAACGGCCATCCTTACCTGACCCAGAAATTGTGCCTGGCGGCAGCCGAACTGGGCAACGGTAACCTGTCCGAGACCGACGTGGATCAATTGGTCGATAAACTCTTTCTATCAAACGAAGCCCGCAAAGAGTCGAACCTTCAGTTCATCCAGGACAGTATACAAACCAGCTCCCACCAGCGACAACTGGTCAATCTATATCGCCAGGTTTATGCCGGCAGCGGTGTGGCGGAGGATGAACGGTCGGTGGTCCAGAATCAGCTCAAACTATTTGGCCTGGTTCGGGTGGAAAATGGTCGCCTCAAAGTGCGCAACGAGATTTACCGCCATGTGTTTGACCGGGATTGGATCCAGGCCAATACGCCGGTCGACTGGAGCCGGCGGATCACCATTCTGACTACGGTCCTGGTGGGACTGCTGATTGTGTTGGTTGGGGTGTCGCTTTATTGGCAAAGCCAGCAGGATAAGGCTCAAAACCTGATCAACCGCTTTAGAACCAACGCTGATCCCAACGTCCGCATCACCAGCTTGGCCGGCCTGTTCGACCTGCCCGGCTTTGGTGAACAGGCCCAACAGTTATTTTTCCGCGAGCTGGCCCCGGAAGAACGCCTGGCCTTACTCAGCGCGGCCGACCCGCAGGCAGTTGGGCCAGAATTGATCACGGCCATCCAGGGCCTCTACACCAGTCTGGAAAACAATGAGTCGGACAACGGTATGCTCCGGGCAATGCTCCAGCCTTTGAAGAAAGTCGATGATCCCCGCTCGGTGAATCTTCAGGTTGGGATCGAGCAATGGCTGGAGGGCCGGAGATTCTACGAGCAAAACCAGTATCGCCAGGCCGTGTCTGCTTACAACGTCGTAATTCGCCTGAACGACCGCAACCCCGGCGTTTATTTTGACCGGGGCGCGGCTTACGTGGCCCTGGCCCAATTTGATCAGGCTTTGGCAGATTTTGAAACCGTGTTGCGGCTGGACCAGGGTCGCCGCGCCCGCGTTGA
The DNA here is from genome assembly GCA_964398055.1 of uncultured Caldilineaceae bacterium. Taxonomy (GTDB): domain Bacteria; phylum Chloroflexota; class Anaerolineae; order 4572-78; family J111; genus CAYNLK01. The sequence goes on from CAYNLK010000036.1 coordinate 48,896, forward strand.
GCAGGTCATCATCAATAATCCGTCGTTGTACGATACCGTCATCGCCAGGGGCACGGCCAATCCGGCCATTGCCGCGGTGATCGCCACGCCGACCCATACCCCCAGCCCCACGGCAACACCCACCTCAACCCCAACCGCCACTTTCACCCCCACCCCAACCTTGACCCCTCCGCCAACCAGCACCCCCACGGCAACCTTGCCGCCGACCTTCACCGCTACCCCAGCCGGAGGTCCCGTCGAGGTGGAACCGATCGAACCAACTGCCACCTGGACGCCGACCACTACGCGCACCCCAACACCCACCCTGACTCCAACGCCGAGGCCGGCCACGGTGGTTTACGCCCAGGGCTTTGGCGACAACCACATGCTGGGGCTGGTTACCTCCTTCGGTGATGTCATCAATCCCACTTTGCACCCGCGCGCCTCGGCGCCCACCTGGTCGCCCGACGGCCGGCGGGTCGCCTTCTTTGGTGAACCGGGTCTCAGCGAACTGGGCGGCATTTACGCCCAGGGCAACGGCGTTTGGATTTTGGAGGTCAGCACCGGCAATCTCCAATTCTTTTTTGCGTCCGACCATGTCAAGAGTATGGACTGGGCGGCGGTAGGTGACAAATTAGCCGTGGAAATTGGCCCACCCGGAGTGCCGCACCAGATCGTCGTCATGGATACCCGCGATGGTCAAGAGATTGCCCGTTTCCCGGGCGAACAACCGGCCTGGAATCCCGCCGGGCAGGAGTTGGTGGTCAAATCCTGTGCGCCAGAGTGCGGCTTGTGGAAAGTAGGTTATGATGGCGGCGGCGGCGTGCTGCTGACCAGCGATAGCACCGACAGCTACCCTACCTGGTCCTCCACCGGCGAATATCTGGTCTTTACCTCCCGGGCTCGCACCGGCGACTGGGAAATCTACCGGCTGCGCTTCGCCAACGGCGACATGCGCCAGTTGACTTTTCGCCAGGGCAGCGATACTACCCCCATCTTCAGCCCCGACGGCCTGGAAATCTATTTTCGGACCGATGCTTTTGGCGGCTGGCAAATCCGGGCGATGTCCATCGACGGTCGCCGTGAGCGGGTCGTCGTCGAAGAGGCAGGCCCCAGCAATGATTGGGGTCTGGCCCGGCCAGACATATTCTAATTGGCGCATCCATCAACTCAGCCAACCCTCGATGATAAAGTCAGAAAGCCGTATTCATAATTCGCAATTCGTAATTCACAACACCTGCCTTGCACGCAGGTGCAAGTGTTCACAATTCACAATTCGTATAATTATCCTCCTGGCCTTCGCCCTCAACCTGCACGCTCTGGCAGCCGATAGTTTCTGGGGCGACGAAATTTTCACTGCTATCTTCGCCGGCCAGTCCCCAACCGAAATCATCCGCTGGACTGCCGGCGATATCCACCCGCCGCTCTACTACCTGCTGGCCGGCGTCTTCACCCGCCTGACCATCCCGCTCGGTCTCAGCCAGGAGCCTTCAGCCATCTCCGACTGGCTGTGGCGCTTTCCATCCGTCCTGGCCGTCGTCCTGACCGTCGCCGTTACCTACCGGCTGGCCTATCACTTCGCTTACATTGCAGTTTCTCGCTCCACGCCACTGGCTCCAGACCGCCCCGCTATTTCGGCCGCCCTTCTCCTCGCCGTAACCCCCATCGCCATCAAATACGGCCAGGAAGCCCGCATGCACGCCCTGTTCATGTTTCTCTCCGGCCTATCGACCTGGCTTTTCTTCCAGGCGATGGCCCAACCTCGCCGCTGGAGCCCCTGGCTGGCTTTTGCCGTGGTCACCACGGCCAACATTTACACCATGTATTTTGGCTTCTTAATCTTGGCGGCGCAGGGCGGTTATCTACTATTTACATTTATCAAATCCCAAACCCGCAAGGCAAGTGTCTCAAATCTCAAACCCATAGGGCAAGTGTCTCAAATCTCAAATATCAAGTCTCAAATCCCAAACCCGCAGGGCAAGTGTCTCAAATCCCACAACCCAAATCTCACAGCCCAAATCATCGGCTTCATCGCCGCAACTGCGGTCAGCGGCATCCTCTATTTGCCCTGGTGGCCGGTCCTCTTCGACATCCTTCGCCGCCGCGCCGCGGTCGGCGCCATCGAAGGCGGGGTAGGCAATCCGTTGGAGTTCATTCGGGGCGTAGTTCAAGCGTTGGGACCACTGCCGGAACCGGTCGCCTGGCTCTTCCTGTTCCTCTTCATCGCCGGCGTCATCTTTCTGGCTCGACGCCGCTGGCCGGAGGCCGCTTTTACCGCCCTCTGGCTCGGCCTGCCGCTCCTACTGCCGATTTTTCTGGGTGATCCCCGCGCCTTGCAATTCCGTTACGCTTTTGTGTTGCCGGTCTACCTGATTGTGATGGCCTATGCTGTTTGGCAAATTGCGGCCAGGTTGGGCAATTGGCGACAGTCAGACCGATCCGATCTGCAAGCTCCAGGTTCTACCCTCGCCCTGGGACAATATCTCATCTGGATTTTGACCACGCTCTCTTTTATAGCCAGCCTGGGCATCTACCAGCAAACCAAGCCAGACTGGCGCGGCGCAGCAGCTTATCTGAACGAGCACACCACTCCGGCCGACCTGATCCTGATCGGCCCCCTCTGGGACGAGGGCCGTTTTATCGATTATTACTACCGCGGCCAGGCCCAACTTTTGACTCCAGCCTTAATGGTGACTAATATTCAGCGTCGCGTTGAGTTGCTGCGGGCCAGCGGCGGCCGGATTTGGGCAGTCAACCGTTTTGCGCCGGCCGAATCGCCGGTTACTAAGAACATTGTTTTCACCGGCGTGGTCATTTCGGAACCAACTGTGCCGGTGTACGAACCGGCCCTGCTGACTGCCGCCATCCTCGACCTGGCCGCACAGGCCGTCGAGGCGGCCTATCCCTGGGCCGCCGCGGCCGAAGCCCAGGGGGTGCTCAACCCCGACCCGCGCACCGCCAAAGCGGCCGCGTTGCGGGCCTGGGGCGACGCTCTGGTCGCCGCTGACCGGCCTGAGGAGGCGCTCGAAGCCTACCAACAAGCGGTCGAGCTGTTTCCCGGCTGGGTCAACGGCTTCCTGGCCCTGGCCGAAACGCAGGAACTGGTCGGCAATCTGGCCGCAGCCGCAGCCGCCTACCGCCAGGCCGTCGCCTTCAACCTGGACTGGCATGGCCCACTGGCCGACGAAGCCGCGGCCCTGGTTGAAGCCGGTCAATGGGCGGCCGCCCTGGAAAAGTATCATCGAATTATTGGAGCAAAGTAGCAAGTAGCAATGTAGCAATGTAGCAATGTAGCACGACCAGAGGGTGTAACGAGGCGTGAAGCGTGGGGCGTGAAACATAAAACCTGCAACCTGTGACCTGCCACTTGTGACCTGTCACCTGCCGCTCTGCTCGCAACCTGCCTATGAATCGTAAGCAGTTACTCAACTTTCTAAAAATCGCGGTCAGCATGGGCTTATTGATCTTTATTTTCAGCACCATTGACCTGCCGACTTTCTTACAGGTTGTGCTTGCAGCCAACCCCTGGTGGCTGCTGGCTGCGTTGGTGATGATGATGGTGGGGGTGGTAATCCGGGCCTGGCGTTGGAAGGTTTTGCTGGATGCGATTGGCGTGATGGTCCGGCTAGGTGAGTTGACCGCGATCTACTTCATCGGCTTTCTCTTCAATAACTTATTACCCAGCGGCCTGGGCGGCGATGCTATCCGAATGTTGGAACTCAACCGCCACAGCGAGCGCGCCTCAGATGCAGTGACCAGTGTGCTGGTTGATCGCTTTGTGGGACTATCAGCCCTGCAAGCCATTGCCCTGTTGGCCTTGCTGTACGATTGGGGCTCGATCCCGCCGGCAGTAGCCTATTTCACGGTCGTCATCTTCGTGGGCGGCCTGGCCGGCGGCCTGCTATTGATTAACCACCGCCTGTATCTGAACCTGCAGCAGCGTTGGAGTTTGTTTCGCCGGGCTACCCAGGTCAAATGGATCGGTAACCTGTTCGAGTCTTTCCAGCGTTATCCCCTGCCGGCGCTCGGACGGGCCTACCTGGTGGCATTGTTGTTCAATGTATCGCTTATCGCGATGAATATTTTCATTGGATTGGCTCTGGGTGCCGAGGCCAGCCTGGCTCAATACGCGGTTTTCGTGCCGATCACCTCGCTAGTGCTGGTCATCCCGATCAGTTTCGCCGGGCTGGGGGTGCGAGAAGGCGCCTATCGCCAACTTTTTGGTCAGGTAGGCGTGCCGCCAGAAACAGCCGTGGCGATGTCGCTAATCGTATACCTGCTGGGTAACATTTGTACCGGTATTATTGGCGGCGTGCTCTATCTGATCCGCAGCGTCCGGGCCGTGGCCACCGAGCGGCGCCCTGGGATCACTATTAAAAAGGAACAATGAGCAATCTGGCTCACTGAAAACTGCTATGAACCCGCAACTCAGCATCATCCTACCCATTTTCAACGAGGAAGAAAGTTTACCCCATCTCCTGCCGGAATTGGTGCCGGCTCTGGAGGCCACCGGCCGCACCTTTGAGATCATCTGTATCGACGATGGCAGCAGCGACAACAGTTTTGCCGAATTGAAGAAACTGCGCGGGCAGGATGAGCGGCTGCGTTTGATCCGTTTCCGGCGGAATTTTGGGCAGACCGCGGCCTTTGCCGCCGGCTTCGACCGGGCCAGAGGCGACATTGTTATTACTATGGACGCCGACCTGCAAAACGATCCGGCCGACATCCCCAAACTACTGGCTAAAATCGACGAGGGTTACGATGTGGTCAGCGGCTGGAGAGTCGAACGTTGGCAGGAGGGGTTCAAGTCGTTCCTCACCCGCAAACTGCCCTCGGCTACGGCCAATTGGCTCATTTCGACCGGTACAGGCGTACCGCTGCACGATTACGGCTGCGCCCTCAAAGCCTACCGGCTTGAAGTGGTTAAAGGCATCAATCTTTACGGCGACCTGCACCGCTTCATCCCGGCCATTGCCAGTTACTTCGGCGTCACCGTCACCGAGGTGCCAGTCAAATACCGCACCCGGCAATATGGACGGAGCAAATACGGCCTGGGCCGGATTACCCGGGTGTTGCTGGATTTATTGACAGTCCGCTTTCTGCTGACCTACTCCACCCGGCCCATCCAGATTTTTGGCCTGATGGGGCTGCTCTCACTGGTGATAGGGGTCATCATCGGCATCTATTTGAGCTTTGTGAAACTGGTCTACGGTGAAGGGCTGGCCGAGCGGCCGCTGCTGCTGCTGGCGATTCTGCTGGTGATGGTCGGGGTGCAGTTGGTGACGATGGGCTTGCTGGGGGAACTGGTCGTCCGCACCTACCACGAAAGCCAGAACAAACCGATTTACACGGTGCGCGAAGAGTTGGGGTAGACAGAATTAAAAAAGACGCCAGGCAGTTGGAGAACAATCACAATGTGGCCTGTTAACTGCCCGGCGTCTTAATTCCGGCAAGGTCCATAGCAGACCCGGCTTGAGCTATTTCACCCCAATCAACTCCACCTCAAAGATCAAGGTGGCATTAGGCGGGATGACCCCGCCGGCGCCGCTCTCCCCATAAGCCAGGTTGGCCGGAATGACTAACTGGCGCTGGCCGCCCACTTTCATCGAGGCGATCCCCTCATCCCAGCCGGGAATGACCTGCCCGGCCCCAATCACAAACTCGAACGGCCGGCCCCGGTCCAGCGAACTATCGAACTTGACGCCGTCTTCCAGCCAGCCGGTGTAATGGGCTACCACCACCTGGCCTTCAGCTGGCAAGGCGCCGCTACCCTCGACTAGATCATAATACTTCAAGCCGCTGTCAGTGGTGGTGAAATCAGCCTCACTCACGTCCGCCGGCGTATCCGGCGAGCCGGCAGGGATATCGACCAGTTCCACCTCAAAGTACAAGGTCGCATTGGGGGGAATCACCCCGCCAGCGCCTCGTTCACCATAGGCCAACTCCGGCGGGATGATCAGCTTGGCCTTACTGCCTACTTTTAACAGGGCGATTCCTTCTTCCCAACCGGGAATGACCATGCCCTGCCCCAGGGGAAACTGGATCGGTTCGTTACGTTGATAAGAGCTGTCGAATTCGGTGCCATCGGCCAACATGCCGGTGTAATGGACCTGAACCAAATCGCCCGGCTCGGGCGCAGGGCCGGCTCCTTCTTCAACCATAATGTACTGTAAGCCGCTGGCGGTGGTTATGACCTCACCATCCATAAATTGTGCGGTAAATTCGGTTGAATTCGCCGTGGCCGAACCGCTTTCCACTTCCGCCGGAGCGGTTGGTTCGGGTAACGCGGTGGCTGTCTCCGTTGGCAAGGGCGCCGGAGTCGCGGCTCCGCCACAGGCAGGTAGGGCGATGAGCCAAAGAATTGTGAATAGATATTTCAGTTTCAACGGCCTCTCCTTAAATTTGTTGCGTTCGCCCAGACGGCTGACTCTCCCACCGACCGGCGTAAGGTGAAATCATAACTGAAACAGTCAGATTAGCCAAAAGCAAACGCGTAAATTAGCAATTGCCAGCCGGGGCAAGCTGATTTAAAATCACTCCTATGATGACATCCCGTCGCCAATACAGCCTGTTGATCCTCACTATTCTGGGCGTGGCCTTTGCCTTACGTCTCTATCACCTCGATTTTCAAAGCATTTGGTGGGATGAAGGTCACAGCATTTTTGTGGCGCAGCAGCCTATCGCCCAGATCCCAACCCTCCCGGCCATGGACGTTCACCCGCCGGCCTATTTTGCCCTGCTGCACCTCTGGCTGGCGGTCGCCGGGCAGAGCGAATTTGCGCTGCGCTATCTGTCGGTCATCTTTAGCCTGCTGACGGTGGCCTTGCTGTGGCCCGTTGCTGCCTCCATCACTCGCCGGCTGAGTTTGTCCTCACCATTGGCCCCGGCCTATACGGCGCTGTTGGCGGCGCTGTCGCCGCTGTACGTGGCTTACGCTCAGGAGGTGCGCAGCTACGCCATGATCACCTTTCTGGCCCTGCTGAGCACATATAGCCTGTGGCGACTCCTGTTCATATCTCCTCCGGCGGTCGGCCGTCAACCGTCAGCCGTCATTCTCTACATCATCTCAACCGCGGCCTGTCTCTACACCCACTATTTCACCATCTTTCTACTGCTCTTTCAGAACCTGGCCTGGCTAGTCTGGGTGGTCAGAGGCAAGTTTTCAGTTGTCAGTAATCAAACCAAAACGACGGGACGCCTCAAATTATGGGCAACTTCACAAATGGCGATCGTGCTGCTGTTTACACCCCAACTCCTGCTGGCCCTGCGCCAGGTGACCAGCTACACCAACCCCAATCTGACTCCCCCGGCGCTATCGATCTTCATCAGCCACACCTGGCAAGCCTACACCGTCGGCCTGACCATAGCCCCCACCCCGGCCCACTGGGGCATGGGGATTCTACTCATTATAATGATAGCGAGTTGGATATACTTCTTCACTTCAAATCACAAATCGCAAATTGCAAACCACAATTCACAATTCACAGTTCACAGTTCACAATTCATAACACCTGCACTGCGCGCAGGCGCAAGTGTTCATACCTTCCTCTTCCTCACCGCCTGGTTTCTCATCCCCCTGCTGGCTTATTTCCTGGTTCTCCAACGCCAACCCTCCTTTGAACCCCGCTATCTCATCCTGGTAACGCCGGGCCTTCTGCTGCTATTGGGCCTGGGCGTTAGTTGGACAGGTGGCAGGTGGCAGGTGGCAAGTGATTGGTGGCAGGGAGCAAGTCGCAAGGTCGCCGGGAGCAAGTCGCAGGGAACAGGTTTTACATTTCACGCTTCCCGCTTCACGCTCCACGCTCTCCGCTTCACGCTCCTGACCCTGCCCCTGCTCATCTTCTGCCTCGGCCTGTATAGCTACTACACCGCTGAGACCTATTTCAAAGACGACTCGGCCGGTGTGGCCGACTGGCTGGCCAGCGAAACCACCACCAACGATATCGTTTACTTTGATGTGCCCCACCCCTTTCATTACTACGCTGAGCAGCGACAGATCCCGGCTCCCACCCGCTACCTATTCGTCGATATTCACACCGCCGCCGACATTCTCTCCAAGGAAGCCGCCGGCCACGACCGTCTTTTTTGGGTTACCTGGCGGGGCAGCGACACCGACCCCCGCGGCGTGATCCCTTTCCTGGCTAAAAAATTCGGCCGGCAATTGGGCCAGCTCGACTTCCGGGGCTACCGGGTAGCCTGGTACAGCCTGCCCCGGTCAGATGACTCGACCGCCTTCAGCCTACCCGACCCACTCAGTCCAATTGAGGCCATCTTTGGCGACGTGCTCCGGTTGGACGGCGCGGCTTACGGCGGCAATCCCCCGGACGGAACCAGCGTCGCGGCCGGCGAGTCGGCCTGGGCTACGCTCCATTTCACCCTGCTACGAGAAACCGATGTCGATTACCGCGTCTCGCTGCGGCTGCGGACTGAAACCGGCCAGCTTATCGCCCAAATCGACCAGGATTTGCTCAACGACCGCCATTTCCGCACCTCGGCCTGGCCCCTGGCCGACCCGACGCTCAACCAGGCAATCAACGTCTACACCCTGCCCATTCCGGCCGATACCCCGCCAGAAAGCTACCGTTTGGAGGTGGTCGTTTACGATGCCCGGCCGCCCTACCCCGGCGAAGGAGTCACCGGATCGGCCGGCGTCGATGATGCCGCCACGCTTGGACATTTGATTGTTGTACCTTGAGACAAGCCGCCGGCTGTGGTAAAATTTAAGGCGATGCACTCCAAGATTAGAACAACTCATCTCATCCGCTCGACCGCCATTTTGATGGCCGCCTTTCTGGCCAACAAGATTCTGGCTATTGGCCGGCAAATCGTCATTGCTCGCACCTTTGGCACCAGCGCCGACTACGACGCCTTTGTGGCCGCCTTTCGCCTGCCCGATATCCTGTTCATGCTCATCGCCGGCGGCGCCCTGGGCACCGCCTTCATCCCCATCCTGACCGAGCGGCTCACCCGCCATCCGGCCGCCGACCCCGCCGGCTGGCGTCTGGCCAGCAGCGTCCTCAATACCCTGCTACTGGTCGTCATCAGCCTATCCATCCTCCTGGCCCTCCTGGCCCGGCCGCTGGTCGAGTGGGTGATTGCCCCCGGTTTTGCCCCGGAAACCCAAATTCTCACCGCCAACTTGATGCGCTTAACCCTGCTATCGACCATTATCTTTAGCGCCAGCAGTCTACTGGGCGCGATTCTCCACACCCGCCAACATTTTTTACTGCCGGCCATTGCCCCGCTCATCTATAATTTGGGTATTATGGCGGGGGCCGTCTTTCTGGCCGGCAGATTTGGCGTTTATGGCCTGATTATCGGCGTGGTTATCGGGGCGCTGGGCCATCTGCTCATCCAGGTGCCGGGGCTGATCCACTACCGTATGCAGTACCGGCCGATCCTGGACTGGGCCGATCACGACCTTCACCAGATTGTCAAACTCATGGGGCCGCGGGTGCTCAACATTGTGGTCATTCAGATCAATTTTGTCGTTATGTTCAACCTGGCCTCATTCTTGGGCGAGGGCAGCGTGTCGGCCCTGGATTATGGCTGGGACCTGATGCAGATGCCCCAAACCATCATCGGCTCGGCCCTGGGGATTGTGCTCTTTCCGACGATGTCGCAGTTGGCGGCCCGGGGCGATATCCCGGCTCTGCGGCGAACGATGGCCCAGGCCCTGCGAATCATCCTGGCTCTGTCCATTCCGGCTATGGTCGGCTTAATCGTCTTGGGGCGGCCCATTATCCAGGTGATGTTTGAGCGGGGCGAGTTCGGCCCGGATTCGACCACCGCGGTCTACCAGTCGCTCCAGTTCTGGGCGCTGGCCCTGGTAGCCCACTCGGCCCTGGAAGTGGTCAACCGGCTCTTCTACGCCCAAAAAGATACGGTCACCCCGCTGTTAAGCTCCCTCGTCAGTATGGTCATCAACATTGGCCTGGCCCTGGCTCTCTACCAAAGCCTGCGGGCCGGGGGACTGGCCCTCTCGAACGGGGTTGCGGTAACGGTCGAAGTTTTGATTATGTTGATCATTGCCCATCGCCGCATGGTCGGGGTGGAAGCCGGCTCAACCCTCAAAACGCTGACCCGCACCCTGCTGGCCGCCGGCGCGATGGGGCTGGCCGTAATTGCTTTCACCAATCTACTGCCAACCCTGCCGCCGCTCCTGGTTGTTGCCGTTGGCGGCGTCTTGGGAATGTTGGTGTATCTCATTGTTGGCCTGATTTTGGGCGTTGAGGAGATTCGGCTGATGCCCCGGTTGGTTGGGCGATAGTAGCCAGGTAACAAAGTGACAATCATTCACAATTCACAATTGACAATTCACAATTCATAATTTTCTAAGGAGTCCATTATGCAAGCACCACCTGAACGTTTAGGCTCATTTTATCTGGGCGCTGAGTATGATCTGGAAACCGGCCAGCGCCTGGACGCGCCGGTCAACTACGACGCGCGTGACCTGACCACCCACGCCGTCTGCATCGGCATGACCGGCAGCGGCAAAACCGGACTGTGTATTGGGTTGTTGGAAGAGGCCGCCCTCGACAAAGTCCCCACCCTGCTGATCGATCCCAAAGGTGATATTACCAACCTGCTACTCCAGTTCCCGGAGCTGAGGCCGGCCGATTTTGAACCCTGGGTCAACCCCGACGACGCCCGGCGCAAAGGTCAAACCGTAGCCGATTATGCCCAGACTACGGCTGATTTGTGGCGTAATGGCCTGGCCGAGTGGGGCATTAGCCCTGAAAGAATTAGGCTATTGCAGGAGACAACCGATTTTACTATCTACACCCCCGGCTCCGACGCCGGCATCCCGGTCAGCATTTTGGGTAGCCTGGCCGCGCCCGGCCTGGACTTTGAGACAAACGCCGAGGCTTTGCGGGAACGGATTAGCGGCACAGTGGCCGCGCTCCTGAGCCTGGTCGGTATTGCGGCCGATCCGATTCGCAGCCGAGAGGCAATTTTATTGGCCAACATTTTTGAACATTTCTGGCGGCAAAATCAAGATTTAGACCTGGCCCAGTTGATTATGGCCATCCAGAATCCGCCGTTCCGCAAGTTGGGGGTCTTTGAGATAGACGCATTTTATCCAGAGAAAGAACGCTTTCAACTGGCCATGACCTTCAACGGTCTGATGGCCTCGCCCAGTTTTCAAAGCTGGATTAGCGGTGACGCCTTAGATATCGACCGGCTGCTCTACACGGCCGAGGGCAAACCTCGCCACAGCATCTTCTACATTGCCCATCTCTCCGACAGCGAGCGGATGTTTTTCGTCACTCTGCTGCTGGAAAATGTGTTGACCTGGGTGCGGCGGCAAAGCGGCACCACCAGCCTGCGCGCCCTGCTCTACTTTGATGAAGTTTTTGGCTTTTTGCCGCCGACCGCCGAACCGCCCTCCAAACGGCCGCTACTGACCCTGCTGAAACAGGCCCGCGCCTTTGGCCTGGGCTGTATTCTGGTAACCCAGAATCCGGTGGACCTTGATTACAAAGGTCTCACCAACACCGGCACCTGGTTCATCGGCAAACTCCAGGCCGAGCGAGACAAGGCTCGAGTTCTGGAGGGTCTCAAAGGCGCCATCAGCCAGGCCGGCGGGGCCGGTGAGCAACTGGATTACAATACCGTGCTCAGCAAACTGGGCAGCCGGTTATTCCTGCTGCACAATGTCCACGAAGAGCGGCCTATTATCTTTCAAACTCGCTGGGCCATGAGCTACCTGCGCGGCCCCCTGACCAAACCGCAGGTGCGCGCCCTGACCGAGGCTCGTCAGCCAGCCGTTGCGCCAGAAACCACCGCGCCGCTTAAACCACAGCCTCACCAGCCCGTTATCAGTAGTGTGGCCGCGGCGACGCCGACGCCGGCGACTGGACCGGCCACCCCCACCGGCTTTTCCGACCATCCCCCCACCCTCGACCCGGCGGTGACGCAACTCTATCTGCCAATTGAACTGAGTGAGCAGGCGGCTATTCGCCAGTTGAGTCAAGATACAGGCGGGGAGGTGAAGGTAGCCGGGGTCCAGTTGATCTACGAGACGGCCGTGGTGGGCGTGGGCGAAGTCCGCTTTGCCGACCGTCAGCGCAACATCAACCAGTCAGTCGAAAAAATGTTGCTGCTGCCGGTCCCGGAGAAGGCCAGGCATCTTGACTGGCAAGAGGCCGAAACATTGACCCTTACCCTGAAAGATCTCAAAAATAAGCCGGAACCTGTCGGCCAGAACCAGGGGCCTTTCTTTGGACCGGTCCCAGAGTTGGCCAATAGCGCCGCCGAACTTAAGGAGCTGGCCAAGAGTCTGGTCGACTGGTTGTACTATAACAGCCGCTTAACCATCAATGTTCATAAAGAGCTAAAATTATTCCAAGAGTCTGGCGAGTCCGAACGGGCCTTCAAAATTCGCTTGCAGCAGGCCGCCCGCGAAAGTCGCGATGCCGAAGTGGACAAACTGGAGGCGACCTATGAGAAACAGCTGACTCGATTGGCCGAAAGACTGCGCAAGGAGCAGCAAGCGTTGGCCAAGAGTGAGGCGCAATATGGCGCCCGCAAGCAGGAGGAATTGATCGGGGTCGGGGAAAGCGTCTTGGGTTTCTTTTTAGGGCGACGCCGCAGCGGCGGCCGGGCCTTGAGCCAGATTGCCAGCAAACGACGGCTGACCGGCCAGGCCAAGCTGAGTTTTGAAGAGACTAAAGAAGAAATCGCCAAACTCCAGGAGGAAAAGGCTAAACTGGAAGCCGAGTTAAAGGAACAGGCCGACGAGATTACCCGCAAATGGGCCGATCTATTGGACGATATCACCAGCGAGGAAATTGCTCCCCGCCGGACCGATATCAACGTGCGGTTGGTCGCCCTGGCCTGGCTGCCCTCGTGGTTGATCGCCTACGACGACAGCTTCGGCAGCCGGAGCGCCACCATCGCCGCCTATCCCCTGCCGGAGAGCAGCTAAAGCAAAGCCGCTGATTCAAATAAGTTATACTTCATAAGGTCATAATTTGTGATTTTTCAAAGGTCTGGAAGTTGAGGG
>CAYNLK010000037.1:0-61378 GCA_964398055.1 uncultured Caldilineaceae bacterium
CTGTTTGAAAAATATTATCGTCCTGTTATTTTTCTGTTAGAATGAATCAGCCCTGGTGACAGGGATTTCAAACATCTGATTAGGCTTCTGGTTATTTCCGCCTATTTTATTACTTGCCATAATGTATGAAAGGTGATATAATGAATAATATGTCAAGTTGCTAGGGATAACCCTACATATAGTAGTCAATTCTGCCATATACCGCTACAATTAGTAGCAACAATAAAATATCTTGATTGAACTACCAAGCTAAGACAAACTCTATAGTTGTTTGACGGTTAACAACTGCCAGTTATTTGAAGCAAATCACAGATTTAAGGCTCAAATATAAGTCAAAGCAGGCTGTTAACCGGGTAAACATAAAAGGTCAGGGCGGAGGTGGGGTCCACAGAATGGTTTATTTTGAGTATTAACCAAACGAAAAGGACGCTAGCAACCCACCTCCGCTATCTGGCTGAATCTCATTATGAATGGACTGAAGAAAGAACTGGCAGCCATTTCAAGCCAACAGTGGACGATATTGATCTCCCTGCTTACGGTGGTCAATATGGTCATCCTGGGTGGCCTGGTTTGGCTGCTGGCCATTCATTCCCCCGGAGGTTTTCAGCGGGTGTTGGCCCAGGCTCCGGCCACGCGGACCCCTTTTCCGACCTTCACCCCTACTGCTACGGGCTTGCCCCCTCCCACCCCGGTGAATACCCGGGTCCCAACCTGGACCCCGACCATCACCCTAACCCCAGCGCCAACCGAAACACCTATCCCCGTTACCCCAACAGCGACCCCGATTCGGGCCACTTCGATACCCTTTCCGACCAATACGCCTACCCCGGAATTTGATTATATCGGCACTGTCCGACAATTGACTGCCTGCGAAAATGAAGGCAAACATCATATCTTTGCCTATGTGCGTGACCAAGCCGGTAATGGTATCCCTGATATGAAATTGCGGGTATTTTGGTATGGCGGCAGCGGCGGGGAAGCTATCATTACCACCGGCACCAAAATGGAAGATCCTGGCCTCACCGATTTTGCTATGTTTAAAGGCAGCTACTATGTGGAAGTTCTGGATGGGGTAAGCCAGGTCGTGGGACCGATCAGTCCCGATATTCCGCATAATGAGCTATGCCCTGACAGTGGTAATGGGGTAGCTAACTCGCTCTTCCATTACTCTTTTGAAGTAGTCTTTACCAAAGTTCGTTAGAGGGCGGGTAATGCAAAAGTGGAAACCCTGGCAACTTCTTTTTTTGGGTTATCTATTATTACTCAACCTCATTGTTATTTGCGCTCTGGCTTCTTTTCTACCTCGTTCTGATTTTCGGAGCTTGCTCCGTTCCCAGACCGTCGCCAATTTGCTGGCGGCTCAACGGACTGCTGTGTCCACCTTGGCCTACACTGTCACACTCGCGCCAGCCGAGCCTAACCAATCACCAGCCACCCCATCTTTCGAATCAACACCAACGCCATCCACAAGTTCCACTCCCAGCCAAACGCCCATTCCGCCCATTAACATCCCGCCGGTCCCCCTCCCTACCCGAACAGAACTTATTGCCGGCCAGTCACCGCCACCTCAGCCCACCTTGGCACCCGCCACTTTCGACCCAATCCCACCGCTGTCACCCTCTGTAGTGGGGCCGATGATGACCCACACCCCTGAACTGGGATTGGTAGCCGACTTACCCTTACCAACGACTCTGCCCACAGTCACGCCGCAGGCACTGGCCGCTACCCAACTACAATCTCTCCCTACAGATATACCTACGCCGTCCCCTACCAATAGTCCCACACCCACGAATCCCCCAACGGCTACGGCCACAGATACCCCAACCAACACCCCGCAACCTACGCCAACATCGACCAACACCCCTCGACCCACCTTAACACCGACCAACACCCCTCAACCTACCTCAACGCCAACCAACACCGCTCAACCTACCTTAACGCCAACCAACACCCCTACCGTCACACCTACTCCAGCTCCCACCCAGACTCCCACTTCCACCCCGCGACCGACTTTAGCCCCGACCAAAACGAATACGCCCGAGCCGACGATCACTTCGACCGGCACCGCAACAACTTCGCCCATCGCTACCTCTCGTCCCGTCCCGACGTTGACAGCAACCTCAACACCACCCCTTGTTGTGGCCAGTCTAAGGCCTGCCACGCCGGTAGCTGTAGCCGCCGGGCCAATTCATGATAGCGATCTCAGCCCAGGTTCTCAACTGGCCCGTTTGGCTCAACCTGATCAATCTCCGGCCAGCCTTGCCGCTGAAGTCGATGCGGTTGCTCTCACCAACGCCAGTATCGCCCTCAATTGGGCCGGGGTTGAAAATACCCAACAGTATCAAATTTATAGTGATATGGGCAGTGGTTACGGGGTGTTTATCTACAAAGCGGCCGCCAACCAAGCGACCTTCATTGACGAAATGCTCCGGCCCGGTATGGCTTATAGTTATCGGATCACCCGTTTAGCCGCTCAAGAGGAGATTGTACTGGCCCAGGTGAATGCTGCCACCTTTAGCAGTGAGCGTGTGGTCAACCAGAGTCTAGCCTCAACCGGGAGCGTTGCACCCACGGTTGCCCCGACTGCCCTTCCACCTGATACCATTCTGCTGGGTCTGCTCAGCGACCACAACTTCACCGACAAATTCAATACTCTGACCATTGTGGGTGAAGTGCGCAATGACTCCAGCCTGAATGTGGGCCAAGCCAGTATTACCATAACCTTCTACGATGCCGGCGGCAATATCATTGGTACAACCAACGGCGAAACCATCCTCGAGGTGTTGTCTCCGCGCGAAATCTCTCCTTTCATCATCACTCTGGCCAAACCGGCCGGCCTGGCCTCGTATAGCTTGCGGGCCGTAGCTCGACCGGTGGAACCTGAATTGAAGAGTCAGTTAGCCGTAGCGGAGCTGAAACGTTATGAGGATGAGGCCGGTTTCTTACGGATCAAAGGGGTGGTCAAAAATACCGGCAGCCTCGTCTCCAAACGAACCAAAGTGGCTGCCGTAATCTATGGCCGTGATGGTCGGGTCATCAATGTTGGTTTCACTTATGTTCATCCACCAACCCTGGCGCCGGGCCAGCAGGCCAGCTACGATGTTTCCTTCACCTATTACCCACGCTATTATACCCAAACCGTAATACCCTTTGAAGAGTGATTTTTCTGGCTAGCGGGAACTAAATTTAAAAAGTAAAACCCCACCAAGTGGTGGGGTTTTTGATAATAATAATTTGGATAGCAGAATAAATAATTAAAATAATAAGTATTTAGAGGTTACCAACGATGTTGCTGAATACGTTACCAACAACCGGGCCAAGCAGGAGCAGAATGGCGATGACGACGATAGCAACCAGCACCAGAATCAAAGCGTATTCTACCAAACCTTGACCTTCTTCACGGGGCAGGAATAACATAGCAAGAACCTCCTTTCTCTAAAGAATATCAGTACTGTTACTGACTTGCTATCACAATACCGGACAATCAGGATTCTCTCAATAGGATAACAGTACCAAACTCGCTGCCATCAAGTCGATTAGACATGAGAGGCACACTCACTTGAATTTTGGCCCGCTTTCAGTATACTAATCCTGAAATCAAGCGTATTCATAGCTAATTTTTATGTCTAATTCAACGGTTCAACCAACGGGATACGACGATGTGGATGAGGCGCAACTACCGGTGCAAGTGACCCTGGCTCATTTGGCAACTACCCCGGCCTTGACAACCAGTCCCGGCGAGTGTCACGATACCGAATTGTTGGAGCAGGTTATAGCCGGCGACTCGGCGGCGCTGGAGCTACTTTATGACCGTTATGCCGCCGCGGTGCTGGGACTGGCTTTCAAGATGCTGGGCGACCGAACCCTGGCCGAAGAGGTAACCCAGGAGACTTTTTGGCGGGTCTGGCGCAGCGCCGAAACCTTCCAGAGCCGGCAAGGCAAATTCTCCAGTTGGCTATTTGGTATAACCCGCAATCTCTGTATCGACTCCTGGCGGCGACGACAGGTTCGACCCCAGCCGGTCGCTGACCTGGCTGTTGAACCCGACTCGGGCCAGTTGCCCGACGCCGGTCTCGACGTGGCCGAGTCGGCCTGGACTGCCATCAAACACAATCAGGTCCGGGCCGCGCTGGAGGCGCTACCGCCGGTCCAACGTCATGTCATTGAGTTGGCTTATTTTTGGGGTATGACCCGGCAGGAAATTGCCGACCAGACCAACGTGCCCCTGGGGACGGTCCACACCCGCGCTCGACTGGCTCTCCAGAAACTCCGTGAGGCGCTCAAAGAGCAGGGCTTTGAGGATTGAATTGTGATGAAGGAGCATAACGAAGCAATCTTACCATTTTATGCGCTTGGGGTGTTAACCGAGGCGGAAGAAGCCCGGGTCCAAGCGGCTATGGCGGCCAGCCCGGAAATCCAGTCAGAGCTGGACGCGTTGAGTTTTACCGTGGCTGCCCTGGCCTACCACCCTACCCCACTTACGCCTTCACCTCAACTAAAACAGACCCTGTTTGCCCGGATCAACGGTGATTCGGTTGATCAATCTGGTACCCTCCATTCACACCAACCGGCCCGCCCGGCTGTGGCTCAACGGGGGAAGTTGTGGCAGCGGTTGTTCCGGCAACCGCTAGGGCCGGTTCTGGCCGGGTTGAGCGCGATCATCATCGTCTTGGTTGGGCTATGGGCCGGTTGGTTACAGTGGGAAGTGACTCGACTGCAAGGGGCGTTCATGGCGTTGCAGAACAATGCAGCGCCTTTACGGGCAGAGAACGCGACCCTGCAACAGGAGTTAGCCGGTCATCAAGAGATGCTGACTACTCTTGATGATCAGGTTGCCGTGCTGCGCCAGGAAAATGACAAACTCAAGGCTCAATTGGCGTCTCAGAGCCAGCAACTGGCCGCCATTGGCGACCAGCTCTCGCAACTATCCGCAATGCAACAGTTGCTGGTGAGCTTTGCCCAGAATCTATCGACCCAGGAAGATAGCCTGACGGCTCTCACAACTGAAATCGCTGCACTTCGCCATCAAAACGTGGTTTTGGCTCGCGAATTATTGGCCCAACGGACGGTGATGGCCCACGCCACTTCACCGGATGCCCAGGCAATGGCCCTCACCGGCACCGAAATGTTCCCCCAGGCCCACGGGCAGTTATTCGCCAATCCGGCCGGCGAGACCGCGGCCTTGATTGTGTATGGTTTGCCTCCTCTCCAACCCGGACTGGTTTACAAATTTTGGCTGGTGACTGGCGATCAACTGCAAGAAGCCGGCACTATTGAGGTCGATGCAGAGGGGTTAGGGATGTTGGTGGTAACATCCAAAACCGCGATTGGGTCATATGATAGGATGGGGATATCGATTGAACCTGTCTCTGCCACAGATCAGCCGCCTGAGAATGATATGATAATGATCGGTAACCTTTCTTCATAAATTAAGCCTAGTTGGCTCCAGGGCCTTCTACCGGTTTTGAACCGGCGGAAGGCCCTTTTTATTTTAAAGAGGTCCCCTTTTGACAAATATGGAAAAAATCATTGCAAAATATGGATTTTTAGAAATGCAAAATGGCTGGAACTGCGTATTAATAAGTGTAAAAGGTTAAAAACTATACAAAATTTAGACAAAATAAAAATAAAATCTTGACAAAATAATCGAGGTGTGTTATAATCTGGATTAATCAAACAGTCAAGTTAAAACAGAAGAGGTTACGCTTTGACCGCAAAAGGAGGTGCAGATGCCGGAAGCTACTATTAAGCTCACGGGTATAGATAAATAGCAAACATTTACCTGTCCTGGTTAAGCAAAAAAGTATGGTAAGGTTGACACTAAAAGTCAACCAAAAAAGTCAAGATGTCTCATCAAAAATTCAGAAAAACAATAAGGTAACAATCCCTAAAGGAGATCAAACAATGTTCAATCAACCTGTCAAAGTAATTTCAATCATCATGCTGGTGGCCCTGCTAGTCACCGGCGTCACCTCGGCCTTTGCGGCGCCGGTTCGCCAGGCTGAAAACACCATCGTCGACATCGCCGTCAATGACGGCCGCTTCACCACCCTGGTAACGGCTCTGCAAGCGGCCAACCTGGTCGATACCCTGAAAGGCGCAGGCCCCTTTACCGTCTTCGCCCCCACTGATGACGCTTTCAATGCTTTACCGGCTGGTACTGTAGAGGGCTTACTGGCTGACATTCCGGCGCTGACCGACGTACTGACCTATCACGTGGTGCCGGGCAAAGTGATGGCGGCCGACGTGGTCAACCTTAGTTCAGCCGACACAGTTCAGGGCGAAGCGATCAGCATCAGTGTCCAGGATGGCAAAGTGATGGTCAATAATGCCCAGGTCATCATCACCGACATCGAGGCTTCCAACGGCGTCATCCACGTTATTGACGCGGTCATCCTGCCCCCCAGCATGAGCGCTCCGGCCGAAGGTGAAATGATGGCTCCTGAGTCGGCGATGTGCAGCCAGAATTACGTGGTTCAAGCTGATGATTGGCTGAGCAAGATTGCCGACAAGTTCTTTGGTGATGTGCTGGCTTACGACCGGATTTTTGAGGCTACCAACGCCGCAGCCGCGGCCGGCGGCGCCTACGCTCGGCTTGCCGATCCCAACATCATTGAAATTGGCCAGACCTTGTGCATCCCCGGCGCAGCTGGCGAAGCAATGATGGCATCCGGCAATACGATTGTCGATATTGCTGTAAACGATGGCCGCTTTACCACCCTGGTGACCGCCCTGCAGGCGGCCAACCTGGTCGATACGCTCAAAGGTGAAGGCCCCTTCACCGTCTTTGCTCCCACCGATGAGGCTTTTGCCGCTCTGCCCGCTGGCGCTTTGGAAGGCCTGCTGGCCGATATTCCGGCCCTGACCGACGTGCTTCTCTACCACGTCGTCCCCGGAAAGGTAATGGCGGCTGATGTTGTCAACCTCCAGTCGGCTAACACCGTGCTGGGCCAGCCGGTTAGCATCAGCGTTGACGGTGCGACCGTGAAAGTCAATCAGGCCAACGTCATCATCACCGACATCGAAGCCTCCAACGGCGTCATCCACGTCATCGATGCGGTCATTCTGCCGCCCAGTATGAGCGCGGCGTCCGAGGAAGAGGCAATGATGGCAGCAACTCCTGACATCGTTGACATTGCCGTGAATGACGGCCGCTTCACCACCCTGGTGACCGCCCTGCAGGCGGCCAACCTGGTCGATACGCTCAAAGGTGAAGGCCCCTTCACCGTCTTTGCTCCCACCGATGAGGCTTTTGCCGCTCTGCCCGCTGGCGCTTTGGAAGGCCTGCTGGCCGATATTCCGGCCCTGACCGACGTGCTTCTCTACCACGTCGTCCCCGGAAAGGTAATGGCGGCTGATGTTGTCAACCTCCAGTCGGCTAACACCGTGCTGGGCCAGCCGGTTAGCATCAGCGTTGACGGTGCGACCGTGAAAGTCAATCAGGCCAACGTCATCATCACCGACATCGAAGCCTCCAACGGCGTCATCCACGTCATCGATGCGGTTCTCATTCCGGCTCAGTAACATACCATGATCCACAGATAGTGCTGTCTGGGTAGTCACTCGCTTATCAAACCGGCTGCCCAGGCAGCGCCTGAACAACCAATATAAGCTCAAACAACTAAGGAGAGAAAAGTGTTCAAGAAATTGCTTCCGATTATTACAGTAGTAGCCCTGCTGGTCACCGGTGTTGCTACAGCCTTTGCAGCGCCGGCCCGTCAAGCCGACCAGACTATCGTTGATATCGCTGTGAATGACGGCCGCTTCACCACCCTGGTGACGGCCCTGCAAGCGGCCAACCTGGTTGAAACCCTGAGCGGTGAAGGTCCCTTCACCGTCTTTGCTCCAACTGATGATGCTTTCAACGCTCTGCCTGACGGCGCCCTGGATGCACTGGTAGCTAACATTCCGGCTCTAACCGATGTGTTGCTCTATCACGTAGTGCCGGGCAAAGTGATGGCCGCCGACGTAGTCAATCTCAATTCGGCCAATACGGTCCTCGGTAAGCCGGTCACCATCAGCGTTGAGGGCAGCACCGTTAAAGTGAACAATGCCCAGGTTATCATCACCGACATCGAAGCCTCCAACGGGGTGATTCACGTGATCGATGCGGTCCTTATCCCCCCGGCGGACGCGCCTGCGGCGCTGCCGGTGTCGGGCGGTGAAATCTCCACCGGCGTGGTCAATATGATCGCTTTCCTGGCGTTGGGTTTGGTCTTGGTCACGCTCGGCTTTGGGCTGCGACTTGCGATGGTCCGCAATCGTTGAGTGCTCATAAACTTCGACCGGCTCGAACGACACTCATCCCTTAGATGTGGTAGTGAAACTTCGGGTCGCTAGACAGAGACTTCGGAAGTCTTTGGGGCAATTTTGCCGGTCTAAAATGTTTGAGATCAAAGCCATTTTGCCACAAAGTCGCATCTGAAGACTTCTGAAGTCTCACCGTGAGCCAAAATTGTCATCTACTCAACCCGTATATTTGGGTAGATTTGACCCCGCAAATGTTTGTAGAAGGAAAGGGTATGAACGCAAACCGGAAACGCGTGCTGCTGGCAGCCAGTACCCTGCTGGTACTAGTGTCCACATTTCTGATCGGGGTGAGTCTGATTCTCGGTCTTTTTATGCTCAACTCTCGCCCCGGTGAGTCAAAGCGCCCCATCCGTATTCATCCCATTGCCCCACTCTCGTTACAGACAGCCGCAACATCTGTGACCAACACTAACTCAGCGGTCGAACAACCACTGACTCTCTGGTCTGAAAGTCTGTCTGATGACCAACTGGGAAACCGGTCTTTGATACCTGGCACAATCACAGACATCAAAACTGACCCAATTTGGACTGGGGAAGTTGAGACTGATGCTGGCGAAGCGATTGGGACCAACTCACCGCTGATCGTTGACTCTCTGGTTAACTCACCCTTGCCCACCCCAACCGCGACCCCGTTACTATCTACGGCTCTGACGATTACATCTACAGCCACGCCTACGCCCACGCTGAACATCACTCCGACAGCTACAGTCCCCGTGACCGGTCCAAGCCGTATTATTGGCCGGGTTCTATTTAAGGGTGTGCCGATCAAAGGTGGGGTTACCTTACAATTGGAGAACAGTCAAACGTATGCGTTGGTAGCGGAGACGATAGTCGGCAATGATGGTTATTATAAGTTTGAGAATATCCCACCATCCATTGCTAGCTACAACATCTTATTTGACCAAGAGGCTAATCCTCAATATCAGCTTGGGCAAGTGATCAGTTGGGGGTGGTTGGGGCCGGTTGTTGTAGCCAGTAACTCCACCATCAACTTGCCAGAGTTCGAGATTGCTCTACTAGGCTTTGAGCCGATCAATCCAAAGCCCAATGCTTCTTTCTTTCCCAAAATGCCTATTACATTTGAGTGGTCAGCATATCCGCAGGCGAACAAATACTGGGTCGATCTAGTTCGTGGGGAAAATATGGAGCCGGTTTGGAAATCGGCGCCACTCCAGGCGACTTCGGTTACCTTTGATGGGCAAGCTGTGGGTAGCGAGCTTAAAGGAGGTGAATACTGGTGGGGCGTTGGCGCTCGGCGTAATCTAGGGGAGAATTATGCTATAACTGTGTACGGGTATCTCCCCGTACTACTTGTTAAGCCGTAATAGTAAGTTAGGGGACAGAGTGACTTTGATTCTAGTTTGAAGACAATGACGACCAGCCATAGTGTTGACTGGTCTCGCAGCAAGAGGTGTCTTGAGGCTTCATCTCACCAACACTGGTCATGTTGGAAAATGATGGTCGTTTTGTACAACAAATGCTGATTGCTCGTACTCATCATCTTGCTGATTGTCAGTGTAGCATCCCGTGATAGGTTGGCTCTATTTCACCCTAACATTTAGGAGGTGATAGACCTGATTCTCAAACATGCATATTCATTTGGATAGGTTCTATCTCAAATTCTAACCGTTTTTTAATATTAATATCACAGAAGATTTGAAGGGAGATATCTGGTAATGAAAATATTCAGAGTAGTCTTTGTATCATTATTCCTGATCTGCCTGCTAACTCTCACGGTGGGGAGTAGCCTAGCTCAGGAGCCGCGGACAATTGCCGAGATCGTACTGGATGCAGCCAGTGGGGCAACCCCGGAGTTTACAACGCTGTTGGCGGCCTTGCAGAGAGCCAACCTGGTCGATACATTGAATGGACCGGGTACGTTCACGGTCTTCGCACCAACGGATGCCGCCTTTGCTGCCCTGCCTGAGGGCGTGCTGGATACCCTGTTGGCGGAAGAACCGCCGACACAGTTGACCAACATCCTGCTCTATCACGTGCTGGGCGAGGTCAAGTTTGGCGCTGATCTGGCCGGCTTGACAAGCGTCACAACGTTGATAGGCGAGCAGGTCCACATTGGTCAGGACAAGGAGGGCAACCTCATTTTGAACGGCAGTGTCAAGGTAATTGTAGCCGACATCGAGGCCAGTAACGGGGTTGTGCATGTGATTGATGCAGTTCTGCTGCCAGGTGAGAAACCCAGCGCCGATCAAACAATTGCCGAGATCGTACTGGATGCAGCCAGTGGGGCAACCCCGGAGTTTACAACGCTGTTGGCGGCCTTGCAGAGAGCCAACCTGGTCGATACATTGAATGGACCGGGTACGTTCACGGTCTTCGCACCAACGGATGCCGCCTTTGCTGCCCTGCCTGAGGGCGTGCTGGATACCCTGTTGGCGGAAGAACCGCCGACACAGTTGACCAACATCCTGCTCTATCACGTGCTGGGCGAGGTCAAGTTTGGCGCTGATCTGGCCGGCTTGACAAGCGTCACAACGTTGATAGGCGAGCAGGTCCACATTGGTCAGGACAAGGAGGGCAACCTCATTTTGAACGGCAGTGTCAAGGTAATTGTAGCCGACATCGAGGCCAGTAACGGGGTTGTGCATGTGATTGATGCAGTTCTGCTGCCAGGTGAGAAACCTAGCGCCGTGCATCTGACGATGTTTGATGTGTCGGTTAAAGATGGTCTTGTAACGATGGTCTGGGAAACGGTCACGGAGCTCGATAATGCAGGCTTCAACATCTACCGGACCGCCTCGCCTGGGGGGCCATACATCAAGATCAATTCCAACTTAATCCCCGCTCAAGGTGATGAGCTGTTTGGTGGTTATTATACCTTCTTTGACAGGCCGGGTCGGGGCACTTTTTATTACCAATTGGAAGATGTGAATTTGTTTGGGGAAAGCAGTTTGCACGAGTCGGTACTTGCTCAAACCGGACCAGCAATCCGTGGGCCTGTTTTCCGGCCAAATATTCCTGAATAGAGTATTACTAGTCCTCAGGTTGCCCACCACGGTGGGCAACCTGGGCCTAAGTTAAAAACATAAAAGACGTTTAAGCGAAATGATAGGATCAAGCCTAGAAAGAGTCAGTCAGGATAGAGGAGGGCGATATCAGGTCTATGAAAAGCAAGCAGTTTATCACAATAGTCATTCTGGGACTCATCATGTTAGGTATTCTCTCGCCTGAGTCAGCTTTGGCTCAATCTTCCACCGGAAGCAGTCTACACATACTATCATCTGGCAGCCGCGAGCTTGTGCTGCAATTGAATATCGCAGAAATCCAAGTGGAAACAATTGAGCAGGGTAGCCAAACCTACCAACGTTTGTTAATCCCGAACATGGTCCAGAAAAATGTACCGGGTGCCCCTCAAATTCCTACCCGAGGCACAATGGTTGGTATCGGTACGCCTGAAAATGTTTCGGCAGAACTCCTGGACGCTGACATAGAAATTTTAAGTGGCTATCAGCTTTTGCCGGCGCCCACATTGGAAGTAGAGGGAGATATACTGGCTGATCCGGAGCAGGCTCGCCTTAAAGAAACATATGTGCCTGATCCGGCCATTTATACCACCAATGCCTTCTTTCCGGCCGATCTGGTAGAAATTGGTGAGACTGGTTACATCCGTGATCAGGCGGTGGCCCAAATCCAATTCTATCCTGTCCAATACAATCCGGTTACCGGTGAAGTACGTCTCTACCGGCGTCTGACAGTACGAGTATCCTGGCCAGCTTCAAACTTAACTCTAACGGGAGATAATTCTAATTCTCTTGCCAGCCCGGCATATGAGAAATTACTAAAAAGGACCCTATTGAACTATGACTTGTTAGATCGACCAGGTCTGGTCGAGGTAGCTCCACCGTATGTACCCAATTCAATTGGAGCCGCCGACACAACACCCAGGTTAAAGATTAAGGTAACCAAAGATGCTGTGTACCGCCTTACCCCTGCCGACCTGACTCAGGCTGGTTTTGAATTGGCTGGA
This sequence comes from uncultured Caldilineaceae bacterium, assembly GCA_964398055.1. Classification (GTDB taxonomy): domain Bacteria; phylum Chloroflexota; class Anaerolineae; order 4572-78; family J111; genus CAYNLK01. The sequence continues at coordinate 12,296 of CAYNLK010000037.1, forward strand.
GTTGACTCCCGCACCATCAAAATTATTAATCACGGTAGCCAGATTCCTATCTATCTCTTTGATAGTAATAGTAACAATCTCTTTGACGGAAATGACTATCTCCTTTTTTACGGCACTGCAATCACCGATGTGTACACGACTGCTAACGTCTACTGGCTGGAAGCTGGCGGGAGCTTTGGCACTCGAATGAGTACTAAGATCGGTAGCGGTACTCTTACCCCTACCAGTTTCCCGGCAACACTTCATACTCAAGAGGATACATACTACTGGTCAGGTAAAGGTTCAGGCGGGTTGGCTGAAGATCATTGGTTCTGGGGTGATAGGATTACCGCTCCAAATTCACAATCCTATATCATTACAGTCAATAATATTGCCAGTAGTAACGCTACGTTGCGAGTCAGGCTCAAGGGTCGTACCTCCGGTTCACACCGCACTGAAGTCTATCTCAACGGAAGCCTGGTTAGCAATCAATCCTGGAGTGGTCAAATCATTAAAGATCAGAGCGTTAACGTCGCCAATCTACAAAATGGGAACAACACAGTAACAATCAAACCGACGGTAGCTGGCGAACAGATCCATGTGAATTGGATAGAAATAGATTATTCCGATACTTATGTAGCTGAGAGCAACAATTTATTCTTTCGGGCACCCTCAGCCGGCAGCTATCAATTCAATGTATCCAACTTTAGTAGTAATGATATCAAAATATTCGATATCACAGATCGAAACAATGTGGCAATCATTAATAATACTGCAATTGCCCCAGTGGGAAGTACCTTCTCAGTTACATTCAGGGATACTGCTTCAACCAGCACTCGTTATTTGGCAACCGCCTACTACCAGTTGCCAAGCAGTTTAAAAATGGATCAGGCTTCTGACTGGAAAAATGTTAATAACCGGGCTGACTATGTGATCATCACCCACGATGATTTCTCTGGCGCAGCCTCAAATTTGGCTGCTCATCGTCGTAACTCAGGCCTGGAAGTCGTCATTGTTAAGATTGAAGATATCTATGATGAGTTCAACTACGGTATTTTTAATCCAAAGGCTATCCAAGATTTTCTAAAGCGCAGTCTGAGTTGGAACAAAGTTCCAACTTATGTCCTTCTAATAGGTGGGGCTACATATGATTATCGTGACCTACTCGGCTTCAGTCGAAAAAATTATGTACCGACCCAAGTAATTGAATTGGGCTCCGAAGACCCTTCTCAGGATATCACCATTTCGGATAATTGGTTTGTGCTCGTTAGCGGGACAGATGTATTACCCGATATGTACATTGGCCGGTTGGCAGCTCAAAGTAGCTCGGAAGCCAATGCCATGGTAAATAAGATCATAAGTTATGATCAGAATCCACCAACCTCTGCCTGGAATCAAGCCGCCTTATTAGTAGCCGATTACGATCCTACTAACTTGTCTAATTCAATCACGTATGAACTAACCTCAGACTCACTTGCCAATCGGCTCCCCAACGGCTACACGGCCAAAAAGGTCTATCAACGTCAAATTCCAGAACCTAAAGCGGCAATTATCGATGATCTCAACAATACCGGTAGCATTTTGGTCAATTACGCCGGGCACGGGAGTGTAAATGGTTGGACCTCAGCGATTTTGACCACATCCGATATTCAGGCTCTGACCAATAACAGGTGGCCGGTCGTGACTGTAGCTAACTGCTTGAATGGGTATTTTGTGGACAGGCTGACTTCGATTGCCGAAGAATTTCAACGTCGACCAAGCGCCGGAGCCATAGCAGTTTGGGCGCCAAGCAGTATTGGCTATCCCACCGATCATCGGGTTATGGTAGAGCAGTTTTATGATTCCATTTTCCAATACGACTACTATGAATTGGGGGTGATTACAACCGCCGCTAAATTTGAAGCCTATAATCTCAATAATGCTCTGGACATGCTGGTTGAAACCTACGTTTTCTTTGGCGATCCGGCTCAGATATTAGGCGTTCCACAGAAGAGTCCGGCTCCAGGAAAGGTGGAGGTCTTTCTCCCACTTGTCATTAAATAGGCGGGACTCGGCAATTATTAAATCACCGGAGATCAGAGATTAGTACTGATGGGCAATGTAGCCCGGAGCATAACCGGATTTTGCCCGGTCAGGCTTACACTTGCTCAGGTAGAGTGAGTTCTGTTTATCAACCAACTATTAGGACTTGAGTTTAGAGTTCGTTTTCAACCTTGCTCTATGTGGTAGACCACTATACTACATATAGTAGTTATGGCTTATTTAACCACAATATGTAGGAGCATAAAGTCGCTCACTGGAATGTTTTTGCTTCAATGCACACGTGAACTCTAAACTCCAGTTAGGAACCACTTGACAGAGTGGCCCACCGCCTCTATCATGAACCGCAAGTAACCCGCTTATAATTGATGGGGAGGCAACGCTTATGGCCCAGTTAAGCCTGGCCGAAGTTGAAACTATCGCCGAACTGGCCAAACTGACCCTCAGTGATGCAGAAAAACAGACATTTCAAGAGCAACTCTCGGCCATTTTGGATTACGCCGAAATGTTGCAGCAGATCGACACCAGCGGTATCCCCCCGACCGCCAGCGCTATCCCGCTCAAAAATGTGATGCGACCCGACGAGGTGAGCCTGTCCCTGCCGACCGAGGCAGCTTTGTTCAACGCGCCCGCCGCCGAGCAGGACAGCTTCAAGGTCAAGGCAGTGTTAGATTAAAACTCGTGATAAGTGAAACGTGATACGTGGCGCATGCAGGTTGATACATTTCACGTTTCACCTTTCATCCCAGCTCGATGGAGAACGACATTGGAACTCTATGCCCTAACCATCCATGCCGCTCAAGCCAAACTTCGTGCCGGCGAGATCAGCTCGGTTGAGCTAACCGAAAGCGTTTTGGAGCGAATTGCTGCGGTCGAAGACAAAGTTCACGCCTACATCAGCGTGCAAGAGGATTTGGCCCTGCAGATGGCTCGGCTGGCCGATGAGCGCCGGGCGACCGGCGAAGATAATCCCCTGTTGGGCATTCCCCTGGCCATCAAAGATGCCATCATCACCCTGGGTGTACCCTCTACTGCCGGCTCAAAAATTCTGGACGGATTTGTACCGCCCTTCGATGCCACGGCTGTGGACAAACTGCGCATCACCGGGGCGGTATTTGTGGGCAAAGCCAACACCGACGAATTTACGATGGGCTCCTCCACCGAATTTTCCGCTTTCCACCCCACCAGCAATCCTTGGGCGCGGCAGCGAGTGCCCGGCGGCAGCAGCGGCGGCAGCGCCGCGGCCATTGCGGCCGATGAGGCTCTGGGCGCGCTGGGCACCGACACCGGCGGCAGTATCCGCCAGCCGGCTTCTTTTTGTGGCGTAGTTGGCCTCAAACCAACCTACGGCCGGGTTAGCCGCTATGGTTTAATTGCCCACGGCTCCTCGCTGGACCAAATCGGGCCGCTAACCAAGGATGTGACCGACGCAGCTATCCTACTCCGGGCCATTGCCGGTTACGACCGCCGCGACTCGACTTCACTGAATGTGCCGGTGCCGGATTACGTGGCCGAGCTGGAGCAAGGGGATGACCTGACCGGGCTGAAAGTCGGCGTGCCCCGGGAATATTTCATCGAAGGGATGGAGGCGGGGGTAGAACAGACCATTCGCACGGCCATCGGCCAACTGGCCGAACTGGGGGCAGAGATCATCGAAATCTCGCTGCCGCACACCCGCTACGGCATCCCGGTTTACTACCTCATTTCCACGGCCGAGGCCTCGGCCAACCTGTCTCGCTACGACGGCATCCGCTACGGTTTGCGCCGCGACGGTGAGGATATGTGGGCTACCTTCCGCCGGAGCCGCGAGGCCGGCTTTGGCCCGGAGGTCAAGCGCCGGATCATGCTGGGCACCTATGCGCTCTCGGCCGGTTACTACGATGCCTATTACTTGAAAGCCCAGCAAGTCCGCACCCTGCTCCGGCGGGATTATGAACAGGCCTTTGAGCAGGTCGATGTGATTGTATCACCCACTTGCCCGACCGTGTCTTTTGAGATGGGGACCAAGGTTGATAACCCACTGCAGATGTATTTGATGGACGTTTTTACGGTCTCGCTGAATCTGGCCGGTTTCTGTGGTATCTCGGTGCCGTGTGGTTTTTCGGAAGGGTTACCGGTGGGACTGCAAATCATCGGTCCGGCCTTGGGAGAGAGTACCATTTTACGGGTGGCCTACCAATACGAGCAAGCCACCACGTGGCACAAACAGAAGCCAGCCGGACTGTAAAGTGACCGGCGCTTTGCCAGTACCGGTCACTTCATTATTGGGCGGTTTCGATACAAAAACAGCCTTCCCAACAGAGAAGGCTGCTTTATTCAAACCTGGAGCCCACGGGCGGACTTGAACCGCCGACCTACGCCTTACCAAGGCGTTGCTCTACCGACTGAGCTACGTGGGCAAGTCAACATCCAATTATCACTGGTCAATTTTCAGAAGCCCAATTTGGTCATCGAAAATTGATAATTGTTCAATTGACCCAAGTCGGGGCGGACGGATTTGAACCGTCGACCTCTTGAACCCCATTCAAGCACGCTACCGGACTGCGCCACGCCCCGATACTTTAATATGTTAATTGTCCCAGTCGGGATGGGCGGATTTGAACCGCCGGCCTCTTCGTCCCGAACGAAGCGCGCTACCGGGCTGCGCTACATCCCGATACGATTGTCAATTTGTTACAGCAGTAGGTGAGTATAACACAGGCTTTGGCTAGTGTCAAACCTTTTCTGCGGGACGGGTGTGTCCGATTTTTTAGGTGACCGGCACTTCTAACTCATCTTGGCTTGGAATTGCCGTCAAATCGCCTTAATTTTGGCTTGGAAATTGTGGCGAAAGTGCCGGTCACCTTATTTACCTAAAATTCTGGACAGACCCCTGCGGGACATTATCGAGATTGGCGGAGTCAAACTCATCCCGGCGCAATGATTTTGGAACACCAATGGCCTAAAAAACTGAATTGGGTTAGTGAGGTAAAATCATTATGGTCAACAAAACTTCACCCCACAGAGCCGGCCTGGTAGCCTTGATCAGCACTGTCATTCTATTGACACAACTGGCTTGCGCCGGTCCGGTCGTGATTGCGCCGGAAATAACGTCGGTGGCTATCACTTCAAAAGCCGCAGTGGTACCATTGCCTACATCCGAGCCGGTTGAGGCTGTTCCATCACCCTCACCCATTGCTCCACCCACCCACCCCCTCAGAGCCTGGAGCGTGGCCGCCAACGGCGCTCTTTTTGTCCTGGATGCCGCCTACCGGCTTTATCACCTGGCCCCCATCGACCTGTCGCCGCTGGCCCAATCTCCGCCCCTGTTTGCCGCGGCCGCCGACGCCCCGGCTTTTTTACTGGCCGATGAGAGCCGGCTTATTGTTGGCAGCCGGGCCGTCACCCAAACATTGCTCCTGAGGCGTGATGATTTTAGCCTGCTGCACACGCTGGAGCAGGCTGGCCCGCTGGCGCTGGACCCGGTCAGCCAACGCCTCTTCCTTGTGCCCGAACCTGTGTTCGAGGAGTCCCTCACCTTTACCGGCCGCTTTTTAAGCTATGACCTGGCTAATTTGAACCAACCGCCCCGTGAAATTGAACTATCGTGCCTGCGGCCCCTGGATTTGTTAGCCAACCCGCCGGCTCGACGCCTCTACGTGCGCACCGGGGGCATTTGCAGCTCGCCCCCGCACCGCCGCGAAGCCTACACCATCTACGATTTGGACACGCTGGCCGGGCTTGGACAATCCCCTCCTGAACTTGGCGTGCTCACCCGGCCCGCCCTGGGCGGCCAGGCCGGTTTTATGGTCGCCACTCTCAAGGCCAAAAGCGGCTTCTTTTTTGATGACCGGCTGCTCATCCTCGACCGGGCGGGCCAAACCCTGCACGCTTACAAGGCGCTCGACGGTTGGCCGGTTATCAGCCCCGCCGGCGACTGGCTCTATCTGAGCCGTGAGCGGGCGTTGTGGGTTTTAGCGGGGCCTGACTTTTTGCTGCGCAGCATCCTTTTTTTCGACCGCCCGCCGCCCGCCGAGGTGGTTCTTTCACCCACCGGTGACCGGCTTTACCTCTTCGGCAACGGCTGGCTCAACGTCCAATCTGTCGCCGAGTTGCAAACGCTGGGCATCCCGCTGCTCAGTCCTTTCCCGGCTGCCTGGCCCTGGCCCGACCCCACCACCCCTTCAATTTTGGCAGTGGGCCTCTACCGCTCGCCGCAGCTGGAGCAAGACGGCGTGGCCTTCATCCAATATGGCCAGGAGAGCTATCGCACCACCGACGGCGGCCAAAGCTGGCAACTGTTACCCGCTCTGCTCGACCCCGACTTGACCTATATCCAAAGCCTCTCCCTCTCCCCCGACCTGGCTGCTGACCGGACAGTGGTCATTCAGGCCGGTTCCGCCCTGCACCGGTCAACCGACAACGGCGACACCTGGCAAAAATGGGCGCCGCCCATCGCCTTTGTCTCCGAGCGAGACGGCAACCGGGAGTTGTACCTGATGGACCAGGCGGGTCAGAACCCGCTTCGCCTGACCGACACCCCGGCCGCCGAAGAGAACCCGGCCTGGTCGCCGGCCTGGACCCGGCTGGCTTTTCAAAGCGATCGAAACAGCAATTGGGATATCTTCTCGCAACGGCTTGATTGTGGAGAGGATAAATGCGAGGCGCAGCAGTTGACCGATAGTCCTGCCGACGACCTGCTGCCAGCCTGGTCGCCCGATGGGCGTGCGATTGCCTTTGTCTCCACCCGAGACGGCAACCCCGAAATCTACGTAATGGACCGCGACGGCCACAACCAGCGCCGGTTGACCTTTAACCCCGGCGGCGACTGGCGTCCGGCCTGGCTGCCCGACAGCCGGCAGCTACTCTTCACCAGCGACCGCGGCGGCAACAACGACCTCTACCAACTGACCCTGCCCGCCGACGCCGCGCCCCTTACCGCAGAGCCGGAGTTACTGGCTCTAACTACCGATCCGGCCGACGACCGTGACCCGGCCGTTAGCGGTCAGACGCTGTACTTTCTCTCCAACCGGGACGGTCTCATGCGGGCCTATCAGTTGGACTTGAGCAGTCAATTTGTCCAACCCTACCCCGTTACCGCCGCCGCCCGGCCCGAAGGCCATCCCAGCCCGGTCGCCGGCAGCCCTTACACCCTCCTGATTACGGCCGACGACAGTGCGGACGTCTCAACCATTTACCGCGTCAGCAGGGCTGAGTACACCCCGTTGACCTCTGGCTCAACCTTTGACGGCCAACCCGCCTGGGGACCGGTGCTGTGGAAATCGGGTGAGACTCTGTCGGCAGGTGGACTGGTAAAATAAAGTCTACTGGCCAGTTGCCGTGTTGAATCGTTGACCGGTCCGGTTTTTGCAGCGAGACAACGAGGGAAGTTGCGCTCGAAAGCGGAGCGCGCCAGGCGGAAAAGTGTCCAGGGCTGTAGGCTAAAAAGAGTCCAACCCCGCCTGCGTCAAAAGACGGCTGCTGCCGTGGTTTGACGGCAACTGCGGGCAATTGGGGACGCCCTCACTCCGCTTTTGCCCGGCTGACCCCCTCCCCACCTTTGACTGCCCCTCAGTCGAAAAGCTGTCCAATAGCCTGCCCACCCCGCTTCCAAAAATGTCTACATTGACGCCCAGTATTCGTTCGGCGCGCTCGCTGTAAACCGTAGTGGTTTCGCTCTGAAACAGGCGGGGCTTTTTGTTACCAGGCAAGTGACCAATCAGACGAGCAGCGCCAGACCGATAATCGTTAATAACTGTTGACGCACCTGGCCGGATAGCCTCACGCTAGGGCGCATCGGGATACACCAGCAAGCCTTCAAAGCGATTAGCCAGGTAGACGTTCACACTGCCTGGCACGGACGCAGCGACCAGGTCGATTATTGAATCCCAAGCCCGTGCCGCCGGAACAAAAGCAACTTCGACAGGCGCGGCCGGGTTAGTGATATCCACCACGCTCAGGCCGCTGGCACCCCAGCCGTTGGCCACATAGAGCCGATCGCCGGCCAGGGCCAGGCTGTAAGCTGAGCCTGGGGTTGAGTATGCGCCTATTTCGCGTGGCCCGGCGGGATTGGAGACGTCTACAATTCGCACACCCTGCCCCAGCGTGCCCAGGTAGGCCAGGGGTATGGAGTGGTCAGTGGGTGAAGGCAGAACCGCCAGATCGGTAATCACGTCGCCGGGATGAAACGCGCCTAGCAAATGGGGGTGAACCGGATCAGCGACGTCAAAAATACGCAGCGTGTCTACCCCATCCACGGCGTACACCGTTTGACCCAATACGGTGACTTTGCTGGTATCGCCCGCAATCCGGCCCACCTCGCGGGGCGCAGCCGGGTTAGAGACATCCAGGATGACCAGGCCGGCCTGCCCCGCGCCCAGGTAGGCCATTTGACCGGCCACGGCCAGGTAAGTGGGGGCGCCCGGCAAAGGGTACAGGTCAAGCTGTTGCGGCGTGGCCGGGTTGGACACATCAGCCAGATGAAGCTGCCCGCCGGACATCAGGTAGGCCATAGCACCCTCAACCACCAAACCGGTCGCGCTTTCAGCCGGGTAGAAGCCGGTTTCTGTTGGCGCGGCGGGGTTGGATATGTCCAGCAGGTGTAAACCGGCGCTGTCGGTAAGATAGGCGGTATTACCAACCACGGCTACACCGTTGGCTTCTGCCATAGGTAGGTTGGTTGGCAACAGAGCGGCTGCCGGGAAGGGGGTTTCAACCGAACCACCATCACCGGCCGGCACTTGGGCCAGGAAAATCTCGGTGACGGCAGTAGTACGGCCACGAATGGTCAACATAACCAACGCCTCCGGGATAGCGCCGGTCTCCGCGGTAAACGGCAGCGTGACCAGATAACCCTGAGCCGGTTGGCCGGGGGCTAATGTTTTATCAGGACCAAATGCGCCGCCCTGGCCCGCCTCGGTGTCGAGGCAACAAAAGTAACGCCCACTTTTGTCCATGCCCCAAATTTGGGCCAATTGCTCGCCATCCAGCGCCAGCGGCGAGTCGCCGGTATTCTCCAGAGTCAGGTCAACCCGCACCCGAAACTGGTCTTCAGTGGCCGGTTCCAACTGAATTGAGGTCACGGTGGCCCGTAGGTCATTGGGGAAATCAAATATTGTGCCGGGTAGGCTAATTGGTAACTGGATGGCATTGAACAGCGGCGGGGGTTGCAGCGGCGATTCGACCACATTAAAGCTGACGTGTTCGGCCATTTGCCCGGTTTCGTTGCCGGCAATATCCAGCCAGATGTCGGTGGGGGTATGATTTTGAGGGATTTCAACCCAGGCCAGCCTGGCCGCTTGAAAGCGCGGAGCCAGGACGATATCCTCTCCGTCCGGCAGGCGGGTGTAGAGGGCAAAATCCACGCCGGTCAGTATCAACTCATCGCCGGCGGAGTCGCGCAAGCCGCCGGAGATGTCCCTGGCGGGCAGCGACAGCCAGGTAGGGCTGATATTTTCCAGAGTCAGTTTTAGGATCAACCACTGCCGCCCGGCTTCGGGCGCGGGCAAAGCCAGTTGCTCCACTAGCGGGGCGGCGGCATCGCCTACCAGTATGCCGGTGACGTACAGTTGCCAGTTGGCGCTTGGAGGGGGCGCAGTGGGCGCTGCCGGCAGGGGGAGCGGGGTAGGGGTTGGCTCAACCGGAGCGGGGGCGCAACCGCTAAATAGCAAAATCACCAGAGCCATAGTAATGAGCTGTAGATAAAATTCCTGGCAACTCAGCGGCTGGTTTATCATGGTGCGGTTACTTCTTTCCAGACCCACCTATCCTGCACCGTAGACTGCAGGGCAAAGCTCAGCGCCATACCTACCGGTAGGGCTGCACACAGCACAACGCCACTGCCCATAGCGCATTGATAGACCGTTTCAAACTCGAACTCTGGGCCGGCGGCCCAACCGATATCCTGGCGCACCGTCACCGGCAGGTTATGTTCATTGCGCCAGTAATGCTGCCAGACCCGGCCAAAACCGCTGACCGGCTCAAATGCGCCGGGCGGCGGGGCGGTCGGCCATAGCACGGGGGTGGATGCAGGCGTAGCCCCGGTGGGCGTTGGCAGGGGTTCGGGCGGAGACAAAAAATTCGGCCCCTTAACCCCTTCGGCCTCGAACCGGGCAAATTGATGGTCCTGGTCAAAAAAAACGTAAAATTGGTCGGGCTGTTCGGTCCAAATCATCAGGGTGTGACCAAAATGAGTTTTAATGTAGGGGCCGCTTGGCGTGGCATTCGCCCTGGTTGGTTGGCCCAATTTGGGCGTTCGCCGAACGCCCCTACAACTGAAATTGGTCACACCCAATTGAATAAGATGATGGGCTCCCCTGGCGGCGATAGATACGCCTCGCTTCGTCCCAAATGGCCAGCCCGGCGCCGTCCGGTGGCAGTTGCTCGGTGCGGCCAATGACCAGCGCCCCGCCTGGTCGCAGTTGTGCCGCCAGACGGGCCAGCGCGTCCTGCTGACCGACTTTATCGAAATAGGTAAAGACCAGATTGCGGCACAAGATCAGCTCAAACGGCCCGGCCGCAGTATCGGTGTGGATGTCCTGCTGAGTGAAGGTCACCCCGGTTTTGAAAAGCGGCTGCAAGCAGAAATGGCCATCAGCCCGAGTGAAGGCGGTCTGCCGCCAGGTCGGGGGTAACTCTTTGAGACTGCTGACCGGATAGCAGCCTATCTGCGCCCGATCCAGCAGGTGGGGATCGCTGTCGGTGGCCAGGATGGCGATGGTTAGTTCCGGGAAATGCGGTTTCACCGCCAGTTGCCAGACCAGCTTGAGGCTATACGGCTCCTCCCCAGAAGCGCAGCCAACACTCCAGCAGCGCAACGTTGTTTCGCCGCGCTGCCGGGTCGCTTCAGCCAGCGCCGGCAGTACCTCAGCCTGGAGCCGGTCAAACACATCCCGATCCCGGTAGAAGCGAGAGATGGTGATCCGACACAAGGCGCGGAGTTCAACCCATTCGGCCGGGTGGCGCTCCAAAAAGGTCCGGTAGGCGGCCAGGTCCGGCAGGCCGAGCGCCTGTCGCCGCCGGTCGAGCCGTTTGCAGAGCTGGCGGCGAACCTTCCGAAAGCCAGGCCAACGCAGCCCCAGTTGAGGCAGCACAGCTTGCAGAAAGGTGACGCAGTCGTGGTTGGTCATTGTTGCCGCCAGATGGTCAGTAGAATTTTGTTGAGCACAACCATCAGGGCGAAGGCGCCGGCCAGGTAATGGGCGCCGGTGCTGTACAGGGCAGTGATGGCGACTCCAAAGATGATCACCTCGGCCAGCAGCCGCCACGGTTCGGCCAGCCGCCGGGGTGAGGCCGGGGCCAGGAAGATGCCCCACAGCAACGCAATCAGGAGCGGCGCGCCGATCCCCAGAGCGATTTTGGCGCTGGTTTGCACCCTGGTCTTGAAGCCCCAATAACCGGCGGCCGCCAGGATGCCCAATTCCAGCAAAAAGCGTAAGCCCAAATTGGCCAGCTTCACAATGTCCATACGGTATCCCTAACTGACGCCGGCTTGAGCTTGGCCAAAAGCCGGGCCAGCTGCCCGTCCGGGTCGTATAAAATCTGGCAGCCGTCGCCGATGACCTGGGCCGTGCCGGCGTCGACCGGTTCAACCTCCGCCCAGGCCAGCGGCGCAAAAGTCAACTCGAGCGTACCGCCGTCGAGCAGTTCAAAGCGACGCGACCAGGCCAGTCCGTAGCTTTCATCAGTCCAGCCCGCAACCGGCAGGTCGAGTTCAGCCGGCCAGTTGCTATCCTGCCGGTAAGCGGCCGGGGCAGTCGTCAATGCGATCAGGTCAAGGTCAGAGCCGGGCCGGGCCACGCGCCCAGGAACCAACCAGCGCCACCGCCCGGATATCGGCTCGGCGGTGGGCCCACTGGGTGACCTTACCTTGAATGATCAAGACTTGGGGCGGCGTCAATTTTGGACCTCCGGGGTAAGGTTGGTGGCTCGAAATTCCCAAGCATCCGGCAGCAGCGCGGCTCGCTGGACGATGGTCTGCCGGTTGGCGCGGGCGAACTGGTTGCCGCCGGGGAGGTGGTAGGAAGCGTTACCCGCGGCCATAGCGCTCCATGAAGGCATCGATCACGGCCAGTAACTCCGCCGGCAAGCGGCGGCGGACCTCAGCCACCATCGCGGGGGGCAGGTCGCCAAAGTAGGCGTGAGCAATCCCGCCGGCAAGGCAGGCCAGCGTGTCGCTGTCGCCGCCCAGCGAGATGGCCAGCCGGATGGCCTGCTCCACATCAGCCGCCTCCAAAAAGGCGATGATCGCTTCCGGGACCGACGCCTCCAAATATTTCACCCCTCCTCAAAGCCATACTGCTCAAATTTCAGCGTCCGGCTGTTCTCGCTAATCGTCCGCACCGTGCTTTCGTCAAAGCCGGCCGGTCGCGACCAACACTTCCCCAACGACCCAGACCGGCTGCTCCAAATCTGCACAGCGCGACCGGAAGTTATTTAGCTCGCCGGGAGGTATGGCCATCAGCAGCCCCCCGGAAGTTTCCGGGGAAAAGAGTAACATTTGCATCTCCAGCGGCAGCCCGGCTTGAGCCAGACCAGAAACGGCCGGTTAGGGCAGCCAGACTGGCCGGCCGGCCGCTTCGGCTAACTGCCGGACCTGGCCGGTTTCGACCTCCAAAAGCCAGATGCTCGGCCTGGCGCCCAGCTCTTTCAACGGCAAGCTCTGGAACGTCACCGAACGCCCATCGGGGGACCAACTGGGGAAAGCGTGGTGAATATTGGGGTCAGCAGTCAAATAACGGGCTGCTGCGCCGTCGGCTCGCATGAGCCAGAGCTGCTTGCCCATCGCTGCGCCGGCCGCCTTGCGGGTAAAGATGAGCCATGCGCCATCCGCAGACCAGGCCGCCGAACTATCCTCGACCATTTGGTCTGCGCCGCTTAGATCGACCAACTCGCCGCTGTCGGGCCTGGCTCTCAACAGATGGACCGCAAACCCCGCTTCCCTGGCCTGAATGTCAGTCACGATCAACACGTTTTCCCGGGGACTCCAGGCCGGCAGATCATTCATCCGGCTGGGGATCAAAAAGGTGCGACCATCAACCACGTTGTAGAGCTGGACTCCCTGGCTGGCCGGAGCCACGTAGCTCAACCACTGCCCGTCGGGCGACCAGCCGGCCCCGTAGCCGATGATTTGGGTATCTTCAAAAACCGGCGCGGTCTCACCCGTGGCCGGCTCCAGCCACCACAACCGGGGCGGGCCGGGGGCGGCTCCGGCAACAAGCATATTCCGCCGTTCGTAGACCAAACGAGCGCCGTCCGGGCGCCAGGCCACGCCGTTGCAAACGGCGTCCGGGCAAAGCAATAACGGATACCGTGCCTGATCAGCAATGGCGACGATCCACAAATCGTTGCCGCCATCTTCACGGATGGCGGCGTAGGCAACCGTGGCGCCATCGGGTGACGGCTCGTAATCAAAGACGCCCAACGGCTCTGCGGTTAGTTGAACGATCTTGTTGTCAGTTGGATCGAGGAGATACAGTTGATCGCGGGCCTGCTCGTCCTGGCTCATGTAGAGCAGCCGGGGCCAGGCCGTCTGAAACTGCCAACTCAAGGGACTCGGCAAGGTGCGCCCCTGCTCATTGGCCAGACCTTCGGCCAAAGTCACGGTATAGGTTGTCCCCGGCTCGAGGGGCTGGTTGGGGGTGAAGATCAGGTGAGGGCCTTGCCACCGGACCGCGCCGCTCACTACGGGACTAAAACGTAGCGGCGCGTCGAACTTTTGCCCAGCTAACGGCTGATCGAAAGTAACCTGAATCCGGCTGCGGGTGGAAACGTCGATGGCATTATCGGGCGGCGTGAGGCTGACCACCTGCGCCCCCACCCGGTCCCCTCGCCACAGCATCAGGCCGGTCAACAGGGCCAGGCCGGCCAAAGTAAAAATAACCAGGCGATCAAAACGATTAAAGTTTGAGCCAAAACGGTTTGATATCCCGGCCATGTTGTTAGTAGGGGTAGAGATAGGGTTGAGCCGGGGTCTCGATCGGGCTGATGGACTCGGCTATGAGCACAGGCATCTCCTCGCCATCGAACCGGCCCAGGTCGAACTGTCCTTTGACCTCGACCCACTGATCTTCAGCCAGTGAGCCGGCCTCGGGCCATTTGACCAGCAGTCCCAACGGCGCAGCATCAGCGGCGCAACAACTGATGACGAAGCGGCTAACCATAAACTCATCGCCATTCAAGCGCTCATCGCGATAGACAAAACCGGTCAGCCGGGCCTCCTGCCCGGTAAAGGCCGCCGGATCGTTGACCATTCGAAACTCAACCAGCCAATCGTAGACGTTCTTGTCTCCTTTGGGTTTGGCCAGGATCTCGTTCCGGCCCGGTCCGGCAGCCGACGTGAGAGCCTCGGCGCTGACATCCCGACTGCTCATCGCCGCCGCGCCCAACGGCCGGGGTGGCACCAACAGCCCCAGAATGACCGGCAGCATGACCAGCAGCAAACCAAACCAGGTGAGCTGGCCGTGATCGTGGCCGGCGTGATCGTGGGTATGGGTATGCCCGGAGTAATAACGATAGCTGGCTCCCACGGCAATCAGACCGACCGCAGCCAGTAAGGTCAACCAAACAAAGCGCACGTTGATGTAATAAAGCAAGTTGCCGCTGATGAAACGGCTATACAGGAACAACCCCAGCCCAATCAACGCCAAGGCTTTGATACTACGATGCATTTACCACCTCACATTCAGATTCAAATAGACGGCCGCGGCCAGGGCCAACATTAGCGGCAGCAAAATCAGATAGAGGACGACCCGGCGGCGAAACACGCCTAAAAACATCAGCGAACTTTTGATATCGACCATTGGCCCAAAGGTCAAGAATGCCAGAATTGCCGCCGGGGGAAAGGTGTTGACAAAGGCCAGGGCCAAAAAGGCATCGACGGTAGAACAAACCGACAACACAAAGGCCAGCGCCATCATCACCAATACCGAGGTCAAGGCCCCGCCCGCCAGAGTCAACAGGGCGGATTGCGGGACCAGCGTTTGCATTGCCGCGGCCAACAGCGAGCCGGCCACCAGGTAGCGGCCCATATCCAGGAAATCGTCGCCGGCAATATTCAGGGCCTGCCATATCTTAGGGCTGCGAGAATTCTCCGGTTCTTCAGGGTGGTGAGCGTGGTCATGGTGATGATCGTGTGGGTCGCACACAGATTTGGCTAAGAGGAGTTCCGGCAGGAGGACCTCCTCCGGTTTGGCCAGGGAAAAAATCAGGCCAATAGTTACGGCAATCAGAAAAGTAAGGCCAATACGGCCCCACAACATCGGCCCCCAGCCAAAGGCGGCATAGGTGCTGGCGATGGTGATCGGATTGACCGCCGGCGCAGCCAGCAAAAAGGCGATGCCAATCGAGAGGGGCAGCCCCTTCTGATACAACCGGCGGGTGACCGGCACCACCCCGCACTCACAGACCGGGAAGATGAGGCCCAACCCGCCGCCAACCAGAGCGCCCCATACCCGCCGGCGGGGAATGAAGCGATACAGGGTCTCCTGGTTGACCGCCACCTCGATCAAGCCGGATACAATCGACCCGGCCAGCAGAAAGGGCGCGGCCTCGATGAAGATGCTCAAAAAAATGGTTACAAAGGTCTGGAACCGGCCGTTCAACCAACTGTCCAGGCCGCCATTTTCTTGCAGAACCACAGCCGCAGCCAGCAGCATTAACAGAAGCAGCCAACGCCGGGCTGCTCTTGACAGCCCAACTCCACGGCGAGAAGTGGGCTGTTCGATCGCGCCATCAAGGCCAGGATGAATATCTACATTGCTCATTAGAAGAACCATTATAGACGGGGAGAACACCTTGTCAAACACTGTAACCCATCGCCTGCTGGGCATTCCGATCTTTCTGGCCCTGATGTGGGTCGTCTTCAAAGTGACGGCTGACGTTTCGGCCCCCTTCCTGGACTGGATCGACGGCGTTATCAGCGGGCCGCTGACCAACTGGGCGGTCTCACTGCTGGGGCTGATGGGCCTGGACGGCGTCTGGCTGGAGAGCCTGGTGGTGGATGGCGTTATCGGCGGCGTGGGCGGGGTCCTGGTTTTTGTGCCGGTGTTGATGTCCCTCTACCTGGTGCTGGCCATTCTGGAAGATTCCGGTTATATGGCCCGGGCCGCCTTTGTGATGGACCGGCTGATGCACGCTATCGGGCTGCATGGCAAGAGCTTTTTGCCGATGATCGTCGGCTTTGGCTGCACGGTGCCGGCTTTTTATGCCACCCGCACCCTGGAGAATGAGAAGGATCGTATCTTGACCGGTCTGCTGGTGCCGTTTATGAGCTGCGGAGCCAGGCTGCCGGTCTACGTACTCTTTGCCGCCATCTTTTTTCCGCAAAACCCCGGCCTGGCCATCTTTAGTATGTATCTGTTGGGCATCGTCACGGCCATTGGGGTCGGTCTGCTCCTCAAGCACACCCTGTTCAAAACCAAAGAGCAGGCCCCGTTTGTAATGGAACTGCCGCCTTACCGGTTGCCGACGCTTAAAGGTATCTGGTTCCATATGTGGGAACGGATCTCGGCTTTTGTGAAAAAAGCCTGGACCATCATTATGGCGTTTAGCATTGTGCTGTGGTTTCTCCTGGCCATTCCGGTTAGCGGCGAGGGCAGCTTTGCGGAAACGGATGTGAACAACAGTGTCTTTGCCACCGTATCGAGCGTGATTGCTCCGGCCTTTACCCCTCTGGGTTTTGGCACCTGGGAAGCCAGCGGCTCGCTGATTACCGGTTTTGTAGCCAAAGAGGTGGTGGTCGGCACTATGGCGCAAATTTATGACGTGGAAGAGGAAGAGGAAGCGGCCGAACCCACCACCTTTCTGGAAGATGTGGGCCAGATCGTGACCAGCTTTGTGGGCGCAACCATCGATACCATCAAGTCGATTCCCTTGATTGTAGGCATTGACCTGTTTGAGGCCGAAGAGGAACCGGAGCCGACCGATTTGATGAAGGCCGTCCAGGTAAACTTTGAGGCGTCCAGCGGCGGTCACGGGGCTCTGGCCGGGTTGGCCTTTATGGTTTTTGTGCTGCTGTACACGCCCTGTATGGTGGCCGTGGCCGCCGAACGGCAAGAGTTTGGGGCCAAATGGATGTGGGTCAGCATCATCGGCCAGTTGGTTATTGCCTGGCTGGCAGCCTTCCTGGTTTACCAGGGCGGTCTGCTGCTCGGCCTGGGTTAGGTAGAATGTAATGTTACGAAAAGTTATACAAGAACTTGAGGCGGCTCAGGAGCCGCTGAATTTGAATGAGTTGAGCCACAAATTAGGGCTTGACCCCAGCGCCCTGGAAGGAATGATTCAATTCTGGGTCCGCAAAGGCCGACTCAAGGATGATGAGCGGGATAACCAACAGCTTTTTGCAGCCTGCGGCGGCGGTAGCTGCGGACGGAGTTGTCCCGGAGCGCAGGGCTGTCCCTTTATCGCCAAGATGCCCCGTACCTTTTCGCTCGCCTTGTCTGATACGGATGAATAGATCAAGTGACGGGAAGGATAAGCCTACCTCCACATTCAAGAATAGAAATAGAATATGGAGGTATTTCAGTCAGCAATGAATGCCGTTTCAGGTTGAATGACTGTATACTCGGCCAGGCAAGGTGGTTTGAGCCAATAACCTTCGATTTCGGCATACGCCTCCCAATAGGGCGCGCTGCATCCCCAACGCTCCGAGTCTGCTTTGCTTGCCCACACATTGAATAGGATGACCTCATCTCTGTCCGAAATTTTCATCAGGAAAGTCTGTTTATGCCCCGGTTGGTGTTTGAGCTTCGGCATCTCGGAGTCTTGCCAACAGTTGATGAACTCTGTTGTTTTTCCAGGCTTTAGCTGGATTGTTCTCATCAGGGCATACATAGATCACCTCTGCCCACTCTCATTTGGCCGGCGTAAATCCGGCAATTCGCGAGGCAATCTGTCCCCGCTTTCGTAAACGTGAGCATTCGTATATGGCAGTAAGGCCAGATAGCGGGCCTGCTTGATGGCCCGAACCACGCGCCGCTGCATTTTGGCGCTAGCCCCGGTTTTACGTTGAGAGCGAATGCTGCCGTCATCGGCCAGGAAGTAACGTAAGCTCTTGAGATTTTTCCACTCAATCTCTTCGATTTTCGCCGGAGGACGACGGCGCTGAAATTTGGGAGAACGTAGTCGCGCAGATTGCGGCGATTGCAGGTTGCTTTCGGCCTGGGCCGGGTTGATTCTTGATGAGGCGGTCCTGCCTGGCCGGCTCTGCCTCCGGTCCGCCGGCGTGTTATCAACCAATGGGTATTCTGCAGTTGTTTCTGCCATCTGTTTTTCTCCTTCAAATCAGGTAATCTCTTTCAGCGTCAGCCCCTCGTCCCGCAAAAAGGCCATTAGCCCCTTTTTATTGATGGTGCGCAGCGCCCGCGCCGAGGCTTTGAGCCGGATCGAGCGGCCCAGTTCCGGCGCGTAGATGGTATGTTTTTGCACGTTGGGTAGCCAGCGTCGCCGGGATTTTTTCTGCGAAAAAGGCACGTTGTTGCCATATAACGGCTTTTTGCCGGTCAATTTGCATTTCCTTGACATCGAAACCCCTATTTTTCTTCTCGATAGAGTACATGCTGGCGGAAAATAGGGTCGTACTTACGCAGTTCCAGCCGGGCTGGATCGTTTCGCCGGTTCTTTTGGGTTGTGTAAGAGTGGTTGCTTTCGGTGCTGCGGAGTTTAACCACAATTCGTACACCTTTTTTCTTGGCCATTCGATAACCTCCTGAAAAAAAGTTGGTATGGGCGACTCCAGGTTACGCAATACGCGTTGCCAACCACGGGCCATCGTGCGCGGCTGGATGTTTTCATTCTTCTAGTCGTCTCCTAACTGTCTATTGAGTGCAAGAGCGCTGCTCCGGCAGGCGCGTTGACGGTTAGCCTCACCTGCGCCGCCAGCTTTTGCCAGGCTACAGCCATCTCCCCGGACGGTATCACCACTTTACGGTGCCAGGCCCGGACACTTTGCAGCCGGTAATCGGCCCCGGCCTCAACCTGCACCCACTGCTCATAGCCACTGATCCAGCCCAACACTGTGCCAAGTAAGGTGTAGGCCAGATCAACTTCGGCCTGGGTTTGTGGTTTCCGGCTGGCTGGTATTTCAGCAACTTTAGAAATGTTTAGCGGCAGTTGTGGCGATAGGGTCAATTTGGGGCTAAACTCATACCGCTTCAAAAATAGTCCGCCGAGTCGCTCATCGCCGTAAAACAGGCCAAAACCCCATAAACCAATCTGACAACCCGGTATTGGACTCAAAATGTAGTTGCTGCTCCCCTGTTGATCTTCCGGCGGGCGGTAGCGAGTAAAGCCGTAATGAAGCAGTAGATTGCCAGCCGGCCGGCGAATGTCGTAACCCCAGCACCACATCTGTTGATCCAGCAAGCGCAGGCCCAACCGCCGAGCGGCGCTGGAAAGAGGCAGTATCACTGTCGGATGGTTATGCGGCTTGCTCTTACCTTTTTTGCCCTTCTTGATCGTCACTTTCTACCATCGTCTCGAATAAATGGAACGCATCAGTTATTAAGATATTTTCTCATTTACGAACAAAAAAAATTAATTGAGCGGCTCCTTATAGATGTGGAACACGCTGTTTTCGTGGCCCATTGATTTACATTGCACTTGCTCCACCTTAAAATCCTTGCCGCCGCTCACCCAGCGCAACCCTTCCTGTAAAATACCAATGGCGCCGTAACCTACCGGATGATCGCTGGTTCGGCCCCAACTGAGTGGATCCTGGTAGATGGTATAAACAAAGTAAGCCGCCTCTTCAGTCACATCGCTTTTCTGGTCGCTGAATTTGGTAAAAGTCTCGGCCATAGCTTTTAGACCAACCTTAAGCTTTGTGCTTAACGGAATAACCTTAAAGGCCAATTCACTGGCGCCAACAACCGCCCCAAACTCGCTAAGTCCCTGGGCAAAGGAGGCCCGGCCGGCTCGCAGGGCCAGGCCGCGACCGCCACGCGTCCCATACATCTCTTCTATGGCGGCGTTAATGGCCGCAAAATCGGCAAAGTCGAACTCCTTGGCTAGATTATTGGGAGGATAGTTGCTGATCAGATGGGGGACTCCGGCCAGGTTGAGCACAGCCTTCACCCCATTGACCCCCATCACCTCTTCCAGGGCCAACAGATAAATGCGGGCAATCTTGTTGGGGTAGTACAGACCACTTTTAGGCGGCATTACTTCGCTTCTCCAAAATTCTCAATTGAAAAATCCTTAACGAGAAATTATCTCAATAAGTGGTAAGAAAATTTCATCAATAAGACGGAGGCGGGGGGGCTTTTCTGCCCACCCCGCCCAACCGCGCCAACCTATTTAAGCCCCTCAACAATGGTGTTGGTGTTGTACTCAATATAGTCAATGTAACTTTCAACCCCGCTGCCCGCCGGCCCTAATGAACCGGTGTACAGCGTCAACAACCGGACGCCGGTATCTTGCGCCACCCGCTCTGACAACGCGGGATTGACCGTATTACCGACAAAGATCGCTTTGACGCCATATTCCCGGATGGCATCTTCCAGCTCGGCCAGCTCTTTGGCCGACGGCTCGGCGGCCGTGCTGAAGGAAGGAATGACCGCGCCGACCTGCTCCAGCCCATACCGGTCAGCGTAGTAGCCAAAAGCCGTATGGTCGGTTACCAACTTCCGATTTTCGGCCGGGATGGTCTCAATTTTGGTCTTGACCCAGCCATCCAGTTCTTCCAACTCGGTTGCGTAAGCCGCGGCGTTGGCCGCATAACTCGGTGCATTGGCCGGATCGAGCGCGCTCAGGGCTTGTTCGATGTTGTGCACGAAGACAATGGCGTTGGCCGGAGTCGTCCAGGTGTGCGGATCGGCCCCTTCGTGGTGGTGATGTTCCCCTTCGTGATCCTCGGCCCCGTGTTCGTGTTCCTCACCCTCGTGCTGATGATGTTCCTCGGCCCCATGTTCAGGTTCTTCACCTTCGTGGGCATGTTCTTCTGTTTGGTGCTCGTGTTCTTCACCCTCATGTGCGTGAGCGTCCCCGGCCTCAAACTGGCGCGCCGCAATGCCGTGAGAAACGTGAACTGTGGCAGCCTCGCCGCCCGCATTGGCGATCATCTTATCCAGGAACTCTTCCAACCCCATCCCGTTGGCAAAAATCACGTCGGCATCGGCCACGCTGGCCAGATCACGCGGGGTGGGTTGAAAAGTATGGGGATCGGCGCCGATGGGTAATAACAGGGTCAGGTCGATCAACTCCCCCCCAACCTGGCGGACGATGTCGGCCACGATGCTGGTGGTAGCAATTACTTGCAGCTTTTCACCTGCGGCAAGATCAACCGGGGCCAGTTCAGTCGCCTCCAGTTCATGGGCGTGTTCTTCACCCTCGGCCTCGTGTTCGTGCGCTTCTGCCTCGTACTCATGCGCCATTGTTACACCTTCCCGTACTTCGGCCTCAAGCGACACCGGATCAGAACTCTTGAAATTAAGGGTCAGTTTTATTTTATCGCCCGGCGCCAAATCTTGCGTTAAACCGATGAGCATAATGTGTAATCCCCCCGGCTCCAGGGTAACCGTTTCACCGGCCGGCAGCTCAATGCCCCCGGAGAGCGGGCTCATCTTCATTACCTCACCTTCCCGCCTGGTTTCGTGCAGCTCAACGGCGTCAGCCACGTCGGTCTCGACGCTCACCAGAGTATCGGCAACATCACCGGAATTGACTAATTTGAGGTAAACGGCGCCATTCGCGGTGGTAGTGTTGGCAAACGGCTCCTCAATCGAGATGTTGGGACCATGGCTTTCGGCAGCCGGCCGGCTCTGCTGCTCCGTCGAGGCAGGAACAATGCCACATTGAGCTGCAACCAGCAACAGCACAACAACAATAGACAAAAGCCCCCCCTGTTTTTTTGAGATTGACATTATATCCTCCTTTAATCAGATAAATGAGAAAAAGTTTCAATTACGACTGAAAGAATAAGGTTGTTTGTCAAACTACCGGTTGAAGTCAATAGAAAGGTTTCGTTGAGCAAAGCAACACAACTCTCCTCCTTGATCGTCGTTTTAATGAGAAAATATCTCAATATGGTTCAAAAAATAAGACATCGAAACCCTCGATGGCCTATTAAGAACAAATCTTGATTAAAGATAAATATTCCTGGTCGTAGCCGGTTCAGTTCAATCTTGTAATGAGAATTTGTTGCAATTATAACGCAAAAAAAGCAGTTGTCAAATGTGAAAAACGGGCTACCGCCGGCTCAGCGAGTTCACAAGGGCCTGGATAGTGGCCTGGGCCATCATCTCCCCCAACAAAACGTGCTTGCCGCAATACCGCGCCAACGGCGCTTGCCAGCCATTCACCACCACCGTGGAGTCGGTGCCGGTGCCGGTCGCCGCCTGGCCAGTAAGGGGGCTGGTCACGTCCAGTTGGGCCAGAGCCACCGTTTTGGCTTCGGTCGCCACCATCACCGCCTCGACCATCGCCGCCCGGGTCAGTTTCAGATTGGTGAGTAGAATAAGGTTGATGGTGCCAACTGCCGGCGCGGCCTGGTCGATGGTTCGCCACTCGGCCGTTTCGCCGGCCTGCCTGGCATTGGCCAGGCCAGACGTAACCAGCACGGTAACGGTCGCCGGTGCCGCGTGGAGACTCACCTGCCGGAAGCTCGCCATCGAGGCTGCGGTCATCAGCCCGACCACGCGTCCCGACAGCCCCAGGGTCCGGCTGTAATCGGCCAGGGTATCTTCCGGCGGCTGAAAGTCAGTCCGCTCGCCCTTAAAGTTTTGCGGTACCCGTAGATTGACGATATGGTTAGCCCGAACCCAACCGCCGTTAAGTACCGCCGAACTCAAGACCAACCGCGGCGCGGGTAAGGCAATATGAACGTGGTTTTCAGTGTGATCCAGGGTAAACAGTTGTTTTTGTTTCATCTGTTCTGAGAAACTTGGACTCTAAAAATACCCCCCCTAGCCCCTCCCCCGATTCGGGGGAGGGGCTAGGGGGGGGTCATAAATTTTCATGCCCGTTGTCGTCCCACCAGGGACTGTCACACTCCTGCGCCATTTAACACCTCCTCAACCGTCAGCCAGCCGGTCTCGGGGAAGAGCCGGGCCACCTGCGGCGCAAACAGCGGCGAACCGCCCAGGACCTCGGCCGGGGGGCCGTTGGCAATCATCTCACCCTGGCTCAGCAGCGCCACCCGGTTGGCCGCCAGCGCCGCCAGCTCGACATCGTGCGTCACCAGCAAAATGGCCATCCCCTCATCCCGCCAGCGCCGCAGTAATTCAACCAGCCGTTGCTTGGCCCGGTAATCCAGGCCGCGGGTTGGCTCATCCAGCAGCAGCGCGCCGGGCCGGGTAACGGTGACCGCGGCCAGGGCTACCCGCTGCTGTTCGCCCACGCTCAAATCGCGGGGATAGGCATCGGCTTTGTCGGCCAGTCCCAATGTTTCGAGCAGCGCCTTCGGGGCAATCGGCGCTTGGTCCGGCGACAAGCCGTGGTTACGCAGCGTGACTTCCAACTCCGCCCGCACGGTATCGGCAAAGAGCAGCGCCGCCGGATTTTGGGGCAGGTAGCCGACCTGTTGGCAAATCTCAGCCACCGGCCGGCCGGTAACGTTCTGCCCCTTCAGCCAAATCTGGCCGCGGCGGGGGCGCGCCAGCCCCACCAGCGCCTTGAGCAGGGTGGTTTTGCCGGCCCCATTCCGGCCCAGCAAGGCCACAATTTCGCCCGGCCAAAGCTGCAACTCGACGTTGCGGAGCACAGTCCGGCCGTCATAGGCCACTTCCAGTCGCTCGGCGTGCAGGTAGGGCCGGCCGGTCGCGACTGGCTCCGGGTTGGCCTTTTGGGGGCTGGGGCGGCGCTCCTTCAGCCAACGCTGGCTGTGGCGGCGACCCGCTTTGATCGTCAGCGGCAAAGGTTCCCAGCCCAGTTTTTGCGCCAACTGCACCAGCGGCGGGGCCAACTCGATTGGGGCTAAGACCTCGGCCGGGTCACCCTGCACCACCCCGCTACCGGACGTCGGCAAGTAGATCAGGTGGTCCACAAACGGCAGCACCCGTTCCAGGCGGTGTTCGGCCAACAAGATGGTCAGCCCCAGGTCGGCGTTGAGCCGCACCAGGGCTTGCAGCACGTCTTCGGCCGATTGGGGATCGAGCTGCGAGGTCGGCTCATCGAGGGCCAGAATTTGGGGGCGAAAGGCCAGGGCCGCGGCAATAGCCACCCGCTGGCGCTCGCCGCCGGACAAGGTCTCGAGCAGCCGGTTCCGCAGAGGGGCCAGGTCCAGCAAGTCCAAGACTTCTTCCACCCGGATGCGCATTTCCTGGGGCGGCATCGCCCCATTTTCCAGGGCAAAGGCCAGTTCGTCTTCCACCCGGTCCATCACAAATTGGGCCTCCGGATTTTGAAAGACAAAACCAACGTGGCGGCTCATCACCCTGGGTGAAGCTGCCACCGGGTCAAGCCCGTTTACCCGGATACGCCCGCTGAGCCGGCCGCCGCTGAAATGGGGCACCAGCCCATTCAGGCAGCGCAACAGGGTTGACTTGCCGCTACCCGATTGCCCGACTACCAGGGCAAATTCACCCTCGGGCAGTTCCAGGTCAATGTTGGCCAGCGCGGGCCATTCCGCCTCCGGGTAGGTGTAACTAACCGCTTCAAATCGAATCATAGGTTTGACCGGCCTCCGGCGAGTGAAATTTAGCCAACCGTACTATGGGCCAGGCCGGCCCCAACAGGCCGAGCGTGGCCAGTCCCAGCCAGGGATCAAAGGTCGGCCACTGGAGCTGGGGATAAGGGTAGAAAAAGATGGACGAGCGGTCCAGGCCGGGCCAGGCCGCTGCAAAAGCCAGGGCAGGTACAGTAGCGCCGGCGACCATCACCCAGTCGTAACCCGTCCACGGCTGCGGCCGATAGCTGGTGCGCGGCGTCCGCCGGCCCACCAGCCACAGCGTCCCGGCAATCAAACCGGCGCCAGCCAACAAAACAACCGGACCGGCCGTGGCAAAGCCCCCCACCAGGCGCAGCAACCAACCGGCCAGCAGCAGCCCCAGGCCCAGCAAAACGGCCAGCCTGGTGCCGGTATCGTGGCTGCCGCCCTCGCTGTTGGCAAAACCGCGGGCGGTCATCGCCTCGGCCAATTGCAAAGCTCGCTCCAGGCCGCCCACCAACAGCGGGATCACCAGCGGCAGCCAGTCGCGCCAGCCCGCCAGCCGGTGGCCGCGCACCAACTGGGCCTGGCGAATATCGTGATAGTGACGCAGCGTAACCGGCACAAAGGTGACGGCAATCGCGGCGATGACCGCAACCGGAAAAAAGGCTCGCGGCGCCAGCCGGAGCATCTCCCGGATCGAAACGGCCTGGTTAAAAACGGTGAAGGCGGCAAATAGCCCGGTCAGCACCAGCCCGTTGATCGCGCCGTACACCAACGCCTCCAGCGTGACCGTTCCGCCGAAAAAGGGAACAATATCCGGCAGGCTGAACAGCACGGTCTGGCCAAAATGGACGGTTAACGCATTGAAAATGGCCGAAAAGTTGACTACGATCAGCCCAAACCGGACAATCGACAGAGGAATCGGGGCAACCCCGACGATCCGGCTGCGCCCGGCTGCCCGCACGACAGCAATCCAGACCAGGACCAGCCCCACATACCAGGGATTGCGGGTGGTGGACAGGATGACCAGGCTTGCTCCCACCCAGATGAGCCAGGCGCCGGCGTGGTTCACGCCTCACCCCGAATTGCCGCCGGCTGGTACTCAAAGGTAAAGCGGGCCTGGAAACGGCGCAAGGCCCGCAGCGTAGGCAGGCCCAAGGCCAGCGTCAGAGCCACGTTGCCCACGGACCGGGCCACGTCCCACACCAGTGAGGTGGCCAGATAAAAGGCGGCGTACCGCAGCACAATTTCAACCAGGCCGATGCCCGGCTGCCAATATTGGTCGGCCGGGCCGGTAGCAAAAGGCCAGAACCAGATGTTCATAATGGCGCCGTACACCAACCCCCAAAAGCCGCCAAATAGGGCCAGCACCAGCAGTTCGCGCCATGCGCCTTCGCCGTTAAGCAACCAGACCGCCGGCCGGCACAGGGGCGCGGTCATCCCCACCCAACCGGCGGTGAACATCTGGTAAGGCAGCCACGGTCCTACCTGGCCACTGATCAGAGATGAGACCAGCAGGGTAAGCGCGCCCATCAGAAATCCGAGGCGCGCCCCAAAAACGTAGCCGGTAGCCATGATCAAAAAGAAAATCGGGCTGAAGCCGCCCGGCATGGGAAAGGCCGCCTCGGCAAAACGTAGGATTGAGTTGAGGGCCACCAGGATGCCCAACAGGGCCATCAATTTGGCGCTACTGGCCTGGCCCTGCACCTCTAACAACATCACCACAAAACAGACGCCGACCAGCAGAGTCAGCATCAAGGGGGCGTCCTCGGCGTGGGCCTGGCCCATCATAGCCGATTGCTCCACCATCGGCAGCCAGAACGGGTAGAGAAAAGCGACCACCCCAATGAGGGTACTCAACCCAAAGATGGCGGCGCTCAAAATCTGCTGTTTCACTATTTACCTCTATTTGTTTCAAGTGACCGGCACTTAAACATTCGACTAAACGTTCTCCTTGGAAAACCGTTTCTGCTTAAATGGCTAAAAGTGCCGGTCACTTTTGGCCCACCACACGATCCAGCCGGTCATGATCAGCCCCACCGGGACAATCACAAAGAGGACCACTGCCGCCGCCACTCCGCCGACCCACCAGAGGCTGTTCGCGTCTTTCTCGTCGCTGGCCGTCGGCACGGTAAAGCGGCGCGGCCCGGCCGGCGTCCCGGCTTCAGCCGCCGGCGTGACCACGATGGCGGCAGGGGTGGCTGCAGGCAGCGTGGTTAGGGTTTCTGCGTCGGCAGAACTGGCTGCTGGCGCAGGGGTGTTCGTGGGTGCGAACTGGGGATCGATGACGGTCAAAGTCAATTCGGCCAGCTTTTCACCGCCGGGATAAACGGCCCGCAACCGGAAAGTTTGGGTTTGGCCGGGACAGACCTGCCGGCTGCCTTGCAGCTCAACCGGGTCGTCATCCAGAAACAGAGTCTCGACCTGCCGCGCCGACCATTGCACGTTAGTGCAGGCCCCCGGAGGCAGCGTTAACGAAGCCGCCGTGAAGGTGAGGTCCGGCTCCGGTACAAGGTTGGGGGAGGGAGAAGCGGCCGGGGCGGCCGCGGCAACGGCAGGTTGCGGGGCGGCGGTTGGGGCGACCGGCGCGTCGTTGACGATGATCGTCACCTCGGCCGTGGTTTCGCCGGCATCGTTCTTGGCCGCCAGGGTGTAAACGGTGCTGGCCGTAGGCGACACGGTTTTGCTGCCCGGCGAGATGATGCCCTCTGCCTGGCCGTTGTAGCGCAGGTAAGCCGCCTCCGCCCCGGATAGCTCCCAACTCAACTGCACCGGCTGCCCCGCGGTAATGCTCGTTTGGCTGGCCGAGAAACTATGGATGACCGGTTTCTCCTGGGGTACCGGGGTATTGGTTGGCTTTGGCGTCGGCGTTGAGGTGGGTGTATCGGTGGGGCCGGGGGTGGGGGTTAAGGTAGCGGTAGGCGGCTCAGCGCAAATCTCCTCAAAAGCCAAACGAGGCGGGCGGACGCCGCCGCTGCTAGGGACGCCTTCGCCCCAGACCCAGCCTTCCACACTGCCGGAGCGAACTTTGTAGTTAGACGCGCCCAGGCTGGAAAATTGCCAGTCGCCATTGACCAGATGCCAGTAGATCCAAAATCGGCAAGGAGTCCCCTGGCACTGGCAAAAACAGTCCTCCTGGGGGTAGGTACAGCCCTGGCCGTCGATCCGGCAGACGGCCGCCCCCATGCTGTTGCTTGCGTCGACGTTCAAATCCAGATTGGCTCGCCTGAGGACCTCATAACCGCTGATTTCAGTTTCGCTAAACTCAATGCAACGGGTAATCACCTTGTCGCCGTGGGCCACCACCAGGCCGACCCGGTTGGGGCTGTCGGCCTGGGCGGCGACCAGGCTGAGCAGCCCAAGCAGACTAACCAGGCCGAGCAGTTGGATCACCACCCGGCGCGCCCTGTTCAGCCAGCGCCCCAGCGCCAAAATTATGCTCATCGACCTGCCTCCTTGCTAAACCGGCTTGTTTTTGGACAGTAATCAAGTAACCAAATCAGCCTGCTGCAGCCTGCCGTTGCCGGTAGGCCTTGATCCAACGCATCCCGTAATCGTCCCGGCCCAGAGCCAGATCGGCGGCCAGAACAGCGGTCGCAATTTCCGGCACCAATGGATTGGTGATGGGGCAGGTCAGACCGGCCTGGATCGCCAGGGCGATGAAGGCAGCGTTGATGTATTTGCGATCAGGCAGCCCAAAAGAGATGTTGCTGGCCCCCATCGTCACGTTGACGCCAAACTCTTTGACCACTTGCCGGGTGGTTTCCAGGGCAATGAAACCGGCCCGGCTGTCGGCCCCCATCGTCAGGGCCAACGGGTCGATGATTACCCGCTCCGGACCAATGCCCAGTTTGCCGGCCCGGTCGATGATCTTGGCGGCGACGGCCAGCCGTTCTTCGGGCGTAGCCGGAATACCGGCGTCGTCCATACACAGGCCGATCACCGCGGCGTTGTATTCTTTGACCAGCGGCAGGACCGCCGCCAACGAGCGTTCCTCGCCGTTGACCGAATTGATCAGCGCCTGCCCCTGGTAAACGCTCAACGCCGCAGCCAGGGCGTCCGGATTGGCCGTATCGATGCAGAGAGGCGCGTCGGTCACAGCCATCACCGTTTGCAGCAGTTGTTGCAGCAGGGCCGGTTCATCCGCGCCGGGCACGCCGGCGTTTACATCAAGAATGGCCGCTCCGGCAGCGACCTGTGCGAGCGCGTCCTGGCGGACAACGTCGAAGTTGCCCTGTTGGAGCGCGGCCAGGACCGATTTACGGCCGGTGGGATTAATGCGCTCGCCGATGATCACGACCGGTTGGTTGCGGTTGATCACCACCGTTTGCGTCGCCGACGAGACGACTGTGGTTAGATTTTCTGCCATAGGTCACCTTTTCGTTGTCGAGATTGGCTGCGACACCGGCAACTTGCACCAGCGTCACAGGCGCTAAAAATGAGTACAGTTTGAGGCTGGCCGGTTAATTGGCCCGCTTGAAAATGAGCGGCATGTAATAGACCGGACAACGATCCAGGTCGGTTACCTGCAATGGGAATGAGCGGCTCAAGAGCGCGGGAATGGCCTGCTGCGTCGCCAGTTGGTTCGATCCAAGACCAGACTGCCACTCAAAACTGCCGTCTGGCAACTGCATTCCGAGTAGATAACTAATGGGGTTGGTGCCGGAGATGACCCAGTCGCCTGCCAGTGGGTCTTGCCCGGCAGCCAGGATCGCCTGGACGACGTAGGCGGTGGAGTTGGTATCGCTGCCGGTCCCCCACGGCGAGGTAGGATCGTAGGGAAAGCCGCCGTCGTTGTTCTGGGCTGAGTCAAGATAGTTTAGACCATTGACAATAGCCGTCGAGCCGGTGGACTCCCCCGCCGCCAGGAGCGCCTGGATGGCCAGGGCAGTGCTGTTGGTGTCGGTACCCCAACCGGGAGACCACTCCCAGCCGCCGTTGCCTTGCTGGGCGTCTTTCAAGACGGTCGCAGCCAACGCCGGAGTCGTCCGGCTCAAGGCGGTGGTACCCAAAATGGCCCAGGCCTGAAAACCGCTACCAAACGATGAGCCAAAGATGCCGGTAGTTGGGCTGTAATGAGCCAGCGGTTCCATTGCCATAGCCGGCCAGCAGCCGTTGGCCGCGGCCAGTCCCACGGCCATCTTACCGGCCTGACCGGCGCCGGAGTTTGCATAGTTGGAACCATTGGCCACCATGTAACCAAGCAGGGAAGGGCTGGTAGGCTGTCGCCGCCATGCTGCGGCGTCGTAGCGGTTGGCCCCAACCGACAGCAGCCCTTCGACTGTACTACTGGCGTTGCCGTAACCGCCATCGGTCGCCGATTGCTGGCCGGCCAGCCAGATCAACGCATTGGCGGCGCTGACAAATTGCGGCCCGCTGCCCGGCGACGGGGGCGACACAAAACCCGGACTCCAGCTCCACAATTCAATCGCCCCATCATTTACCACGCTGCTGCCTGCGCCAACAAGATAGGACTCCCAGGCTGAACCAGTCCAAAAGGAGTAGGCCCAAAAACCGCTGCTAAAACAATTGGCCGCCGAGTCGCCCACCCCTTCGATGGCGCAAACAGCCGGACCAAAGCCGGTCACTGTTGTGACAATATCCAGGCCGGTCATTTCCAGCGCCGCCAACCCCGAGATGGGTGCAGTGAATGAAATTGGCCGGACGATGGCCTCATTTTTACCAAACTGGACGAGGATGTGGGCTTCGTCCGGCCCATCGGCGCTGATCTTTGGAGCGGGCAACAGCGCCAATAGCAGCAGGGCCGCCGCCAGCAGGGCAGCGGCCAGGCCAAGTGAGCCGAGCAGGCGACGGCTCCGGTTGGCTAAAATTTGGACTAACATTGGTCTTGAACTCATAGCTTCACCTCTTTCTTTAATGAACCACTCGCTACAAAAGGAAATTATTGGACCAGAGGCAAAGCCAGCCCGTTTGTCATTTAACCCGGCGCAAGTTACAATAAAAATGCGGTGCGCCGGAACCGCGCCGGGGTATTACTCCCCCGGCGGGCCGGGTGTGCTGCGCCTGAGGAGACGCCGCCGGACTGCCAGGTCAAAGCCGGCGTCTTCTCACTTTTGCCTCTCGGTTATTCAGTTCAACTACTGTCTGGCCCGCTTTTCGCCTCGTTTCAGGCCCAGGTAATAACCGACAAAGCCGGCTCCCAGGGCCGCTTGCAAGGCAAAGAGCAGGCTCTCGGTTTCACCGCCGGGCGGTTCCCAGATATTGGCAAACCAGGGTTCATAATCAGGCGCTATCTCGGTAATGGCCTCCTCGGCCGCCCCATCAGCCCCGCCAAACTCGGAACCGGGGTTCAATAGCAAACCCAGCACTGCTAACAGCACCACCAGGCCCAGTAGAATCCAGGTGGTCGAACTGCCCGATTTTTTTTGTTCGGTCACAGCCATCTTACGCCTCCACCCCCAAAGTTTTCAGTTCAGCCTGAGCATTGCTGCGCAAGGCATTAAAGATGATCACGGTCAGCAGCCCTTCGGTGATGGCCAACGGTATCTGAGTGACCGCAAAAATCGCCCCAAACTTGAGGAACGAGGCCAGGACTCCGCCCACCGGATCAGGATAGGCCAGGGCCAATTGTAATGAGGTAACCACATAGGTAGCCCAGTCGGCAAAGGCGGCGGCCAGAAAAACGACCCAGCCGGTCGAGATTTTGCCCCGCAGCCCCACCCAAATGCCGTAAGCCACCAGCGGTCCGCACACGGCCATACTGAAGGCGTTGGCCCCCAGGGTGGTCAACCCGCCGTGGGCCAGCAGCAGCGCCTGGAACAGCAGCACGATGCCGCCCAACACACTCATTACCATCGGTCCAAACAGGATGGCCCCCAACCCGGTGCCGGTGGGATGGCTGCTGGAACCGGTGACGCTGGGGATCTTCAGGGCGCTGAGCACAAAGGCATACGCCCCGACCAGCCCCAGCAACAGCATCGTCTCCCGTCCCTGCTTGACCAACTGGTTGAGCCGGCGGAAACCCAGGACCCAGAAGGGAATGGTGACGATGTACCAGAAAATTGCCCAACCGGGTGGCAAGAAGCCCTCAAAGATATGCATACCCGGTGTAACCGGCGCATCTACCGGCGGTGCAATCGAGTTTGCCCAGGCCACCCTGGCCCCGAGCAGCAGCACGGCCAGCAGCAGCCAGCCTGAACGTTTAGGGTTGCTGAAAATTTTCAATTTCATATTTTCTCCCTCGCTAAAACTAATCAGATTTTATTGATATTTACGCAAACAATTGTCCAGTTCGGCAATGACGCGCCAGAGGTGATCGTTTTCCTCCTGCAACGCTCGCGCCCGCTGGGCCAGCGACAGCAGGCGATTGCTCTCCTCCAATAGGGCGTCGAACTGCTCGACTTTTTTGCGCCCGATGGCTAACTGCCGGCTCAACCAGGCCAGGCAGCGGAGGAAGTCGGCGGCCATGGCGTTGTGCTGCTCAACCACCCGATTCAACTCTGCCAGGATTTCCTCCGGCGCCACATACTTGGTCATTTACCAACAGTTTCTCTGAACCCATCCGAAACATTACTTAAGTGACGTTTCATCAGCCAGGCGGCCAGGTCGCCATTGTTGGCGTTAACTGCATCAACGATTACCCGTAGCGCCTCAACTCTCTCGGCGACTTTACCAGCAGGGTCAGGGTGTAAGAAAAAACGCCACCGAGTCAGATGGGCGTACAACCAGGCCAACGTCCCGTCCAAAAACTGGTTATAGGTGGCCTGGGCCAGCCAACGATGCACCCAGTACTCTAACCAGATCAATTCATAGATATCAGCACCGATCGCCTCTCTTGCCAAAACAGGACAAAAGCTGTTTATGTCCACCGTTTGCCCAACCGAGGCGCGGGTAGCCGCCAAACGGACTGCCCAGGGTTCTAATTCCAGACAGATCTCCAGGATATTCCACAGATCGCGCTCGTTGAGGTCGGCTACCATAATCCCAAGCCGGGGCACAATTACTACCAACTTCTCAAAAGCCAGTCTTTGCAACGCCTCCCGAATGGGCGTCCGGCCAAGTCCCAACTCTGTTACCAGGTCGGCTTCCCGCAGCAAACTGGCGGGCGCAAAGGTCAGGTTGATGATCTTCTGCTTAAGCTGATCGTAAGCCTGTTGTCGTAATAAACCATCTCCAGACCGATCCGGCTGAAATGTGTCCAGCAGCGTCGCTGGCAACGCGGTGATCATAGTTTAAGCGCCGATTTTTCACCGTTTAATACCTGCCAGAGTTTCTGCGCGCCTTCGACCAGGTTAGGGCCGGGTGCATTGAGCAAGATTGATCTCACGGCCACGACCCGCCGGTTTTGAACCGCGCTAACCTTCTCCCAGCCGGCCCGGCCAAGTACCCGCTCCGGGTCGATCTTTTCCACCCCGGCCCAGTTCAAAACGATCACTTCCGGATCAGCTTCAATTACCTCCGCCTCGGTCACCTGGCGACCGGCCGGTCCGGGGATAAATTCACCCCCCAACAACTCGACGATTTCGGCAATCCAGGGGGCGCCGTTGATGAGCGGCCTGGGCCACTCTTCCACATAGACCCGCCGGCGGGGATAGCCTTGAGCCAGACGCTGCAGTTCGGCCAATTCCGTTTGCATCTGGCTGACCAGGGATACAGCCCAACCCGACACCCCACACAGCCGGCCCAACCAGTGAATATGAGCGTATACGTCGGCCAGCGATTGGGGATACAAGCATAATACGTTCAGCCGGGCTTTGAGCAGCTCGTCCACCCGGCCGGCCTGGTAGGGCGTGGCGGCAATCACCAGGTCGGGATTCAGAACAGCCACTTCCTCGGCCTTGACCGACCAGACTGTG
Organism: uncultured Caldilineaceae bacterium; assembly: GCA_964398055.1. Lineage (GTDB taxonomy): Bacteria > Chloroflexota > Anaerolineae > 4572-78 > J111 > CAYNLK01. The sequence continues at coordinate 45,695 of CAYNLK010000037.1, forward strand.
TCCAGCTCCGGCAGGCCGGCCACGTCGACCAGGCGATGGCAATAACGGCTAACGCCAACCAGCCGCCCACGCTGTCCTAAGGCCACCAGGGTGGCCGTAACGCTCGGTTCCAGGGAGACAATTCGGGTTAACATCAGGCCAGCACCACCACCCCAGCCGGGGCGGCATCCACCAGCGCCTTAACGTAACCAACGGATAGCCGGTCGGCGGCCAACTCGGTGTAGACGCCATGCAACACGGTCAGATCATAAGACTGGCGGCTCAAAAAGAACTGCCAATCGCTCAACGCGGCAGAATCCAGATCAAACACCTCGAGAGACGGCAATTCGGCGGGAAAGCGCTCCAGCCACTCTTGCCACAAATTCAGGATTTCCTGGGTCAGGCACAGGACCGCGACCGATTTATGCCACAGAACATTGACCCAAACCAGATTAGCAATGTCGTTAAAGGTGTGTACTTTGCCCGAACGAGGCAGGGCCAGCATTTTTTCGGGCGGGGTTGATACAACCGGTTGAACGGAACTACGATCAAAGTTTGGCGAGGTCATCGGTTACTCCTTTCGTCGCTCGCAAAAGGTTTGTGAAATCACGAACTTAAGCGAGCAAAGGGGTAACCTTTTAACAAAAAACCCCCTTGGGTTGTGATCCAAGGAGGTGTGGGGTAGCCCAAGAGCCGGTTACCGCACCACACCTTTTACCGCGAAAGCTCGTGATGCCCAACTCAGGCGGGCGGCCTGGCTTCAGATCAATTAATAATTATCAATGAGTAATGAACAAGGAGCAATGAACAGGGGTGGCTGTTTTTGTTCATTGTTCATTGCTCATTATTCATTGTTAATTGACCTGTTACAGTTGCGGGACAGCGCCGGACTGACCCTTATAAGGGTGTCACCGGCTTCGCCTTTACGGCCCGTGCCATCCGGGGCAACGGGCGCCTGAGTGATGAGGATTATTGAATTGAGCCGAGTATAAGACAGCAGCATAGTTTTGTCAAGTTTTATTTCCGATCTCACCGCGAGCGATGATGAAGATAACATAGATCACAAACATAGGGCCAAAGTTTGCCCCAACGACAGCCCCGTAAACCGTACCGGGGAGAATATTGTCTACTCCCCCGGCCAGAACGCCGGCAATCAAGCCGACCAGGGCGCCATAAATCGAGCCAAACAAACCATAGACTGCGCTGTAGAAACCGGCAATAATCGTCTCGAAGATAGCTCTATCGGCCAGCTTGATCGAAATAACGCCGTTGTTGGCCCTGACCGCAATCACAACCACAATGATTGTGGTGCTGATCAGCCAGCCAAGCAGGCCGATGACTATTACCGCAGGCAGACCGGTCATCTTAACAATGATCCACACCGTGATTGTCCAACAACCAGGCTAACCAGACCTCCACCCCTTGCCCGGTGCGGCAGGAGAGGACAAAGAAGGGGACGCCGGGATTGACCATCTCCAGACCGCGCCGGAAATAATCAACGTCAAAGGCAAAGACGTCCATCAAATCGGCCTTGTTCAGGATCACAGCGTCAACTGCAGCAAACATACCGGGGTACTTGTAAGGTTTATCGTGCCCCTCCGGCACACTGGCAATGACGATAGCCCGGTCAGCCCCCAGGTTGAAGTTGGCCGGGCAGATCAGGTTGCCGACGTTTTCGATGAAGAGCAATTTGATCATCTTGAGGGGCAGTTCCGACAGCGCAGCCCGGATCATCGGTGCATCCAGGTGGCACTCCCCGCCGGTGTTGATTTGTACCACCGGGACGCCCCGAGCGGCGATGGCATCGGCGTCGATGCTGCCGGCCACGTCGCCCTCGATCACACCTGGCCGGATCGCCGGCGGCAGCCGCTCTAACGTAGCCAGGATCAGGCTGGTTTTGCCCGCGCCCGGTGAGGCCATCAGGTTCAATACAAACGTCCCGGCTTCATCAAACGTAGCCCGGTTTTCGGCAGCCACCTGATCATTGGCGCTAAGAATCTGTTGCACTACCGGAATTTTCATAGTGTACCTCTTTCACAAATTCAACCTTTTGAAGATAAATTCAGGCAGGCAGCGAATGACCAGCATGATGTAGCGCCAGACCGGCAAAACGTAGACGTTATCCCGCTGGCGGCGATACGCCTTAAAAATCGCCCTGGCCGCCTGCTGCGGCGTAGCCGTCAATGGTCCCGGTAAAGTCATACATAACATTCAAGATCGACACGGCCCCGGTGTAGTTGGTCTGGATGATCCGGGCCGCTTCAGTAAAGTCAACCTGGCCGACCTCTTGCCGCCCCAGGTAGCCAAAAACGCAGATGGCCCCGTCCGGCTTTGGGTCCAGGCGGTCATAAAAAGCAGCATGGCCGGCGAAATCCAACGCCTCAAAAGCAACAGCTTTGGCCGCAACATTGTGTCTGATCTGAAGATCGCTAACCAGAGCGACCAGCCGGGACGGCTGCCTGGCCGCCAGGGTCAGGCTGTAACCGTGGCCGGCAAACTCATAAGCCAGGGCCTGGACAATATCAGAGGTTGCCCCCAGGATCAAAACATGGCGACTCATCGGGTGATACCTAACCGGTCGGATTGGCGGGAACGGAGCCTGGCCTCAGGATTAAGTTGCCTGACCGTCCGGATAAAAGCCTCGGCCCGAGGATAACCGGCCAGAAACGTTTCCTGGCTCATCCGGGCGTCTTTGGTCAGGTAAAGCCGGCCGCCGTAAGCCAGCACCATTTTGTCCAACTCACTGAGCAAATCAAACAATCCCTTCATGATTGGAAAGTCCAAGGCCAGGGAATAGCCCTCCATCGCAAAGGGCAGGTACCCCCGCTGCGGACCGTAAAGCTTCAGCACGGCCAGAAAAGAACCGGCGCTGCTGCCGGCAATGGCTTGCAATAGGCTGGCCAGCCCGGCTCGACCGGCGGCCCGGGGTAGGATGAACTGGTACTGGGTGAAACCCCTTTTCCCGTAGATGCGATTCCAGTTGGTGATGGCGTCGAGTGGATAAAAGAAGGAATCGTAATCCACAATAGCCCGCACCGGCCGCTCCGGGTGACGATGGTAGAAAAGAAAGTTAAAAGCCCGGACGGTGAAGGGACTGAGGGCGAAATCGGGTAAGTTGAAGGGAACGTCGATTTTCCTTTTGGGCCTGATAACCAGGGGTTGCCGGCGTTGGGCTTCGGTCGCCAGTTCGTCAACCAGGGCGTGCTCGCCTCGCATCAGAATGCCCCGGCCCAGCGCCTCCCCCCGGACCAGGCAGTCGATCCAGGCCATCGAATAGCTCCACTGTTCCGACGCCTCGAACAGCTCCATCAACTGCTCCAGGTTCCGGGCGCGGACCGTCTCCTGGCGGATGTAGGCGCTTTCAATCGGCTTGAGACGAATCATCACATTCAAGATCAAGCCGCTCAAGCCCATCCCGCCGCAGGCGCTCCAAAACAACTCGGCGTTTTCGTGGCTGGAACAGGTAACGATCTCGCCGTTGGCCAGCATCAGTTCCAACTGGACGACGTGCTCGCAAAACGTGCCTTCTTTGTGCTGATTCTTGCCGTGGACATCCGAGGCAATGGCCCCGCCAATGGTAATGAACTTGGTGCCCGGCGTGACCGGCAGAAACCAGCCGCGCGGCACAATCACTTCCAAAATTTCGGCCAACGTGACGCCGGCCTGGCAGGAGAGCAGGCCGTTCTTGGGATCAAAGGCCAGAAATTTGTTATAATGCAGGGTTGAGATAATGTTTTCAGCCAGGGCTGAGTCGCCATAGCAGCGGCCGTTGCCGCGAGGAATGGCCTGATTGACCTGGCTCAAGAGGGTCCGCGCCTCTTCAACCTCGGCAAAGGTATACACCCTGGCCGGAATTTTGGGATAATTGCCCCAATTGCTGACCCAGGTCAACCCGGGCAATGATTCTATCCGTTTGGGCCGATACGTAGTCATCACAGGTTTGCCTTGCTTCATAGTCGTAGTTCAGTTGTCTGGTATATTCTGTCGATGAAGCAGCTGGTGGTCGCGGTCTATCCAAACCAGGGCTGTAGTGCGGCGGTCGTAGATACCAATCTGTCCATCGCGCCATTCGGCCACCCGACCCAGGGCAGTTTGCAGGTCGGATCGTTTTGCCTCGGCCAGGTGGAAGTGGTGTAGCCACCAATCAACCATGCTGGCTTCATCGTCATAGACGTAATTGTAACTGGTCCAGAGCAGTTCCACATCGGCGTTGATATCCATCGCCAACAGCACCGGGTAGAAATGCCGAAAATGGGCATAGGGGAAAGGTTCCTTGCCTTTGAACCGGCGGTAGAGCGCCCGGTACCACTCCCGCTGCTCACCGGTGCCCATTAGGATGGCGACATATGGGGCCAGGTCGATCAACCCGCGCAGCACCACCTCAATCGGCTCCACCTGGTAGAGGGAATGAGCCGCCAGGACCAGGTCGAAACAGCCTTCGATAACTGCCAGCCCTGTTTCGATAGACCGGGGAATGACCTGCACATTGGTCACACCGGCGGTGGCCAGGTTCTGGTGCAGCACGCCGCGCATCGCCGGCGAAGGCTCGACCGCCACGACTTCCCGCGCTGCCGCCGCCACGGGCAGGGTGAATGCGCCGCTGCCGGGACCAACTTCCAGCACCCGCGCCGCCGGGCCAACCACTTTTAGCAGGCGGGGCAAGACGATTTCGACGTAATCGTTATGCCGCGCCCAGTTGGTATACCAGGCGGCCAACCGCTGCCAGACCTGCTCTTCCGGCTCGGCCTGTTCCCGGCGGCAGGTTCTTATCCATTCTTGCCATTGTTGCACGGCGGTCAACGGTTATCCCTCTTCCAGGGCTGCTTAATGAGGATGATCATGGTCGAGTTGAGCATGGTTGTGGATGTGGCCTGCCGCGCCGGGTCCCAGGTGTTCGATAGCTCCGGCCAGGTCCCGGTTGGCGGCCTCCATCTTCTCGACAGCGGCCTCGAGGTGGCCGGCCAGGTGTTCCTTGCCGGCAGACCTGGCCCGTTCAGCCCAGGTGCGAAACTCGTTGGCATGCTCGGCGTTGTGCTCCAGCCAGTGGGGCAACAACAGGCGCAATTTTTCGATATCGCTCATTTGCTATTGTCCTTTTATTTTGAGGCCAGTTCAGTTTTTTCAGGGGAGGCCAGCAGGACTCGATGTTTTAGCAAATCGATCCCTTTGATGACGCCCTTTACCACAACCGGGTCTGCAAAAAAAGTGCGGATCAGGATACCCTCCGCTACCGGTTCAACCCAGATAACGTCTTCGATAACCTTTTCTTCGTCAAGATAAACGGTCGCCTGGCACATACAACCTCCTTTCAGCCGGGTCAGTGTTCGGTTCGATGGCGGTGATCATCTGCCCTCAAATTGAATAACCCCATAGTTCAGTTACTTCGCCATTTTTGCAGAGCAGTTACTATGTCTGCCTACGCTCGCCGTTCAACTCGCTGGGTGTTGTGATCGAGTCATAGCCTCTAGATAAATTGTAGTCTATCATCTTCCCTCGATTTTTAACTTGGGGGTTGCCGGCATTAAGCGCCTCTATATCGATAGTACGGTGGCAAAGCCGGCCCAGCAGGGACGGGTCGTGGCTGATGACCAATACGCCCAGACGGCGCTGCTGCGCCTGGGCCAGGACTACCTGCCAGATCTGGGCCTGGGTCACGGCGTCTAACATCGTCGTCATCTCATCGGCAATTAGATAGCGGGTTTCAGGACCGAGGGCCCGGGCCACGGCAACCCGCTGCAATTCGCCCCCGCTCAACTCGTGCGGCCAGCGGTTCAGCCAACCGGGTTCCAGGCTGAGCGCCGCCAGCAGTTCCGGCGGCGGGGTATATCCTTCGGCCAGAACCTGGCCGATCCGCCAACGCGGATTGATCGCCAGCTCCGGGTGCTGAAAAATCAGTTGCGCGGGGCAGTACCCATGCGCCGGCAAAGGCCGGTTATCCAGGACTACCCGACCGGTAACCGGCTGCAGATAACCGGCCAGCAGGCGGGCCAGAGTGGTCTTGCCCTGGCCGCTCGGCCCACGCAGGCCAACTATCTCGCCCGGGGTGATCTGAATCGACACATTTTGTAGAATCCATGGCTTCTGTGGGTTGTAACGAAAGGTCAAATTCTCACCTTTAAGCATGGATGCACCTCACCAGGCCGCCGCGCACCTGCCGCAAGTGAGGCCGCGTTTCCGTGCAAGCAGTGGTAGCCAGGGGGCAACGAGGGGCAAATAGACAACCCTCCGGCAGCGCGTCGGGCATAGGCTGCGACCCGGGGATCGGGACAAAGTCATGTTGCGGCAGCGAGCGCCAGAGAGCCTGGGTGTAAGGGTGGCGCAGCGCCGCTGCTCCGTCGGCAAAATCAGCCGTCTGAGCTACTTCGACCGTGGTCCCGGCGTAAAAGACGGCCACTTTGTCGGCCACCCGCAGGGCGGCTTCGATGTCGTGGGTAATTAAAATCACTCCCCGCCCTTCGTCGGCCAACTCGCGCAGGTGATTGAGCGTTTCGGCGACCGCATCTGGATGCAGTCCCGGCGTAGGTTCATCGGCGATCAACAGGTCAGCTCGGCCCGCGGCGGCGGTGGCCGTCAGAACCCGCCGGGCCATCCCGCCGGACACCTGGAAAGGGAACAACCGCTCGACCGCGACGGCCAGGCCGTACCGGCTGAAGGTGCGTTGTTGAGCCTCTTCGGCGGCGGCCAGAGACAGACCATTTAACTGAGCGGCCCGGCGCGCCTGTGTCCCCACCCGCATCAACGGGTCCAGAAAACCGACCGATTGAGGGATCAGGGCCATTTCTCGTCCGCGCAGAGCCGCCTGGCGGGCCGGGGTGAGGGGGTCACCTTTGAAGTTAAGCTGGCCAGTGGTTTGGGCATTGGGCGGCAAGATACCCAGCACAGCGTGGGCCAGCAAACTTTTGCCGGAGCCACTGGAGCCAACCACTGCCACCATCTCGCCAGCCTGCACGGCCAAATCCAGCTCGGTGATGACGGTGAGGCGTTTCTGGGTCAAACCTACGTCGTACATGGTAAAGGTAACGGACAAATTGCGTACTGAGAGCATCGGCCTTACTCCTGGCTGGTTTTGGGGTCAACCAGGCTGCGTATATTTTCGCCCAAAATGTCAAACCCTTTGACGGTGATGAGCAGCGCCAGACCCGGAAATACCCCCAGCCACCAGTAACCGGTAGAGAGATGGCGCATCGACTCGGCCAGGATGATGCCGATGGCCGGGGTGTGGGGCGACAGGCCAATGCCGACAAAGGTCAGGCCGGCTTCGTGCAGGATGGCGTGTGGAAAGAGCAAAATCAACCCTACCAGGAATTGCGGGATGAGATGGGGAAAAAGGTGATGGCGGGCAATCCACCAGGGCGAATGGCCCAGCCGGGCCGAAAGCTGAACGTAATCGGAGTTTTTAACCTGCAACGCCTCAGCCCGGATAACCCGCGTTAGCCCCGGCCAATGAGTCAAGGCTACGGCGATGAGCACCCCTTGCAGCCCACCGCCCAAGGCAAAGGAAATCAGGATCAGCAGGACCAGGTGAGGCAGACTGAAAAAAACATCAACAAACCAGGTAATCACCAGGTCCACCTTGCCACCCAACATCGTCGCCAGCAACCCCAGGACCACCGCCAGCGTCGCGCTGATAAGCGCGGCCAGCAGCCCCACCCGCAAGCTCAAGCTCAGGCCAAGCAGGGTGCGGGTGAGCATATCACGCCCCAGCCAATCGGTGCCCAGGGGATGGGCCAGAGTCGGGGCCATATTGCGCTCGGTCAATGAGGTTTTTAACCCGGCCTCGCCAATGAAATGGCTGCCCAGGCCAATAGCGGCAAAAAATAAGAGGCAGGCAATAATCATTCCCACGGTTCGGCGGCGGCGATTGGCCGCCCCCAACCTTAATTGCCAACCACGGGCCGCCGGCATTGAAACCGGCGTGGTCGAAATCGAACTCATGCCATACCTCCAATCCGAATGCGCGGGTCAATGAGATGGTAGGCCATATCGGCCATAGTGTTGCCGACAAAGACAAAGACGGCGCTAAACAGGACAATGCCTAACAGGAGCGGCACATCGCCGCGTAGGCCGGCCTGCACCGTCGCCGCGCCCAAGCCGGGGTAGGCAAAGACTTGCTCGGCCAACACCGAGCCGCCAAACAACTCGCTGAGCGAGGCAAATTGCAGGGTGATGGCCGGCAGGGCGATGTTGCGCAGGCCGTGCTGCCAAATCAAGCCGGTATTGGTTTCGCCCTGGGCGCGGGCAAACAGGGCGTAGTCGCTTTGGAGCACCTCAATCAGTTTTTGGCGGGTATGCAGCGCAATATTGGCAATGCCAATGATACTTAAGGCGGCCGCCGGGAGAAGCAAATGTTGCAGGCGCTGCCAAATGGTGGCCTCTTCCAGCGGCACACCCGGCGGCGAAGCGCAGCAAATGGGGGTTGCTCCGAGCCAGACGGAAAAGACAATTAACAGCAACAAAGCCAGCCAGAAGGTCGGGGTTGAGGCCAGGATATAAGCGTAAAAACGGATGGCCTGGTCGAGCCAGGAGCCTGGCCGCGCCCCGGCGAACACCCCTAAGCCAAAGCCAATCACGCCCGACAAAAGCCAGGCCGTTGCCATCAACCACAGCGAGGTCAGAAAACGAGCGCCAATGACCTGGATGACCGGCTGAGTAAAGATGATCGAATCGCCCAGGTTGCCCTGGACGATTTGGGCTAACCAGCGCAGATAGCGCAGCAGCGGCGCCTCATTTAATCCATAACGTTGCGCAATGAGTTCGCGTTGTTCCGGGCTTACCTGAACCCCCGCCCCGCGCAAATAGGCGTCAACCGGGTCAATCGGCGAGAGGGTGACGAGGATAAAAGAGATCGTCGAGACGGCGAAAAGTAAAATACCCAACCGTATGATTTTTTTGAACAGAAATTTAGGTAATTCCCTTATTGGCATGTCCACTTCCAGGCGGCAATGTTGGCGGTGATGGGCCAGCCGTGGCCGTGGGGTTCTACCTGCGGTTGGCCGATGTCGAGGCACTCGCTGACGAAGTAGGTATGGTCCAGGTTGACCAGCCAGGCCCAGGCCGCGTCGCCTTTGGCCGTAAAGCCTTTTTGGCCGTCCCACTGGGCTTTTTGCCAGTAAGCAATGGCTTCGGCTTCGGAAGGAGCGCCCATAGCCAGGTCGAGATAGGTGTCAATGTCGGGGTTAGCATAATAGCCGGTGTTGTACCACTCGACGCCGCGCATCGAGCTGTGATACAGATTCCACATCTCTGTTTGATCGTGGCTGCCCCAGCCAAAAACAATAACATTGCTGTGCATCAACGTTTCAATTTCATCCCAACTCTTGCCCTCGACGTTAGCCTGGATGCCAACGGCCTTGATCATATCGCCGGCGGCCAGGGCCAGCGCCTGGCGGGTGCTGTCGCCGGCCGGGTAGATAAGGGTAAATTCAGCCTTCAAGCCATCTTTTTCGACAATGCCATCGCCGTCGCTGTCGGCCCAGCCGCCTTTAGCCAGAATGTCAGTAGCGACGTTCGCGTTGGCGTCTTCAACGATGGCTTGCGGTTCCTCCCAGGCTAACCCACTGACTGGCCCAAAAGCTGGCGTCCCATATCCTTCCAGAACTCCGGCTACGAGCGTTTCCCGGTCAATGGCATAGTTGACGGCCTGCCGGATGGCTAAATCAGCCGTGACTTTGTTACCAATGGCGTAGCCTTTTTCTGTTTTTTCACCGGTGTCAGGCACAAAAGGAAACATCAGTCCCCGATTGTCAACGCTCTTAACGTTGTACAACTTCATCCCCTCAATTTTTTGCACAGCCAGCGCCTGCGGCACACTGACTATATCCACTTGACCGGCCTTGGCCGCGGCAAAAGCGGCGTCCTCTTCCAAGAAGAGGAAAACCAGGCGCTCGATTTGAGGCTTGGGGCCATAATAGGTGGGATTGACTTCGACAATTAACTGCTGGCCCTCATCCCACCGGACCAGCTTGTACGGGCCGGAGCCGATAGGATTGCGCCCGTATTTCTCATTATGGGCGTGTTCCGGCACAATGCCGAGAGCAACCAGCCGGTTGACAAAAGTGCTTTGCGGCTTTTTGAGACGGAGTTCAACGGTGTAATCGTCCGTCGCCGTCGCTTTCTCTAAAACGGTGACATCCATCAGGCCGCCGCTGGCAGCGGCTTTGTTGAAGGTATAGGCCACATCTTTGGCGGTCAATGGCTGGCCATCTGAAAACAGGACATCCTGACGGATTTTGACTATCCAGACCAGGCGGTCTTCACTCAAAGTGTAACTTTCGGCCAGGTCGTTGACCAGGTTAAGATTTTCATCCCGGCGCAACAGCGTGCTCTGAAAGAGCGGCGCGCCGTAGCGGCCCCAACCCAGGGTGGGGTCATAGCCTTCTTCAGCCTCCCCACCGACGGCCAGGATAAGCTCGCGCTTTGCGGCCGAGGCGGTTGCTTCCTCGGTTGCCACCGTTTGCTCTGCCTCGACAACCGGTGTTTCGACTACTGCCGTAGGAGTTTGAGTAGCCTGGGGTTGAGGGGCCCCACAGGCGGTAACTAACATAACTGCGACCAGCAGGCTGACGGCTGTCTGGCCTAAACCGGTGATCAAGCGGAAAGTATTCATTTGTCTCCTCCTAAACTATTGTTTTGACTGGCTTCGGTTGTAACCATTCAGGGGTAATTCCCCGAAAAATCTATTTGCTATTTTCATTTGTTTTAGAGCTACTTCAGTTTTTTCAGGTGAGGCCAGCAGGACTCGATGTTTTAGCAAATCGATCCCTTTGATGACGCCCTTTACCACAACCGGGTCTGCAAAAAAAGTGCGGATCAGCACACCCTCCGCTACCGGTTCAACCCAGATAACGTCTTTCATAACTTTTTCTTCGTCAAGATAAATGGTCGCCTGGCACATATCACCTCCTTTCAACCGGATGATTTTGATGAGTTTAGGCGTGATGATGGACGGCAACAGCGTCGCGTCGCCCACTTTCGGCGGCCGCAAACCGGCACTCCCGGCACAAGCCCGGCAGACATAGTTGTTCAGCCTGGACTGCGAAGCCGTACTGCTCCGCCAGGAAGCTCGTCAACGGTTCAAAAGGTTCCAACTCTACCCCGATAATCTGGCCGCATTGCCGGCAGACCAGATGGAGGTGAGGCGCTTCCACATCGAGGAGTCGGTACAAACGTTGCCCATCGCCGGAGTCGACGCCGGTCACCAGCCGAAACTCCTGAAGTAGTTCCAGGGTGCGATACACGGTGGAAATGTTGACCGACGAATTCATCCTCTGAACCTGACTGTAGATTTCTTCAGCCGTGGCAAAGTTCTGCAATTGGTGCAGCACGGTGAGCACCAGCTCCCGCTGCGGCGTCAGTCGAAAGCCGCTGGCCCGCAATTTTTTGAGAAAGAACGCTTCACAAGCCATCGTCACCCTTTTTACGATATCCTTTTACCCGTCAGTCTGGCTATGAATTGAGACTCGGGACCAGACCAAAGCCGTAATCATCAACTTATTGCAATTATTCGCAACAGTGATAATATTCAGAAAAACAAGCTTTGTCAAGAATAGACACAGATAATATTATTATTAATTGCAATAATTTGCATTAATGAGTTATATTGTAGGGAGTTAATTATGACCGAAGCTGGCTCAGTTGACCTGCGCCGGCTGCGGTGAGATAATGCTGGAAAGTCGCAGTCGCCGCTTTGCCGGGGCAACGTTTTGCCAACCCTGTTTTCTACTCCGCGAGACCGGAAAGATCAAGGAGGACTAACCGTAATGACCAAACCAGAAATCGAGCAATGGCACGTCATCCACAACATGATGCGCGGCTACCGGGCCGCTCAAATCCTGCTGACCGCCAATCAGTTGGACATCTTCCGCCACCTGGCCGGCGCTCCCCGGCGAGCCGCTGAGCTGGCCGCTTTGACCGGCAGCCACCCGGAAGCGCTGCGGCGGCTGCTCAATGCCGCTGCGGGTCTGGGGCTGCTGACTAAACAAGGCGAACTCTATGCCAACAGTCCCCTGGTGGCGACCTGCCTGGTTGAGGATGGGCTGTTCTTTTTGGGCAATATGGCCCGGCTGGAGCAGGCCGGTTACGAGCGCTGGGGACGCCTGCCGGAGGCGATCCGCAGCGGCCGGTGGCCCGAACCAAACCGGCAAATGGAGGAGCGGACGAACTGGGTGCGCAACTTTGAGTTAGCTATGTATGACATGGCCCGCGTCTCGGCTCCGGCTGTGGCTGCGGTGCTTGACTTGCCGACGGACCGGCCGCTGCGGCTGATCGACATCGGTGGTGGGCACGGTGGCTACAGTATGGCCCTGGCCCGCCGCTACCCCAACTTGACGGTGACAGTGTTCAAGCTGCCGGCTGCCGCCGAAGTGGCCGGCGAGATCATCGCTGCGGCGGGAATGAGCGAGCGAGTCACCGTCCGGGCCGGGGATTTTCAGCAAGAGGATTTGGGCAGTGGTTACGACGTGGCCCTCATCTTTGGGGTGTTGGTCAGCGAGACGGATGAGGGCAAATTGGCCCTGCTGTGTAAAACGCACGCCGCCCTGTCGCCGGGCGGGCTGGTGGTCATTCGCGAAGCCTGGCTCGATCCCGACGATCCGGCCCAATCGCCGGAGGCGGCGCTCTTTTCGCTCCATACGCTATTGGCTAACGCGGTGGACGATGTGGCCACGCTGTCCCAGATGGGCGCAGATACACTGAACTCCCCAGCGATACCTGGCAAAAAAGGACAATAGTGTAAGATAACAAATTTTTGAAAATCAGTTGAGGAGGAGACAAAATGACCAAAAAAGGCTGCCCCGACAGCGGAAGAGATACAGGAAGAGATATTTCAAGAAGTGCAGGGTCTAATTGACTGGATTACGAATTGTCAGACGCTCAATTTTTGGGAATTCGAACAGGAATTAGTCAGCAAAGTATTTGCTTTGGGGTTACTGTTCATCAGCTTGTTTTTGTGTCTGAAAGAAGAGGGCATCAAAGAAAGGCATCAAAAGCCAGCGGAGTATAAGTGGCAAAAGCCACAAAAACGCCGGTTGGGAACATTTTTTGGTAAGGTGAGCTATTGGCGGAGTTATGTGTACCAGACGAAAGGGGGCGGAGGATACTATCCGCTCGATGAAGAGCTTGGCTTAACGGGAGACGGTTTTAGTATGCTGGTGCAGAGTTATGCCGCCTTGATCGCGACCAAAATGAGCTATGCCCAGGCCACCATCGTCTTGAGTCTGTTTCTGCAATGGTCTCCGGCCCAGAAGAGTATCGAAGAGATGGTCTTGGGGCTAGGGCGACATACCAGAGAGTGGTTTGAGAGCGCCCCGGCGCCGGAAGATGAGGGGGAGGTGCTGGTCATCCAGTTTGACAGCAAGGGCAATCCAATGGCGACCGAGGAGGAATTGGAAAAACGGCGGGGTCAACGACAGCCCAATCCGCATCCCGGCTCACAACGGCATCGAGGTAAGGCGGCGCGGCAGCGACGAGGGAGCAAGAAACGGCGCAAAAAGGGGGACAAAAGCAAAAACGCCAAAATGGCGACGATGATGGTGATGTATACGCTCAGGAGAAGTGAGGACGGCCAACTGGAAGGACCGCGGCACAAAAAAGTATATGCTTCCAAACAGCAGGTGGTCGCCATTGCTCGTCGGGAAGCAGACAAGCGTGGTTTTGGACGGGAGAGTGGTAAACTGTTCAGATTATGACCGATGGCGATAAGGACCTGGAACGCTACCTTGAGGAATTCTTCTCCGAAGCTATCCACACCATTGATGTCTACCATGTCACGGAGTATCTCTGGGAAGCAGGACAGGCCTTATACCAAGAAGGCAGTGACGAACTGGTGGAGTGGGTCAACACGCAAAAAGAGCGCCTGTATGATGGACGGGTGGCTGATATCATCAAAGAACTTGAGCAACGATTGGCTTTGCTGCCTAAAGGGCCCCAGCAAGAATGTTTGCAAAAAGTGCATGGCTATCTCGACAAACGTCAGCAAAAAATGGATTACAAAACTCTGCGGGCACAGGATTTGGAAATCTCGTCCGGGGCTGTTGAAGGAGCGGTCAATTACGTCATTGCCAAAAGATTTGACTGTGGCGGGATGAGATGGCTCAAGGAGCGAGCCGAGACCTTGCTTGAACTCCGCTGTATAGAAGTGAATGGTGATTGGCATGCTTTTATCTCATTCGTGCATGACAAGACCAAAAAACAGGCCCAACAAACACATAAAATCATCTCCCTGAAATGTCAAAAGCCTGCTTCATTGCCAACTTATGGTCTTACTTGAACTTATTGCTTGAAGGGGAGGTCAGAGGAACTGCACCCAACTAAAAATTCGAATAACGTTCTTGTATCACCGGAACTCTCGGAGAGTATAGCTCGCCAGAAAGGTTTTCGCTAGAGGTAAAGGGGCAAGGTAATATTTCAGAGTCTCATTTGGGCCACTCTGTTACCTTTTGCTCAACCAACTTGCGGGTTGGCAAAATTGCGGTTGTCCATTACAATCCCAGCAGGATTTAGGCTGCACGAAGTAGCAAGAATTGGTTTATCCTGGCGGCTCAAATCATCATCACCTGGCTATGCAACTCGACTAAGCGCAACGTCCTCATCATTATGGCCCTTCCCCATGGCCGATGATGGAGACTGAAAAGAGTTTCCTATAAGGCATAACAGCCGCCAAGTTATCAAATTAGAGCTTGGCCGCTAACTTTTCGAGGCTGAGCCGATCAGTAGGAGTGAATTATGTCATTAGAGTTGTTGCAAAATAAAATTTGACACAATATCTGGTGATTGGCTACCTGAACAAACTACTATCAGTAGTGGTTAAACGCAGTAAATTGCTTATTCTGCAATGACTCTATTTAAGGTCCAGGAAGTTTATAATACCCGATACATCGAAGGAGATGTCGCTGATTTTATCATCCATACTGAACAAGATATTTTGGAGCTTATCGCCAGTTGCCTCGAGCATAACACCCGTAACGTTTTGCTGTACGAAGCCAATTTTTCGCCCGAATTTTTTGATTTGAAGACCACCCTGGCCGGAACGCTGTTGCAGAAGTTGGCCAACTATCGGTTGAGAGGGGCCGGCCTGGTTTCGTTGGACAAGATCAAGAGTGAACGTTTTAAGGATCTGATCTTTGAGTACAATCAGGGGCAGCTTTTCCGGTTTTTTGAAGATAAGGCCGCCGCCGAAAAATGGTTGGCCCAGGGATGAGTTCTCGCGTAGCCGTCGACACGAGCCGCGAACCTGGATGCGAACGCCGCCACGCCAAATTCAGCCGCCCAGAAGTAGTCCTGCACCACGGCTTGGCGCAAGGCCTCCGGATATTCCTCGACCCACCGCTTCAACCGTTCGATGTGCGCCTCGGAGTCAAACAGAGGCAGGCACACCGCAACCTCGCCCAGATACGTGGCGCTAAAGAAGCCAAAGGGCGGCTGCTGGGCATAATCAAGCTCATAGCGGCCCGCTTCGGTCTCGGTGATGACCCGTTCCAGGTGTTCAAGGCTGCGATAGATGAAATCAATGCGCTGGCCGCCGATGGTTAGCCAAGCTCCACCGTTGACCCACGGACCCCATTCGTAAAAGCTCGTGACGACTGGCCCCACCGTGTCGTTGACGTCCTCGGCCAAATCACGGACGGTCTGGACAGAGAAAGGGGCTGCTTCTGAATAGAGGAGACGGACCCAGCCTGCGGCACGGCAACGATGAATGAAAATGGGGGT
>CAYNLK010000038.1:0-59483 GCA_964398055.1 uncultured Caldilineaceae bacterium
ACAGATTGGGAATTATCGGTAGCCTATTTTTGCTTAAATTTGTCAGTCAATCAGGGAAAAATCCTCTAATCTCCCAATCCCGGCCTGAAATGGCTGGAAAAAACTTCTCTGAACATCTATATCATCCCAACTCTGGTAGAGCATCTTCTGGTTGTAAAAAGCGCAGCACATTGGCCAGACTCGGTCCGGTCTGAGTCACCGAGAGCAGCGGTAAGGCCAGGTCCCGGATTTTGATCAAGATGCCATATAGAGCCGCCTGGTCTCTGACCGGCCCGGCGAGAATGGTTTCGCCTGCTTCGGTCTGGGTCATGGACAGGTTATCGAACCAGTCCCGCCAATGGGTCGGCAGATGCCCTTTGAACTTGATCTCGAAAACAGTAGCCTGAGGCGCCCGCAGCAGTTGGGCCACCGGCTGCTGGGTCAGCAGCCGCCCCTGGTTGAGGATGGCCACCTCATCACCTACTTCTTCAATTAATTCCGGCTGGCGCGTGGCAATAATCACGGTCTTTCCTTGAAAATTAGCCAGGTGAACAGCCAATATTTCACCGCGGAGACCGTCAAATGATCAAGGCCGGCCAGCGGTTCATCAAAAATCACAATCGGTGGATCGGCCTGCAGCGCGCAGACGAAAGTTACCAGACGTTGCTGAGAGGGGGACAACTGGTGAACCGGGCAGTCCAGGAACTCCCCCAAGTTGAGCTCGCTCACCAGCCTCTCCAGGGGTTGTTTGAGTTTTTCTTCGGGCCAGGTTCTGGCCTGCGCCCGGTGAGCAAAATTTTCCCAGATCGAAAGCCGCCGGTTGATGGTGGGCACCCCGGCCATCACCAGGCCAACCTGATCCGTCAAAGCCCCGTTACCGGGCGTCAGGGTGTGGCCAAACACGGAAATCGTTCCCGTGGTGGGTTCCAACCGACCGCTTATGAGGTCAACCAGGGTAGTTTTACCGGCGCCTTCGTTCCCCAGCAAGCCAAACACCCGGCCCTGAGGGATGCTCAGGCTGAGGTTATCAATGGCCTTCAAGGTTGAGCCGTCGCTGTTGTGATAGAGTTTGGTCAGGGCGTTGAGTTCAAGTGCAGGAGCGTTGATTTGATTCATAAACCACTTCCTTTGATAGATGTGCTGACTTAAGTTCAGAAGTTAAACCCTCAGCTCAAAAAGCCGGATTGCGCCTGGCCCGTTGGTAGAGCAGTTCCAGCCGCTCAGAGATAGGGGGTTGCGGGTAGAAGAGCATGACCAGCTGGGTCAAGATCAGCCCGAACACAAAGCCACCGATGTGGGCGAAAAAGGCTACCCCACCGGTACTCGTCTGGACCCCCAAAGAGGCCGCGCCATTGAAAAATTGCACCAGGAACCACAAGCCCAGCACCAGCCAGGCTGGCCGATTTACCCAGAAGCTAACGGAGCGCAGCGGCACAATGCCCTCGACCCGCACGCCGGGGAAGAGGATGAAGTAGCTGCCCAACACCCCGGCAATCGCGCCGCTGGCCCCCACCTGGACAATCGTCGAGGTCGGGTCAATGGCGACCTGGGCCACGGTGGCGGCAAAGCCACTGCCAAAATAGAGCACCAGATACACGATCCGGCCCAGGCGGTCTTCGACATTATCGCCGAAGAGATACAGGTAGAGCATATTGCCCAGTAGATGGCTCCACCCGGCGTGGAAGAACATGCTGCGGATCACGCTCAGGATGGATTGCGGCGAGAAAGGATGCGCCGACACGTTGGCCGGCACCACGGACAGGCTGGTCAAAGCCGCTTCAAGTTGAGCCGGTGACAAGCTTAACTCCCAGAAAAACACCAGGACATTGATGACGATGATGGCGTAGGTCAGAAAGGGAAAGCGACGGGTTGGGTTCAGATCTTTTAAGGGTAACACCACTTATTTCTCCTTTTTGCTCATATTTGTGATACGGGGCCACCTGTCAGGTGGCCGTGAAGCCACCTGTCAGATCTGCCCTGGCGGGCCGGCTTAAACGGCGCCCGCTGTCTGCTGCTTGATGCTTTTGTTCAAACCCTGCAAGCGGAAGCCGAGAACCAGCATTGATATCCCAAAGACGATGGCATAGAAGCCAATGAGCCAGCTTATCGTGACCAGACCGGACCCCGGCCAAATCACCAACAGCACCCCCAAGATGATGGAAGCCAGCCCGGCTAAACCCAGCCGCCATTCGTTCTCGATCTCCTGGCGCAGCCGGATGGCGGCCACAATCTCCAGGATGCCGGTCAAGATAGCCCAGACGGCAATCACCGCCAGCAGAGCCAGGGCCGTACTCCCCGGCCAGACGAAGGCGATCACCCCGGCGGCAAGGCCCAGCAGCCCTTCCAGGAGCAGCAGCCACACCCGGTCGGTGCTGCGGTTGCTCCAGGCGGCGACCAGGGCAAAAATACCGTCCAGCAGGGCATAAAAGCCAAAGACATAGGTTAAGGAAAGGATGGTCAGGCCCGGCCAGACAAAGGCGATGACGCCAAAGAGGAGGGCGAAGACGCCCCGCAGGACGAAAGTCCACCAATTGCCAGCTAAGTTAGTAAGCATGATATATCTCCTTTTTTCAAACAGATCGTTAATTTTTTCTTCTCACTACAGCTTGCCCGATCAGGCTGGAGCTCATTGCCAAGCCAGATCAGGCAACTTGAAGTGTCGGGTGGAGGGTGTTTATGTCAGCATTCTCGGGCTAGGCTAGTTTGAAACTCCGTAGGTAGGGCATCCTATGCCCTACCGCCGGGCATAGGATGCCCGGGCTTCCGTTTCGCACCGAGTACTAGGCTAACGATTCTGCATAAGCCCGAGCGTCAACAGCCTCCAGGATGGCGACCTCAGCTTCGTCAATCGCCAACATGGCAAAGTAAATCGAAGCCTCGGCATATGACTCAGCGTCATCGGCCCGGCGCACGGCTCGATTGCGCTCGTGAGCCTCTTTCTTGGCTTCAATATTGCTCTTGATTTGCTTGACCTTCTGGTTATAGTTCGCCTGGAGTTCTTCCCACTGGGAAGCCACGGCTGCCTGCCTCTGCGTGACTTTGGCCTTGAATTCATCCTGCCTGGCTTTAGCATCCGCTTTAGAGGCCTCGATAGTGGCTTCTACCTTCTCCCTGGTTTCTTTCTCGGCGCCAACGACTTTCTTCTCCATGTTTGTGACATGGTTGGTAAGTTCCTGTAGACTTTCTGAAAGCTTCTTCATGATTATCCCCTTTCTTTCATTTCTTTTATTCTCAGTAAGTTTAAAGCAGTTCCTCGCCCTCTACCCAACACAGCCTACTGTCTTTCATTTAGAATAACTGGGTTGCTTATTCAAGGCTTGCCCTCACTTGAATATACTTCACTTCGGCGCAGGTTGCCGAGCCGAGCAGGTGGAGGTCTTCCTCCACCTGCTTCAAGGTTCATCTCTGCCAGGTCCGGTCGAAGTTGGCCTGGATCAAGACTCAGCAGAGGCTCACCCTTTCATCGCTTCCTTGGTAAGTTCCCAGGCCTGGTGCAGCAGGTCGCTGCGCCGCTTCTGGTCGGCCTGCAGCTTGGCGATGCGCGCCTCGCGTTTGGCCTTCCGCTCGCCCTGCGCCTTGGCCGCCTGCTCCTGCAGCAACTTGATCTTCGCCTCGGTCTCTTGCTGGCTGGCCTCGATCTTCGCCTCGATACTATCCTGCATGGCTTGCAGCCTGGCCTTGGCCGCGTCAAGCCGCGCCTGGAGCTCGGCCTTGGCCTCCCCGTTCGCCTGGGCCCATTCGGCTTCCAGCTCGTCGATTTCGGCGTTGAGCGCGGCAACGTCCCGCTCGAACTGGGCGTCCTCGATGTCCCCGCGCGTTCGGCGAAAGACGACGCCGCCTACGGCCTGCAGGCGCGCATCAACCGGCAGCACCCACTCCTCCCAGACTTCGGCCACGACGGCCGCCTTGCCCGGCAGCAGATACTGCCCGACCTCGTACAGGAAGTCCTCGCCGACCCCCAGGTTGGCCAGGTCGTAGATCATCCCGCCGAACATCCCCGCATAGGCCCCCAGCGCGACCCCCACCGGCCCACCGAGCAAGCCAAGCAAGCTCCCGGTGAGCAGGCCGACCCCCGTCCCGATAGGACCCGGCTCGTCCGTCTGTTTGACGCTCACTTGCCCCCTGGCGTCTTTGGCGATCACAGCTTTGGCATAGAGCGTGATGCTGCCCTCATTATGCAAATCCTGGAGGCTTCTTGAGCCCTCGTAAGCCTTGTTTTCGTCGTCGAAGATGACGACAAGTATCTTATCCATAGTTAATCTCCTTTCTAATCATAAACCTTTATAAAATTGAACTTACTTAACGGTGAGTCGGATTTCTTTATTTAGTATGGCTCATCGGCCCTCCTTTCAACCTGAACCATCACGGTATAATAGGGCGGTTAAGTCAGCTTTGTCATTTATGCTCCCAGTCGTAGCTCGTGTGGCAACGACCTTAGCCCTATTCGCCTCGCTGTTCCTCCAGATTGAGATCGTGCAGCAGACTTAAGGTTAGAAGTAATATATCATCTGTAGGACTGGATTTCATCCACACGCTTGGGGAGAACGTTGGGTATCTTTATCACCGATCAGAGTTATCCGCTATCCCCAAGACTGGGGAGAGCGGAGTGAAGGCGGCAGATAAAAAAAGCCGGGATGGCGAGTCCCGGCTAAATATGAGTCAATTGAGTGTAAAGCGGTTATTCGAATAAGTTTAAGGCTTTGGCTTTCACCATGGCCTCGGCCCGGCTGTTCACCTCCAGCTTGGCATAAATATTCTTCTGGTGTGCCCTAAGCGTAGCCAGGGTGATGACCAACTGCTCTGCAATTTCCTGAGTGGACAAACCGGTGGTTAACAGGTGCAGTACTTCGAGTTCGCGTTCGGTCAGAGGTTCAGCCAGGGAGGGCTGCCTGGCCTCACGCAGCGCACTTTTCTGGTCGGCCACAAGCTCGGCCGCGCCTAACGCCGCCAGTAAGGTGTTGAGATAGTTGAGCGAGGGCAGATCATCTCCGTGCTCCCACTGCCGGGCCTCACGGAGTTTGAGGAGCAGCGCCGCCATCGGCGGGCCTTCGTTGACAAAAGTGCGGATATACCCTTCCGGTTCACCCAGGGCCAAGGCTCGTTTCAGCGCTGCCAGAGCTGGCTCTCGCTTATGTTGAGCTTGAAAGGTCAGGGCTTGCAGCGCCAGGACTTGGGCAAGCCAGTACAGCTGTTGAGCGGCCTCTGTCACCCTGAGCAACTGGAGTAACAGAGCCTCTGCCGCTTCCCGTTGGCCGCAGGCCAGGAAGGCGCGCCCCAGGAAGATATAAATAATGACCTTATAGCCCTCAAATTCATCATCAGGCTTAAGGCCATTGGTCAACAGCCACCGCTTTACCGCCGCGAGATCCCCTTGAGCCAGCCAGAGGTCGACCTGGAGGGGCGTAACCAGCGTCAGGACCAGATCGGAACCAAGGTCCTGGGCCAGTTGTTCAGCCTGTTGGAAAATCTCAGCCGCTTCGCTCCACTTTCTCTGAGCCAGCAGCACCCGGCCCAACCCAGTATAACCGATCACCAGTGCTCGCCAGGCCATCCCCTGGTTACCCAGCTCGATCCCCTGCCGCAAATGAGCCTCCGCCGCCGCCAGCTCGTTCCACTCGTACAGAATATAACCTAAAACAGCATGCGCGGTCCCCATCACAGGGATCAAAGCCCCCAAGTCTTGAAGAGCCACTGCCTCTTGCAGAAAGCGTTGGTAAAGGGCAAAGGCTTGCCGGTACCGGCCCTGAAACCATTTTAGTTCGGCCCTACCACTGAGGACCAGCTCAGTGACCAGAGCATGGCTGTTGGGAGTGAACGCGCCGAATTGGGCGAGAAGCTGACGGGCGCGCTCCGGTTCACCCTTAAGCCAGTAAATGGGCGCCAAATTCTCGGCAATAATCCCCCGCAGGGTCACATCGGCCTCGGCCAACTGCGCCAGCGCCTGCTGGGATAATTCCATTGCGCGGGGAACATCGCCCTTAATCAGGGCCAAATGCGCCTGTAAGCCCACGATTAAACCCGGTAAATCCCGGTTTTTTATGATTCCTGCCCCCTCGTCTGGCTCAAGTGGAGTTTGATGGTGAAGACTTAAGATTTCGGGTTCCGCCAGCTTGCGTTGCATCTCATCAAAATGACCCGTCAACAACAACAGCCAGGCCTGCAGGACATTCAGCTTGGGTTGAGACCGCAGCCATGCCTCCGGTAAAGCGTTGAACCAGCGCAGCATCAGCGTCGCTTCACCCCGTTTAACGATTGCTTCCAGGTGATGCAGCATCAACCGCCTGGTCCATTCAAAATCGTGGGCGGCGCTGGTGTGATAAATCGCCTCTTCAACGAACCCGGCTTGCTCAGACCAGGTCGCGGCCCGGCGATGCAATTCAGCGATCCCGCCTTTTTCGTAAATACCCCCTCCCCTAGCCCCTCCCCCGCTGCGGGGGAGGGGTTGGGGTGGGGTTTGCTGCAAATAGTGGCGTAATAAATCGGCAAACAGGTGATGATAGCGATACCACTGGCCCTGGTCATCCAGGGGCAGGATAAACAGGTTGGCCCGCGCCAGTTGTTCCAGTAGCGCTTGACTGTCGGTTCGGCCGGTCACGGCATCGCACAAAGGGCCGGTCAGCCGCTCCAGGATGGAGGTCTGTAACAAGAAAGTTTGGACGTTTTCCGGCTGCCGGCGCAGAATCTCTTCGGTCATGTAATCCAAAATATAACGATGCGTGCCGGTAAAAGCAGCGATGAAAGGCTCGACATCCGTCCGGCCTTGCAGCGACAAGCCAACCAATTGCAGCCCGGCTACCCAGCCCTCGGTTTTAGCTGCCAGGGCAGCCATCTGCTCAGAGGTCAGGTTTAGCCCAATCATCTGATTGAGAAAAAAGGCGACCTCATCTGGGGTAAAGCGCAGCGCCTCCGCCCGCAGTTCGGTCAACTGCCGTTTGGCCCGCCAGCGGGCTAACGGCAGGGGCGGGTCGGCTCGGCTGGTCAGGATGAGGTGCAATTGGGGCGGCAAACGGTCAATGAGCAGCGTTAAGGCGGTATGAATATCTGAATTTTCGATCAGGTGATAATCATCCAGGACCAGGACGACGTCATGGGGTAGGGCAGCCAGGTCGTTGAGGAGAAAAGTTAGCACAATTTCAAGCGGCGACGGTTGGGAGGAACGTAACAAGGGCAGCGTATTATCTCCCAGACCTGCCTGAACCGTTTCTAAGGCGGCGATAACGTAGCTCCAGAAACGAACCGGGTCATTATCCGCTTCGTCTAATGAGAGCCAAGCGAATTGAGCAGGGGGGTAGGGGAGCAGAGGGGCAGGCGCGAAATTCTCCTCCACTCCTCTGCTCCCCTGCTCCCCTGCTGTTTTTAGATCGAGCCACTGGCTGACCAGGGTAGTTTTACCGGAGCCGGCCGAGGCCGAAATCAGGGTCAGCCGGTGGTCCAAAACTTTATCGAGTTTTTCAAGCAGATTTGGACGGGGGATCAGACTCCCCGGTTGAGGTTGGGGTATATAAATTTTGGTGCGCAGGATGGGCGTTTCCATACAGCCAAGTATACCATAGCCGACCTAACCCTTCTAATTGGAACGATGCAATTTCGTCCTTCATCTTCTGCCTGATCGCCAAAATCCCCACAACGTCGTGTTGAGCGCCTGCCAGACCCAACTGGGCCAGTTGCATGAGGTCGCCGGGTCGGTCAGCCGGGGATAACGTGGTCAGCCTCACCCGGGCTTTACCATTTGGCAGACATTCCAGGTTTTGATGATGAGACGTAGGGGTGTTGTCAATGGCTCAATTTGGTACACTTTTCAACCGTTGACAACAATCCCATCCCTGATAGGAACTTGTAGGGTTACTCTATCGATGGTAAGATAGGTTTCGCTCTTGTCATCTACACGTGCATCGTCGGCGCAAGTCGTTGTGTTCCGACATAACAAGGGTCTATTTTTTTGAATCTGGTGACAACAGGGAGGTTCGTCATTTTATGTCTACACTTCTGGTTAAGAACGCTGATGTTCTGGTAACCATGAATGAGCTGCGCCAGGAGATCAAAGCTGGCGCAGTGCTGGTTGAAGACAACCGGATCAGTTGGGTTGGCCCCTCGGCTGAGGTTGAGCGCTGGCTGGCCGAAAACCGGCCCGATCTGGCTCACGCCGGCCTCGATCAGGTGATCGATGCTCGCGGCTGTGTGGTCATGCCCGGTCTGGTCAACTGCCACCATCACCTCTACCAAACCCTCACCCGTACTATTGGCACCGGCGCCGGCAAAATTCTGTTCGACTGGCTCAAGTTTCTCTACCCTATCTGGGCCGAAATGACCCCGGAGGCGGTTTATGTTAGCGCCAAGATTGGCCTGAGTGAGCTAATTCTGAGCGGCTGCACTACCGTGGCCGACCACCTCTATCTTTATCCCAACGGCAGCAAAATCGATGACGAGATCCGGGCCGCCCAAGAGATCGGGGTGCGCTTCCACCCTACCCGCGGCAGCATGAGTCTGGGCGAGAGCCAGGGCGGTCTGCCGCCCGACCGCGTTTGTGATCCTGAGCCGGAAATCATCAAAGATTGTATTCGGGCCATTGAAACTTTCCATGATCCCGAACCGTTCTCGATGGTGCGGATCGGCCTGGCCCCGTGCTCCCCCTTCAGCGTCACCGCCGATCTCATGCGGGAGTCGGTTGAAATCGCCCGGCAGTATCCGCTGGTCAACCTGCACACCCACCTGGCCGAGACCAAAGACGAGGATCGCTTCTGCCTGGAGATGTTTGGCAAACGGCCGGTGGAATACGCCGAGTGGTGCCACTGGGCCGGCGAGGATGTCTGGTTTGCCCACATGGTCCATCCCAACGCGGCCGAGGTTGAGTGGCTGGCTAAAACCAATACCGGCGTCTGCCATTGCCCCAGTAGCAATATGATTCTGGCTTCCGGCATCGCCCCGATTCGGGCGATGGTCGATCAGCGCGTCCGGGTTGGTTTGGGCGTTGACGGTTCGGCCAGCAATGACGGCAACCACATGCTAGGCGAGGCCCGCCAGGCCATGCTGCTGCAGCGGGTCGGTTGGCCCGGCTTTGAGTCGCGGGCCGACCGCTTCACCGCCCGCGAAGCCCTGGAATTGGCCACCCTGGGCGGGGGGCGCGTCTTACGCCGGGACGATATCGCCGTGCTGGCGCCCGGTAAGGCTGCCGACCTGGTGGCCTTTCGGGTGGATGGCCTGGCCCATGCCGGCGGGCAAGCCGACCCGGTGGCTTCGTTGTTCACCTGTACGCCCGCTCAGGTCTGGCTGTCGGTTATCAATGGCCGGGTGATTGTTGAGGATGGTCAATTCTTGCCTTTTGAACTTGGGCCGGTCATCGAGCGGCACAATCGGATTAGCCTGGGCATGCTAACCCGGGCTGGCGTGCTATAATTATTCAAGGACTGAACAAATTAGGTGGCAGATAGGTTTTTAACCTGTAACCTGCCGCTTTGCGTGCCACCTGCTACCTGTAACCTGTTGAATGCCAAAATTAGAATATTTGCAGCCAAAAAAATTGACTCCCGCTGATGATCTGCGGGAGCTGTTGAGCAGCCTGGAAGAACGTCAGGTCAAAATCAGGTCGCTGACCGCGACCGAGGCGTTGCAACTGCTGCACGACCTGGACCAGGCGACCCTGCTCTTTAACCAACTTGGAGCCACCGGACTGAACCTACTGCCGGAGCAAGGCCGGTTTGAGACAGTGCAGGCCCACCTGCGACGCGCGGGTGGGCCGCTGCTCAAGGCAGTAGGTGGACCGGCGGCCCTGGCTCAATACCGTCCCGGTCCGCAGCCGGCTCAGGAACGATGGTGGTGGTATATCGATGAGTTGGTTGCCGCGCAGCAGCGACGCCGGCGACGCAATGGGCTGATTGCCCTGCTGATCGTTGGGCTGCTCGTTGGCGGCGTGGCGGTGGCCCTCAACACCATCCTGGCCCCGTCGCCGGAGGTACTGGCCCGCTTGGAGGCCGAGAACTCAGCCTTTAATGCTATTGGTATTGGCGACTACCCGGCGGCGCTGGCCGCATTGGAAAAGGGCCTGGCCAAGGCGCCGGCTGAGCCTGGCCTGATTTTGCTCAAAGGTCTCTTGCAGGAGGTTCTGGGTCAGCAAGCCGCGGCGGCCCAAACGTTGGCCGCGGCCGAAAGCGCCTTCAATGATCCTCTCACCTATTACCTGTTCCGGAGTCAGGTGAGATTGCGCTTAAATCAACTGGAAAAGGCTGAACTGGATGCCCGCACAGCCTTGGAACTCGATGAGAATTCAGCCGGAGCCTGGCTGCTGCTGGCGCAGGCCCTTGAGCTGCAGGGCCGGCTGGCCGAGGCCGGTTCAGCCTATAACCAGGCCGGCCTGCTGGCCTTTGAAAGTGGGGATAACGAAATTGTGGTCCTGGCCCGGCTGGCGCTGGCCCGCCTGGGCGCGGCGTCGCCGTGATTAGCTGCCGGGGGAAGAGATCAAGATGAGGCAGCCTGACTCAACATGCCAGCCAACCAACACTGAGACCAGTACCGATACCGGTCTCGATATCGAATTCATCGTGATGGATGAAGAGGAGTTGGCGCGACCCTATCGCGTCATCATCCACAACGACGATGTCACCACCTTTGATTTTGTCATCGCTGTGCTGGTCACGATTTTTGAACTTTCTTTTGGCCGGGCCGAGCGGGTGGCTTTTGAAGCCCATACCAGAGGACAGGCTTACGTGACCACCTTGCCGCTGGCGGAAGCCAAGAGCCGCGTCTTCAAAGCTCAGTACGCCGCCCGGCAGCAGGGTTTTCCCCTCACCTTTACCATTGAACCGGAGTAGGGCTGTTCAGTCAAATAAGCGGGTGATTTCATCGCGACCAAAGGTGGGCAGGGGCCGCGTTCCGCCTGGGCCGGCCAGCCGCCGGCCTTGCTCCGGCCGCAGCACCCGGCCAATCCGGCTGGCCTTGATGCCGGCCTCACCCAGGGCCGCCAGGATTTGCTCACTGTAGCCTGGATCGGCGGCGATCAGCAGCGCGCCGGAGGCGATTACTCCCAGCGGATCCAGGCCAAAGTGTTGGCACAGCGCCACCGTCTCCGGCAGATAGGGCAGTTCCTCGGCCATAATCTCCAGGCCCACTCCGGCGGCCTCGGCCAGTTCGTGCAGTCCGGTAGCCACACCGCCTTCGGTCGGGTCGTGCATAGCGTGAACCCCACCAACGGCCGTCGCTACGGCTGCATCTCTGACCACGCTAATCCCCGGCTGGTGTAGAACATTCGCATAATCATCGAGTTTATCCCTTTCAAAGTGCTCCCCTAACTCATCACGTTTTTCGATGGCGATGAGCGCGGTTGCTTCAATGGCAATGCCCTTGGTCAGAATCAGGTCGTCGCCAACCTGAGCGCCGGCAGTGGTGATCAGGTTGGCCGGGGTCACTTCTCCCAACATGTGGCCGATGACCAGGGGGCGGTCCAGGCCGTAAGTGATTTCGGTATGGCCGCCCACCAGGCTGATGGCCAGGTCAGCGCAGGCAGCGTGGATTTGAGCAAATATCGCTTCGACCAACTCAGGGGTACTGCTTTTGTCGGGCAGGAGCAAGGTAGCCAAGAACCAGCGTGGAGTTGCGCCGGTACAGGCGATATCATTGGCATTGATGTTGACGGCATACCAGCCAATCTCGTCGGTGGCAAAGGTGATCGGATCGGTTTTGACCACCAGGTAGCGATTCCCCAGGTCGATTACGGCGGCATCCTGGCCCACAACCGGCCCAACGACTAGGCCAGGCGCGGGGTGGGCGTATCTGGCCAGCAGTCTGGCCAGGTCGGCTGCCGGTAATTTGCCAATCGGATAGGTTGACATTTTTGACTCCATAAAACAAAGGGCCACACCTGGGTGTGACCCTTTGCCGCGCCGTAGCATCTTATCCAAAAATTGGAGGTGATGCTACGGCGCTGCACATACTACTACTGTCAAACATTAGCATCACCTCCTTTAATTAGGGTAGCGAAGTTGGAGGTGAGAATATTTTGGGCAATTCTCACGCCTCGCCTCTCGGCGGTAAGAACGGTGATTAGTATACCTTGATTTTTACATTTTTACAAGTGTCGCCGCCAAACTTTAAGCTGACGCCTTTAGTCTCAAAGTTCTGTTTCCTCTGTTCTTGAATTATGGTATACTTGAAAACAATTGGCTATGTTTGATTATCAGGTGGCAGAAACCCGTTTTTCCAAAAAACGGGTTTCTGTACTCTTACCCAGTGTGCCGCTTTTTCCTCGCCAGCAGTGTTTTCTTAAATTGTGAGGCAGATGAGCTATGATCCCTTCGCCGTTTGATCGATGGCTAACGCCGCCAACTTTTGCCGACGAAGAAAAAAATCGGTTGGCCGGCCAGCAATATGCGATCTTGTGGGGCACTATCGCCATAGCCCTTATCTTTGGTTTGCTGACGTTGATGTTGCAGCCGAGTCCCTGGCCCCGCCTGCTGCTCACCGGCCTGTGGCTGCCGGTGGCCTTGGGCAGCCTGGTTCTATTGCGTCGGGGGACGGTTAAACTGGCCGGCCTGCTCTACGCCAGCCTGGCCTGGTTGATTCTGACCATAGACGCATGGTTGGCCGGAGGTGTGATGAGCGCCGGCTTCAGTAGTTACACAGTAATTATTGTGGTGATCGGCATGCTGGCCGGCCTGCGGGTGGCTTTGGTTTTTGCCGGCTTATCGTTTGCGATGGGCGGGGCCTTGCTCTATGCCGACAGCAACGGCATATTACCGGTAACCTCGCTGGTTACCACGCCGCTGTCGCTGTGGCTGGCCCTAACCACCAACTTCGTTGTCGCGGCAGTGCTGGTTTACCTGGCTACCGGCAGTATCTCTAATGTCCTCAAGCAGACCAGGGCCAATGAGGCCGCCTTGCTCACCAGCAACCGGCAACTCCAGGCCGCCCAGCAGACCTTACAGGAGCGGACCAGCGACCTGTCCACCGCGGTCGACATGCTGGAACTCCAACTGACCGAACGCAAGCAGATCGTAGAGGCGCTCCGGCAAAGTGAGCAAGAATTGCGCCAGCTCAACCTGGAGCTGGAACAACGAGTCCACGACCGTACCAGAGAGCTGGCCGAAACCAATGCCGCCCTGAGCCAGGAGGTGGCCATTCGCCAGCAGGCCGAGCTGTCTCTCCAGGAAACGCTGGCGCTGATCGAACACGCCAAACAGGAGTGGGAGGTTACGGTTGACTCGGCGCCTCAATTTATCGGCCTTCTTGACCGGGAGGGGCGGCTAAAGCGGGCCAACCGGACCGTCGAACGGTGGAATCTGGCCCCGGTGACTCAGGTCAAGGGGCAAACCGTGCATCACCTGTTTCACCCCAACTGTACCGACCCAGCCTGTCCTATCGAGAACTTCTGGCGCCAGGCCAGCCAGAAGTTGCACCAGGGCCAGCTCTGGCAAGGTGAAACTGATGACAAAATTTTGGGGCGTTATCTGCAATGGCAGGTTGAGCCTATTGCCCCTCCTCCCCCCGACCGGCAGCAGCCCTCAGATACTTGGGGCGTGGTGGTGGTGCAAGACATCACGGCGCGCAAACAAGCCGAGAAGGCGCTGCGGGAAAGCCAACAGCGTCTTGAACTGGCCATCTCCGGCACGGGCGGGGCCTTGTGGGATGAGATCCTGGACCCGGAGGCCACTTTCGAAGAGCTGGCGGGTACGACCTACCTGTCGCCGGAGGCAAAAAGTCTGCTCGGCTACGATGATGCTAAGGCTAACGATCTGCCTGACAGTATGTCCGTTTGGGATAGCCACGTTTTGCCGGAAGATCAAGCCCAAAGAGTAAAGAATCAGCGCGACCATTTTGAAGGGCGAACTGAGGTTCTGGATCACGAGTACCGTATTCGCCGGCTGGATGGCGCGGTTCGTTGGATTCAGGGTCGCAGCCGGATCATTCGGGATGAGCAAGGCCGGCCCATCCGCTGGATCGGGATCGATTGGGATGTGACCGAGCGGAAGCGGGCCGAGGAAGATCTGCGGAAGCTGTCGCGGGCGGTTGAACAAAGCCCCAGCACCGTGGTGATCACCGATCAGCAGGGCCGGATCGAGTTTGTAAATCCCCGTTTCACCCAGATCACCGGTTACGGTTGGGACGAAGTGATCGGCCAAAACCCACGCCTGCTTAAATCCGGCCAACACCGGCCTGAGTTCTATCAGGAAATCTGGCAGACAATTTTGGCCGGCCAGGTGTGGCGAGGTGAGCTTGTCAACCGGACCAGGAACGGAGAGCTTTATTGGGAGCTGGCCTCCATTTCACCGGTTCGAGACGATGAGGGTAGAATTACCCATTTCATCAAGGTGGCGGAAGATATTACCAATCGCAAGCAGGCTGAAGAGGCGCTGCGGGAGAGCGAGGCCAAATTCCGCTCATATATCGAGTTTGCCCCGGTGGCGGTGTTTGTCTCTGATGGGACAGGCCGCTATGTGGAGGCCAACCAGGTTGCCCTGGATATGTTGGGGTACGCCGCCGCCGCCCTGTATGAGAAGCATATCCCCGAGATCGTGCCGGAGGAGGACCACACCGAGTTGTTTGGAGCTGAGGCCGCTCTGCGTCGCGTTGGTTACTACGAAGGTGAGCTGCGGCAGCAGCGACAGGATGGACAGCAGATCTGGATCTCGCTGCGGGCCGTCAAGATCACCGATGACCGTTTTATGGCCTTCTGCCACGACATCACGGCGCGTAAGCAGGCCGAGAAAGCGTTGCGGGAGAGCGAGGCCCGTTACCGGCTGCTGGCTGAGAATATGGTTGATGTGGTCTGGACGATGAGCCCGACAGGGCAATTTACCTATGTCAGCCCGTCGGTGGAGCGGCTACGTGGCTATACGGTGCCGGAAGTATTGGCTCAAACCCCTGCCCAGGCGTTGACGCCCGCTTCATTGCAAATAATGCAAGCCGCCTTGATGGCAACGATGCCCCAAATTGAGCAAGGCGCCCAACATTTTAGACTTGAACCGGCGACATATGAATTGGAGCAGCCGCGCAAGGATGGTTCCACTGTTTGGACTGAAGTTTTAGTAAAAGTGTTATTTGATAACCATGGCAATTTTAGCGGCTTTTTGGGCGTTAGCCGTGATATTAGCGAACGCAAGCGAACCGAACTGGAGTTAGCCCGCTATCGCGACCATCTGGAAGAGCTGGTCAATGAGCGTACCGCCCAACTCAATCAGGCCAACCAGAAATTACAGCAGAGTGAAGAAAACTTTAGGGCTTTGGCCGATAACGCCCAGGATGGCTTTGCCATCATCAGCGGCGCAGAGCAGTTGGTCTATGTGAACCCGCGCGCCTGCCAACTCACCGGTTACAGCGCCGCGGAGTTGCTCAACCGCACGGTTAAAGATTTGGTGCCTGTGGCCGAGTATGAAACGGTCAGCCAGCGTTACCACCAGCGGCTGGCCGGTGAGGCCGTTATCAATCAGTACCAGACCGCGCTCGCTCACAAGAGCGGCCGGTGGGTGCCGGTCGAGTTAACCGCGGCCAGGACAACCTGGTATGGCCGGCCGGCCATCGTCGTCAGTTTCCGCGATATCACTGAGCGCAAGCAGGCTGAAGCGGCGCTAAAGCAGCGCCATCAAGAGCTGCTGGCCCTGCAACGGGCCAGCGCGGCCATTTCCTCCAGCCTGGATCTGGATTATGTGTTGGAGACGGTCACCCGCGAAATGGCCAGCCTGTTAAATATCGAGAGCTGCCATTTTTCTCGCTGGGACCAAAGCCGCAACACTCTCCGTAAGCTGGCCGGTTACGCGCCGGCCGGTTGGCAGGGGGACGAACCGGAACCGGAGGTGTACGATCTAAATGATTATCCGCTCACTCAGCAGGTGTTGGCGGCGCGCCAGCCGGTTCAACTGACCATCGGCCAGCCGGATATCGACTCGGCCGAGCTGGCCTATATGCAATCAGGCCATATCAAAACTCTGCTGATGTTACCTATGGTCTATCAGGATCAGACGATTGGCCTGGTGGACCTTGAAGACAGCCGATTTGAGCGCACTTTCAGTGAACATGAGCTTAAATTGGCCCAAACTCTCAGCGATCAGGCCGCGGTGGCTATTCAAAATGCCCGCCTCTATGAGCAGGCCCGGCAAGAGATCGCCGAGCGGGAGCGCGTTCAGGCTGACCTTGAGCGCAGTGAAGCCCAGTTTCGCCAGGTCATTACCTCGATCAGCGACCATATCTACGTGACCGAGATCACCGCCACGGGCGAGCACCGTAATCAGTACATTTCACCCAATGTCGAAATACTGACCGGTTATTCGCCGGACAGATTTTTGGTCGATTGGGCTTTTTGGTCAGAACATGTGATCTATCCAGCCGACCGGGCCGCGGCCGCGGAGCAATTTGTTAAATTTGAGCAGGGTCAGCCCAGTGAGACAGAATACCGGCTGAACCGGGCCGACGGCCAGGTGATCTGGGTGCGTGACAGCGGCCGGGTCGAGCTACGCAACGGGACCAAGATTGTCTACGGCGTGGTCAACGACATTACCGCCCGCAAGGAAGCCGAGGAGACCATTCTGCGTTACTCG
Organism: uncultured Caldilineaceae bacterium; assembly: GCA_964398055.1. Lineage (GTDB taxonomy): Bacteria > Chloroflexota > Anaerolineae > 4572-78 > J111 > CAYNLK01. The sequence continues at coordinate 16,500 of CAYNLK010000038.1, forward strand.
GAGCGGCTGGAGATCTTGCGCGAGATCGAGCAGGGTATTCTCTCGGCCCAATCGGTGGAGGCCATTGGCCGGGTTGTGGTCAGTCGCATCCGCCGCGTTATCCCTTGCAGCCGGGTTTCGATCAGGATTTTGAACGAGGCCGCCACTGAAGTTGTGATGGCCTCGGGTTATGATGAAACTACCGGTTTGTTGCCGCCAGGCGACCTGATCAGACTCGATCAATTGAATGTCCCTCGAGAGTGGTTCGAGCCGTTGCGAGCAGGTCAGGTGCTGGTGCTGGAAGAAGCGCAGCTAAATCAGATTGAAGCAAGTACCGCTCACCCCGGCCGCGCTTCAGTTATGATCGTACCCCTGATCTACCAGGCCGAGTTGGTCGGGACGCTAAACTTGTCGGCAACCAAGTTTGGCGCATTTTCCCCGGAGCATCAGGCGGTGGCCCAACAGATTGCCGATCAGTTGGCCATTGCCATGCGCCAGACCCAACTGTATGAGCAGGTGCAGCGCCATGCCGAGGAGTTGGAACAGCGGGTAACCGACCGGACGCGGGAGCTATCGGCCCTGTACGAGGTTGCGGCCGTAGCCAGCCAGGTTATGGAGTTGCCGGCTATGCTGGCCCAGGCCCTGCGACAGGTGTTGACCGCCTTGCAGAGCAGCGTTGGGTTGATCTGGCTCAGCGAGACCGGGACGGACCAACCGTTCCGCCTGGTGGCTCAGCAGGGACTGGCTGCCGACGAGGTGGGTCAAGTTGAGACCGGGGTAACCACTGCCGGCTTGCTGGGCCAGGTGGTTGGACAAAATCACCCACTGCTGCTGCCCAGCCTGGCCGCCGACCCACGATTAATCGGGACCGGCTTGCCGGCCGGCCTGAGAACCTTTGCGGGAGCGCCCATCCGGGTTGCCGGACAACTATTAGGCGCCCTGACCATCTTTGGCCGGTTAGAGAAGCAGTTCAATGTAGAAGATATGGCCCTTTTGAGCACCGTGGCCGACCAGATTGGGGTGGCGGTGGAGAATATCCGGCTGCGGCAACAGGCCCGCGAAGCCGCGGTGGTGGCCGAACGGGAACGGCTGGCCCGCGAGCTGCACGACTCGGTGACTCAATCACTCTATAGCCTGACGCTCTTTGCCGAAGGCGCCCTGGAACAAGTCAGAAGCGGCCAGTTAGAACCGGTTCAGCATAATCTGACCCGGATTGGTGAAACGGCTCAACAGGCGCTGAAAGAGATGCGATTGCTGGTGTATGAACTGCGGCCCATTGACCTGGCGCAGGAAGGTTTGGTGGGGGCTTTGCACCAGCGCCTGGCCGCGGTGGAGCGGCGGGCCGGTATTACCGCCCGGCTGGTGACCGAAGATTTGATTGAGCTGCCGCTGGCGCTAGAACAAGAGCTTTACGGCATTACCCAGGAGGCCCTGAACAATACTTTGAAACATTCCGGCGCGACCCTGGTAACCGTCCACTTGCGCTTGGTGGCGGACGAGGTAGAATTGGCTATCCTTGATAACGGCCAGGGCTTTGATCCTGATGAAGTTCAAGGCAAAGGCGGGTTGGGGCTGCGCGGGCTGCGGGAGCGAGTCGCCAAGGTGCAGGGCGTCTTAACCATTCGCTCTGCCCCCGGCAAAGGCACCATCATCGAGGTGAGAGTGAAGGTTCCCAAATAGAAGTACGGATGAAAACACCCCCATCTCAACCCCCGTTTGCGCGCCGATCCGGCGCGCAAGTTGGGGCCAGGGGAGGGGGTATTGACAAAGGGGGTATCGCTATGAGCGAGCCTAAAAATATTCGTATCCTGATTGCCGATGACCATGCTATTGTCCGCGAGGGGCTGCGGACCTTGATCACGGCCAAGCCCGGTCTGGAGCTGGTGGGTGAAGCCGCCGATGGGGAGGAGGCGGTTGTCATGGCCCGGTCGGTGTGCCCCGATGTTATCCTGCTAGATATGATCATGCCCCGTAAAGACGGCCTGGAGGCTATCCAGGCCATCAAGGCGGAGAATCCCCTGGCCCGCATTCTGGTGCTGACCAGCTTCAGCGACGACGACAAAGTTTTTGCCGCCATCAAAGCCGGGGCTTTGGGCTATCTGTTGAAAGATTCGTCGCCGCAGCAGTTGATCCAGGCTATTCGGGATGTCTATCAAGGCCAACCCTCGCTGCATCCCACCATTGCCTTGAAACTCATCCGCGAGTTGAGCCAACCCTCAGACTTACCCCTGTCTGAAGAACCGCTGAGTGAGCGAGAACTGGAGACGCTGCGCCTGGTGGCTCAGGGCTTGACCAACCAGGAGATTGCTGAAAGGCTGGCCATCAGCGAGCGGACCGTCGGCAAGCACGTCAGCAATATCCTGGATAAGCTGCACCTGGCCAACCGCACCCAGGCGGCGCTGTACGCCCTGCGCCGCGGCCTGGCCGACCTGCACCCAGAGTAGCTCAATTAGCCTAAAAGTACCGCTGCTGGCCAGGGCGTAATTTTGCGTACCGGCCGGTTCATTTATACGTAGCTCAGACCACTGTTAAAGTGGTCTTTTTTTTATTCAAGAGGCGTTATTTTGCCGCTGTGGTTATTGTCAACAAATGATATGCTATACGGTAAAAAATGGGGATGATTCGCGATTCTTTTGCCGGAGGAAAAAGTATGGAAGATCAATTTACTGCCTTTGTGGTGGCCAGGTCGGGCCGGATGCGGGATGGTCTAATCGCCCTGCTGCGTGCCATCCCCGAAATTGGGGCGGTTGAACAGTTAGGCGATGATGCCGCCGTACTGGCCAGCGTGCCTGACCACCGCCAGGCCCTGATTCTCTTGGACGCCAGCTTGATGAACCAGGAGGTCTGGACCTTGATGAAGCAGTGCAAAAGCCGCCAGTCGCAGGATCACTGTAAGTGTCTGGTTCTGGTTGACAACAGCTTCCAGCAGCGGATGGCCCTGGCCGCCGGCGCCGACGGGGTGCTGTTGGCCGGCTTTCCGGCTGCTGAATTCTTTGCCACGGTCGAAAATCTGCTGGGCCGGCCACAGCTCTGGCGAAACCAGACCAAAGAGGCCGTATGACTGAACTGTACCCAAACCAGCGGCCAGGCCCGGCCGCCCCAAACAATGAACAGGTTACCAATCAGGAACGGCAAAGGACCGCGGCCATAATCGCCGAATTGGAACTGTTGTGTTCAGCCATCCAGCAGCAAGTCCAGGATTTGAACCAGCCGCTGACGGTAATCTTGGGGCTGAGCGAGCTGCTGTTGGCTCGGTTTGAGGCTGACAACCCGTTGGCGGCAGATTTGAGGGTGATGGTTAAGCAGGCCGGCCGGATGAGCCAGACCATCAACATCGCCAACGACTTGATCGACCAAAAAAACCGGGTCTGGCGACAATTGGGTTATTCTCGCTTGGTATCACAGAGTCAAGACTCTGCCAAACTAACAACACTCACTGAGGGAGGGGTGGAAAAATGAAAACTTTGGCTGTAATGGCCGATATCCATGGCAACAGCGTGGCGCTGCGAGCAGTGCTGGCTGATCTGGCCGCGGTCGGGGGAGCCGAGGCCGTGTTGGTATTAGGCGATCTGGCCGTTTTTGGGCCGGATCCGGTGGGGGTGCTGAAGCTGGTGCAAAAATTTGAAACCGCTTTCTTGGTTCGGGGCAACACCGATCGTTACCTGGTCGAAGGCCGTTACCCGCTCCAGGCGGATGGCCAGGACTGGCAGTCAAAGGTACTGGCCAGCTTTCCCTGGACGGCTCACCAGCTAGGCCAATCTGGCCTGGAATTCCTGGCCAGGCTGCCCAAACAGCAACTGTTGCGTTTTAGCCCGCAGCACACCATTCTGGCAGTGCACGGTTCGCCGCGCAGCGACGAGGAGAGCATCCGGCTTGATACCCCGGAGCGAGAATTGGCGGCGATGCTGCGCTGGGACAATTACAATTTATTACTCTGCGCCCACACCCACCTGCCCTGCGACCGGATTGTGGCCGGCCGGCGGATCGTCAACGTGGGCAGTGTGGGCTTGTCCTTTGACGGCGACCGGCGGGCCTGTTACATCTTGATTACGTTACTGCCCTGGGGCGATTATCAGATCCAATTCAGGCGGGTGGCCTACGATGTGGAAGCGGTCATCGACCAGTTGATTACGCTCGACCATCCGGCGGCCGGCGTAACGGCCTATAACCTGCGCACCGCCCGGCCTCTGGGGCAGAAGTTGATTTACACCGAGGAGATGCGGCAGGGACAGCCGGAAGCTGAGCCAGCTTTGCTGCCCACCGGGAGTTAATTCCGCCGGCTGGGATACCCATTGCTGGTACAAGGAGTTTGAATATGGACGAGACCAAGATCCTGATCGTCGAAGATGAGAACATTGTCGCTCTGGATGTCAAGAATCGGATCGAGAAGCTAGGCTACCTGGTGGTTGGTCTGGCCACTACCGGCCGGGAGGCCATCAACCTGGCGGCTGAAAGCCAGCCCGATCTCATTCTGATGGATATCCGCTTGAAAGGCAATATGGATGGCATCACCGCCGCCGAGCAGATCCGGACCCGTTTGGATATCCCGGTGATCTACCTCACTGCCTACTCGGATGAAGTCACCTTGCAGCGGGCCAAGATTACCGGCCCATCCGGCTATCTCCTCAAGCCATTTGAGGATCGTGACCTCCACATCACCATCGCTATGGCCCTCTACCGCCACCAGATGGAACGGGAGCTGCGCCAGAACCGGCTGTGGTTGGCCACCACCCTGCGGAGCATCGGTGATGGAGTTATCGCTGCTGATCGGCACGGTTGTATCAAATTCATGAATCCCGTGGCCGAAGCCTTGACCGGCTGGGACCAGGCCGAGGCGCTGGGCCAGCCCTCGGAGCGGGTCTTTAACATCATCAACAACAAGACCCGCCAGCCGGTCGCCAGTCCGATCAACCGGGCTTTGCAGCAGAACCGGGTGGTCGAGTTGGAAGACAACACCCTGCTCGTTACCAAAAGTGGAACGGAAATCCCCATCGACGACAGCGCCGCGCCGATCCGGGATGACAAGGGTTATATCGACGGGGCGGTGCTGGTTTTTCGCGACATTACCGAACGCCAACAGGCCGAGGCAAACCTGCGGCAGTTTGCGCTGGAGGTGCAAGCCCAAAACGCCGAACTGGACGCCTTTGCCCATACCGCGGCCCACGATTTGAAAAGCCCCTTGAACCCGATCATCGGTTTTGCCGAGGTGCTGGTAAAAGATCACGCCAAAATGTCGACCGTTGAAGTGGAGGAGTTTCTGCAAATCATTGCCCGCAACGCCCGCAAGATGGCCAACGTGATCGATGAGCTGCTGCTGCTGGCCCAGATTCGCCAGGCTGATGTGGAGGTCAGGTCCGTGCAGATGGAGGCCGTTGTGGCCGAGGCGCTGCAGCGCCTGGATTATTTGATCGAGCAGCATCAGGCTGAGCTGATTCTGCCGGAAAGCTGGCCGGCGGCGCTGGGTTACCCTGCCTGGATAGAAGAGGTTTGGGCCAACTATATCAGTAACGGCCTCAAATACGGCGGCCGGCCGCCCCGGCTGGAGTTGGGCGCAACCGAGCAGGCCGATGGGCAGGTGCTCTTCTGGGTGCGGGACAATGGTCCCGGCCTGACTGCCGCCGACCAGGCCCGGCTATTTGCCCCGTTTACCCAACTGAACGGGGTGCGCATGGCCGGCCACGGCCTGGGGCTGTCGATCGTGCGGCGGATTGTCGAAAGATTGGGCGGCCGGGTCGGCGTGGAAAGCGATGGGCGGTCGGGTCAAGGCTCGCTGTTTTACTTTATCCTGCCGGGCGTCGCGGCAATCCAGCACCACTCCAATGGCCGCAGCCGGGGTAGGTTACCGCTCAGGCAGGTCAGGGTTGACCGGCTAGACAGCAGAGAGGACGAAGCAGGATGAACGGACAGGCCCTAGTGCCCCAGGTCGAGCTTAACTCCTTAGCCGCGCCGGCCGCAGACGGCATTATTATTCATCGTAAAATTAAGATTCTGGAGGTCAACCCCACCCTGGCCGCTATGTTTGGCTATGAACCGGGTGAGCTGATTGATGATGAACGGACCATCCTGGATTTGATCCATCCCGAGGCGCGCAGCCTGGTGCTGAAGCACACCCTGATCAGGTACGAGCGGCCCTATGAAGCCGTTGGCTTGTGCAAGAACGGCACAACCCTTCCAATCAGAATCCTGGATCAACCTCTGGCCAATCAGGACTCGGCCATCCGGGCGATGATGATCCAACCCGTTGGCGGGCAGAAAAGCCCTGAGGAGGTCTTGGCGGCGCTGCAGCAAACCCGGCAGCAACTGGCCGACCAGTTACTCAAGACGACCTCGCAACTGCGTTATGCCAATGAGCGATTGCAGCTTGAGCTGGATGAGCGGGCCCAAATGGAGGCCGAACTCAGAGCTAGAGTGCGGCAGCAGCGAACCGTGGCCGAGCTAGGCCAACGGGCTTTGGCCAGTACCGACCTGGCCTTGCTCATGACCGAAGCAGTTACCCTGGCCGCCCAAATCCTGGAGGCGGAGATAGCCGGCATTTTTGAACTGACTCCGGCTAAGGATGGCCTGGTGTTAACGGCCGGGCTTGGCTGGTCGGCCGGATTGGTTGGCCAGACAACGCTGGAGTTGGAGGCCGATTACCCGGCCGGTTACGCCCTGCTGGCCAACCAACCGGTGATTATTGAATATTTACCCACCGATGGTCGCTTCAGCCTGGCCACCCTGCTGTACCAGCACCGGGTGGTCAGCGGGCTTAGCCTGGTTATACAAGGCCACCAGGGACCGCGGGGTGTTTTGGAAGTCTACACCCGCCGTCGCCGCCGCTTTACTGAAGATGATCTGCACTTTCTGCAAGCTATTGCCAACATTCTTTCGATGGCAATGGAGCGCGCCTGGAACGAGACCCAGCTCAGGGCGGCCGCGCTGGAGCAAGCTGCTCTGCTCCGGGAAATTCATGACCGGGTCAGGAACAACTTGCAGGTTATTCTGAGTTTGCTCAACTTACAGGCCGATTACCTGGCTGATCATCAATCCCGGCGAATCCTGAAGCAAGTACAAAATCGAGTGCGGGCGATGGCCCTGATCCACGAGCAGTTATATGGCTCCCGGAGCCTGGCCCGGATCGATTTTGGGGCTTATATCCAGGCGTTGGTCGGCCATTTATTCCGGTCGTACGGAGCTTATGCTCGGGGCCTCAGATTCACGGTGCAGGCCGAGGAGCTGTTCCTGACCATGGGGGCTGCCGTACCCTGCGGGCTGATCATTAACGAACTGGTGACCAACGCCTTGCAACACGCTTTTCCCAGTGGGCGGGAGGGAGAAGTCCGGTTTGAGGTCAAGCAGAATGATGGCCTGGTGGAGCTGCTCGTGGCTGATGATGGCGTTGGGTTCAAGGCCGGGGCGGAGGAGTTCAATCGGGCGACTTCATTGGGCCTGCAGTTGGTCAAGATACTGGTAGACCAGTTAGATGGCCGGCTGGAAGTGGTGAGCTACCCCGGCGCGGCTTTTAGGCTTACTTTCGCGACGGACTCACCCCACCAGTACCAGGCTGGTCAACTCAAATTAGAGGAGATACAATGTTTACCCAATTTCTAGCTGGGCTGTTTCTGTTGGGCCTCTCCCTGGGATTGGTTGGCTGCGGCGCGGCGGCCACGGCCCTGCCTACCCCAACTTCGCCCGCGCTGGCTGAGGAGCTAATCTTTTACAATTGGGAGGGGGATATGCCCCAATCCGTGCTGGATGCCTTCACCGCCGAGTTTGGGGTTAAAGTGACCTACCTGACGTATGAGCTTCAAACCGAGGCGATGGCGAATATTCAGGCGGGGGAACCGTATGATGTGGTGGTTTTCGATAATGATCGGATTCCCGGTCTGGTGGCCGAGGGGCTGCTAGCCGAAATCGACTATCGCCATGTGCCCAACTACAAAAATGTCTCGGCCAATTTTCGCGACCTGGCTTATGATCCCGGTAATAAATATTCCATCCCTTACAGTTGGGGTACGACCGGTTTGGTGGTTCGTACCGATCTGGTAACAAAGTTGCCCCAGCGCTGGACCGACCTGTGGCAGCCTGATTATGCCGGCCAGGTAGCCCTGCGTAACGAGAATCGCGAAGGGTTGGCGGTGGCTTTAAAGGCGCTGGGCTATTCAATCAATTCCGAGGAGCCGGCCCAATTGGAGGCCGCCCTGGCCAAATTGCTCGAGGCCCGGCCGCCCTTCATTCTGGTTGAGGAAACGGCTGAAAGAGCGATGCCCTTACTCCTCAGCGGCGAGGCGGCCATTCTGGTGGGCTGGGCCGAGGATGCCCTACTTGGCCGGGCTGAAAATGTCCCGATCAGCTACGTATTGCCGGAAGAAGGGCCGATGTTATGGGGCGATAACTTTGTGATCCCGGCCAACAGTCCCCATAAATATACGGCTGAGCGCTTCATCAACTTTTTACTGCGGCCCGAGATCAGCGCCCAAATTGTTAACGAGAGTTATTATGCTATGCCCAACGAGGCCGCTTACCCGTTGATCAAACCGGAAATTCGGAATGATCCGGTCATCTTTCCCCCGGCCAAGGCTTTAACCAAGGCCGAAGTCTTCTTGCCGCACACTCCGGCCGGCGACAAGTTATATCTGGAAATCTGGGAACGTTTTTTGGCAGCCGGTCAATAAGTGTATTGTGCAGGATAGCCTGCTTATGAACAAAGACAAGCGACGCCTCTTACCCCAATTCAACTGCCTCTTTGCCTGTCGCCGGACCAGTTTACGCTGGCGGCTTTTGTCATTAGTAGGGCTGATGTTGATGATCACCCTGGTGGTGATTGGCCTCGAGGTGATCTATTTTATTTATAACAATGAACAGCGTACCTGGCAAGGCCGCCAGAGCGAAGCAACCCGTTACGCCGGCGAAATTGTGGCCGCCTTTCTGGAAGGTGCCCAAAATACCCTCCGTGTGGTCAGTTTGCTGGAGGGTGAGCAACTGCGGGCGCAACCTCAGCTTATGACTGACCTGCTCCAGGAAAGCCCGACCTTGTTGGAGGTCATTCGCTTGGATGGGCAAGGGCAGATAATTGCCAGCGCCTACCGCGATGCCCCGCTCCTGGCCAATCTGTTTACCATCCCCCAATCGCGCTGGTTTTTGGAGAGCCGGGCCGGCCGGCTCTACCTGGACGCGGTCCAGCTTTCGGCTGAGAGCGAATCGTACCTGATCATTGGCCTGCCCAGCCCGGATGGCGGCGTAGTGGCTGCCCGCCTGCACATGCGCCTGTTGTGGGATGTAGTGGCCAGTCTGCATTTTGGTGAAACCGGCCAGGCCTACGTGGTCAATCAGGATGGCCTGGTTATTGCTCACACCGACCGGAAATTGCCCATCGCCAATGTCAGCCTGACGGATCGGCCGGAAATAGCCGCCAGCCTGGCCGCGTCCGGCCAGAGCTGGGCCGGTTCGTATGTCAACTTCCAGGGTCAGGAGGTGGTCGGCGTCGCCGCGCCGGTGACCGGCACCGACTGGTTGGTGCTGACGGAGTTGCCGACCCGGGAGGCTTTTGCCACCAGCCGGACGGCGGTCTTGATCTTCGGCCTGGGGCTGGCCCTCTTTGGCCTGCTGATGATGTTACTGATGAGCCGTTTGTTGCAGCAGACCATTTTGACGCCGATGGAAAAATTACGCGACGGGGCCGAACGGCTTGGCGGCGGCGACCTGGCTTATTGCATCGACCTGAAGCAGCAGAATGAAGTCGGTCAGGTGGCGGCCGCCTTTAACGATATGGCCGCCCGGTTGCGCCGGCAGCACCAGGAGCTGAGGCAGCGCCACGCCGAACTGGAAGTTATGGTCCAGACCAGTCTCAGCCTGACCGCGAATTTAGAGCTTAAAACGGTTTTGGATACCATCTTGAACTCAACCTTTCAGCTGTTGCCGCAAATTGAAGATGTTCATCTTTTCTTGTACCAGCGCCAGCGGCTGGAGTTTGCCGCCTCATTGTGGGCTGATGGGCGGAAGGATTATCTGATTGCCGAACCACGGCCCGGCGGAATGACTTACCAGGTAGCCCGAAAGGGTGAGATCATGATTGTGCCGGATATCCAAACTCACCCTTTATATGCTACCGCCCCGGCCGAGTGGCAGGGAGCGCTGGTTAGTTTGCCGCTCAAGATTGGGGCTGGCGTGGTTGGGGTGATGAATGTGGCTTATGCCGAAGCGCATCAATTCAGCGAGGCCGAACTCAGAGTGTTGCGTTTGCTGGGCGACCAGACGGCCATTGCCATCGAGAATGCCCGCCTGTATGAACAGGCCCAGTCAGAATTAACCGAACGGCAGCGCACCGCCGAGAAGTTGCGCCAGCTCAATGAAGAGTTAGAAGACCGGATTTCCGCCCGGACCGCAGAGTTGACCCGGGTTAACGCCGCTTTGCGGGTTGAGGTGGCCGAGCGGGAACGAGCCGAAGCGCAAATCAGAGCCTCGCTTCAGGAGAAAGAAGTTTTACTGAAGGAGATTCACCATCGGGTTAAAAACAACCTCCAGGTCATCTCCAGTCTGCTCAACTTGCAGGCGGACTCAATCGGTGATGAACAAATCCGCCTCATTTTGCAGGATAGTCAAAACCGGGTTCGCTCGATGGCCCTTATTCACCAGAAACTGTATCAAGCAGCCAACCTGGCCCAGATTGATTTTGGAGAATACATCCAAGATCTGGCGGCTGATTTGTTTCGTTCTCAGGAGGCCTATGCCCGCAGGATCAGCCTGAATGTTGAGACTGACCACATTCTCTTAGATATTGATAAGGCGGTGCCATGTGGCCTAATCATGAATGAGTTGGTGTCTAACACTCTCAAGCATGCCTTTCCAAATGGTCAGTCCGGCCAAATCTCTCTTGAATTGCGGACCGGGCCAGACCATCAGGTAGACCTGACGGTTACCGATAATGGGATTGGCCTTCCCCCAGGGTTGGACTTTCGTAAGGCCGAGTCGTTGGGGCTACAATTGGTCAATACCCTGGTCGATCAGTTAGGCGGCACCCTTGAACTCCGATCTGAGCAAGGCACGCAGGTCAAGTTGACCTTTGTGTATCAACCTCAAAAGGAACAAGTTATATGAACCAGAAAAAAATCCTGATTGTTGAAGATGAAATGATCGTTGCCTTGGACCTCAAAAACCGATTAACCAAACTGGGCTACACCGTGCCGGCGTTGGCGGCCTCCGGGGAAGAAGCCCTGGCTATATTGGCCGAGGTGCAGCCGGATTTGGTGCTGATGGATATCAAATTAAACGGCAAGATGGATGGAGTGACTGCAGCCCAGCAGATCAAGGAGCAAAATGGCGTGCCGGTGATTTATCTGACCGCCTATGCCGATGAGTCGACCTTGCAGCGGGCCAAAATTACCGAACCTTATGGGTATCTGATCAAACCGTTTGGGGAGAAAGAGTTGCACTCGACTATCGAGATGGCCTTATACAAGCATCAGATAGAGCAACAGCTCAAACAGCATGAACGTTGGTTGGCAGCGACCCTCAAAAGCATTGGCGACGGCGTGATTACGATTGACCTTGAGGATACCATTACCTTTATGAATCCTACAGCCGAACAGTTGACCGGCTGGAGCTTGAGCCAGGCGCTCGGCCGGCCGGTGCGAGAGGTCTGCCAGGTGGTGACCAGAGAGACCCCGGATTTAGCCGGACATTCAGCGATCAAGACGCTGCAAGGCAGAACCCTGGTCAATCTGAGCCAGCAACTGCACCTGATGGCTAAAGATGGCGCTGAAATACCGATCGATCGCACTAAAGCCGCGATTGTCGATGACCGGGGGATAGTTGCCGGGACGGTCTGGGTTTTCCGGAACGTTACCGAGCATCGGCGGCTGGAAGAGGCATTGGTGGAAAGTGAAGCCAAATATCGCCAGTTGGCCTTTGAAAATACGGATCTGCTCCAGCAAGCCCGCCGCGAGGCAGAGACCAAAACCATGCTTCTGCGCGAGGTAAACCATCGCGTCAAGAACAACCTGACCGCCATTATCGGCTTACTTTATATCCAGAAGAGCCATATCAACGCGGCTGCCAACGCCAGCAGCACCGATTGCCAGGCCATTTTGGACGATCTGATTGGCCGGATTCAGGGAATTGCCATGGCCCATAAGGTCCTGACCGAGCATGAATGGCAGCCCCTGCCGCTGGCTGAGCTGGCCGCGAAGATCATCCAGACCGCCTTGAAAGCCTTGCCATCCTATCGACGCGTCTTGGTTGAAGTTAGCCCATCGCCGCTGCAAGTTACCCCTGGCGAGGCGAACAGCCTGGCTTTATTGCTGAATGAGTTGACCACCAATGTCATCAAGTATGCCTTGCCACCGGCCGGTCAAACTCGGATAAAGGTGGAGATTACCGGGCTTGAGGGGGAGATTATTTTGCGGTTTCGCGATAACGGCCCCGGCTATCCGGCTGAGGTCTTGCAAGGACAGGGCGATAATGTTGGGTTGATGCTGGTCCGCCATCTGGCCGGTCACGGCTTGAAGGGGCAGTTGACTCTGCATAATGACCAGGGGGCGGTCATTACCGTGCGCTTTAAGTCCGAGCCGGTCAGCGACTCTTTCTATGCTGGCTAAGGCGCTGGCGGCAAGCTGCGTTGCGAGGTTGAGGAAGGGGGGATATTAAGATGAACCCAGCCAAAATTCTGGTTGTAGAGGACGAACAGATTGTCGCCCTCGATATCAAACGGATGTTACAGCGGTCAGGTTATGCTGTTTTGGGACCGGCCGCAACCGCTGAGGCGGCCATTCACCAGGTGGTCAAGGAGCAGCCGGATGTCGTGCTCATGGATATTAAGCTCCTCGGTCCCATGGATGGTATTGCGGCCGCCCAGGAGATTCGCCGCCGGTTAGACATCCCGGTGATCTATCTGACCGCGCTTTATGATGAGGAAACCCTGCAACGGGCCAAGTTGACCGAACCCTATGGTTACCTGCTCAAACCATTTAACGAAAATGAGTTGAACAGCACCCTGCAGATGACGCTCCATCGCTACCGGTTGGAGCAGCAGTTGAAAGAGCATGAACAGTGGCTGGCGGCTACGCTCAACAGCATTGGCGAAGGTGTGGTGACCACCGATGCCCAGGGCCGCATCAAATCTATGAATCCGGCCGCCCAGGAGCTGACTGGCTGGACTGAAGTTGAGGCGGGGGGTAGGCCCCGGGCCGAGGTAGTTCAGTTGATTGGCCAGGAGCCTGCCGCTCCCGAATCTGACCTCCACTTGCTCCAAACGGGGATGACGCTAACCGATCACTGGCTGCTGGCCAGAACCGGGGCCAGGATTCTCGTTGACGCCAATTTCCGCTCGATCCGAGATCAACAAGGTCGTAGTTGCGGTACAGTGGTGACCCTGCGCGATATTACCCATCGACAACAGATCGAGCAGGCCCAGGCGGAGAAACAAGAGTTTTACCGCTCACTCTTTGAGAACAACCACGCCGTGATGCTGTTGATCGATCCGGGAACGGCCGCGATTGTTGACGCCAACGCGGCCGCCTGCTCCTTTTATGGTTACCGCCGCGTCGAATTAACCGCCAAAAAGATAACTGAGCTTAGTACCCTGCCGGAAGCTCAGGTCAAGGCCGCCATAGCTCAGGCTGCCGCGCAAAAAAGAAGCCAGTTTCTATCCAAACACTCTCTGTCCAATGGTCAGCTCCGCCAGGTGGAAATCTACAGCGGCCCGATCAAGGTGGGCGGCCGGCAACTGCTCTGCGCTATTATCCACGATATCACGGACCGCAAGCAGGCTGAGGAAGAGCTCCAGCGTCGCAATCGCGAACTGACCTTGCTCAATCAAGTCATCGCCGCCTCGGTTGCCACAACCGAACCGGAGAAGTTCCTGGCGAGCGTTTGCCGCGAATTGGCCCAGGCTTTTAACTTGTCTCACGCGGCGGCGCTGCTGGTGGATGCTGAGCAGCAGACCGTTAAGGTGGTGGCCGGTTATGCCGCCCAGCAGGTTGCCCCGCTTCCCCGCAACACCTTCCCCTTCGGCCCGGACTCGGTGGTGCAATCCATCCTCACTACCAGGCAGCCCCTCGCGGTGGCCGATGTTCAAAATGAACCACGATTGGCCAACATGCAGAATCTATTGGGCCAGCTTGGGCTTGCATCTTTGCTCTTGTTGCCGTTAACGGTTGAGACTGAGGTGACCGCTATCCTGGCTCTGGCCGCCCCGGAACCACACCATTTCAGCGTTAGCCAGGTCAATTTGGGGCACACCGTGGCCGATCAGGTCGCCGGGGCGCTCACCCGGGTCCGGCTGCAACAACAGCATCACCAGTTAAGTACGGTCATCGAGCAAACCGCCGAGAGTGTGGTCATCACCGATCAAACCGGCGCCATTATTTATGTCAATCCAGCTTTTGAGCAAATCAGCGGTTACAGCCGGGCCGAAGCTGTTGGCCAAAATCCTCGTATTCTGCAAAGTGGTCGCCATTCCATTGATTTCTACGAGCAATTGTGGCAGGCTATCACCGCCGGGCAAACCTGGCAGGGCCGCCTTATCAATAAAAAGAAGGATGGTAGCCTGTACACTGAAGAGGCGACGATCAGCCCCATCCGTAATGACCAGGGCGCCATTGTGAATTACGTGGCGGTGAAACGGGATGTGACCCGCGAATTGGAGTTGGAAGAGCACTATCGCCAGGCTCAGAAGCTGGAGGCTATCGGCTTGCTGGCCGGCGGCATTGCCCACGATTTCAATAATATCCTGACCGGCATCAATGGTTTTGCCGAATTGCTGTACATGCAACTGCCGCCCGGCAGCCCGCACCAGGAAGATGTGGCCAAGATTCTCAAGGGCGGCCAGCGCGCCGCCGAATTGGTCCGCCAACTGCTGGCCTTTAGCCGCAAGCAGGTCATCGAGCCAAAGATTCTCGATCTGAACAGCCTGGTCAGCGAGCTGGAGCGGATGTTGCTGCGCCTCATCGGCGAACATATCCGCTTGACCACCAGCCTGGCCCCGCATCTCTGGCCGATCAAGGCTGATCCCACCCAACTTGAGCAGATTGTCCTCAACCTGGTCATCAATGCTCGCGATGCTATGCCCAATGGCGGCCAACTGACCATCGATACGGCCAACGTGACCCTGACTGATGAGGATTTGCCCGACCAATTGGAGTTGCCGCCGGGTGAATTTGTAAAGCTGACCGTGAGCGATACCGGCATCGGGATGAGTGAGCAGGTCAAAGCCCATATCTTTGAACCCTTTTTCACCACCAAAGAGTTGGGCCGGGGCACCGGCCTGGGGCTGGCTACGGTTTACGGCATCGTCAAGCAAAACTGCGGTTTGATCTGGGTTGACAGTGAGCCTGGCCAGGGCACCACCTTTCAAATATACCTGCCTCGAGTGGATGAACCTGTAACGCCTCAACCCCGGCCTGAGTGGACATTCGAGCTGACCCGGGGATCAGAAACAATCCTATTGGTGGAGGATGAGCCGAACGTGCGTGAACTGGCGGCCGAAATGCTGAACCGCCAGGGCTATCGGGTCTTGACGGCGGCGGATGGGGCTGAGGCTCTCAAGGTGGCCGATGAACTCGCTGGTCCGCTTGATTTGTTGGTGACTGATGTAATTATGCCCAGGTTGAATGGCCCCGAGCTGGCCGGAAGATTAAAAGAGAGCCGGCCGGATTTAAAGATCTTGTATGTATCTGGTTATGCCGATGAGATGATCGCTCGCTTTGGAATTCTGGAGCATGGGGTCAGTTTGCTGCCAAAGCCTTTCAGCGCCATGCTCCTGGCTCGGAAGGTTCGTCAGGTATTGGAGGCAAGCGCCAATAAGCCCGCCAATGAAACGGGTGTGGTCCATCGTTTGCAACCGGCATCCGTCCGGTGAGTTAAGATCGGCTGAGTAGCGCGGCCGGGTTAAAACTCTGGCCAATCTTGGGAATGAAAACCTTCACCCCAGGCGCGACGATGTTGACAGCCGCAGCAAACTCTTTGAGGTTGATCTGCCGGGTCAGGGGCGGATAATAGTTGTCCCAATGGTGGGGAATGACAACTTTTGGGGTGAGGCGGGCGGCTAATTGGACCACGGCCGAGTTTGTGTCAGGGTGGTATTCCACCGGCAACAGGGCAATATCCGGCTCAAGGTCTTGAATTTCTGCTTCAATCCAGCCGGCGCTGCCAAAGTGAACCAGCGACACCCCCTCACCTTGCAGATGATAGGCCACGATGTCACCGGGAGGCCAGCGGCGATCCAACTCCTGAGCCATAGCTAAATTCCTGGGATTGTGGGTTAAAGCCCGCAGCACCGGTGATGAGTCAAGCTGGTTGACCAGGCTGGGCAGGGCCTGCCAGAGCAACTTCCCCAGCCCTTTGCTCTTTCTAAGGGTAAGCACCTGTAACGAATGTCGCGACACCCCCAGCTCGGCCAGACGTTGGCAAACCGACTTGGTGGCGTGAACAAGCGCGCCGGTCTGGCTGGCCAGGGCCGGTGTGTCCATGGCGTGGTCAAACCGGCCGTTGGTTAACAGAATTTCGTCAATCGGGTATAAATCAGTTAACCGGAACGGCAGCAGCGGATAGGCCTGGTCGGGACGAGACAAAAAAGGGTCGATGAGGAGGGTGGCCCCTTCACTGGTATCCAATTTAAAGCCAGCGGCCCCAAGCCAGGTGAGTTCCACTAAATTTCCCCGCGACTTTCAATCAATCTAAAATTTATGATACTAAGGTGTCGCTAAGGAGTCAAGCAGCCTGCGAAATTATTTCCGAAAAAGGCTGGATTGTTCACCAAATTGGGGCTGTGGTACAATACTACGACTAAAATGGTTAGGGAGAGCATAGGTGGGTATTCGGGTGTTGCCGCCTGACGTAGCGGCCAAAATTGCGGCCGGTGAAGTAGTGGAACGGCCGGCCTCAGTGGTCAAAGAGCTGGTAGAAAATGCCATCGACGCCGGCGCCAAAACCATCCGGGTCGAGATTCAGGAGGGGGGCAAGCGGCTCATTCGGGTGATGGATGATGGCGCTGGTATTGCCGCCGAGGAGGTCCCGCTGGCCTTTGCCCGCCACGCCACCAGCAAGCTGGCTACGGTGGAGGATTTGAGCCGGGTGACCACGCTGGGTTTCCGCGGCGAAGCGCTGGCTTCTGTTGCGGCGGTTTCTCAATTGACGTTGGTGTCTCGACCCGCGACCCAGTCGGCGGCCACCCGGATTCGCTTTGAGGGTGGCCTTCAGCACTCCCTGGGCGTGGCCGGCGGGTCGGCCGGTACCATCATCACGGTTGAAAATCTGTTCTACAACGTCCCGGCCCGGTTGAAGTTTCTCAAAGCCACGGCCACCGAAGCCGGCCATATCTACCGGATTGTCACCCACTATGCCCTGGCCTATCCCCACATCCGTTTTTCGTTGAGCAACGATAATCGGTTGGTGTTTCAAACAAATGGCAGCGGTGAGTTGCTCGATGCTTTGATTGCAGTTTTTGGGGCGGAGACGGCTCGCCAGATGGTGTCGGTGGCAGGGGTGGAATCAATTCGAACCGGTGTGGCCCAGAGTGATGTCTTAGCGCCTGACCTGCTCACCTCAACTGATTTGGCCGTGTCTGGTTACGCCGGCGCCCCCGCGCTGCATCGCGGTACCCGCGACCAGATCATCTTTTTTGTCAATAAACGCTGGATCCAAGATCGAGCTTTGAATCAGGCGGTGGTGCAGGCCTATCATACTTTCTTGCCGGTCAATCGTTATCCCATAGCTGTACTCAACATCGAACTTGATCCGGCTGAGGTGGATGTTAACGTCCATCCAACCAAAGCTGAGGTAAAATTTAGAGACCCCCGAGCTATTTTCAAGGTGATCCAGAAAGCCGTGCGCGAGGCGGTGATCGCCGCGGCGCCGGTGCCAGGTTATGGTCGCTCTGTCTCGCCCTCAGATTATCGCGATTTTGGCGGCGGGCACGCCGGCGAGTGGACCCCCTGGCAAAGTTCATTTAGCCAGACCCCTGGTTCGACTGCCAGTCAGTTTGGCTTTGATTTACAGCGAACGTCGCCATTTTTGCCAACCGGGGAGAGAGAGGCGGAGGATCGGCCCTTTGACACAGCCGGTTCAACTCTGGCCATGCCGCCGATGCGGGTCATCGGCCAGGTCCAGCAGATGTATATTGTGGCCGAAGGACCCGATGGCCTCTATCTGATCGACCAGCACGCCGCTCACGAGCGCATTCTATACGATAAGCTGGCCGCCCAGAAAGCTCAGGCGGCCGTGATTAGCCAGCACTTACTGGAACCGGTGGTGATTGACCTGTCGCCGGGGCAGGCGGCTGTACTTGAGTCCGAACTGGCGGCCTTGACTGAGGTTGGTTTTCAGTTGGAACCTTTCGGCGGAGCAACGTATCGTCTTCGGGCCGTACCCGAGATACTGCAACAGTCCGACCCGGCCCAAATCCTGGTTGACATTCTGGCCGAGATGGCCGAGGGGGCGGTGCCGCTGGCTCGGGAAACCCACCAAAAAATTGCCATCATCGTTTGTAAGCGCGCCTCAATCAAAGGGGGGCAGATACTTTCTTTCGAAGAGATGCGAGAACTGGTCCGGCAACTGGAAGCAACCAGCGCCCCGCGCACCTGTCCTCACGGCCGCCCCACAATGATCCATCTTAGTTCAGCCCAGTTGGCTCGTGAGTTTGGTCGATTTTAGGACTTTGCCAGCAGATAAGGAGCAAAAAATGGAAGCAGCCGAAATAATTCAACGATATGCCGCCGGGGAACGCGATTTTCAGGGGGTGAACTTGCGTGAGGCTGATTTGAGTGGGGCCGACCTGAGCGGGGCTAATCTGAGTGGCGCCGATCTCAGCCTGGCCAAGTTGGCGCAAGTCAATCTAAGCGAGACCGATTTAAACCAGACCAATCTTAGCGGCGCTCTTTTACAACATGCCAACCTGAGCCGCGCGAACCTAACCGCAGCCAACTTGAGTTGGGCCGACATGGGCTTTGCCAACCTGACCGCAGCCAACCTGACCGGCGCCAATATGCAAATGACCATTCTCTTCAGAGCCAGACTGACCGGGGCCATTATGCCCGCAGATACAAATCGATAAAAATTGGCCTGGTATTAAGGTACTTTTGGGCAAATCCGTAAGTACCTTTCCCTATAAGTTGACCCTGTGGGTCGGTACTTTTGCCTCTATAATTTTGGGGCCGTTATCATTTATAATCCAACTTGATAATTATATACTCTAATCTAGCCTCATTTAGAACCAGGAGAAAAAGATGAAGAAATCTGCTGTAGTTACTTTGATCTGCTTGCTAATTTTTGGAGTTATCGCCGGCGGGAGCGTTGCCTCGGCTGCAACCGGAGCCTATACTCATTCCTCCGGCGCCTTCAGCCTGACCGCATTTGGCGTGCTGGAGGAAGAGGTCGATAACGGCGCCCTCTTCGTCGGTGACGACGCCATGGTTATGGTGCTGTTCGGCCAGACCCCCATCGAAGTGACCGGGGAGACGCTGCCCAGCGTGGTCAGCCCCATCCTGGATGGTATTCAGGAGTTTGACGATTATGAACTCAACATCGATGAGATTGAAAGTGAAGCTGACAGCTTTCTGATCCATTTTGAAGCGATTCCCGGTGACGCCGGTAGCGACTTCAGCGCCGGCGATCTGTTTGTTACCCAAAATGGTGACTATCTGTACCTGATGCTTCTCCTGGCCGCGGATTATGAGGCGGTCGCCGAAGCCTGGTTCGAAACCGTTAATAGCTTCACCTTCGATCTGCCGGCTCTGGAGGAAGCAGTTGAAGAAGAGGAAGAAAAAGCGGCTGGAAGTGGTGAGGAAAAGACCGTGGTTCTGGCCGACGAGATCGTTAGCAACGGTTTTCTGCCCGAAGTCAACGGCTTTAGCTTTGAGAACTACGGTAGCGAGGCCGGCGCCACCGATTTGACCCCGGCTGAGCTACAGCGCATGTTCGGCGATCAGGTCTGCACCAGCATTGCCAACGATGAGTGTCTGCTTACCCCGCCGGCCCGGCAATGGATGCAACAGATCAATAGCTATATGAGCGGCGGTCACTGCGAGGGGATGGCCGTGCTCAGCACCCTGATGTATTACGACCAGATCGACCCGGCCCAGTTCGGCGGCCAGACTGCTTACGACCTGTCGCTTGACAATGAAGAGCTGCAGCGGGAGATTGCTTACTGGTGGACCACCCAGAGCACCTACCCTGGCGCAGCCGTGCGGGTGGCCGAGTCGCCCAGCACCGTGCTCGATACTCTCATCGAGCACTTTGCCCAGGGCCAGGATGCCGCTGAATGGTGGGCGATGGGCTTCTATCGCCGCGATGGTAGCGCCGGCCACGCCGTTACCCCGATTGGGGTGGAAGACAAAGGCAACGGCATTTACCATATTTTGCTTTACGACAACAACTTTCCCGATCAAACCCGCATTCTGGAAGTCGACCGCAACACCGATACCTGGCAGTATGAAGGCTCGCCTAATCCGGAGATTGAGTCCTTCTTGTATGACGGCGACGCCGATCTCCAAAACCTGGAGATCGTGGCCATCTCCCCCCGGCTGGAGCAGCAGAGTTGCGACTTCTGCGCCGGCGGCGGCTTCACTGCTGAGCAAACTCTGAACTCTGCCCCCAAGCAAGCCGCTCTCAAACAGGCCCAACTCCCTGATTACCCGGCCTGGCAAGATGTCCAGCAGCGCTGGGCTTTGCTTATCGACGGTAAGACGACCGATTTTTACCAAATCTGGCTCACCGGCAAATCTGCTCTGCTGATCATCGATGATTGGGGCCGGCGGATTGGTTACGATAACGGCGAATTTGTCAACGAAATCCCCGGCGCCTCTACCCAAAATATGCGCATCTTCTTCCAACAGCAGCCAGGCGGTGGCCTGGATAAGGACAAATCACCGGTCTACCGCATCCCGGTGGGGCTTTCTTTTACGGTCAATGTTAATGGCAGTGAGCTAGAGGAAGCCGGCAGCTCCGATGTGTCGATGATTGGACCGGGCTACTATCTGGACGTATCAGGCATCTGGCTGGAGCCGGGCGAGATGGACAGCATCACTGTTTTCATCCACAAGAGTCGCCATCAACTGACCTACTATACCGATTACGCCGAGTCGCCGGAGATTGAGATGGGGCTGGAAACCGCAGCAGCCGACTACGCCTTCATTGTCAGAGCAACCGAACTGGTCGGGGTTGAAGACAGCTTTGACATCGCTCTGGATATGGCCACCCACGAGTTTATTCTGAATACCAGCTACAACACTGAACCCAGTACCTATGAGATTTATGTGCTGCAAATTGATGATGAGGGCGAGCGGGTGTTTGGCTCCGCCGAGGTGGTGATGGAGCCGGAGAACACTGCCTACATCCCCTTCACCGACTGGATCGGTGAGGGCAGTGGTCTGCGGATTGATTTTGACTACGAAAACGACGGCGAAATTGACGACCAATATGAACTGCCCGACATAACCGGCGAGATGGAATTCTACACCGCCGAATAATCTGCCGTTGCCGCAGAATTTACCCCTGGAATTGATAATTTAGTTGAACACCCGGAGGCTTAGAAACTCCGGGTGTTTTGTTATTTTGTGGTTACGGCCTTAAAAAGCTCTATTCCAGCTCAAATGTCACCGTCACCCGGGCGTTGACCGTAATCTGGCCCGGAGCGATCGCGCTGTCGCCGGCGTTAAAATTATTGCCGCCCACCTCTTGAATCACGTTCTGAGCCATATAGCCGCCCCAGCGGGAACCCCACCAGGTGCCATACCAGGACCACCAGCCGGCCTGATCCTCGTGGATGGTTTGTGGCCGGCCAATGCTTTGGCCCAACTCTCTGGCTAAAGCCGTTGCCTTTTCCTGAGCGGCCTTTATGGCCAGAGCCCGGGCCTGGTCGCGGTGCTTGCGCAACTCAGTTGTTCGAAACTGGATGCCATGCACATAGTTGACATTGGCTTCCAGGATGTCGGTCAGCAAATCTTCAAACTTGGCGATATCCTTGAGGGTAATGACAATCGTCTTGCGCACAAAATAACCAATCAGCCGATCCTTTTCGTAATTGTCGTGGTAGCGCGGCTCGATGCTGATCAGGTCGGTCTGGATGTGGCGGGACTCGATGCCGTAACTGCGGGCCAGTTCCAGCACTGTTTTGACCCGGCCGTCGTTTTGTAGTTTAGCCACCTTAAGTTGTTCATCCCAGGTTTCCACCCCCAGGGTCAAAATAACTTCATCCGGCACCACCCGCACTTCGGCGTCACCGCTAACGGTGATGTAGCCTGGTTCGGCTTTGGTGCCTGGCTGGTTGAAGTTCGGCTGGCTTATCGTCCAGGCCGATAGGATCAGCCCTACAACCAGGGCCACGGCCAATAAAGAGATATTTTTTGTGTTCATCAGTAATTGCTCCTGTCATTGAGTTGAGGTTGATGACTGCCGGCGGTCTACGGTTTATCATAGCAGTCTTGTGCGACAGGCAAGTGACAGGAACTGGGCAAATCGAGGATAATCCAGAGCGTGTTTCAAGAGTCGCAAGCTAAGGTGACCGGCACTTTTCTAAGTGCCGGTCACCTAATTGAGGATAAGCCCGCCTATGGCATGGGCAGGTTGAAGTTGACTATTGTGCCCCGTCCCTCCTGGCTTTCCAGCCACAGCCGCCCGCCGTGGGCCTCTACCAGTGAGCGGGCGATGGCCAGGCCCAGGCCGCTGCCGCCTTCGGCCCGGGCGCGGGCCTTATCGGCCCGGTAGAAACGCTCCCCAATCCGGGCCAAGTCGCTGGCTGGAATCCCGACTCCTTCATCTTGTACCTGCACCTGGATCATTTGGCCATCTTCCCGCTGCACTCTGACCGTAACCTGGCCGCCGGGCCGGGAATACTTGAGGGCGTTGTCCAGCAGGTTGACCAACACTTGCGCCAGGCGATCCGGATCGGCCCAAACTGAGGTTTTTGTGGAACTGGTTTCTAGCCGCACTATCACCGCTTTGGTTTCAGCCAGCGACCTCAGTTGTTCGATAACCGTCTGGACCAAAGGCTCCAGTTCAACCGGTTGCCGCTTTAGAGTTAGCGCCGCCGAGTCGACTCGCGACAGCAACAGCAGGTCGTTCACCAGCCGGTTGAGCCGGTCGGTTTCCTGCTCAACGGTAGCTAAAAACTCATCCCTGACGTTGGTGTCATTCACTGCCCCGGCCCGTAAGGTTTCGATCAGCCCCTTGATCGACGTTAGCGGCGTGCGCAATTCGTGCGACACATTGGCTACAAAGTCCACCTGCATCTGCCGGGCCGCCCGCAGCCGAGCGGTCATCTCATTGAAGGTTTGGCTGAGCTGGCCCAGCTCATCGCGGGAAGTAACCGGCACCTCTTGTTCGAGTTGACCCTGAGCGACTGCCCTGGCCGCCGTGGTCAACCGCCGTACCGGCCGGGCAATGGCCCCGGCCAATAGTAGCCCGACTAGAGCCGATAGAACCAAGGCCATAACCGTTGACAACAGCCAGCGATTGCGTAAATCATGCAGTACGGCGGTCATGTCGCGCAGCGGCTGGCTCAGATAGACTACACCCACCAATTTATCCTCCACCAAAACGGGCAGAGCCAGGTGCATGGCCGCCTGCTCCGTCCTGCTCTCGTCAATCCGGCTACCCGGCCGGCCGGTCAGGGCCTGGATTACTAGCGAGTCAGCGCCCAGTTCGTCTCCTCGCCCGCCTGTCCGGGAGTCAACCAGGACTATCCCCTGCTTGTCCAGGATGCGGATCCGGGTTTCGAGTTGGCTACTTAATTGAAAAGAGGCTTCGGTCAGGTAGTCCAGATCTAAGGAAGGGGCATCGGCTGGCGGGGCAACATTCTGGGCCTGCAGAGACAAGTTGCCCACTTGCTGCTGGAGTGTGTTGTACAGCGGAGTCTGGTTCTCAACGGAGTCGCCGCCGACCCTGGCCCCGGGGATGAGCGCCTGGGCGGTAATGCGGGCCTGGGCCATCAGGCTCTCTTCCAATGCCTGCAGAAAGTAACGTTCCAGCAGCGACAACAGCAATAAGCCCGACAACCCCATCGCCAGGACAATGACCAGGAGATGGCTGAGAGTCAACCGCAGGCGAATCGTGGCGAACATCGGTCTACCCGGTTATAGCCAGTCTGTAACCTACCCCCCGGACCGTGGCGATAATGTCGGCGTCAGCACTGTGGGCCACCCCGGTAGCCTCGCGCAGTTTTTGGCGTAGGCGTTTGATAGCTGCATCAACGGCCCGCAGATCTCCAAAGTAGTTGTAGCCCCAGACCTGCTGCAACAGTTGCTCCCGGCTCAAAACCTGGCCGGTGTGTCGCGCCAGGTAGCTGAGCAAATCGAACTCCAGATTGGTAAGCTCGAGTGGCTGGCCGGCCCAACCAGCCTGGCGACTGGCCGGATCGATGGTCAGATTCCCCAGGCGAATAGGCCGGGGGGTGGCCAGGTCTGTTGGCGAGGTCGCCCGGCGCAAGACATTCTTGATCCGGGCCATCAACTCCCGCACGCTGAAGGGTTTGACGACATAATCATCGGCGCCCAGTTCCAATCCCACCACCCGGTCCACTTCGGTATCGCGGGCCGTAAGCATAATGATGGGCACGTCTCGCTCCCGGCGGATGGCCCGGCAAACCTCAAGCCCGTCCAGGCCGGGCAGCATCAGGTCGAGGATGATCAGGTCGGGTTGTTCCTGGCGGGCTTGAACCAGGGCCTCTGCCCCATCTCGAGCCGTAACCACCTGGTAATGGGCCTGTTTAAGATTGTAGGCCAGCATATTCACGATGGGCAGCTCATCATCTACCACCAGAATCTTAGCTGTCACCAAATACTCCCCTGGCTATGGGTTCTTGAATTTAAAGCGTAACAGAAATTATGGTTGAGGTCAAGCAGCTTGGCGGCAGAATTGTGACAGGTTCGTGACAGGACAGGCGGAATTAGTGGCGGGTTCGCTCGGCCACCCACAGGTCGACTAGTCCCCGCCAGCGTTCGTGGTGACGGATGGCGAGACCGGCCTGCTCGATGTGCCTGGTCCAGGTGGCCGCCGGAAAAAAGCTTAAGACTCCTGGACCAAAGGCCAGCAGGTTTGGCCAATCGCGACCATGTTCGGCCAACAGTAATCGACCGCCGGGCTTCAGGATGCGAGCAAACTCAGCAAACAAGGCTTGTCGATCGGCCGCGTCCTCAACTTCGTGTAGACTAAAGTCACAGAAGATGACGTCGGCCCATTGATGGGGTAGAGGCAGGCTATTGGCCTGGCCCTCCCGGCGATAGATCCGCCGCTGGGTTAGCAGAGGTGGTTCCAACTGGCGGGCGCGCTGGAGCGCCGGATCGGTCATTTTTTCGGGGTCGTAGATATCGATGAGGAAATAATAACCCTGCAAATGGTGGGTTAGGAGACCCCGGCTGCCGCGCAGCTTGCCGCAGGTAATGTCGATGACTACGTTGGCCGCGGCCACTCCCCCCAATTCGGCCAGGCGGTCATACTCGTGTTGCCGGCCCCAATCATAGACGATGAAGGTGGTCAACAGGATACTGGCCACCAGAGCCAGAACAGCCACCCCACTGACCAGGAATAGCCAGCTCCAGGGTGAGGTCAGGATGAGGCTAACCGTTAGCGCCACCATTCCAAAAAAGAGCGCCCCGGCAAAGATGGGCCAGTTATAGAGCAAGGTAGAAATGGTGCCGGAATATTGGCGATTACTTAACAAACTGGGAAATAAACCCGTTTGTGATTTTACAGTCATCGGTTTTCTCCTTTGCTGCCTTCATTACTTTCAAAAGAATTTGAAAGTTTGAAGCAAAAAAACAAAATCAACCGGAGGTTATTTTTCTCAACCGTAATGTTTTGCCGAGTAACTTCAAGATGCTATTGGGGGATTGGCTCTCCAGGTCTTCGTACACTTCAATGCCGGTTTCAAAGAAATTGAGCAGGCTTTTGAGCTGCTCTCGTTCATACTGTCCGGCCGAGTCAGACATTTCGTTCAGGTCGGTCATACTTTGGCGCAAAACGTCAATCGTCGGGTCGACTTCGCGGCGTTTGCGCTCGCGGGCGATGATGCGAAACATTTTCCAAACGTCTTTTTCGGTGACATAAAATTCGCGACGTTCCCCTTTAACATGCACCCGGTTGACGATGCCCCACGCAATCAATTCCCGTAGGGCCATGCTAACATTGCCCCGGCTGATCTGCAGTTCTTCCATGATGTCATTGGCCGAGAGTGGCTCTGGCGAAATAAATAGTAGGGCGTGAATCTGGGCCATCGTGCGGTTAATGCCCCAGAGCGAGCCCATTTCACCCCAGTGTAAAATAAATCTCTCTCTGATTCTTTCCAGTTCGCTCATACTGTCAGGGAATCGGGGTAGTCTTAAACGTTCAGAAATTACTGAAATAATTGTAGCATAATCACCAGGCTGAGTCAATCAATAAAAGAGCGAGATTGGTCAAATTACTCGGTCAACGGCGGCGGCCATAGCCCGGACCTGCTGCATCAATTCAGCAAATTCAGGCAAGGTCAACGACTGGTCGCCATCAGAAACAGCCTGGTCTGGATTGGGATGGGTTTCGATAATCAGCCCGTCAGCGCCGGCGGCTACCCCGGCCAGGGTCACGGCTGAGACATGCCGGCGGACGCCAATAGCGTGGCTGGGGTCGGCGATCACCGGCAGGTGGGTCAACTCTTTGAGCAGGGGAATGGCGTTTACGTCAAAGGTGTTGCGGGTATATTTATTGTCAAAGGTGCGGATGCCCCGTTCACACAACATCACCCGATTGTTGCCGTGGGCCAGAATATATTCAGCCGCCATCAATAGATCTTCGATAGTGGCCGACATGCCTCGCTTGAGGAGGACCGGTTTGTGCGCCTGGCCCACGGCATTGAGCAGGTCGAAGTTTTGCATATTGCGCGCCCCTATTTGCAGTACGTCCGCATAAACGGCCACCAAAGCCACCTTGGTCGGCGACATTACTTCGGTTACTATCGGCAGACCGGTCGCCTCGCGGGCCTCGGCCAACAGTTTCAGGCCTTGCTCGCCTAAACCTTGAAAGCTGTAAGGGGAAGAGCGAGGTTTGTAGGCGCCGCCTCGCAGGCAGGTGGCGCCGGCTTCTTTGACCGCGTGGGCAGTTTCCAGCAACTGGGTCCGACTTTCGACGCTGCAAGGCCCGGCAATAACGGCCAACTGATCGCTGCCGATGTTCACCCCGCCCACCGTAAAGGTGGTATTTTCTGGGCGAAAGGCCCGGCTGGCCAGTTTGAACTTCTGTGTAATGGCCACAGTATCTTCCACACCGGGTAGCTGGCCCAGGTGAAAGGGGTCAATCGGTTGGCCGTGGCCCTGCAAGCCGATGATCGTCTGGCCGGAGTCGCTTGAGATGTGGGTTTGCCAGCCCCTGGCTTCTACTTCGGCCACAACGTTATCGATCTCATAGGGGCTGGCCTCGGGGTGCATAATGATAATCATGGTCCCGTTCCACCTTCCACAAAGTGCTGATCTTCGACGCTCTCTTTTTCGCTGGGATGAGGGGTCGTGGCCATGGGATAGGAACCCAGCATTTTGACGAAACCGGCTCGCCGCAGCAACCCCAGCAAAGCCGCTTCGGCTACCGCGTCTTGCCAATGCCCTTCAAAGTCTAAATAGAACAGATATTGCCAGGGCCGATTGCGGCGCGGGCGCGACTCGATCTTAGTCAAATTGATATTCCGCTCGGCAAACTCACCCAGACAATGGTAGAGCGAACCGGGGAGGTGACGGGCGCTGAAGATGAGTGAAGTCTTGGCGCGTTGCGCCCGCGGGGGGTCGTGGTGACCAAGCACAAAAAAACGGGTATAGTTGAACGGGGTGTCCTCTATTTTTTCTTCCAGAATATCCAGGTGGTAAATTTCGGCAGCCAGCTTGTTGGCAATGACGCCGAGATCCGGCTCGGGATTGGCGGCCAGGTCGCGGGCGCTACTGGCTGTGTCAAAGGAGGCAATCCGTTCCAGGCTGTAACGGTTGATGAATTTTTCGCACTGATTGAGGGATTGTTGGGTCGAACGGACGCGTTTCAAATCGGCCAGCTTGACCCCGGGCGCGGCCATCAGGGTATGCTGAATGTGGATGATGACCTCGGCTTGAATCCGCAGGTCGTGTTCCATAAGTAGCTCATAGGCCTGGGGAATGGAGCCGCTGAGAGCATTTTCAACCGGCAGCATGCCTACATCAGCTTGATGAGTCTCAACGGCTTCAAATATTTTGGCGACTGTTCGGCAGGCGAAGGTTTTGGCGTCGGGACCAAAGAATTGGTAGATGGCGCTTTCTGAGTAAGCGCCTCTGACGCCTTGAAAGGCTACGGTTGGCATAACTCCCCCTCCAAATTCAATGTTAGCGTGGGGCTAATTATAGCTGGATTTGCGGGCCGAGCAATAAGGCCGGTATCGGCAAAATCTGACGGTGGTCGGCAACTGTTCGTGGCCACAACTTTACCTCAAAATTGACAAAGCCACCTCCCTGGTTAAAATGGTGAGGTTATGTCAGTCTAAACCCAAATCAGTGGCCCTGGGAACAAAAGGTCAGCCTGATCTTTTGAGGGGCAAAAATTCTCGGAAGGAGATCCCATGTATCGACATATCATTATTGCTGTTGTAGTCTTGGCGCTGGCCGTTGGAGTAATGGCCTGCGGCAGCTCGGAGGAGCCGACGCCAAGCGTTGAAGAAATCGTCGCCACGGCGGTGGCGGCAACGGTAGCGGTTCAACCGGTTCTGGTTCAACCCGAGGTTGAGGCAGCCACGGCAACCCCGTATCCAACCTATACTCCCTATCCAACCTACACGCCCTATCCCACGCCGGAGGAAGTGGCTACCGTGCCGCCGATTGAAACGGCTGTGGTTGAACCAACTGAAGCGCCGGTCGAGGAAGTTGTCGCCACGGTTCCAGCGCCAGCGGCCACAGTGGCGCCCGCTCAGCCGGAACAGGCTGCGGTTCGGGAAAAAGATGGGGCGGTAATGGTCTTTGTGCCGGCCGGGGAGTTTTTGATGGGCGCCAGTGACGCGAACCTGGCTGTTGTTGGAGCCGGTGGTCCCCCAAAATTGGCCGGCGGCGACGAGCAGCCCCAACATTCGGTTTTTGTGGATGGTTTTTGGCTTGACCAGACCGAAGTAACCAATGCCCAGTATAGCAACTTTGT
Organism: uncultured Caldilineaceae bacterium; assembly: GCA_964398055.1. Lineage (GTDB taxonomy): Bacteria > Chloroflexota > Anaerolineae > 4572-78 > J111 > CAYNLK01. The sequence continues at coordinate 45,561 of CAYNLK010000038.1, forward strand.
CAATTTGACCGGCTATAAAACCGCTGCAGAGTTGGAAGGTTATGGCACCAGTATGGGCGAGCAGATTCCAGAAGCCACCTTTTACCACCCGCGCGGTATCGAAACCGGCATCGATGATAAATTGGATCATCCGGTTGTTCAGGTAACCTGGCAGGATGCCCGGGCCTATTGTGACTGGGTAGGCGCCAGGTTGCCGACCGAAGCGGAGTGGGAAAAGGCCGCCAAGGGCGCGGCTAATGACCGGGTTTTCCCCTGGGGTAATCAATTCCAGTTGCCTGAGTTCAACGTTGCTACGGTCACCAATTTCTGTGACGCCAGTTGTCCCTATGAAGAGGGTCGGGATCCCAACGTTACTGATGGTTTCCCGTATACAGCCCCGGTTGGCAGTTTCCCCGCCGGCGTCAGCCCGTATGGGGCGCTGGATATGGCCGGCAATGTTTGGGAATGGGTGGAAGACTCATATCTCGGCTATCCCGGCAACAGTTATGAGCTGCAGGAAGATTTCAGCGGTTACTTCAAGGTGGTGCGGGGTGGTTCCTGGGATAATGCCGCCCAGCACCTGCGGGCCACCTTCCGCCAGAATAATCCCCCCAATCTGCGCAGCGATGGCACCGGTTTCCGTTGCGCCATCGCCGCAATCGACTTTACCCCGGCGTTGGCCCCGGCTGAGGTTGAGCCGGCAGTTGTTGAGCCAACGGTTGAGCCGACCGGAGAGCCAGCGGCTGAACCTGCAACCGAACCGACTGAAGAGCCGGGTGAACCATCTGCCGAACCAACTCCTGCTGAATAAGTGGTTCATCTTTTTTGGGCAATAGACCCTAAAGGTTTCTAAAACCGTTAGGGTCTGCCTAAAATTTGGGCTGCACTCGCTGCACTCGCTGCACTCGTAATAACAGAAGGGTTTGCTTACCGCTATAATGGCGATAAAAGAAATTATTTGGACTCTGTTAACTGGTTCTTTGCTTCTCAGCATGGCCTTTACCTCGGCCTGCACCCTGGCTTCGCCCTTTGACCGGTTGGTCGCGGCGGCGCGGCAGCAGACCGTTGAGCCGGTCCGAACTTTACAGCCCACTTTCACCCCCACCCTGCCCGCCACCCCAACCCCAACCAAAACACCCACCGCCACCTTGACCCCCATTCCGACTGACACGCCGACGCCGTTGCCGCCTACGGCAACAGCCACTCCATTGCCCACCGATACCCCCACCATCACGCCGACCAGTCCCCCGCCCCCGCCCACCAATACGCCGCCTCCAACGGACACACCTGCACCCAGTTGGGATTATCAGTTGGTCGAACTTTTCAACGCCCCCTCTACGGCCAATATTCTGTCGATTGTGGTAGCCGTCCAAAATCACGATAATTCCTGGATACCTGGCTTACGCGTGGTTGGAATCGATCCAAATGGGCTGGTGACTAAATCGGAGCCTTCAGCCGATCACGAAACTGGTTATACTCCGGCCAACTCCTCGGTGGTCAAGGCCGGCAATACCAAGTTCGAGCCGCAACCGGTGGCGGTCTACATTACCGGTACCTGGGTTTTTCACCTGGAGACCGTTGATGGCCGGCAAGTTTCAGCCGACTTTACGGTCAATATGGATGTCGAGAACAGGCAGTGGTACTTTTTCCGTTTTCAACCCCTCAATTAGTCGAGGTAAGTCACTACCATGCGGCCGGCTGTAACTATTGTCGAAGACGAGCTGATCCACAAGATTCTGGCCGAGGCTAAGCGGATTCTGGCCGAAGTGGGGATTGAGGTGATGGGCGGCGGGCTGCGTCAACGTTTGTTGGACTCCGGCTTTAGCCAAGTGCCGGCCACCGGTCGCATCCTTTTCCCCCCGTCCGAAGTGGAGCGGGCCATTGACCTGATCCCTCGCTCTTTTACCCTGTACAATCGTCAGGGTGACCCGCACGCGGAGTTGGGCGGCGACCGGGTTCATTTTGTGCCCGGCTCCAGCGCCGTCCAGGTGCTTGACCACCGCACCGGCCAAACCCGCCCGGCCACAACCGCCGATTTTGTTGATTATGTTCGCCTGGCCGATGGGTTGTCTCATATCGCCTATTTGGCCACCGCTTTCTCAACCAGCGATATCGAGCCGCAGGTGTCTGATGTTTGGCGCCTCTATCTATGCTTGACCAACTCACTCAAACCGGTGGTGTCAGGGGCGTTTACCGGCCACGGCACGCCCCGGATGGCCGAGCTCATGCAGTTATTCCGCCACGATAAGGCCGATTTGGTTGCCCGGCCGCTGTCAATTTTCACCATTACTCCCACCGGCCTGTTTCGTTATAGTGAAGACTCTTGTCAAAATCTGCTCGATTGTGTGGAGTGGGGTATTCCTATCGAAATTGTGCCGGTCACCCTGATGGGTCTCATTGCCCCGGTGACGGCAGTCGGCGCGACGGTATTCCATGTGGCCGATGTGTTGGCCGGCCTGACAATGGCCCAGGTGGTCAAACCGGGCGCGCCGGTGCTGTTTGGAGGAGCCCCGGCCGCGTTTCATATGAAAACGACCTCCGCGCCGATGGCTGCGATTGAGGCGTTGCGGCTGGACCTGGCTTATGTGGCCGTGGCCAAATATCTGGGTTTGCCCACGCAAGCCTATATGGCCTTGAGCGACAGCAAATTTGTTGACGCGCAGGGTGGGGCCGAGGCTTTTGCCAGCGCCATACTGGCAGTCTTGGCCGGGGTCAACTCGGTGTCCGGGCCAGGTATGCTCGACTATGTGTTGGTGTTTAGCCTGGAGAAATTGGTTTTTGATGACGAATTGTGTGGCCAGGCGCTCCATTTTGGGCGCGATTACATGCCTTTGGAAGATTTGCCAGCCATTGAATTAGTTCGGCAGTTACTTCAAGACCAGCACTTGTTGGTGGCCGAGCATACTTTGAAGTATTGGCCGCAGGAACTCTACAAACCTGGCCCCGTGTTCGACCGGCTTAATCGCGACAACTGGGAAAAGGCCGGTCGACCAACGTTGTCGCAGCGCGCTTTGGCCGAAGTGGATCGCCTTCTGAGCGAGTATAGTCCCATTGAAACAGACCCCCTGGTTGAGATTGAAATGCGCCGTCTGATCCAGAGCGGTTTAACTGAGGCCGCGCCTTTACCGGAAGTCAAATCGGCGGTTTCTGCCGTGGATGCTGCCGCCAAGACCCCCGCCCGCCGGCCGCGACCTCGCCGGCCCAATAGTTCGTAACTCCCCGGTGGTAGTCGACCAAAATCACCAAAATTTGGGGTGTTGTCAACCTGCCAACATTGGTAAAATAATCAGGTGCTTGTATAATTGACTGGAGTTAAGCTGGAATGGGGCAGCAGGTATGAGTTCATCGCCGACCATCCTAAATGTTGAAGACACCCACGAAAATAGAGAATTGGTTCGCCGGATTCTGGAAAGTGAGGCATACCGGGTTATTGACGCCGCCAACGCGTTGGAGGGGATCAAAAAAGCCGTTGAGTTGAAACCCGATTTGATCTTGATGGATATCAACCTGCCCGACCTCGACGGCTTTACTGCGGTGACCCGCATTCGTAGTTATGCTCACTTGCGCAGCGTGCCAATTATTGCGCTCACGGCTCGCAACGTCAGCGATGACCGCGAACGGGCTGAAGCCATTGGCTGTGACGCTTATCTTAACAAGCCAATCGATTTTGATGAACTGATTTCAGCTGTGGCTCGTTACCTTGATGCCGGTCACAAGGATGAAGGCGCAACCACGCCCCGCGAGTATTACTTACAGGAACAGAGCGTCAGTTTAATTGAGCAGTTGGAGCAAAAAATTGTCGAACTCGAGGCGGCCTATGAGCGGCTAAAGCATCTGGAGAAGGCTAAGAGCGATTTTATCTCCGTTGTTTCCCACGAATTACGCACCCCGTTGACCCTGGTTTCGAGCTATGCGCAAATGCTGCAAATCATTCCCGCTGTTCAAGCCGATGAAAACGCCAGAGAGTTTTTAGCCGGCGTTTTTAAGGGCATGAGCCGGTTGCAGGAGATCATCGACGACATGGTTAGCGTGACTCGGATGGAGCTATCCAGTCGATCTCTAAAGCTGGCTCCAGTTTCAATCAGGAGCATTATCAAAAATATTCAGGACGAGCAGGCCGAAATTGTCCAGGAACGTCAACTTTCCCTTGAAGCAAAGGTGGCCAATGATTTGTCAATGGTGAATGGCGACTTGAAGCAGTTGCACTCGGCTTTGAGCCGGATTATTGGTAATGCGATCAAGTACACCCCCAATGGGGGTAAAATCTCGATTAGCGCCGAACCTGTGACTAAAGCTGACGGCGCCTCTTTCATTCAAATTGTGGTGGCCGACACAGGTGTTGGGATTGATCTTGACAAGCAAAAGTTGATTTTTGACAAGTTCACTACGGCCGAGAACGTGATGCTCCATAGCACCAGCAAGTCCCAATTTATGGGCGGCGGTATTGGCTTGGGGTTGACCATCGCCAAAGGGGTCATCGAGTCCCATAACGGTCAAGTTTGGGTTGAGAGCGACGGTTACGATCCTGAGAATCTGCCCGGCAGTAGATTCTTTATCTTGTTGCCCACCTGTTAGACAGGGCTGATGGGGCCTCGGTTGCCAAGAATACCCGGCCAAAGCCGGGCTTTTTTGTTTTGTGACCTTGACTACCTGACTGATTTTCTGAGAGATACAATTGGCGTTATAATTGAGGCAGTATAGTGATAAGGAAAACGATATGTTGACGATACTGGATCGACTGAGGGCTGCCCTGCTTGACCGGCAACTCTGGCCTGGTTGCAGGGTTGTGAGTAAAGATCAAACGCTTGGCCTCAGCGTGGGGTTGTTAGTGCTGGTTGTTCTGGTCGGTTGTGGCCAGTCTCCGGCAACTCTGCCCGTCTCGACCGGCCTGGTTCAGCGCACTGAGACGGTCGCTCTGCCGACTCAGGTTCCCACGTTGGCTCCGTCGCCGGCCAACACCAGAGTTATGCCGCTGCAAACCTTCACCGCGGTGCCCACCAACCCACTCACGCCCACGATGACGGCGATTCCGGCCGAGGTGCGGGGCCTGGTTGTGGAAACACTCGACGGCGACTCGATTGCGGTTGTGCTGCAAGGCGACCCGCCTAGCCGGGTCTACCAGGTTCACTATCTGGGCATCGAGGCTCCGCCCAACTCGCCTGAGACTCCCTGGGGCACGGTGGCTTTTGAAACGAATCGGAAGCTGACCAATTTAAAGGTAGTTCGCCTGGTGCAGGATCAGACCGATGTTGATGAGGCTGGTCATTTGTGGCGTTATGTCTATGTTGGGGATGAATTGTTGAGCATCATTCTGGTTGAGCAGGGCCTGGCCCGGGCCAATATTGTCGAGCCTGATACTCGTTTCCAGGCCGAGATTGAAGAGGCCGAAGCTCGCGCCAGGGAGGGCCGGCTGGGTCTGTGGGGTAATCAACCTCCCACCCCAACGCCGCCACGGACGTCACCAACTCCGGCTGGGGACGAGGCTACCCTCACGCCGGCTGCTGCCACAACCACCCCAACGACCTCTGCCGTAACAGCCACCGTCACTGTGACGATACCGGTGGCTACCGGTGAGGCTGAGGATGAGGGTGGTACGGCAATCGACAATGATGCTCCCCCTGACGAGGCAACTCCGTCATCCGGGGGCACGGCTGAACCCGAAAGTCAATGACCAGCCGGTGGCGGCCATTGACCCGGACCTAATCTTTTTTGAGGCTGGCCGCCACAACTTCCAGTTGTTTGGTTTGCTGGCTCAGATCCTGCGACAACAACCGGACCGCTTCCGACAGATTGCGTAACTCCTCGGCCATAGTTCTGGCTTGCTGCTGGTATTTGTTGAGTTGAACTTTCTGGCTGCCAATCAATTGTTCCAGGGCGCCGTTCCGCTGTTCTGCCTGGTTCAAAGCCTCATGTAAGCGGTTGTTTTCTTCTTTTAGCCCAATTGCCTGTTGGGCGATTTCGGCGTAATCCGTTTTCTTAACAAAATTACTCAGATAATGCTGTACCTGACGAAGCTGACTCTCGCGGGTGGCCAGGGCTGTGCGCGTTTGAGCTAACTCCTGCTCCAATTCGGCGATTTTAGCCCCGTTCATTTCATTTGAAGTTGCCTGGTCGGGGTGACTCCGCTGCTGATTCAGAGCCGCCATGGCTCGAGCTAATTCCTGCTCCAGGTAGGGCACTTTGGCGGCCATCTGTGAGGCTGTTGATAGGCGTTTAAGCTGCTCCTCACGATCAGCCAGGGCAGCGCGGGTTTGGGCCAACTCTTCGGCTAACTGCTGGCAGTTGACATCTTTCGACTGGTCCCCCCCGGTTGTAGTCGGTCTCAAAGCCCGGTCGAGGGCTGCCTGCATATCTTCCAGAGTAAAGGGTTTAATCAGATAGTCGCGCGCTCCCAGTCGTAACGCCCGAACTGCCGTGTCCTCAGTTCCGTGGAAGGTCATCACGATGGCCGGAATGTGGATACCCTGCTTGCCCAGTCTTTCTAAAACCTCAAGCCCGCCCATTCTCGGCAACTTCAAATCGGTGATGATCAGATCCGGTCTCTCTTCTCGGGCTTTGATCAAGCCGCTCTGGCCATCCATCGCCGTAATCACATCATACCCTTGTGGTTTTAAGATGTTGTTGGCGATGAAGACGATGTTTTCCCGTCGATCCTCAATAATGAGCACTTTTGGCATCGCTAGAGCTTCCTTTCCGGCCATCTATTACTGCTAATTATATCATAAAATAGCCTGGTTTCTAGTCCCATAATCAGCCGCCGGCCTTGACGGTTGCCCCAGTGCGGTTTATAATAGAGAAGAGGGCTGCACGAACCTCACCAACTTTCCAGCCAACTGACCAATCTATGAATCTAGCCAATCCCGAAGAAGTTCGCACAAATTTTGTCGGTCGAGTTCAAGAGCAGCGCCAGTTTCGGATGGTGTTGGCCAGTCTAATCAACCACCAGCGACGCTGGCGAGAGCTGGCCGCTCAACTGGGCGACGAATTTGAACCGACTCAGTCCCCGCCCGATGAGTCCTATGCCCGTATTTTCCTGCTGCATGGTATCGGCGGTATCGGCAAAAGCTGGTTAGCTCGTCGCTGTCTGGCTCTGGCTCAGGCTATCGAGTTTGAACCAGCCTCGCTAACCCTCTACGATGATTTGTCCCTGGGGCCGCCGGTTTTAGAGCCAATCGATTTGTTGCAACGGCTCTATCAACACTTGGCTGCCGCCGGTTACGAAGCAGCCTTAGCTCCTTTCCGGCAGGCCCAGGCGGCGTTACCCCGCCTGGCCGACCGGCTGGCGCGCTACCGGGCCGAACATCGAGACCGGTGGGCTAACCTCCTGCAAACTGTGGCCGAGTCGATTCAAAACAGTTCCGTGCGCCTGGACAAAGCAACGGATCTGCTCCTGGTTGAGATGGAACAGGCCGGGTTGCTAACATCTGACCAGGTCCGGCTTGGCCAGCATCCCGCCGGGGTTTTGGCGGCCAGGTTGGTGGCGGGTCTTGGCCGGATCGTTCGAGAGCGCCCCGCGGTTCTGGCTCTTGATAATCTGGAAATCGCCGTGCCTCTCGAGCCGTTTATCCGCGACCACCTGGTGCTGCCGACCGTTTCCTGGCCGGTGCTGTGGCTGCTCAGCGGCCGCCACAATTTAGCCGACGAGCGGGTGGTAGAGATTGACGGTCAGGAGCGCGTCCACAAAGGCTACCGTGACCTGCTGGGTGAAAATCCCCCCCTGGTCTGGGATATGAGCACCTTTGGCGACGCTGACCTGAGGGAATATTTGGAGGCAGAGGCCCAGCGTCGCCACACCTCACTGGCCATCGACGACAACCTCATTGCTGCGGTCAAAGCCACCAGCAGCGGGGTGCCGCTGGTGGTCGAGATGGTAGCTGATGCCCTCTTTACCCTGGATCGAGCCGATTTTCTGCAAAATTTTGTCCTGGATGACAAAACGCTGCTGCCGGCCAACCGACTGGAGCAGATTACCGCTCGCTTCTTGCGCTACTGCCTGACGCGCCAGGATGATCTGGAACAGGTTCAGGCGATGGCCTTGCTGCGCCGGGGGGCTGATGCCGCTGCGTTCCGGGCAGTTTGGGCCTTGTCGCCGGAACAGGAAGTGCAGATGGTACTGCAAGGGCTGCAACGGCGCTATGCCTTTGTTCAAGCCGATGGGTTGCACGATGCTGTGTACGACTTTGTGCGGCGTCAGTTGCACACCGTCCCCCCGCAGAGCGGCGCCCGAGAGCAGTTGAGCCGCCGGGCGGCGGTCCATTACCAGGCTGAGTGGGTCAAAATAGGTGAGTCAGCTTCAGACCCGGCCGCTCTCACGGCTAAGACTGATTGGCAAGAGGCCAGCCGCAACCTGCTCAACAGCCTGCTCTGGGCCGATCCCGCCGAAGCGGTGCGCTTCTTCTTGCCTCGCTTTGTCGAAAGCTTTGATTGGGCTAGGCCTTTGGCTGAAGAGCTGCTCCTCCAGGTAGAGCAGTTTCTGGCCGAAGACCACCATGCCTCGTTACAGCCAGCCCAAACGGAGTTGCTGTCCTACCTCCACGCCGGCCTCCGCGACAGCGGCTGGTTCTTTGATGAACCGGGCGAAGGGCTTTGGCACATGGTCAGGGCTTTGCTGGCCCGGCCCGGCTGGGAACCGCTCCACTTCAGCCTGCTCCAGTTGTGGCAGGGGCGCTGGCAGATGGGCCAGCAGCAGTTTGAGGAGGCGTTGTCGGCGCTGGAAACCGCCGCAACTCAGGCGCCGGCCGGGGCAGCCACCCTGCGCCGGCAGTTAGGCCGGGCTTTTTATCAGTTGAGCAGTCGCTTGCTGTGGCCCGAGCCGGCCGGTGAGGCCGCGCCAAGCCAGGCCGGTCTGCAGGCGGCCCGGCAAGCCGTTGAGTTGGACCCCCAACACGGCCCGGCCTGGTACAACCTGGGCGTTGCTCTGGACTATTTGAACCGGGCGGAAGATGCTATCCCCGCCTATCAGCAGGCTATTGCCCTGGAACCGCGACCGCTTTACTATAACAGCCTGGCCGATGTTTACAGCAGCTTGAATGATTTTGAGCGGGCCATTCAGGCTTACCAGCAGGCTATCGAGTTGGACCGGACCTATGCCTGGCCTTATCACGGTCTGGCGGTGGTTCTCAGCGAGCAGGGTGATTACGAGTCGGCCCGCGCCTTTTTCCAGCAGGCCATCGACCGTCACAGCCGGCCGGCCGATCAGTCGGCCTCTTGGGACGGTTTGGGCGATGTCTATATGGCTTTGGCGGATTATGAGCAGGCTCTGGCAGCCTATCAAGAGGCTACCCGTTTGACCCCGCACGAGGCCCTGCCCTGGTACAGCCTGGGGAATGTTTACAGCGCCCTGGGGCGCGACAGCGAGGCCATTGAACCGTACCGCCGGGCGATTGAGTTAGACCCCACATTCCCCTGGGCTTACCATCAATTGGGCCTGGTGTACGAACGCCGAGCCGAGTATGCCCCGGCGATGATTCTATTTCAACAGGCCATCGAGCGCCAGCAGGACGACCCGGCGCGGGCGCGTTCCTGGGCCAGCCTGGGTGATGTTTACAGCGCCCTGGCCCGCCGGCCGGAAGCCATCGATGCTTACCGCCAGGCCGTTGCGCTTGATGATGACTTTGACCTGCCCTGGCTTGGCCTGGGCCGTGAGTACAGCCTGGCTGGACGTTATGAAGAGGCGGTCGATGCCTACCGCCAGGTTATCAAGCTGGAGCCGGCGGTGGCGCAACCCTGGTACGGTCTGGGCAATGCCTATAGCGCCCTGAACCGGTATGATGAGGCGATTGCGGCCTATCGCCAGGCCATTGAACTGGAACCGCAGGCGGCCTGGCCGTACAACAACCTGGGCTTTGTCTATCAAAAGTTAGGTCGTTACGAGGAGGCCATCCATTTTTACCGGCAGGCCCTTGATTGTCACGAGGATGGTCCCGGGAAGGCGGTGACCTGGGACAATTTGGGTAATGCTTACCGGGCCCGTGGTGAATTGGAGCAGGCGCTGGCGGCTTACCGTTGGGCCAGGATGTTGGCTCCAGACTACGCCTGGCCCTACCACAATCTGGCCGAGACGCACCGCGCCCGGGGCGAGTTTGAGGCGGCGATTCCCTTTTACCAGCAGGCCATCGAGCGGCACGAGCGCGAATTGGATCAAGCCGCGGCCTGGAATGGCCTGGGCAATGCCTACCACGCCCTGAATCGTTTTGAAGAGGCGATCTACGCCTACCAGCGGGTCATTGATCTGAACCCCAAAGATGCCCTGCCCTGGTATAGTCTGGGGAATATTTACCGCCAACTGGCTGGCGACCAGGCCGGCGAACCAGAGGCTAAAGATCGGTCGGTCCAAATCATCCAGGCCTACCGGCGAGCCATTGAGCTGGATCCGGCTTATGCCTGGCCGTACCATAACCTGGGTCTTATCTATGAGCAGCGCCAGGAGTATGAGCCGGCTTTGCATCTCTTCCGGCAAGCTATCGACCGCCACATTGAGGTGGCCGGTCAGGCCCGTTCCTGGGCCAAGTTGGGCGACATTTATCGCTTCCAGCAACAATTCACCCTGGCCCGTGAGGCTTACCAGCAGGCCATCGAGTTGGACCCCGGTTATGTCTGGCCCTATCACCATTTGGGGCTGATTTATCGCCAGCAGCAGAGCTACGAGGAGGCCCTGCATAGCTTCCAGCAAGCGGTTATCCGCCACACCGATATTGGCGAGCGGGCCAGGGCCTGGAATCAGATTGGCGACATCTACCAGGCTCTTGGCCGGCTGCGCGAGGCCATCGGCGCCTATCACCAGGCCATCGAACTTGATCCAACCTATGCCTCACCCTGGAACAGTGTGGGAGATGTTTGCCGGCTGCTGGAGCGGCCCGATGAGGCTATCGACGCTTATCGCCGCGCCGTGGAGTTGGAGCCGGCTATGGCCTGGCCCTACCACAGCCTGGCCCTGATCTATGTTGAGCGGGCCAACGATGACCGGACAGCTTACGAGGCGGCCATTACCCTCTACCGGCAGGCGATTGAGCGGTACAGCAACGACCGGGACCGGGCCAGGGCCTGGAACGATCTGGGCAGCACCTATCAGGCGCTTCATCGTCTGGAAGATGCCATCAAAGCTTTCCGCCGCGCCATCGAGCTTGATCCCACTTATACAACTCCCTTGAATAAGTTGGGCGACGTTTACCAGGAATTGGGGTATCATGAAGACGCCATCGAGGCTTACCGCCAGGCCATCGCCCTTGAGCCGGGAGATGCCGTGTCGTGGAACAGTTTGGGCGATGTTTATCGAGAGCTGGCGCAGTTTGAGGCAGCGATTGAGGCTTACCAGCAGGCCCTCAACTTCAACCCCGGCTTCGCCTGGCCCTATCACAGCCTGGGTTTAATCTACCAGCAGCAAGATCGTTACGAGCTGGCGACGCCGGCTTTTCACCAGGCTGCCCGGCTGCATCAACGCGGCGAAGATCGGGCTATAGCCTGGCAACAGTTGGGCGACATCTACCGTCGTCTGGAACGTTTTGAGGAGGCGGTTGAGGCTTATCAGCAAGCCCGCGCGCTGGGTCCGGCCTTTGCCTGGCCCTACCACAACCTGGGCCTGATCTATGAACAGCGTGGGGATTACGAGGCGGCGGCGCCGCTGTTCCGCCAGGCAATTGCCCGGCACAAAAATGATCGCGACCGGGTGCTCTCCTGGCAGCGGCTGGGCGATGTTTGCCATGCCCTGAATCGATATACTGAAGCTATTGAAGCCTACCAGCGGGTGATCGAGCTTAATCCCCAGGCTGCCGGCGCCTGGAACTGCCTGGGGACGGCCCAGGCGGCCCTGGAACATTACGAAGCAGCCATCAAAGCTTTTGAACGGGCGATTGAACTCGATCCGACTTTGGCCTGGCCGTATCATAATTTGGGGCTGGTGTATGAGCAGCGAGCCAAGTATGAGACGGCCATCCCGTACTACCGGCAAGCCCTTGACCGGCACCATCAGCCCCTCGACGCAGCCACCAGTTGGTATAATTTGGGCAATGTCTACCTGGCTCTTGAACGCTATCCTGAAGCAACCGAAGCCTTTTCCAAAGCCACCGAACTCAACCCTGGCAATGCTCTGGCCTGGGATAGTCTGGGTGAGTCGTACCGGGCCGTAAAGCGCCAGGCCGAGGCGGAGGCGGCCTATCGCCGGGCCATCCAACTGGACCCAACCTATGCCTGGCCTTACCACAACCTGGCTCTGGTGCAGGTTGAACAACAACAATGCGAGGCCGCCTTGTCGCTGTACCGGCAGGCCATTGAGCGGCACGGCAGCGATCAAGATCGGGCTGTTTCCTGGAATAATTTGGGCAAAGTGTACTATGCTTTAGGGCATCGAGCCGAGGCGATGGCCGCCTACGAACAGGCGATGAAACTCGATCCGGCTTACGCCTGGCCCTACAACAACCTGGGGGTGGTTTATGCCAATCAGGGCGATTACGAGGCCGCCCTGACCTTGTATCGCCAGGCCATTGCCCGTCACAACTTCGATCGGGAAGAGGCCGTCTCCTGGGACAATCTGGCCAATGTCTTGACTTCCCTGGGGCGTTATGAGGAGGCCATTACGGCTTATCGCCAGGCCGTTGATTTGCATCCCGCTTATGTTATTGCCTGGAACAGCCTGGGCAACGTTTACCAGGGGGTGGCCCGCTATCCGGAAGCCATCGCCGCCTACCAACAGGCTCTTAAGCTGGAGCCCAACTCTGCGCTGGCCTGGAACGGCCTCGGCGATGTTTACCGGCTGTTGGGGCAGCAGCCGGAGACGGCGCAACGTCGGGTAGAGCAGGCTATCGAAGCTTATCAGCGGGCCATTACCCTGGACCCAACCTATGCCTGGCCCTACCATAGCCTGGGTTTGATTTACGAACAGCGCCGGGAGTATGAGACCGCCTTGCAGTACTATCAGCAGGCGATTGAGCGGCATGAGAATCAGCGCCACAAAGCCGTGCTGTGGTACAACGTGGGTAATATCTATCGAGAATCAGGTCAATATCAGGAGTCGATTGAGGCGCAGCAGCAGGCCATCGAACTGGATGCCGGCCTGGCTTTGCCCTGGTTTGGGCTGGGCAATGTGTATGCCGCCTTGGGCCGTTCTCAGGAAGCCATTGAGGCTTATCGCCGGGCCATTGAACTGGACCCCGCCGATGCCTGGTTCTATCACAATCTGGCGCTGGTTTATGAGGGTTTGAGCCAGTATGAATTGGCCGTTCGTTGTTATCAGCAGGCGATTGAACGCCATCGGCTGGATCAAGAACAGGCCGTCAGTTGGCATAATCTGGGCAATATCTATCACCAGTGGGGCCGTTACCAGGAAGCCCTGGCCGCCTTGCGCCAGGCGATTAAACTCGATCCAACTTCGCCGCTGCCCTGGAATAGTTTGGGAGGCGTCTACAAGGAGTTAGGCAAGCCGGAGCAGACCGTCCACGCTTACCGCCGGGCCATTGCCATAGACCCAACTTATGCGCCGCCCTACAACAACCTCGGTTTCTTTTTTGAGCAGCAAGGCGAGTATGACCAGGCGATGGCGCTCTACAAACAGGTGATCGAACACCACCAAAACGACCGGGATCGAGCCGTCTCGTGGAACAATATTGGGAATGTCTATCGGGAAATGAAGCGGGAACAGGAGGCCATCGACGCTTACCGCCAGGCCATCGACTTGGACCCGGCCTTTAGCTGGCCCTACCAGAACCTGGGCTTGATCTTTGAAGAGCGGGGCGATCACGAGGAAGCTCTGGCCTATTATCAACAGGCCACCCGGCAGTACCGGGCCAGCGTGACGGGTGAGAGAGACGTTGCCGTAAGCAGGTCAGAGTCGAGGCTTTAGCCGGACGCCAGGGCGTGACCGCCTAATCCCATCGAGAGGCTCGACTCCAGTCTTAACTTAGGGCCTATCCGAATAACCCAGCCGCCCGGAAAGCGATGAGAGCACAAGCA
>CAYNLK010000039.1:0-57699 GCA_964398055.1 uncultured Caldilineaceae bacterium
TCGAATTAAACTTAAACGGCTTTACCCTTCAGTTTAACATTGACAGACTACTAGTTTGTATTTGAGCGCCATCGATAGCAATATTCACATCCGAAACAGTATATCCTCGTTCGATGAGAAAAAAGGCGACTCGGAGACTGACTTCAGTTTCGGGCATCCTATCAAAGGTAACATATTGATTACTCAGTGTAACATCAGCGGCCCAACGCTCTTTTTCGACGGAAGCATCGGTCAGATTACTATGCCGGCTTTTTCTACTCTATCATTATGGCGGGCAGGGCAGGGCTGGCCAATCTTTCTCCAGTTTACCCCAAAAACGGTATCTTTTCAATAGCCTTATGCCTCGATCAGAAGCAGTAGCCAGGTCGCCATATCAAACGGGTAACGGCCCGCTACACCTCCGGCAAGAGTTCAGGCAGGTCGTGAACAATACTGAGTTCGTCAGGAACGGCAGCTAAGCCGGCGGCTAACCCGCCCGGTCATCAAAGTAAACAGGTCTCCTCGGCTGAGGAGACCCGTTTTTACTATTTCAGAGAGCATTCGGTAATTAGGATCGTGGATTAAATAACTTCCCCAATTGCTCCCCGTGGATTGCCAAATCCGCCGGTTTATAGCCTGGATTTGGCAATCCAGGCGAGCTAAATAGGTAAGTTATTTAATTCTCATTCCTTAGCAAATTTTGCCCAAAAGTACGAGGCTAAAGCCGTCGTGCTGAGAGAACGAAGCCCGATTGGGCTAAATTTGGCTAATTTAGGGCGTTTTAACGTCCTTCGCTCTTTGAACCCGATGCTTTAGCGTCGGGTTACCAGCAGTTTTGAATTACCGAATACTCTCATTTCAAGATACCAGGACATCTTTGGCAAGATATCAGGATATTTTTTAAAAATATCAAGACATTTTTAAAAAATATCAGGATATTTTGAAAATATCACTTTTTGGACATTGTCAACAAATTATCTGCTCAAAAAATATGGGACACGGATTCGACGGATCGAACGGATAAAACCAGATAATAATCTGTGAAATCCGTGTTACATCTGCACTACGTGCCGGCGCAAGTGTCTGTGTCCCATTTCAGAATAGAAGTTGTTCAAACACATAATTCGATACTATGCCACTTTTTTTCTATTTGTTACCTCCATACGCAAATTACAGCCATCATTCAGTTGGTCAACTCTTTAATTGGGGGAGACGAGCCGAAACCCGACGTTGAAGTACGAGCCGTGAGGAACGGAGTCATACCGAGAAGCGCAGCGGGCAACGTACCGATATTCCAGCCACGAACCACCCCGCAGCACCCGGACGTCATCAGCTGCAAGATAATGGGGGGTCCACTCGTCTTCCTCAACATCATACGGATATGTTTTTTTCCATTTCGTGGCGGTCCACTCCCAGACATTGCCGGCCATATCCAGCACACCATATGGGCTGGCCCCGTCAGGATAGGCTCCTACCGGGGTGGTAAACTCTGGGCCACCTTCTGCTGTTTTAGCCAGGCTCTCATCCCACTGATTACCCCAAGGATAGATCCGGCCATCGGTCCCTCGAGCCGCCTTCTCCCATTCTGCCTCAGTGGGCAACCGGTATATCCGGCCGGTGACTTTGGAGAGCCATTCACAATAGGCTACCGCATCGTGCCAATCTACCTCCACCACCGGATGGTCCAGCTTGTCTGACGGAGGTTGGTTATTTTCCCAATAGGATGGTGGTTCATGTCCGGTGGCCTGCACAAAGGCCGCATATTGGGCATTGGTGACTTCAGTTTTGGCTATGTAGAAATCGGGTAAATATAACGTGTGTTGCGGCTGCTCGTCAACGCCAGCGTCTTTATCTGCGCCAGGATCGCTACCCATCAAGAACTCGCCAGCAGGGATCAGCACCATCTCTGGTTCGACAACGGGCTTAGGAACCAAAGTTGGTGTACTTGTAAAGGGCAGAGGAGTGTTTATCGGCGGTTCGGGCATACTTGTTGGGCTTGGCGCAAAAGTCGGGGTATCGAGTGCTACCTCTAAAGGAAGCCCGGCGCCAGGCTGGGCTTGCTGTTCAGAATCATTTTCTCTACCACCCCCCATCTGCTCGACCAAAAAGGTAAGCACACCAAGAATCAGGGGTAACATCACGACCCCGCTAGCTATTAATAGTCCTATTAGCAAACGGCGTTGGACAGGTTGAAAGCGCGCCGAGGCAGGCTTGGCGACGCCCAACCCCTTATCCAATTCTTTGATCAAGCGGTCCACATCTTGGTGGAAACGATCGCTAATCTCAAGCGCGTTACGCCGGGCTAGCTTTTGCAGCACATCGGGCAAATCCTCTGGCCGAGGCATACTCGCCCCTCGGATCAGGGCTGGAATCACCCGAATATTTCGATCCAGAGCGGTTTTGATTTCCAGGCGGACAAAGTCTTCTGGATTATCCAGCCGCCGCCGGCCCTGGGCATCGGTGGTGGTCAGCCATTGTTGGCCAATCAAGGCAATTAACACATCACACGAGCCAACCGCTTCTTCGATGACCTCGACAAAATCCATACCTATTGGGATGGCATCGATATCCATAAAGACGTTGTCAGCGCCAAAGTGTTGGCTGAGCCGGTCGTATAATCGACCGGCATAACCAGCGCTATCTTCACGCCGGTAGCTGATAAATATCCGTGACACGACGAACCCCCCTGTGAATATCGCCACGTCTTTCTTGAACAGATTCTGGAAGTAATTCTATTATACCACTAAAGCGGGGTTTTGGGGGGCTGTCCATGCCCCCTCAAATCAGAAATTTGCCATTTTGATAAAACAGCTCGCCATCGGCCAGAATTTCGCCGCCGGCGCGCATGTCGCAGATCATATCCCAATGCACCGCAGATTGATTGATGCTGCCGCTTTCGGGATAGCCCTGGCCCACGGCCATGTGGACCGTGCCGCCGATCTTTTCGTCGAACAGGATCGAGCCGGTGAACTGCCGGATATCGTAGTTGGCGCCGATGGCAAACTCGCCCAGGCGGCGCGCCCCGGGGTCGGCGTCGAGGGTGCTCAGTAAATGGGCTTCGTTCTTCTGGGCCGTGGCTTTGGTGACCAGGCCGTCCTCAAAGGTCAACTCGATGCCGACGACCTCGTTGCCGGCGTGATAGGCCGGATAGGTGAATTTGACCCAGCCGTTGACGCTGTCCTCCACCGGCCCGGTAAAGATCTCGCCGTCGGGAAAGTTGGCGTCGCCGCAGGCGTTCAAAAAGGCCCGCCCGGCAATCGACAGCTCCAGGTCGATGTTTTGGCCGCGCACCTGCAGCCGCTGCTTGCCGCTCAAGTAGTCGATCAGCCGCTGCTGCTCTTGTTCCACCTGGCGCCAGGCCGCCACGGGATCCGGCAGGTGGAGCTTGCAGGCCGAGTAAACAAAATCCTCGTATTGGCTCAGGGACATGCCGGCCGCCTGGGCGTAGCCCTGGGTGGGAAATTGGGTGGTGCAGCGGCGCAAGGTGCCGTTGCCCTCTCGCTCCATCTGGACTTTCATGAGAGCGGCTTTGCTCCGGCCCCAGGCTTGCTGCAATTCCGGCGGATAGTTGGACAGGGCGCGAGGGTTTTCGTCCGCTTCGATGCGGATGACCACGTCGCAAGTATCGTACATCAGTTTTAGCATCGGATTGACTGTAGCCAGCAGGTCGGGGTCAGCCGTAGCCTCCAGGGCCAGGCTGTCCTCTTCGCGCAGGTGAACGTAGGTAAAAGTTTTGGCCCCGCGGCGCAGGGCGGTTTGGTACAAAGCCTGTGCCAGCGGTTCGGCTGCCGGGCTGGTGCTGCGGATGAGCACTTGCTCACCGGGCTGCACTGCGGTGGAGTAGTCGATCAGGACTTGAGCCATTTTTTGAATTCGAGCGTCCATGGTTGGCTCCTTTCGTGAGCTGTCATCTTTGCGGAGCAGTGTAGCACGAATCAGCGGGCCGGGCAATGAAGGACGCAGGCGGCAAAATTCGACAAATTGTGGTAAAATTAAGGTAGGTGGGTAAATGCTTTGCAGTAGTTCTCGATGGAGAGATTACGATGAAAAATATTCCTTTTGACGCGGAGGTACACTGCGTTGATGGCCCGGCCGGCCGGTCGAGCGCGGTGATTATTGATCCTGTTGAGCAAAGGGTAACTCATATTGTGGTCAGGAATGACCAGTTTTCCCGGGCCAGGAGACGGCTGGTGCCGGTGGAGCGGATCAAGGAAACCGGCCCGGATTTGATCCGGCTCGATTGTCCCACGAGCGAACTGGCCAAGATGGAACCGTTTATCGCCAAACGTTATGTGCAAAAAGAGGCGCGGGAATACCCAACCTCCTTTTATGGCGGGGAAGGTCCAAGTTATTTAAAGGCTTATGTTTTTGCCGCCGAGGTGGTGCCGGTAGAGGTGGAACGAGTGCCGCCGGGTGAACTGGCGGTTCACCGCAGTGCCGAGGTGCACGCCACCGACGGCCGGATTGGCCGGGTGGACGAGTTCCTGGTCGATCCGGCCAGCCGGCAGATCACCCATTTGGTGCTGCGCGAGGGTCATTTGTGGGGCCAGCGGGAGTTGACCGTACCCATTTCGGCCATCAAGCGGGTGAGCAGAGACACAGTCTACCTCAACATCGATAAGCAGACCGTCCAATCGCTGCCGACTATCTCGGTGAAGCGGGAGTTTTAGGGGGTGGTTAGTTAGCTGGCTGGTTGGTTGGATTGTTACTTTCAGGTTAGATTTTTGCGGTTTTACGGAGTTAGATAGTACCCCTCTTGAGTGTTGTTGGGAAGAATTCACCGCAAAGAGCACAAAGTTCGCAAAGGTTTCCTAAATTTCTTGGCGATCTTTACGGCCTTTGCGGTTAAAAAATGACATCGTAGCCATAACAACACTTAATGGGGAGATTACCGAGTTACGTGGTCGAATAAATAGGTGAGAATAGCTCCCTTCAGGTCGACTAGGGAGTGGAGCCGGGGGAGCAGGGCTTCGAAGCCGGCGCCGGCCAGGATGGTCAGGGCCGGATTGTGGGTGTGTTTGTTGGTGGTCCAATCCTCAAAGTTGCCGTGGTCGCTAACCACCAGCAGCAGGGTGTGCTCAAGATCGATATGCTCCAGAATGCCGGCGATAAAATCGTCCAGCCGGCCCAATAGCTCCAGGGAGCGTTGGCGATCCTGGCGGTGGCCCAGCAGATCAGAATACCAGAATTCAAAAAAGGTGAGGGTATGTTCTCCTGCCAACGCGGCCAGTTGCTGCCCGGCCTGGCGGGTGGTAATAGCCGGCAAGAGCAAATCCGGCTCCGGCCAGAACTCATTGCTGAGAAAGGCGGACAATGCTCGGCCCTGCTGGAGGTCTGCGCTGCTGCGCAACTTGAGATTGGCCCGCAGAGCTGCCTGAGTGTTGGCGCTTAAACGACCTTTACCCCGCCTGACTCGATCCAGAAAGCGTTGGGGGTAGGCATTGGCATAGGCTACCGGCTGGCCAGCCTGGCGCAGGCTTTTGAAGAGACTGGCCTGGGCCAGCAGTTCCTGCAAGCGCAGATCAGGATAGGGACCGTAATGTTGGCCGATGAGAGCCGGGGCGTTCTGGCCGGTCAAAATGGTGGTTTGGCCGGTGGCCGATTGGGGCAGGCCGGCCACCCCCAACTGGGCGTCCAGCCCCAGCAAAGCCGCCTGAGTAGTCACCGTCCCGGCGACCTCGTGGGTTAAGAAGGGGATGCCCAGG
The DNA here is from genome assembly GCA_964398055.1 of uncultured Caldilineaceae bacterium. GTDB lineage: Bacteria > Chloroflexota > Anaerolineae > 4572-78 > J111 > CAYNLK01. The sequence goes on from CAYNLK010000039.1 coordinate 5,685, forward strand.
AGTTTTTGCAACGCCGGCAGCTCCACATGCATAAACGGATTGGCCCCGGGGTCCGCCGCCCCGAGGCCAACGCCGTCTAAAAAGAGCATGAGGACGCGTTTGGTCATACCAGCCTGTCTTACTCAGAAATCTTAACCGTAATTTCCAGCCCTCGGCCGACCGGTACGGTGACGCTCTCCAGATTGGGATGATTTTGGACGTAAGTGACGTAATCGGCCAGTTCGTCTGTGTGGGAAACCACATTGTCGGCCACGACTGTGGCCCCAATCCCCATCTGCTTGTAAACCACGTCGAAATAAGTTTCGTACTGGGCCTTGGCCCCATCGATGAAAACAAAATCGACCGGCTCGGCGCGTTGCCGGAGCAGGTCGCGAGCATCGCCGACCAGCACTTCGACCCGCTCGGCCAGGCCGGCCCGGGCCAGATTGGCCTGGGTTTGGGCGGCCCTGGCCGGGTCGAGTTCGCAAGTGATGAGCCGGCCGCCGGTAATTGAGGCGGCGTAAGCCAGCCACAGGGTCGAGTAACCGATACCGCTGCCGACCTCGACCATATTTTGGGCCTTTTTGGAGATGGCCAAAAGCGAGACGAGCTTGGCCGCTTCCGGGTCCATCGCCCGCATCCGTTGCTCGGGGGGCAGCTTTTGCTGGCGCTCCTGCTGGTCGCGCCGTTCCAGTTCGGTCAATACCTCAAACAGTTCCGGTTCCATAAAAATCTCCTTCAATCAGTAACAAAAGAGGCCGGTGTTTGACCCCCGGCCTCTGCACTCAGACCAGCCTGGTTGTCTCAATAAGCGGCCGCCAAAATCTGGGCCGACTGATTGGCAAAGTTGATAAAGGGTTGGCCGTACAGGGCAATCAGCAGGGTCATCCCCAGGGTCACCGTAACCACGGCGTTCATCACCCAACCGGCTTGAATAGGCGATTCATCCTGGCCCTGGCCAAAGAAGACCAGCCGGGTTACCCCAAAATAGTACCAGACCGAGATCACACTGTTCAGAATGCCGATTGCCGCCAAAATATAGAGCTGCTGGTCAATGGCGGCGCCAAAGACAAACAGCTTGCCCATAAAGCCGCCGGTCGGCGGGATGCCGATCAAAGAGAGGAAGAAGATCAGCAGGGCGATGCTCAAAAAGGGTGAGCGCCGGATGAGACCGGCATATTCGGCAATGTTGGCCGTACCAGTTTTATTTTCCAGGATGATCGCGACGGTGAAGACGCCCAGGTTCGTAAAGAGATAGGCGAAGATATAGAGCAGAATACCATTGACGCCGTTGGCCCAACCACTGGGCTGAGCCGACCAGGCGGCCAGACCGATGAGCATGTAACCGGCCTGGGCAATGCTAGAGTAGGCCAGCATCCGTTTCATATTGGTTTGCCACAACGCCACCAGATTACCGAGGGTCATAGTGATGATCGCCACCAGCGACAAAATGGCCGTCCAATTGACCTCGTAGGCCGGCAGGGCCACCACTAGCACCCGGATCAGTACGGCAAAGCCGGCGGCTTTAGGCCCCACCGACAGGAAAGCCGTGATCGGCGTGGGCGCGCCTTCATAGGCATCGGGCGACCATTGGTGAAAAGGCACCAGGGCAATCTTAAAGCCAAAGCCGACCAAAATCAAAACAATGGCCGCCGTCACAAAGGTCAGACTGATCTCGGACTCGCCCAGCCTTTGGGCGATTGTGGCCAGGTCGACGCTGCCGGTAACGCCATACAGCAGCGAGAAACCATACAGCATTGCCCCGGATGCCACGGCCCCGTACAGTAGGTATTTGATGGCCGCCTCGGTGGAGCGGTTATCCTGGCGTAAGAAGGCGGTCAAAATGTAGCTGGTAATGGAGAGGAACTCTAACGACAGATAAATCAGCACCAGGTTGGTGGCGCTGGAGAGCAACATCAGGCTCAGACCGGCCAGCAAGGTCAAGGCAAAGAACTCGCCGCGAAAGGGGGTGCGAGTTTTGAGGTAGTCAACCGCGCTTAGCCCAACCAGGGCGACGGTGAGAGCGGCAATGATTTTGAAGAAGATCGCCAACGGATCCACGGCCATCATCGGCACAAAGTTGCCGGCGTCGGTGGCAATGGCGGTGGTGACGCTGGCATACGGCCAGATCAAAAAAGCGGCCAGCATGGTGACCATAGCCCCGGCAAAGGCCACCCAGGGCAGGATGGTCAGACTGCGGTGGTCGCCATTCCAGATGATATCCAGGGTGAGCACCCCAAAAGCCACCACCGTAATCACAATTTCAGGCGAAAGTAGTAGTAAATCGTCCAAGTTTGACCTCCTACGGTCAGGAGAAGTCAGTGATCAGTCAACAGTGATCAGTGATCAGTGATCAGTCAACAGTGATCAGTCAACAGTGATCAGTGAGTAGGTTAGACAAGTTAAGATCAAAACTGACAACTGATAACTGACAACTGATAACTGACAACTGATAACTGACAACTGATAACTGATAACTGACAACTGACAACTGCTCTACGGCAACGCTCCCAAAATAATCACACTGGTCGCGTTGATGGTATTGACCAGGAAAGTGGGCCAGATACCAATCACAACCATCCCCACCAGCAACGGGGCCATAGTGATCACCTCGAAGGGAGCCATATCCACTTTGAAGGGCCAATGTTCGGCGTCAAAAATTTTGTTCCACTTTTCTTCACTAAATTCACCCAGAAAGACGTACTGGATGATTTTGTAGAGAATGTAGGCCGCGGTCAAGACGATGGCGATGATGCCAATGATAGCAAAGGTGGGAATAATGGCGAAGGAGCCGCGGAAGATCATCAGCTCGCTGATGAAGCCGGCCAAACCGGGCAACCCCAGCGAAGCAAAGGCAGTGACCATCATCACCAGATAGTAGACCGGCAGCTTGGCCGACAGGCCGCCAAAGGCTTTGAGGTCGCGGGTGTGGGTGCGCTCATAGATAACGCCGACCAGGAAGAAGAGGCCGCCGGTAATCAGGCCGTGGTTGACCATTTGCAGCACGGCCCCGTTCAGGGCAATGGCCCGGCTGTCGGCGACTGCCGGGGAACTTTCCGGGAAGAAGGCCACGGCCGCAGCCAGGCCCAGGATGAAGTAACCCATGTGGCTGACCGAGGAGTAAGCGATCAGCCGTTTCAAATCCCACTGGGCCAGGCTGACCAAGGCCCCATAAATCATGCTGATGACGCCCAACGTGGCGATAACATAGGCCATATTCTGGAAAACAGTGGGGAAGAAGGGGATCAATACCCGAACCATGCCGTAACCACCCAACTTTAACAGAATCCCGGCCAGGATGACCGAGCCGGCGGTCGGGGCAGCGGTATGGGCATCCGGCAACCAGGTGTGGAACGGCCACAGCGGCACTTTGATGGCAAAGGCGATGAAGATGGCCCAGAAGGCAACGGTCGCCAGCGGTAGGTTGTCGGCAAAGGGGGTGCGGGCCGGAATCACGGTCATATCCCAGCTGCCGGTCACGATGTAGATGCCGATGAAAGCCAGCAGCATGGCCACCGAGCCGACCAGGGTATAGATAAAGAACTTGATGGCCGAGTATTGGGGACGGTCTTTCTTTTGGCCCCAGATGCCAATCAAGAGGAACATCGGCACCAGCCCGATCTCCCAGAAGAAGTAAAAGAGAATGAGATCCAGGGAGACGAAAACACCGACCATACCCATTTCTAGCAGCAGGAACAGGGCAAAGAACTCCTTCACCCGGTGGTGGATGGTTTTGGCCGAGTACCACAAGCTCAAAGTGGTCAGCAGCGTGGTCAAGACGACCAGCGGCAGGCTCAGCCCATCCACCCCCATGAAATATTGAACCCCGATGGCCGGGATCCAGGCCGCTTTTTCGACAGCAAAATAGTCCCCGGAGTCGTTATAGGTGGCCCACAGGAAAAAAGAAATTATCAAGGGGATCAAACTCACCACAATGGAGAAATTCTTGATATATTTTTCCTGCTCTTTGGGCATAAACATCACAATGATGGCTCCGACCAGAGGGCTGAAGGTCAGCAAGGTTAGATAGGGCATTGGGATCACTTCTCCTTATCTGAAGTTCTTCTGCTGTTATAGATATCCAGAAAGTTTTTTACAGTCATTTTGGGCGGAGATCAGGGGATTCTTCTCTTTTTTTCATCCCCTAATCCCCCAATCCCCGCCAAAACTTTTCTGGAGGACTATATTTACGGTAAGCTGGGCACAGCCGCAATACCGGGGACCTGCCCGGACCAGACGAGCAGCGCGAGTCCCACTAAAATTAAGAGGCCGATGACCAAAATCAAGAGATAATTCTGTACCCGGCCGGTTTGGAGCAGCCGCAATTGGCCGCCAAAGGCGTTGAACAGGCCGGGAATACCGTTGACCAGGTACCCGTCGATGGCCACCTGGTCGAACACGCCGATGCCGTCGGCCACTTTCCGGGTGAAGTCGCCGGCAAAGTCGACGATGGGGTTGATGACCCAATCGTAGTCGAATTTGGCGCTGAGGTTGGCCAGCGACATCACCGGATAGATGAGCAAGCCGCGATAGATTTCGTCAAAGTAATATTTGTTGTACAGAATGGTAAAGGCCGGGCGACCAATGACCGGCACGCCCTGAATGGCATCCTCTTCCTGAGGGGTCTGGCGGCGGGTGTAGAGCCACCAGCCAAAGGCAAACGAAGCCAGGCCGAGGATGGTCGAGCTGATGGCCACCCACCAATTGAACGGCACCGCTGCAAAGGCAATACCTGGCGCGGCTTCCTCGGCGATGAGATGCACTTCACCCAGCAAACCGTGCAGCCAGCCATTGCCGATGAGCGGGAAATTCTTGGGAACATTCAGGAAACCGAACAACAAGGAGAATAGGCCCAGAATGAGCAGCGGCCAGGTCATCCGTTTGCCGGGTTCAACCGCGTGTTCGGCCAGGGCAGTGCGCGGCTTACCGAAGAAAACCAGGCCGATCTGCCGCCCCATATAGAAGGCGGTAAAGACAGCCCCAACCACGCCGGCAATGTAGACCCAGAACGCCAGCGACTCGGATCGATGCAGGAAGGCTTCGGCCAGAATTTCGTCTTTGCTCCAGAAGCCGGCAAAGGGGAAGACGCCGACCAGGGCCAGGGTGCCGGCGATGTAGGCAAAAAAGGTCGGTTTCATTTTGGCGTACAGGCCGCCCATATTGCGCATATCTTGCGGGTCGGTGTGATGGTCATGAACATGGTGGGCGCCATGCTCCATGGCATGAATGACTGAGCCGGAACCCATAAACAAAAGCGCCTTGAAGAAGGAGTGGGCCAGCAGGTGGAAGACGCCGGCGGCAAAACCGCCAATACCCAGGGCCATCATCATGTAACCGAGCTGGCTGATGGTGGAGTAGGCCAGCACCCGCTTGATGTCATACTGGGCCACACCGATAGTCGCCCCCAGGAGCGCCGTGATGGCCCCGATGATCGCCACCCACTGCAAAGCCACGGGGTGCTCCGACGTGGCAAAGAGGGGCAGCATCCGGGCCACCAGGTAAACGCCGGCCGAGACCATGGTGGCGGCGTGGATGAGGGCAGACACCGGGGTGGGACCTTCCATCGCATCCGGCAGCCAGACGTGCAGCGGGAACTGGGCGCTCTTGCCGACGGCCCCGCCAAAGATGAGCAGCGAACTCAGGGTGGCGACCGGGATGCCCCAGAGGGTAACTTCGGCCAGGTATGCCAGCATGGTCGGCTCAAAGATATCGCGGAAGGTCAGCGTGCCGGCATAGCCCCACAAGATCAACATGCCGGCAAAGAGCAGTACGTCGCCGATGCGGGTGGTCAAGAACGCTTTCAGACCGGCCAGCCGGGGTGAAATCTTGTCCGGACCGGCATATTTCCAAAATTGGAGGGTTTGCCTCAGACCGCGGGGGGTTTTGATTTCGTCGGCGTCGGGGTACTCCTTTTGAAACCAAAAGCCGATCAGTAGATACGAGCAAAGCCCCATAATCTCCCAGGCCATGAAGAGCAGCAGCAGGTTATCGGCAATGACCAACATCAGCATCCCGGCGGCAAAGAGGGAAACGTAGGCAAAGAAGCGGGAGTAGCGGCCGTACTGCTCCTCATACCCTTCCATGTATTCAGCGGCGTAAATAAAAATCATCAAGCAGACAAAGGGCACCATAAAGAGCATCCCGGCGGTAAAGCCGTCCACGGCAAAGCCCATCTCGAAGATGCTGTAGCCAAAGGAGAGCCAGGGTACCACCATTTGCCAGCCGTCAATGTGGATACCGTGGTGGGCATCGGCCAGATATGCCGCCACCGTATAAAAGACGATGATCCAGGAATGAAGGGTGGCCAAGGCCGTAGTCCCAATGGCCAGGCCGGCGCTGGCTTTTTTATTGCGGTTCAAGCCCAGCACGATGATCACAAAGGCCAGGAAGGGATATACCGGGATCAACCAGATGGTGTTAAAGAAAAAATCCATAGTCGTCACCAATGAACAATGAGTAATGAGTAATGAACAATCAACAATGAGCAATGGACAAGTAATTCTGGTAGTTAGTACGGCCGGTAGTTGATAATTGTTAATTATTAATTGATAATTACTCATTGTTTGAGTAGGTCTAGCTCTTCCACAATGGCCGAGCGGCGGCGGCGTACTACCGCAATGACCAGGGCCAGGGCAACGGCGGCCTCGGCCGCGGCGATGGTAATCACGATGATCGCAAAAATCTGCCCGCCGATATCGTTGGGGGCCACATAACGCCAAAACGCCACCAGGTTAATATTGACGGCGTTCAGGATGAGTTCGATGCCCATCAAAATACCAATGGCGTTGCGGCGGGACAGCGCCCCGTACATGCCAATGCTGAATAAGGCGGCTGAGACGACCAACCACCAAGAGAGTGGGATTGTCATCATTGGCTCAGCTCCTCCGCTTCAATTTTCTCGCGGGCCAGGATAATCGACCCAACCAACGCCACCGATAAGACAATGCTGACCACGATAAAGGGGATCAGGTAGCTGCCCAAAAAGGCCACTCCCAACTGCGGGATGGTTGTGGCGGCTGCGGCCGGCTCCGGGCCGCCTTCAACTGGCCAGGCTACCAGGCTGATCACCCCGACCAAAACCGCAAACAGGAGAACGGCCATTACCAGGCTAAGCCACCACTGTTGGTTGGCCTGGCTGACCTTTTCCATCGGGCGGCGGGAGAACATAATGGCGAACAAAATGAGAACGGCAATGGCCCCGGTATAGATCATCAATTGGACTACGGCGAGGAATCCGGCGCTGAGCAGGGCAAAGTAGCCGGATACGCCCGAAAGAGACAGAATCAAAAACAGGGCGCCATGGAACAGGTTCTTGCTGCTGACCACACCAATGCCGCCGCCTATAACCAGAACTGTCAAAACCAGGAAAACAGCCGGGATGATCGGAATTTGGGCAGGGTCAAATGACATAAGGAACCTCTCAATCGTCAGGTTATGGGCCGGGTTGGCCGGCCGGCAGTGGATCGATGGCCGAAACAGCCCGAAGAGCTTTGCTGCGGCTGCGTCGAGCCAGACCGGCCACAATCACCATGGTTAGGCCGGCGATGACCAGATTGGTGAGTAACAGGGCAACGATTTCGCCGGCCAGGCCAAGAGCGGCCAGCGGACCGGGTTCAACCGGGACACCGGCGCTACTGCCCGGCGCAAAAAGTCGCACGACGATGGCGCTGGCGATGACCAGTACCAGGGTGAGGGGCACCAGGAACTTCCAACCGAAATCAAGCAGTTGGTCGATCCGGAAGCGAGGCAGCGTGCCCCGGAACCACATCATCACAAAGACGAAGAAAAACACCTTGAACATCAGCACGGCGTGGCCAACAATGGCCGCCAGCCACCAGGGCCACGAAGTTATGTCGACAAAGGGGATTTGCCAGCCGCCAAAAAAGAGCACGGCCGTAAAAAAGGCCAGAGCGAACATATGAACATACTCGCCGATCATAAACATGCCAAACTTAATGCCGCTGTACTCGGTGTGGAAGCCGGCGATAATTTCCGACTCGGCCTCGATCAGGTCAAACGGCGACCGGCCGACTTCGGCAATGCCGGCCAGAAAAAAGATCAAAAAGGCCAGCGGCATCGACACCGCAAACCACATACTCTGTTGGGCCTCAACAATATCGACCAACGACATCGACCGGGCGGCTATGGCCACCACCACCAGGGTCATGACCATCGGCACTTCATAGGTCAGGAGCATAGCCGCCGCCCGAAATGCCCCCAACAAGGAATATTTATTGTTGGACGACCAGCCGGCCATCATGATCGCCAGAGTACCCAGGCCGCCAATGGCAATGATGTAAATGAGGCCGACGTTCAGCGCGGTGCCGGCAAAACCCGGCGCAAAGGGGATAACGGCAAAAACCATAATGGCCGAAAAAACAGTCAGACCGGGGGCTATATTATAAGTCACCCGGTCGGCTTTGGCTGGCGTAATATCTTCCTTGGTAAACATCTTGACCATATCGGCCACAGCCTGAAACCAGCCAAACGGCCCGGCCCGGTTGGGGCCCAGGCGGTCCTGAATCCGGGCAATGATCTTCCGTTCCAGCCAGGTCAGCACAATCAGTGAGGCCGGCGCCGCCACTGCCACAATACTGGCCAGTAACAGCAGCACGATGAAACGGGCAACCCCCGCGGTAACGTAAGGGATATTGAAGCTGACGATCAGATCGATGATCTCTTGCATTTACCCATTCTCCGTAAGCGAATTCGGCCGCGGTAGCTTTAAGTCCAATGCAAGGCGCCTTTACGCCAGGCATAGAGCAAGCCATCAAACAACAGCACAATGAAGACTATCGCCCATACCAGGGTATAGAGCGGTAATTGGTTGAGGGCCACGGCAAAGGGGAACAAAAAGACGGCTTCGATATCGAAGACCACAAAAATCAGGGCGTAGATGTAATATTGGACCTTAAAACGGACCCAGGTATCGCCGATGGTCTCGACGCCCGACTCGTAAGTTTGTTGTTTGGCCGGATTCGGTTTTTTGGGCCGGAGAAGCCAGGCGATGAGTAAGGTGACGATGGGGATGGTAAAGGTGATTAAACCCAAAATGCCCACAAATTGAAATTCTTGCAACATGGGGTTGCTCCTCGCTGCGCAACGCGTCTGCCCGGAATGAGGCGATTATAACATGCATCGGAACTTCTTAAAAATATCTAACCCAGAGGAATTCCCGAATTCGGGAGACAGGTTCAGATGATAACATATTTTACAGTAACAGGAAAATCTAATTGTGCTTGTTGTCACATCTCAGTTGCTTAACTCGCTATTTTGGCCGTTACCCAAAGTCGAGGCTGAATTTGATTGACAATTCACTCTGGCAACTTTATACTATTCTATTGGTGACGTGCTCAAAGCCCAACGGGACCAGTATCAGGGTGAAATTGAAACAGTTCACGACCAGATTTTGGGTAATGCAGCCTGCAACAGAACTCAACCAAAGCCAGAGGGGGCGTATCGCCGGGTATGTTTTGGCCAAACATGCACCCGCGTTGCGCCCTTGTTTTTTGATCAGGCTTATGTTACCGAATCTCTTCAGGAGTAACCTATGAGTGAGTTAGGTACTGCCGGTAAGCCGCTGCGCGTGGCGATCATCGGCGCCGGGCCTACCGGTTTTTATGCCGCCGAGCACCTCTTTAAGCAAGATGGTCTGGCCGTTGAAGTCGATATGTTTGATCGACTGCCGACCCCCTTTGGCCTGGTTCGCTTTGGCGTGGCTCCGGATCATCAAAAGATCAAAACCGTCACCAAAGCCTTCGACCGCATCGCCCAACGTCCCAATTTTCGTTTCTTCGGTTACGTTGAATTTGGCCGGGATATTACCCTGGACGATATCCGGGGCCACTATCACCAAATTATCTACACCACCGGCGCTCAAACCGACCGCCGGATGAATATTCCCGGTGAAGAGCTACCCGGCAGCCATCCGGCCACCGAGTTTGTGGCCTGGTATAACGGCCACCCCGATTACCGGGATTTCCAGTTTGATCTCTCCGGTGAGCGGGTGGTGGTCGTGGGCATGGGCAACGTGGCGGTCGATGTGGCCCGGATCCTGTGCCGCACGCCCGCTGAATTGGCCCAAACCGACCTGGCCGACTACGCCCTGGAGGCCCTGGCGAACAGTAACGTCAGGGAAGTTTACATTTTGGGCCGCCGCGGGCCGGCTCAGGCCGCCTTTACCATCCCGGAAGCCAAGGAGTTGGGCGAGTTGGCCGGGGCCGATGTGGCCGTCCTGCCCGCCGAAGTCGAACTGGATCCGCTTAGCCGGCAGACGCTGGCGCATAGCCAGGACCGAGCTGCGCTCAAAAAGGTGGAGCTGTTGCAGGAATACGCCCGCCGCCAGCCAACGAACAACCGCCGCCGGCTGACAATTCGCTTTCTAATTTCACCGGTCGAGATTTTGGGGAATGGCCGGGTGGAGGGAGTCCGGCTGGTCAAGAATGAACTGTACGCCACTGCGGCCGGCACTCTGCGTCCCCGGGCTACGGACGTTTTTGAGGAGATGCCGGTTGATCTGGTTTTTCGCTCGGTGGGTTACCAGGGAGTGCCGTTGCCGGGGGTGCCTTTTCATGACAAGTGGGGCGTCATTCTTAATGAGAAAGGCCGGGTGATCGACCCCGACAGCCAGCAGCCGGTGGTGGGGCAATACACGGCCGGCTGGATTAAGCGTGGCCCCAGTGGGGTCATCGGTACCAACAAGCCGGACGCCGTAGAAACGGTCACCTGTATGCTGGATGATCTGGCCAAAGGTGTAACCTTACAGCCGGTCCAGCCCCAAGCAGCCGCAGTGGAGCAGTTGGTGCGCCAACGCCAGCCCAATTTCTTTTCTTATCAGGATTGGCTGCGCCTGGATGAGCTGGAGCTGGCCAGAGGCCGCGAAGTGGGCCGGCCGCGGGTAAAATTTACCTGCGTCAAAGAGATGTTGGCGGCGTTAGGACGTTAAAAGATGACAAAAGACAATTGTCTATTACATTACTTGTTCAGTTTGATATAGCTCTGCCACCAACTATAAGCCTCATAGTTTGGTCCCGGTCGATATCTGGCCCCGATAATTATGTTTTGGAGGCACTCGCTCACCGTATTAAATGATGGTTCGGCGGTCTCAACCCAATGTTTGATTAATTCGGAAGTTGAAAGAATTTGTAAGTGAGGCGCCTCGCGACTAAACACCTTGATTGCCGCCCGATCATCCGTAGCAATAGCCCAATTACGGTGTAAGGCAATTGCTCCGGTAATTGCCTCGCCGTCGTCTAAAACAGCCGCAAAATTGATGTAGGTTTCAGCTTCGGCTTCCAGGTTAAGATCAACCAGAGTGAGTAGACCCTGCTCGATGAATGACTGTAATTCAACATCCTCGTTACATTGGGTTAAATGATTGTAACTTCTCAATACCTCTTCATTTTTAACATAAGCAGCCACGCAGACCGATTTAGGAATTGATTTTAATATTTCCCCCATCTGTTTGGAAGCGTATAAGTTAATGACACAACAGGCATCTAAAATGATACACGGGTGGGCGAAAACGAAGTCTTTCATTATGGCGCTGCCCTCAACCCTCAATTGACTGGGTTAAATCAAGACGAATGAGGGCATTGTCAGTTACATCAGAGCCATGTTGATGTAATTTCTCGACAATCTGGCGGGCTTCGAGCCGATCCACATCCAGGAATCGAGCTAATTGTCCCTCCGTTATCAAGGCCTGGTCAAAAGCGTCAATCGCCAGATATTGGTAACGGCGCGGTAGCTTTTCATCATGAGCCGGCAGAGACCCCAAATTAAGTTGTTGCTGCGCCTCCCGAACTTTAAATCCACGTTCTTTTAACTTGTCCCAACTCCCCGTCGGTAGCAACTTCATTTCTTCCAATCGACGAGTCAGCGCCGCGACTGAAACGCCATAATAATAGGCTAACGTACATAAATCGGCCGGCGTCACTTTGTTTTTATTCTGTCGAATTTGATTAAACCTGCGGGTCAAACTGCTCGTCGGCATCAGAAAATGAAGCGCAAAATAATCGGCAAAACGCTCATCATCTGGTAGGCGTTGATAACCGTCTTCGATAAACATTCTAGGTTTAAAGCGGTGCACTAAAAAGTGAGCGTAATCGTGCGCTAATGACCAACGCCGTCGCTCTTCGGGATGTTGAATATTGACCGCAATACACCCGCCCAAATCCTGAGTATACATATAAATTGCCGAAAATTTCGACGGTTGGAGCGGCAAATAAAAAATTCGTAGCCCGACATCTTGTTCCAGAATGTCGCGTAGAATTGGAATGGGTCCATCTCCCAAACCAAGACGGTTTCGCTCTTCTGAAGCTATCCCTGCCGCAGCTTGCTCAACCGGCAAATGACCAATTTGGTACTCAGGTGGATATTTGTAAGGGAGCGGCGTATTCGTAATTTGTTCCAGTTCCAGGTAATTACGGGATAGTTCTTCTAATTTGGCCACCGATTCTTTGATTTTTAGCTCATCGTCCCGGCTGGGACGATAAGGGCCGCGGAATTGAGGTTGCATAGCTTCAATCTGAGGACGTGGTCGTACAAAATCGCTGACTTGACGACCATAGACCCGGGCCAATTGGATCAATTCCGCCGGCCGGATCTGTCTTTCCCCTTTTTCAATGGCCGTAAGTGTAGTCCGGGCGACATCAATCATCTTGGCCGCCTCTGCCTGGGTCAACCCCCTTTGATTACGGGCATTTTGCAATTCTCGCCCCAATGAACGCGGATCGATTTGCTTAAATATGTCTTTCATGGCCCCTTGCCTTTCTTATTTATTGCTTTAGACAGCCGGACTCAATACTACCTTGCTTGTCAGACCTGAAGCAACTAGATCAGCTACTTTATCCCACTCCTCAACATAACATTGATACAATCGGAGCAAATTACTCTCAAATATTCTGGTATCAGTTTCATTTTGAGTCAGTCGGTTTACAATTTTTGCTAGCCTCCGGTCAAGAGTCGCTTGGTCCACACCATTATAGTGATCTTTTTTCATTGGTATTCGTTCGACGAAATTAGCATCATATATATTCTGAACGTATCTATGTGCTATCTGGTGGGCACAGTTTTGATTTACCTCGCCAAGTTGAACGGCTTGTAATACTTCTTCACAAGATTGTACGGCTAAAGCAACTCCCCGCGGATCACCGTAAGTCTTTTGAGCCAACCTTTCAATATTTTTGCTTTCAGCATCCCAATTCGTAGACGATTTGAGTATTGGTGGTGCAGAGGCTATTTGTTCAAGCCGTTCGCCCATTTGTTTTATCAGTTTTATCGGCCCGTCACCATAATCTTGGATATCCTTTTTCAGGGGTTTTAGGACATTGCGCGCTAATTCTTCACCGGACCCATATCCCTCACATAATTGCTTATAAGTTTTCTGGTATCTATACGGCAATGCGGCATGTACCCTATCTGAGTCTGGCATAATTTCACCTTTCTACTAAACGACATCCACAAAATTAGTGTACCATAAAAACCTGACAATGTCAATATATAAAGTTATTATCAATAATAAAATGTCAATATTTAATATGGGCGGCATGTCCCACTAGCCTTGAGTTTTGCTCAAAAAGGCTAATCGCGTTATTTTTCCCCAGGCGTAATATGTTTTCTGATCACAGATTTGTCCTGGAGGATCAATTTGACCACATTCTTCATCATGAGCGCGCTGGTAATTGTATTGATCGGCCTGTCCAAAGGCGGGTTGGGCGGAACGCTGGCCGCCCTGGCCACCCCGCTGATGACCCTGGTGTTGCCGGCCCCGCAAGCGGTCGGCTTTTTGTTGCCCATTTTAATGGTCGCCGATGTCTTTGCTCTAATCGCTCATTGGAAACGTTGGGATAACAAATTGGTGTTACTGCTCCTGCCGGGAGCGGTGGTCGGGGTGGCGATTGGCACTTTTTTTCTGACCAGTATCTCCGCCGAAACCTTACGGAAAATTATCGGGCTCATTATTCTGATTTTTGTGATTTACAGGATATTCGAAATCCGGATTCAACGTTCCATGCACTACACCGCCCGCAACTGGCACGGTGTGGTCGCCGGCGGCGCCGGAGCCATCTCATCGACCCTGGCCCACACCGGACCGCCGCCGGTGGCTATCTACCTGTTGATGCAGAACATTCCGCCGCGCACCTTTGTGGCCACGATGGTCCTCTTCTTTGCCGTGCTCAACTGGGTCAAAGTGCCCTCTTACTTTTTTGCCGGCCTGTTCGACTTCAAACTGCTGGCCCAGGTGGCCTGGCTATTACCCTTGCTGCCGGTTAGCGTCTGGCTGGGCAAGAATATGACTGTCAAATTGGATAAAGCCGTTTTTGATCGGGTGATTGTGGTTTTGCTGGGGGTCTCAGCGATTTTTCTGCTGGTCAGCTAAGGCTTGAGGTAACTTCTCGGCCTGAATCTGTAGTAGTCAACAAGATGTTGAACACTGGGAAGCTGCAATGTATCCCTCTGGAGTCGAGGCTTTAGCCGGTAATTGGGCGCATAAAACCGGCTGAAGCCTCGACTCCAACTGTTCAAAATATCTCTGACTACTACACTTCTCGGCCTGAATCTTACGACCGCTGACAGCCGACCGCCGGCAACCCTTATTGTACGTTGGTAATCCTTTCGGCGGTCTGTGGTCAGCGGGTACAGAATTTGCGGTAGCCTGAGTGGTTACGGTTTCACCCGGGCCATCAACTCGGCCAGGCTGTCGTCGTAAGGTGGATTGGCAATCCCAACCTCAGTGATAATGGCGGTGATGTATCGGGCCGGCGTTACGTCAAAGGCTGGATTGGCCACCTCAACGCCGTCGGGCGTGATCTGAGTTTCCCCCACGTGAGTAACCTCTTCCGCCGGCCGCTCTTCGATCTCGATCGCGTCGCCGCTGGCGATCGTCAGGTCGATGGTGCTGGTCGGCGCGGCCACGTAGAAGGGCACGCCGTGGGCGTGGGCGACCAGGGCCAGGTTATAGGTGCCGATTTTGTTGGCCGTGTCGCCGTTGGCCGCCACCCGGTCGCAGCCGACCACGCAGAGGTCGATGCCGACTGTGCGCATCAAGTGTCCTGACGCCCCATCGACGATGACCGTATGCGGTATGCCCAACTGCTGCAGCTCCCAGGCCGACAGCCGCGCCCCCTGCAAGCGGGGCCGGGTCTCATCCAGGTAGGCGTGGACCTGCTTGCCCTGCTCGTGGGCGGTGCGGATGATGCCCAGGGCCGTGCCGTAATCGACGGTGGCCAGACTGCCGGTGTTGCAGTGGTGAATAATTTTGGCCCGGTCGGGAATCAGGGGCAGGGCGTTCAGGCCGATTTGCCGGTTGGTCTGCACATCTTCGGCCGCAATGGCCTCCGCCTCGGCCAGGGCGGCTTGCCGGACGGCCTCGACTGTGGCCAAAGCTGGCTCGCTGGCCCGCTTCAACACCCGGTCGATGGCCCAGAACAGGTTGACCGCGGTCGGGCGGGCCTGGCGCAGCAGGTCGGCCGCGACCTTAAGTTCTGCCCGCACGGCGTCAACATTTTTGGCCTGGCTGTGCTGAGCGGTCAAGGCCAGGCCAAAAGCCGCGGCTGCGCCGATGGCCGGCGCACCTCGGATGACCATCTCGCGAATAGCTGTCACCACCTGCGGCGCACTGGTGAAATCCAGGTAGACGGTCTGGTGGGGCAGCCGCCGCTGGTCCAGCAGCCGCAGCACCCCGTTTCGCCATTCAATGCTGCGATACGCGCCCATGTCAATCCTACCCCAAGGTTAGTTTTTATAGAGATAATGTCTATTATAGCTACGGGCAACCATAAACAAAAAGACTCATCAGAACAAGTGCACAAGTGACCGGCACTTTTCGTTGATAATGAAGAAACAATCTCCAAAGACGAGATTGAATTGGATTTGGGCTCTTTTGGATTTGATGGGATAATGAGGTCAAATCCGTAAAACGTAAATTCATGCATCATGTTTTACGTTTTACGATGTCAACCCCCTGAAATCCAATTGAACCACAATTTTTAAAGTCCTTTGCTTGGATGGAGCTGATTGAGATAAATCTGTGAGTTGATAAGGAGGCGCGGTATGAGTGAGACGAAGTGGGAGCGGTGGGGGGCAGCGACCGGCTATCTGGTCTTTGCTCTTGGGATCGTGGGGGCGGCATTCGAGCGGGGGGCGCCGCCCGCCAGTGCTCCTATCGAAGAGACCCTGGCCTTTTTTGCAACATACCGCAGCGAGTTGCTCGCCCAGAGCCTGTTGTTCGTGCTCAGCGCCGGCGTTTATCTGTGGTTTTTTGGGAGCCTGCGCAGTTTCCTGATGCGGGCTGAGGGTGAAACCGGCAGGCTCGCCACCATAGCCTTTGGCGCCGGCATCATTTGGGCCGGGCTGCAGATGGTGCTCCAGAGTGCCCAGGTCGCGCTGGCGCTGGGAGCCAACGGTGAGGTAGAACCGGCGCTGGCCGGGCTGATCAGCGACCTGACATATGCCCTGTCTGTCATCGCCTACGTCCCTATGGCCGTCATGCTCGCCGCAGTCGCGGTGGTCTCTTGGCGGGTTAGAGCGTTCCCGGTGTGGTTGGGTTGGCTCACCGCGGTTGCCGCGGTGATGCACTTGGTTATGTCGTTTGGCCTCATCATGGACAGAGGTCCCCTGACCCCCGGCGGTGGGTTGACCTATGTGCTTTACTTGCTGATGGCGGTGTGGCTGGCGGCGACAACAACTGTGATGGTCGTGCGGCTGGGGCAACCGGCGAGCGCGACAGTGATTCGTAATAGTCAGGAGGTCCATTCCGGTGGGCAGTTCCAAAAAGGAGAGCAAGATGTTTAGAAAGATTCTACGCTGGATGGCGATAGGGTTGATCGCCGCGGTGGTTTTGCTTGCAGCAGCATATCTCTGGGATATGAATCGAGCCTATGAACGGATCCGGGGCAAGAGCACGGTCATACCTTCGCCCTATGGGGATATCGAGTACACCGAAGGTGGATCAGGTCCTCCTGTCCTGGTGATCCACGGGAGCGGCGGCGGCTACGATCAGGGCGAACTGGTGGTGCAGGCGGCGCTGGGTGAGCAATTCCACTGGATTGCGCCTTCGCGCTTTGGCTATCTGCGCTCGACCTTCCACGAGGGCGCCACATTTGACGACCAGGCCCAGGCCTACGCCTATTTACTCGACCAACTGGGCATCGAAAAAGTTGCGGTCGTCGCCATCTCTCATGGCGGCCCTTCGGCGCTGCTCCTGGCCGTATTGCACCCTGAACGGGTTTCCTCGCTGACCCTCATCTCCGCCGGGGTCGCCTCTTCAGCCACACCAGACCAGGCCCAGGCCAACCGGCAAGGCGACATGCTGGTGACGATCTACAAGTATGACCCGCTGTACTGGGCCATTACCAGGCTCTTCAAGAAGCAGTTCATGGAGCTGATGGGCGCCAACGACGCGGTCATTGCCGGACTTACCCCCCAGCAACGGGAAATGGCTGAACACATTATTGATTATATGAACCCGGCTTCGCCGCGATCCGCCGGCGCTGCTTTCGACAACAAAGCGAAGATGCCCAATGAGAGGATTGCCGCAATCACCGCCCCAACCTTGATCCTTCATGCCACCGACGACACCCTGCAGCTTTACCACAACGCCGAGTTCGCTGCCGCCGCCATTCCGGGGGCCAGGCTGGTCAGTTTCGACCGGGGCGGCCACCTGCTCGTGTTTGTCGAGCAAGCGACCATCCGCACGGCCGTGCAGAAGCACATCCTCGATCACACGAGCGAATAGTTTCCCCAAAACCGTGATCAATCCGGTTTTTAGGGGCCGCCCAGCCGGTAGTCCCCTGGCTGGCGCACGGACTGATGGGCTAACTAAATGGGGACTCAAAAAGGAGATTTATCCTATGCAACAAGCGAAAGGATCTAAAATGAAAGCGATGCTTATTTCCAGCGGCATCCTGGCTGCCTTGACCGGGTTGGGTTGGGTGGGCTTGCAGGTTCGGCCCGCTCCCTTCCCGGCCGTTGGGCAGCCGTCCCCGCTGTCAGAGCGTATCCCCCTGCCGGCCGGTTTGCCGGCGCCGGTGGAACGGTTCTATCGCCAGATTTACGGCGAGAATATCCCGGTAATCACCTCGGCGGTGATCAGCGGGCGGGGTACGATGCGGCTTAGCGGCCTCACCTTTCCGGTCCGCTTCCGCATCACTCACCAGGCCGGGCAGGGTTACCACCACTACTTTGAAACCACTTTTTTTGGCCTGCCGGTGATGAAGGTCAACGAAACCTACGTCGATGGCCAAACCCGGATGGAACTGCCCTTTGGGGTGATCGAGAATGAGCCAAAAGTAGACCAGGCGGCCAACCTGGCTTTGTGGGCCGAGTCGCTGGTGTGGCTGCCGGCGATTCTGGTCACCGATCCGCGGCTGCGTTGGCAGCCGATAGACGAGGCAACGGCGCTCTTAATCGTGCCGTTCGGGGAGGCTGAGGAGCGATTCGTTGTGCGCTTTGACCCGGAGAACGGCCTGCCCCGCCTGGTGGAGGTTATGCGCTATCGCAACCCTGACAGCCCGGCCAAAACGCTCTGGCTGAGCGAAGCCCGGCAATGGGCCAGGCTGAACGGGCCGGTGATTGGCGCCGTCGCTTCACTGACCTGGCTCGATGAGGGTACGCCGTGGGCCGTGTTCAAGGTTGAGGAGGCGCTGTACAACGTGGCCGTGGAGGTATCGCCGGAAAAGAAAGGGCTGTAACCAAGCTGTGAGATCGTCACGATCCTGTCATCACCGCCGCCCAGATTAGTGTCCGCGCCGGTTCAACCTATGCCTGAAAAATCAAGGGTTCAGTTGGCTTATGTCTTTAGGAGAATGTATGGGGTTCCCTTGCCATGACTGTGGTGGTAGGGCATAATAATCATTGTACACAAACGGGCTGACTCCCGGCAGTCTGTTCGGACTTGAACCTGACGTGCGGACAGAGCGATGAGCGAAAACGAGGTTATTCAGAAAACATCTGGCGGCCCGGTCACGATCGAGACGTTGCTGGCCGACTTGACCGCCCTGGGTATTGAACCGGGTATGACTCTGCTGGTGCACTCCTCCTTGAGCGCCCTGGGTTGGGTCTGCGGCGGCGCGGCCGCGGTGATCCTGGCCCTGCAAAATCTACTCGGACCGCAGGGTACGCTGGTGATGCCCACCCACTCCGGCGACCTGTCCGATCCGGCCGAGTGGGAGAATCCGCCGGTGCCTCAATCATGGTGGCGGGTAATTCGCCAAACGATGCCGCCTTTTGAGCCTGATCTAACCCCCAGCCGGGGGATGGGCGTCATCCCGGAGGTATTTCGCAAGCAGGCCAATGTCCGGCGCAGTAACCATCCCCACTTTTCCTTTGCCGCCTGGGGCGCTCAGGCCGAACCCATCACAGCCAACCACAGCCTTGAATTCGGCCTGGGGGAACAGTCGCCGCTGGCCAGAATTTACCAGCTTGATGGCCGGGTGTTGCTGCTGGGGGTGGGCCACGACAACAATACCTCGCTCCATCTGGCCGAATATCGGGCCGACTATCCGGGCAAGCAATTTCGCCAGAGCAGCGCGCCGGTCAACTTGAGGGGGCAGCGCCAGTGGGTGGTCTTTCGGGATGTGGAGCTGGACTCCTCAGACTTTGCCCGGATTGGGGAGCAGTTCGCCGCCGACACCGGCCTGGTGAAGGAGGGTAAGGTGGGTGGAGCCACGGCCTGGCTGATGTCGCAGCGGCAATTGGTTGATTTTGCCGTCCGTTGGCTGGAGCAGCACCGCCGCCCGCCCACCCGGCGCAGCGCCCTGTTTGATAAATTGGTCGATGAGGCCATCCAGCAGGATTTTATCGGCTGGGATTTTTCCTTTATTGCCAAAAGATACGTTGAAGATCCAACTTCCTGGGACTACCGGCACAAGGTTCAAGCCCGCATGGCCCGGGTTGAGACGATGCTCGATCTGGGCACCGGCGGCGGTGAGTTTCTCTCCACCCTCCGCCCCCTGCCGCCGAACAGTTGGGCTGTGGAAACCTATCCGTCCAATATCCCTATTGCCCGGGCCAGGCTGGAACTGCTGCAGGTGCGGGTGGCCGAGGTCGAGTCGTCGGCAGATTTGCCCTTTGAGCCGAACCTTTTTGAGCTGGTGCTGGCCCGGCACGAAGGTTTCTCGGCGAGTGAGATCTACCGAATTTTGCGGCCCGGCGGCCTTTTTATCACCGAACAGGTAGGCGGGCAGAATAACCTCCGGCTAAACGAGCTGCTCCAGGAGCAAGTTGAGCACCCATTCATGGGCTGGC
This sequence comes from uncultured Caldilineaceae bacterium, assembly GCA_964398055.1. GTDB lineage: Bacteria > Chloroflexota > Anaerolineae > 4572-78 > J111 > CAYNLK01. The sequence goes on from CAYNLK010000039.1 coordinate 25,911, forward strand.
AACTGGCCGAGGCGGTCAGGCAGTTAACCGCGGCCGGCTTTGAGATCATCGAGGCGCGGGAGGAGTTCCCGGAGTCGGTCTTTTATGATATCGGCGCGGTGGTTTACTACCTCAAGGCCATCGCCTGGCAAATCCCCGATTTTAGTGCGGCCAGATATTATGATCGCTTGCAGATGCTCCACAACATTATTCAAAATACCGGCGGGCTGGCTGTCAAGAGCCACCGCTTTTATATCGAGGCCCGCAAGCCGTAAGCTCGTCTATTTTTTACCCAGAATTTTGGCTGATCACCTGGGCTAACTCGTTTAAAGATAATGGCTTCTGTAGCCACTCTACCACCCCTAGCTCCAACAGTTTTGCGCCTTCTTGGTCAAGAGGGTAGCCGCTCATCAACGCCATTTTAATACCATCATTTTGCGCTTTGAGCAGGTTGAATAAAGTATCGCCTTCCATATCCGGCATTACGATATCCGACAAGACCAGGGCGATGGCAGCTTGATGTTCCTCATAAACCGCCAGGGCTTCCCGGCCATTGGTTGCCGTCAAAACCTGATAGCCCAGATGTTGCAGCATGGTCTGGATTACGGCCAAAACCGTGGAATCATCTTCTACCAGCAGGATGGTCTCACCCTGGCCCTGTTGCAGCGGGGTAGGCTTTGCCGGTTTTGCGTTATGCTGGCGCGGCCCTAAGGGGGGCAAATAAACGGTGAAGATCGCGCCCTCTTCAGCTTGGCTGGCTACCGTGACATGGCCGGCCTGTTGTTGGACTATGCCCAGTACCTGGGCCAGGCCCAACCCCGACCCTTGCCCGACCTCTTTAGTGGTAAAGAACGGTTCAAAGATACGGGGCAAAACCTCCGCCGGAATCCCCTTGCCGGTATCAGTTACCATCAGAGCCACCCAGTCCCCCTCAATAGCCTGGTTGCACTCTGCACAAATTGCTTCACCTTTACCTTCAACCCTGGTCATCTTGAGACGTAGTTCTCCTCCGGCCGGCATAGCGTCTCTGGCATTGATCACCAGATTGGTGATCATTTGTTGCAGTTGGGTTGGGTCGGCTTCAACCAGATATTCGCCCGGTTCGATCTCCAGACTAAACCGAATATTCTCGGGAATGGCCCACTGAAAAAATTTGATGGACTCATTGAGGAAGGGGATCAGGTCTAGCTGCTCCGGCTGGCGGATGGATTTACGGCTGAAATCCAGGAGCTGGCGGATCAGGCGGGCCGCTCGCTGGCTTGAATTGATGATCTTCCTCAGGTCGGCTCGGGCCGCTTCCGGCATATCCGGCGACAGTTGCAGCAGTTCGGCAAAGCCCAAAATGCTGGTCAGGATATTATTGAAATCGTGGGCTACACCGGCTGCCAGTTGACCTACGGCGGACAGCCGTTCCTGTTGTACCATCTGGGCCTGAGTCTGCTCCAACTCGGCCAGTGTTTCTTGTAGGGCTTCCTCGGCCTGTTTGCGGGCGCTGATGTCTTGATGGGTGCCGGCGGCGCGCCGCGGCCGGCCTTCTTCATCCCATTCCAAAACCTTGCCGGTACCCAAAATCCATTTCCACTCGCCCGTTTTAGCCCGCAGACGGTGTTCGATTTGATAAATGGGTGTTTCTCCAGACAGGTGGGCGTTCAAGGCCTCCTCAACCATGCCTACATCGTCCGGGTGCATTAGCTTTTTCCAGGCGCTCACATGCGGCTCGATTTCGGCCAGGCTATAGCCCAGCATCTCGGCCCAGCGTTCGTTAAAGACCACGGCGCCGGTGGCTATGTTCCAGTCCCACATACCCAGGTCGGCCCCTTTCAAGGCCAGTTGCAGCCGTTCTTCACTCTCACGCAGCGATTCTTCGGCCCGTTTACGTTCGACGATTTCGGCGGTCAGCTTGTCCACCGTTTGTTGCAACTGCCCGGCCATCCGGTTAAAGGAGGAGGTCAACTTGCCCAACTCGCCAATCCAATCGACCGGACCGATTTGCTGCCACTCGCCTTTGGCCAGGGCCAGGGCCGAGGCGTTAAGGCGCAAAATTGGCTCGGTTATCCAGCGGGCGGTAACGACGCCCACCACAACCGCCAGCAGCAGGGCCGCGCCAATGATAAGAACCGTGAGGCGATTATTGGCCTGGATTTGGGCCATAAAATCTGATTCGGGCGCCACCACCACGATGAGCCAGTCAAGGCCGTAGCCATCCTGAACCGGCGCGACTTGCAGAAATTGACGCTGGCCGTCAAGCTCAAATTCCAATTGCTGCGCCGCGGCAATGTGGTGATAGTCGCCAAATTGTTCGGTCAGAAATTGAGCGGCCGACCGGACGAGCGGGCTGGCGCTGTCGCCGGCCTGAAGTCGTCGGCGCGGGCCGTTTTCGACCGGCTCAGTGAACAGTTTTTCGGGGGTTGAGGAGGCAACTAATAACCCGGAACGGTCGATGATAAAACTTTGGCCGGTTTGACCGATTTCAATGCTTTGCAAAAAGTTACTGAGGTGTGACAGGAAGATATCAACCGAAACCACGCCCAGCAGCTCGTGTTGGTCATCATAAACCGGGCGACTGGCGGCGATAGCCATATCTTGCCCGGTGAACAAAATATAGATCTCGCTCCAGACGGCTTCGCCCCCGGCCACGGCGCCGGTATACCAGGGCCGGGTCCGGGCGTCAAAATCAGGCACGGTAGTCAGCATCTCGGCCCGATTTCCCTGGCTGTCCGTGGCGTACTTGCGGAACGGTCCACTCACAAAGCCATCGGTTACAATCACATAGCGGGAATTGGCGGCGCCCTCACGGCCGGCGTTCACCAGTCCGCCGGCCGTATTGCCAAAATAGATGCTGGTGACCGAATCAAAAATTTCAATTTGCTGCCAAAAGTGACGTTCCAGGGCTTGGGGGTCATTGGCTTTAAGTTGGCCCTGGCGCAAGAGACTGGCGTTGATTTGATTGATGCGATGGGGTGTGTCCAGAAAAGTGTGCAGGTGCTCCTTGATCCGGGTCGTTATCTCGCTTCGTAATTGACCGGCCACGGTGTTGACCGCCTGTTGGCCGTTTCGAAAGGAGAGGTAGCCAACCAGTCCCACCACAAAAACAATGAGCAGGACAAACGGGGCAATGAGCACGATGCGTAATGGGATCCTTGAGGCGCGTTTTCTGGGAGATGACATAGACATGATCAAGAACCTTAATTCTGTAGACTGAGCTGGGGACCGCCATACTCAAAATAATCATAGCATCGAAATTTTCAACTGACAACACGATTGGTTTTCTTAGGGCGTGCCCAAAATTTTAGGTAAACAAGGTGACCGGCATTATTTCTGGTTTAGCGTGGGCAACGCCTTTTTTTAAGGTTGATGGAAATAATATTAACAAATTATTAATAAAATATAGATAAAATATGAATGTAAGCTGTGTTTTTATACGTATTGATTAGGGGAGGATAAAGCGATGACCTACCGTTACTATCATTGGGAAAAACCGCTTCTGGCCATGGCTTACGAGGGCCGCCACTCAACCCTGCCGACAGAATTGACCGCGGTCTACGACCCCGCCCTGCTGGAGCAAGCCTATGCTCACTGTGAGGTCGTCACCGCCCAGAATAGCCGCTCCTTCTCCCTGGCCTCCGCTTTGCTGCCCGAACCGCAGCGGCGGGCTACTCGCGCCCTTTATGCCTTTTGCCGGACCACCGACGATATTGTCGACCGGCCCTCTGGCGACATCCCCCAGGCTTTGAGCGACTGGTCGGGGCAAGCCCTGTCGGGCATGCCGCCCGGCGATAATCCGGTCGCCCTGGCCTGGACTGATACCACGGCTCATTACCAGATTCCGCAGCAGTACGCCCAACAACTCATCCACGGCGTAGAACGTGACCTGTACCAGACCCGCTACGATACCTTCGCCGACCTGGCCAAATATTGTTACGGCGTAGCTTCGACCGTGGGTTTGATGAGCATGCACATCATCGGTTTTGCCGGCGACGAGGCCATCAAATATGCGGTCAAGTTGGGCGTGGCCTTGCAATTGACCAATATCCTGCGGGACGTGGCCGAAGACTGGCAGAACGGCCGGCTCTACCTGCCGCAGGAAGAACTGGCCGATTTCGGCCTGGCCGAAGCCGATATCGCCGCTGGCGTGGTGACGGAGCGCTGGCGCCGCTTTATGCAGTTCCAAATTGACCGTACTCACCAACTGTATGCCGAAGCCTGGCCGGGCATTGCCATGCTGGCCCCGGCGGGGCGTTTGGCTATTGCCGCCGCGGCTGAATTTTACCGTGGCATCCTGCACGACATCGCCGCCCACGATTACGATGTCTTCAGCCGGCGGGCGCACCTGTCCGGGTGGGCCAAGCTCCGCCACCTGCCCGGTTTGTGGTGGCGCACCCGCCAGTTCAACCAGCAGGCTGTAGCGCCAGCGCTGTCTACGCCTCACCAGCATTGGCTGGCTGCCTCCATCAACGACAGCAAACGGTAGGGCAGCAAAACAAAAATCATCCCAAAATTCTGGTATCGCTATACCCTAAAACGTAATGGTATTGTCAACTAACTTGATTACGTTTCACGTCTTACTGACTTGGGCCAACCACATTTTGGAACAGCCCGGCCAGGTTCTATCGCTAATCTCAGTCCAGCCTTAACCAGGAGAATCAGGAGTGCCCAAACAGAAAATCATCGTCATCGGCAGCGGCTTTGGCGGCCTGGGCGCGGCCATCCGGCTGGCGGCCAAAGGCCACCCGGTCGAGATTTTTGAGAAGCGGGACAAGCTGGGCGGACGAGCCTATCAATATGACCTCAACGGTTTCAAATTCGACGGCGGCCCGACCGTCATTACCGGCCCCTACATGTTCGACGAGATTTTTGCCGCGGCCGGCCGCAACCGGGCCGATTATTTTACCCTGACGCCGTTAGACCCGTTCTACCGCATCTTTGATCATCAGGGGCGTCATTTTGATTACTGGCGCAGCCACCAAGACGCCCTGGCCGAAGTCAATCGCTGGAATAGCGCTGAGGCCGCCGGTTACCTGAAACTCGCCCGGCAAACCCAATCCATTTTTGAACTGTTCCATCCCTACACCGACCAGCCGTTTCTCTACCTGTCTGATCTGCTGGGCGATTTTTTCAAGGTTGTACCGGCGATGGTCCGGCTGCAAACTTTTCAGGGCACCTATCGCTATGTGTCCAAATATATCAAGGATGATTTCTTGCGCCAGGTTTTCTCCTTTCACCCGCTGCTGGTGGGGGGCAATCCTTTTGAAACGCCGTCGCTTTACACCCTGATTCTCCAATTTGAGAAGGCCTGGGGCGTTTATTACGCCCGCGGCGGCACCGGGGCCATTGTTGCCGGGTTGGGCCGGCTGTTCAGCGAGTTGGGGGGGCAGGTTCATCTGAATACGGAAGTGCAGGAAATCATCATCAAAAACCGGCGGGCCGTTGGCGTCCGGCTGGCCGACGGCCGCGAGCATTATGCCGATCAGATCATTTGTAACGGTGATGTCGCCTTTGCCTACCGCCATCTCATCCCGGCTGAATTCCGGCGCAAATATACCGATCGCCGGCTGGAACGGCTAAAATATAGCTCCTCGCTGTTTGTGATTTACTTTGGCGTCAAACGGCGCTATCTGGACTCTAAACTGGCCCATCACAACCTCATCCTCAACCAGCGCTACCGGGAGTTGCTGGGCGACATCTTTGGCCGCCGCGCTCGTCTGCCCGATGATTTTGTCCTCTACCTCCATATGCCCACCAAAACCGACCCGACCATTGCCCCCGAAGGCTGCGAGTCCTTCTACGTTCTCTCCCTGGTACCCCACCTGGACGCCGGGGTGGATTGGGCGGTAATGGCCAAACCGTACCGGGACAGGATTATGCAGTTTCTGGAAGACAACTACCTGCCCGATTTGCAAGCCAATATCATTGCCGAGCATTATATTGACCCGCGCCATTTTCAAAATACGCTCAATAGTTATAAAGGCGCGGCTTTCTCGGTGCGCCCCACCTGGCTGCAATCGATCTACTTCAGGCCGCACAATCGCTCCGAAGAGTTCCAGAATCTTTACTTTGTCGGGGCCGGCACCCATCCGGGCGCCGGTGTGCCGGCGGTGCTATCGTCGGGCAAGATTGCGGCGGAGTTGATTGACCCATCCCCGCCGGCGGCTCAAGCAAGTGCCCGGCGCTGAAAATTTATGACCCCCTCCCCAACCCTCCACCTGCCAGGGGGAGGGGGTTTGTTGGCTTCCCCTCTAGCAGGGGGGATTGAGGGGGTATTTCCACAGGAGTTTGCTATGACCAACGCCTACAACATCGGTTTTACCAAAACACCCCAGGAGATCAGCCTCGACCGGCTGCCGGTTCAGGGTAAGCTGCCGGTCTGGCTGCGCGGCAGTCTGATCCGCAACGGGCCGGGCACCTTTGAGGTCGGCCGGCAGCGTTACCGCCACTGGTTCGACGGCCTGGCTATGCTGCATCGATTTTCCTTTGCCGACGGTCAAGTAAGTTACGCCAATAAATTCCTGGAAACGCAAGCCTACCGCGCCGCGGTCGAGAGCGGGCGCATCTCCTACTCCGAGTTTGCCACCGATCCCTGCCGCTCCCTTTTTGGCCGGGTGATGGCCGTTTTCTCGCCCAAAATCACCGACAGCGCCAAGGTCAGCATCGCTCAAATCGCCGACCGCTTCCTGGCCCTGGCCGAAACGCCGATCCAGGTTGAGTTTGACCCGGCAACGCTGGCCGCTGTGGGGGTGTTTAATTACGAACAAGGCGCTACCGGCCAGATGACCACCGTCCACCCCCATATTGACTATGCCCGCGACGAACTTTACAACCTGGTGACCCGTTACCACCGGCTCAGCCATTACCGTTTCTACCGGCTCAAGGCTGGCGGCTCGCCGGCCCTGGTGGGCGAGTTGCCGGTCAAGCAGCCGGCCTATATCCACAGCTTTGGCATGAGCCAGAACTATCTCATCCTGGCCGAATTTCCGCTGCGGGTCAACCCGTTGAAGTTACTGCTCCAGCTCAAGCCCTACATCGAGAACTTCCGCTGGCAGCCGGAGCGGGGTACACCCTTCTGGCTGGTCCATCGCCGCACCGGCAAGCTGGCCGCCCGGATTGAGAGCGACCCTTTCTTTGCCTTTCATCACGTCAACGCCTTTGAGCAGGGCGACGAGCTGGTGGTCGATATCGTGGCCTATCCCGACGCCGATGTTATCCAGGCTTTCTACCTGAACCGGCTCTCCGGCGACGCGCCCAATATTCCCTTTGGCCAACTGCGCCGTTACCGTTTGCCCCTGAGCGGGCAGAAGCCGGCCGGCTATGAGGTCATTTCAGACGTGTGTGTGGAGCTGCCTCATTTTGACTACCGCCGCTTCAATATGGACCGCGCTTACCGCTTTGTCTACGGCGTCAGCATTGCCCCCGAACACCGCCAGGAGTTCTACAACCAGTTGGTCAAAATCGATCTCCACACCGGTCAGGCGCAGCGCTGGTTTGCGGCAAATTGCTACCCCGGCGAACCGATCTTCGTCGGCGCGCCCGGCCGCGCCGCTGAGGATGACGGCGTGATTCTGTCGGTGGTGCTGGATGCAGCCAAAGGCACCTCCTTTCTGTTGCTCCTCGACGCCCGCTCCTTTCAGGAACAGGCCCGCGCCGAAATCCCCCAGCCGGTTCTCTTTGGCTATCACGGGGCCTATTTTGAAGGGATTTGACATACAAGTTGTATATTTGGTCCCCTTGGATTATCATCAAGTCTCAGCGAGGATCAGACTTAATGAGCAGTTTGAGCGATTACGACCGCACCCGCTATCACCGCCAGATGCTCCTGCCCGACTGGGGCGAGGCCGGCCAGCAGAAGATCAAAGCGGCCCGGGTCTTTATCGCCGGCGCCGGGGGATTAGGCAGCCCGGTGGCTATCTACCTGGCCGTGGCCGGCGTCGGTGAAATCCGCATTTGCGATTTGGATACCATCGAGCTATCCAACCTGAACCGGCAAATCCTCCATCCCGACGCTCGTCTTGGCCAGTCCAAAGCCCTGTCGGCGGCAAAAACGCTCGTCGCGCTCAACCCCGCCATCAACATTGTTCCTTTTGCCGAATATCTTGACGAAACCAATCTCGACCGTATCGCCGGCCGGCCGGATATCATCGTCGATTGCCTGGACAATTACGAGACCCGTTACCTGCTCAACCGTTACTGTCTGCGCCATCGCATCCCGCTGGTTCACGGCGCGATTTGGGGCTGGTCGGGCCAGCTCTCCTTTCTGCAGCCGCCGCAGACGCCCTGCCTGCGCTGCCTTGTACCGGAGCCGCCGCCTAAAGAGACTTTTCCCGTGGTCGGGGCCACCGCCGGCCTGGTCGGCTTGATGCAGGCGCTGGAAACGCTCAAATATTTGACCGGTCTGGGTGAACTGCTCAAGAATAAGTTGCTGTTGTTTGACGGCGAAGAGATGTTTTTCGCTGAAGTCAAGGTGGAGCGCAAGCCGGATTGCCCGGATTGCGGCTTTCAACCCAAGTAACGTCTGTGGTATACTCTCCGCCAGGATGTTACTAACGTATGAGTCGATATCGCCGCTGCCCCAATCGACAGTTTGAACTTCGCCCCGGCCATTGGCTGCTCTTTTTTACTCTGGCCGGTTTTGCGCTGCGGCTGCAACGGCTCAATTTCCAACCTCTCTGGGGCGACGAAGGCTGGAGCTTCTATTTTGCCGGCCAGCCACTGCCCCAACTCCTGGCCCTGACCGCCGCCGATATTCACCCGCCGCTTTACTACACCCTTCTCAAAGTCTGGCTTTTCATCATCGGCCCCGGCCCGGAAGAGGCCCGCTTTCTGTCCGTCATTTTGGGCACGGCCCTGATCCCGGTGGTGGCTGTATTGGGCCAACGCCTCTTCGATAGGCGAGTCGGGGCTACGGCCGCGGCGGTGACCGCGCTGATGCCCCTGGCCGTTTACTACTCCCAGGAAGTCCGCATGTATGGCCTGGTCACCTTGCTGGGAGCGATGTCGGTCTATGCCTTTAGCCGAGTTACCCAACCTTGCCAGCTTTCAAAAGTCTCGTCGCGTACCCCGGCCAAATGGTCTTTTCTCTACATCGTATCAACCACTGCCGCCCTGTATACCATGTACTACGCCATTTTCATCCCGCTCCTGCAACTGCTGTATTTATTGGTGATCTATTTCCAACAGAAAGATCACCGGGCGCGGCGCCCAATTGGGTTAGTCTTCACCTTATTCATTTATGTAGGACTGCTCTACCTGCCCTGGGTTATCTACGCCGGACCGCGGCTGGTCAGCTACGTGCAGAACAAGCGGGTCGTGGAAGGCTACCTGCCCTACAACTTAATCCACTTTTTGGGCGACCACGTGGTGGCCTTCAGCCTGGGCCATTTACCCGCGCCGTTGCAGGGGTATGTTTGGGCGGCTCTGCCGTTTGCGCTGGTTGCTGCGCTTGGCTTTGTGGCCGGGTTATTGCGCCGCCGGACCTCCCTCTCTCTCTATTTATACCTGCTCTTGCCGCTGTTGGCCGGCTATCTGATCAATCAGATTTTCCCCTTTACCCCACCTTATTACGAGCGGACGCTGCTGTTGGCTGCCCCGGCTTATTGGCTCTTGATCGCCGCCGGCCTCATCTGGTTGTGGGATCGACAATATTTGCTGGTTGGTACGGTCGTTCTGGCGATGTTGCTGGTTGTCGCCGTCAGTTTGCTGAGTTTTTTCAGCCTGACCCGCTATCCTCACCAGGATTACCGTCCCCTGCTGGCCGACATCGCCGCCCGGGCTACCCCGGCAGATACCCTGCTGGCCAGCTACCAGTGGCAGCTTGGCTTTTACCTGGCCTATCTGCCGTCGCCCCGGCCAACATTTTTTGTCGTGCCTGGCTGGGGTGAGGGTTGGGCCGGTGAGGCCGGCCAGCCTCGCCGGCAAAACGACCTGGCCGGTATTCTGGCTCGCTCGCCCCGGCTCTGGTTTCCGGCTCACCAGGCCCTCGGCCACCAGTGGGAGGATGAAACCGAGGTCGATATCGCTAACCTGGGTTACCCGGCCCGGCTGGAGTGGTATAGCCCCGAAACCAAATTGACCCTGGCCGGGGGCGCGGCCACGCTGGCTGACGCGGCGGCGGCAAATTTTGGCAACCTGTTGCGGTTGACCGAGGCCAGGGTTGGCCAGGCTCAATACCAGGCCGGCCGCGACATTGTGCCGGTCGAGCTGACCTGGCAAAAAGAGCAGCACTTGGGCAGCGACCACCGGGTCAGCCTGCGGCTGGTTGATGGGGCGGGCCGGACCTGGGCCAGCCGTGATAGTCACCCCCGGGCCGGCCAGGCTTTCTTTACCGACCTGGCCAACGGCGAAATTCTGGCCGACCGGCACGGTCTGCTTATTTCGGCCGGCACTCCGCCGGGCCGCTACCGGCTGCTGCTGAGCGTGCGCCGGGTTCACGATGCCCGGCCGTTGGATTTGCTGGACTCCGCCGGGCAGCCACAGGGCGCCGAGCTGCAACTGGCCGAGGTCGAGGTCACCGTGCCTGATCCGCCGGTGGGGCTGGCCGCCTTGCCGGTTCAATATGAAACCAACACCCCCTTCGGGCAAGCGGTCCGGCTGGTGGGCTACAGTTTGGGCGACGGCCCCTTCAAAGCCGGCGAATCGCTGCCCCTGAGCTTGTTCTGGGCAAGCCTGGTCGATCAGCCAGGCCCGTTGACCGTCTTCGTTGAACTGCGCGATTCGGTAGGCCAACAAGTCGTCTGGCATGAGCAGCCGCCTATCTGGCCTGGCCCCAACTGGCGGCGCGGCGACACGCTGCGCGATCCCCACGACGTGCGGCTGCCGCCGCTGCTCCCGCCCGGTCAATATGAGCTGGCCATCGGGCTGCTGGATTCTACGGGAATCCGGCTCCCGGCCGGCCAGGACGATGAGGTCCGGCTCACTGCGGTAACCACGATTGACCGGCCGCACACCTTTGCGCCGCCCTCGCCTCAAATTCCGCTGGCGGCCAACTTTGGCGACCGGGCCAGGTTGGTCGGCCTGGATTTGCCGCAAACGCGGGTCAAAGCCGGCGAGTCGCTGCCCCTGACCCTGCACTGGCAGGCCAGCGCTACCTTTGATAAAAACTGGACGGTCTTTGTCCATCTCATTGACGGCGACGGGCGGCTTGTTACTCAGCAAGATCAAACGCCGGGCGACGGCCAATTCCCCACCCGTGGCTGGCTGCCCGGTGAATACCTGGCCGACCCTTACACGCTCCACATTCCGGCGGATACTCCCGCCGGTCATCAGGCTTACCGGCTGGAGGTTGGGCTGTACGACCCGAATGATTTTAGCCGGTTGCCCCGGCTGGAAGCTGGCCAGATTGCCGGTGATCACCTGATCCTGGAAAGTTGGCCGATTACCGTAGAGTAACCTATAATCAATTTTCCAGAAGGGAGCTGCTATGGACCGAACCAACGAGATGTGGTTGGCCGAATTGCAGGACGGCCATCCCCACCAGGCCCAGGCCCTGGCGGAGTTGCGTCATTTTCTCCAGCGCGGGGTGCTGGCTTATCTGCGCTCTCGCAGCGACCTGAATTACCTGGCCGAGTTGGAATTGCAGCAAATGAGCGAGGATTTTGTACAGGAGGCGCTGCTCAAAATTCAGGCCAACCTGGCCAGCTTTCAAGGTCGGAGCAAATTTACCACCTGGGCGGCTAAAATTGCCGGTAACCTGGCCATTAGTGAACTTCGCCGGGCCAGGTGGCGTGACCTCTCCTTAGACGCCATCACTGAAGCCGGGGCATCGCTCCAAGAAATCCTGGCTACTGACTCCGGCCAGGTGGGCCAACCCGAGACGGCCAGTGAACGTCAGTTGGTTTGGGCGACTATTGTCGATGTGATCAATAATGATCTAACCGACCGCCAACGGCAGGTGTTGGCGGCTGTTCAGTTCAACAATATCCCCATGCCCGAAGTGGCTCGCCTGCTGGAAACCAATGTCAACAATATCTACAAAATAATGCACGACGCTCGTTTGAAGTTGAAAAAACGGTTGCAAGTCCTCGATCTAGAGCCGCAATATGTCCTCAACCTGTTTAGCGAAGCGGGGTAAGAAAGGGCTTGTTTCAAACGTCTAGGATGAAAAGCAGAGAAAAAGTGGAGCACCGCCAATGAGCCAAAAATTGTGGCAGTCATTACTGCAAACGGCCCTGACCACCGCAGAATGTGAGATTAGCTGCCTGGAGTGTTTCGATCTGCTGGATCAATATGCCGATCTCATCATCGCCGGCGCCGACCCTGCTGAGATCATGCCCGCGGTGAGGCAGCACCTCAACCATTGCCCCACCTGTACCGACGAGTTCGAGACCTTGATGTTCATGCTGCAAGCAGCGGTCAAAAGCCAGCAATCGCCAGCCATTACCTCATAAAACAAAAGGAGCGCCAACCGGCGCTCCTTTTTTAATCGTTACCTTGTGACTGTTTCATCTGCGACGCAACAGAAGTTTGCAAAAAAATTGCTGGTTTGCCCCGGTGATGGTCGTTCCATCCGATCAGGGCGCCCCAGCCGAACTACTGGCAGAGATTATACAACACGGTTCTGGAAATTGCAACCCTATTTTTTGGGTATCATTTTTAGGCCTGCCTCAGATTTTAGAGGCTGTCTAAGAATTGGTAAAATCTCGGTTCGAGGAGGGTAAAATCCACGAAGGACACAAAGAAACACGAAGTTTTTAGCCTTTTTCTTAGTGCTCCTTCGTGTTCTTCGTGGTTAATAAAGAATTTTTAGACACCCTCTTAGGTGACCGGCACTTACACCACTATTGCCAAACCAAAATTCGTTGTAAGAGCCGGTCACCTTATCTTTCTAAAATTTGGGACGCACCCTATCATTTTTGACGGCTGGCAGAGAAACTCGATTCATAGTAAAATGGCTGGCATGATTTCTTAGCCGGTCAGATCAGGAGCTAAAGATGCCTCACATTGAAGAACAGCTTGAAATTGCCGCGGCCCGGGCCGATGTTTTTCGCTTTTGTCACGATATTACCGCTTGGCCTGATTGGCATGACCAGATTGTCTCCGCCGAACTGCTGACCCCGCCGCCGCTCCGCTCCGGCTCGCTGCTCCGGATCGACGAGGAGGTCGGTGGGACGGTCTTTAGCTGGGATGCCGAGTATATCAGTTTCCAGATGCCCACCGGTTCAAGGTTGAAAGTCATCGATGCGGCCCGCAGCAGCCCCTTCCGTGTTGGCAGTGAACTTAGCTGGAAGTTTGAGCCGGCCGGCAGCGGCACCCTCTTTAGCTGGCGGTGGGATTACCAGCCCTACGGCTTTTGGGCCAGCCTGGCCGACAAGTTCGGTCGCCGTGCCGCCACCCAGCGGGCCATCAAACGGAGCCTGGTTAAACTCAAGGAACTGATCGAGTCAGGCCGGCGGGCGCGCCTGAACTAAAGCAAATTGCGACCGGCTTTTGGTTTCCGGCCTGATTGCGACTATACTAATTTGAACTACATTTCTTGCTGAGGAGAACTGGTAATGGCTGTAGCCCAAGATCTTCTGGAAATTCTGCGCTGTCCCTATTGCGTTAGTGGTGAAACCCGCAAACCGGGCGATGATCCCGGTCGTCTGGAACTGGTGCGCGATGGCGCCTGGCTGGTCTGCCAGGAGCCGGATTGCGGCCGCAAATATCCGATCAAAGAAGATATCCCGGTGATGCTCATCGATGAGGGCGATAAATGGATCAACACCGCCGTAGCCGATTTACCCGAACCCGGTAAATTGGTCGAATAGCATCCTAATCTGTGGGGGGTATTGATGAAACGAATGCTTCAAAAATTAACCGTTAGCCTGCTTATCTTGACCCTGATGGGGCCGTTACTACTGCCTTCAACGGGGGCGACCGGGCAAGAGGCTATTGGCGTCACGGCGCAAGCGGTTGACTACGATTTCCGTGACCATCTCACTTTCACCGCGACTATCGAGAGCGCCGAAGAAATCGCCGCAGTCGAGCTGCTTTATCGGATTGCCGGCCGTCCGGCCACCTCGCGCAATAAGGCCGATTTGACGCCAGGGTCGCCGGTTTCGACGGTATCGGCCGAGTTCAAACTAGACCAGACCAAGCCGGAAAATTACTTTCCGCCGGGTACGGAACTGGAATATTGGTGGCGAATTACTGCTGCCGACGGGAATGAGCTAAGAACCGACCGGCAAACGCTGCTCTACCTGGATAACCGGTACGATTGGCAAACGCTGGAAAATGAACGGCTGGCGCTCTATTGGTACGAGGGCGGCAACCGCTTTGGCCAGGCCCTCTTTGACCGGGCCAACAAAGCCCTGGATACGCTGGCCACAGATTTTGGTGTTGTCCTGGCAGATCCGATCAAGATTTTTATTTATGCCAGTCATCGCGACCTGTTGGGGGCTATCTCAACCAGCTCCCAGGAGTGGACCGGCGGCCAGGCCTTCCCCAATTATGGGGTCGTTCTCATCGGGGTTGCTCCCAGCCAGCTCAATTGGGGATTGGATGCGACTACCCACGAAATCTCCCATCTGGTCATCCACCAGGCCACCGATAACCCCTACGGTGACCTGCCCCGCTGGTTAGATGAAGGCATTGCCGTTTATAATGAAAATCGAGAAGAGTTGGATGAGGATTTCCGGGCCGTTTTTGAAGGGGCCGTCAGAAATAACCAACTGCTGACGCTGCGCACTCTGTCCAGCCCTTTTCCGGCCGACCCAATGCTGGCTAACCTGGCCTACGGCCAGAGCGGCGCGGTGGTCAAATTTATCATTGATACCTACGGCCCCGAAGCTATGGCCCACCTGCTGGAAATCTTTGCCGAAGGGGCCATTTATGATCAGGCGTTGCAAGAGGCCCTGGGCGTCGATACCGACGGGCTGGATAACGCCTTCCGGGCCAGCCTGGGACTGCCGCCTTTGCCCGGTACTGAAGTTGAAGCTCCGGCTGCGGCTGAACCGAACAATACCGCTGAACAGGCCGACTCTCCGGCCCAAGTCGAAGAAGCTGCCGGCGTTGAACCTGAATCGGCGGCCGCGCCCGCAGCCGATACCTCGGCGGCTGTAGCCCCGGCCGAACCTGAACCCGAAACAGCCCCAGCCAATACCGGCGGTAGCTCGCTGGCGTTACCCTGCCTGGCCGGACTTGTGCCGCTATTGGTTGTCGGCTGGTGGTCTGTGGTCAGAAAACGGGCCTAATCGTAATACTCTGCTTCAGACCAGCCGTGCTCCCCGATGAGCGGTACAAACGCCACCGGAGCTAACTTCTCCTCGATGAATGTTTCTCCCTGCCGCTGCAACCGGACCAACTCCTGCTGCCAGCGGGGTCCAATCGGGATGACCAGCCTGGCCCCCTCTTTCAGTTGAATGGTTAACGGCGCCGGCACCTCCGGCGCGGCGGCTGTGACGATAATGCCGTCATACGGCCCGTGCTCCGGCCAGCCGTAGCCCCCATCGCTCACTTTGACCTCGACGTTGGTGATGCCAAGCTGGGCCAGGCAATTTCGCGCTTTCTCGGCCAGGGGTTTGATGCGCTCGACCGTGTAAACTTTGGCGGCCAGTTGGCTCAGAATCGCCGCCTGATACCCTGAACCGGTGCCGATTTCTAAGACCACGGCCCGGCCATCTGCGGGTAGTTGGAGCGCCTGGGTCATGTAGGCCACGATGTAGGGCTGAGAAATGGTCTGGTCATAGCCGATGGGTAGGGGGCCGTCCCGGTAGGCCGAGTCCCACAGCTCCTCGGCCACAAACAGGTGGCGCGGGATCGTGCGCATCGCCTCCAACACCCGCGGATCCGTGATGTAACGGGCCTCCAGTTGTTTCTTCACCATCGTGGCCCGGGCCTGGGCCAGCTCAGCCTCATCACGAGACATAGCCGTTCCTCTATTAACAAGGGCTTTGCGCGCCTGAAACGTCCAGGCAAATCTGGATGAATTGACCGTTCACATTCAATTGCACCACTCGCACGTAGTCATCCGGCTCAACAATCGTAAAGAAAGTGACGCTGCTGGTGCTGCCCGGCCGGGGACCGGAACCGGTGTAGCCGTAATAGCAAACCTGGGCGGTTCTGCCTTTGGCCGTGATGAAGGTGGGATACCAGTCATCCGCGACCGGCAGGGTGGAGTTGTTGGTCAGCAGCAGCTCCAGATTGAAACCCTTCATGTGGATTTTGTCGTCAAAGGCGTGGCGCCGGTAAGCCTCGCAAACATCCCCACCGATAGGCGCGCCCCACGGTTCGTAGATATGTTTACCCACCGCCAACAGGTACGGGCCGGTGGGGATTGGGGTAGCCCAAACTTGAGGCGCCCCGGTCGCCGGAGGAGGGGTCGGCAGAGCCACGATCTGGCGGCTGGCAAGATCATCAAGGTAAATAGTCCCCGACCCAATGTAACTGTCGGGAGCGTCGTCCAGCACCAGGGCCTGAAAGCTGATCGGGTAATCGATCACGCCGTTATCCGGGCCGCTCACGTGGCCGGCCGGCCAGGGCTGGCCAGGGTCTAAAATAGCCGTCAGCTCGCCCCAGCCGGTGTGTTTGATCTGGCCAAAACTCATTTGCCAGGTCTGGCCGCGGGCGTCTTTGAGCCAGAGGTTGAGATAGTGACCGGAGTTGTCGCCATATACCCAAATCGAGATCGCATTGGGGTTGCCGGCCAGGGGGCGACTCTGGGAAAAGACCACGTAATCATTGCCGGTTGAGGGGAAATTATAGCTCAACCGGCCGGCATAACTGCCGCTGTGAACCTGGGTGGTGACGCGGCTGAGTTCGCCGTTAGCTTCGTCGCCCCGCTGCCAGGCCGCGGGCTGCTCAAAGTCCTGAAAAACACCCAGGGGCGCCGGCTGGAGAGAGGGTTGAACTGAGGTAGAGATAGGTGGGGGGGTCGTGGTCGGCGTGGGTGTGGGCGTATCTGTGAGCGCAGCCGTCGGCGCGGCCACGATGATTTCACAATGGCCTTCACCGGCCGCGCCCGGCCCAAAAAAGTCCATCTGGCCGTCGGCCGGTTGGATATCCAGACCGCTCGATATCTCCCGGCTGGTGTACCACTGCACCCGCAGATAATGGGCGCCCGGCTCCAGCAGGCCAATATTGATCCACCAATTCAGGGTTGGCCCGGCGGTTTGGTAGTAATGCAAACTGCCCCGCTCGGTAACGGGCCGGCCATCGAGGGTGATATCGTAGAAGACCGAGGCCAGCCATTGGCTGCGATAGTCGGTTTGGTTGGTTGGCGCGGCCAGCCGCTGGCTCCAACTAACTAGCAGCGGCTCATTGGCCTTGACCTCGATGGTGTCGTTACAGAACGGGCTGAGGCGGGTGGTCACTTCGGGCGGCGGTAGCTGCTCCCGGGCTGAACCGGCCGGCAGACCCGGCACCACCAGCGGCAGCGGAGTTGGCGTAGGCGATGGCGTTGCCTCCGGGGTCGGCGAGGCCGGCGGAATGGGGGTTGCGGTGGCAACTTCGGCCGCTGCTTGGACCGGCTGTGGGGTTGGGGGTTGGACTACTGCGGTCGGTGGGGCAAAGGTGGTCGTGTAAAGAAAAACCAATCCCCCGATGATCAGGATCCCTACCAGCAGCACCACGCCCCCAACCAACAGCCAGGCGCTCTGGCCTGGCTTCCCGGTCGCGGCCGGGGCCGGGGCGGCCGGCAACTTTGGCGCATAGCCGGGGGGGGCGAGAGCGGGGGCGATTGTCTCCAGGTCGTCCAGATTGGGCCGGTCGGCCTGGAGAGAAAAAGTAACCAATTCACCCAATTGCAGGGTGTCGCCGGGGCGCAGCAGGGTTGGGCCGGTTATCCTTTGCCCATTTACAAACGTGCCGTTGGTGGAGACTAAATCCTCCACCACGCAACCGCTGGCCGTGGTTCTAATCCGGGCATGCTGGCGGGAGAGGGTTTGATCGGGGATGTGAATATCGCAGCCGGAGCCGCGGCCAATCGTCTGGTTCAACTCAGTGACGGTAAAAACTCGGCCGGCAGTGGGGCCGCGCTGCACAATTAGTTTGACCGGGTTGGGTGATCTGCTCATAGTGCGTCGGTGTCCTCATTGACAGGTTTTGAACGGCTAATAGCCAATTCATGTTCGAGTCTAACACATTATTGCCGCTTTTTCAATTATGTTTTATTCCTATGGGGCGGCGTATTGATCACGGCAAGTCGAAAGGTTGTTTTTGTGAGCCATTCTCAGTCGTGATATACTTTTCATTTGTTGTTTTGAAACCGGTTACTTGACGTTCGAGGAGTTATCGACTTGGCTGTTCTGACTGCGCTCTACGTTCTCACCGCGTTGCTGCTGGCGATTTATGCTTTCAATGCCTGGGTGCTGACCGCGCTTTTCTGGCGGCACCGGCAGGATACCCCCCCCCTATCCCGCCCCTTGAAAGGCGGGGGCAAAGGGGGGGTGGGAGAAGAGTTCCCCACCGTCACCGTTCAATTACCGATCTTCAACGAGGCCCTGGTCATCGAGCGGCTGGTGGAGGCCGCGGTGGGGTTGGATTACCCCCAGGATCGGCTGGAGATTCAAATCCTGGACGACTCGACCGATGAGACCACCGACATCGCCCTGGCCCAGGTAGAGTATTACCGGCAACAGGGCTACAATATCAGCCTGAAGCACCGCTATGACCGGAGCGGGTTCAAGGCCGGCGCGCTCAAACAGGGGCTGGAGCAGGCCGGTGGTGAGTTCATCGCCATTTTCGACGCCGACTTTACGCCGGCGCCTGATTTTCTCCAACAAACCATCCCTTATTTTCTGGCCAATGAGCAGTTGGGTTTTGTCCAAACCCGCTGGGGCCACCTCAATCGCAACTACTCTCGCCTCACCGCGGCGCAGGCTTTGGCCCTCGACGGCCATTTTGCCGTGGAGCAGACCGCCCGCAACCGGGCCGGCCTGCTGATGAACTTCAACGGCACAGCCGGAGTCTGGCGGCGAGCCTGCATCGAACGTTCCGGCCACTGGCAGGGGGACACCATCTCCGAGGATTTCGATTTGAGCTACCGGGCCCAACTGGCCGGCTGGGAGTGCCTGTTCCTGCCCCACGTGGTCGCCCCGGCCGAGATTCCGCCCCAGTTGGCCGCATTCAAGCGGCAGCAGTTCCGCTGGGCCAAAGGTTCGATCCAATGTTTGAAGAAATTAGGCGGGCCGGTGCTGCGCTCGCCCCTGTCCGGCTGGGTCAAGCTGCAGGCGCTGATCCACCTGAGCAGCTACCTGGTCCATCCGTTGATGGTCATTCTGGCCGTCATCGTCCCGATTATGATGATGACCGGCGGCACCGACAAAATCCGCTTCCCCCTGATCTATCTCAGCCTGGTCAGCCTGGGGCCGCCGCTGCTCTACGCCGTGGCCCAAATGTGGCTCTATCCGACCCGTTGGCGGCAGCATTACAAGGCCATGGCCCTGCTGATTTTGCTGGGCAGCGGCATTGCTTTGAGTAATACCAAAGCGGTGATCGAGGCGCTGCTGGGGGTGGGCAACGTATTCCGGCGCACGCCCAAATTCAAGGTGACTTCCGCGGCCGACCGCTGGCAGGAGAGCAGCTACCGTCTGCCCCTGGACGGCCTGGTGTTGGGCGAGCTGGCCCTGAGCCTGCACTCCCTGCTGGGGGCCTGGCTGGCCGCGACCAGTGGCCACCTGTTTGCCGTACCTTTTATTTTGTTGTACGCTTTTGGCTTTGGCTACGTTGGCCTGCAAGGGCTGTGGGATGGCCGGCTGGAGCTACGGCATTGGCTGAAGGCCCGCTTTCAAAGCGCCGCTCGTCGCAGCGAGGTCGGCCGGCGCAAGCCGGTGCGGGCCGGGCAGTAGATCTGGCAAGGCCCTCTATTTTTTGGTTTAATCTCGCAAAATCGCCCGCACCGGCGAGCCATCGCCGCCCTGAATTTTGAGCGGCAGGGCGATCAGCTCATACTCCCCATCCGGCACGCCGGCCAGGGCCAGATTCTCCAGAATAGCGACGCGGTTGCGGCGAAGCGCCCGGTGGCCCACCAATACTTGGCTGTCAACCGCGTCCATCGAGGCCGCATCGGAGCCGAACAAGATAATCCCCTGCTGCCCCATAAAATCGGCCAACTCCACAGAGGGATAGACATACTCCGCCAAAAACTGGTCAATCGGCTGGTCGCTGGCAACCGAGTGGACCAGCAGCCGCTTGACCCTACGCCAATCCAGGCCGGGGAAGTCGGCTACTGTTAGTGGGCCGGCCGGCTTTTGCACAGTCACCACGGTGGCCGGGCCGACATAGATATCCAGCGGCACCTGTTCCATCGTTAAATCATCGTCAACAAAATGGTAAGGCGCGTCGACGTGAGTGCCGGTGTGGCTACTCATGGTCAGGGTGGTCAGATTGGCGGCGTCGCCGTGGGCCAGGCGCAGCAGCGTTTTGACTGCAAAGGGGGTGTCGCCCGGCCAGACGGCGATGGAGGGGCTGAGGGTGCGGGTGATATCATAGAGGCGTTGGGTCATCGGTTATTGACTCCTTTGACTTAAAGAGAAACCCGGAGTTTTTGAAAACTCCGGGTTTCTAAGTTGTAAGCTATGCTTTTGACTTGATCAACATCTGCCACTCACCTTTGTGGACCACGTCGCCGTGCTGGTTGAGGACGCGGGCGTCGAACAGTACCAGGCCGCCGCCCAAACGGGCCATCGGCTTGGTCTCGATCACCTTGATCTCCACGTGGACCGTATCGCCGATGAAAACCGGTTTGGTGAATTTCCAGCTCAGCTCGCGAAAGGCCAGGGTGGTGCCGTCGATGAAGCCCTGCTGCACAGCCAGGCCGGTGGCAATGGAGGCGACCAGCATACCGTGAGCCACCCGCGCCCCAAAGGGCGTCGCTTTGGCCGCTTCGGCGTTGGTGTGGATAAAGTTGTAATCGCCGGACAGGCCGGCAAAGTTGACGATATCGGTCTCGGTGATGGTGCGGGCGGCCGTCCGGATTTCGAGACCGGCTGCAAATTCCTCAAAATAGAGGCCACGGGGCGAGCGGGGCATCGTCGTATCCTCCTGAGTGAGTTTTGATCTAAACGTTGTATTGCGTACTGCGTGTTGCGTGAAAAACGGAATACGCAACACGGAATGATCTTCGATAGCCGGCTCAAATCAACAACTGATCGTACAACAAATCCAGGCTCAACTCCTGGCAGACGGAATCGGTGCAGGCGAGGGTGAGGGCGGCGGCGCTGGCCCCCAGCCGGACCGACTCGTCCAGCGGGATGTCGTTGAGGATGCCAAAGACGACCGTGGCGGTCAGGGCGTCGCTGGCCCCGGTCAAGTCGATGACTTCGGCGGCGACGGCCGGGACGTGGCCGCTCTCGCTGGCGGTGGCGTAAACCACGCCGGCCTCGGCCAGGGTAATTATAGCTAGATTCACGCCCATTTTGACCAGCTTGCGGGCCGCGGCCAGGGCCTCATCTTCATTTTTGATCGATTTGCCAGACAATACCTCGGCCTCGGCTACGTTGGGGGTGATCATAAAAATGTCGGCCAGGTAGGGTTTCAAGCGACGGGCCAGGCTGGCCGAGGTGGGGTCGGCGCAGACACGCACCTGGTAGCGGTTGGCTACCCTGAAAAGCGACTCGATGCTGGCCTCGGACAGGTTGCTGTCCATCACCACCATCTCGGCGTTGCGGATCAAGGCCCGGCGGCGGTTGATGAGCTGAGGCGTAATCGACTCCAAAATCTCCATATCATCCACCGACATGACCAAATTGCCCTTGTCATCCAGGATAGCCAGGTAGGCGGCGGTATGGTAATCGTCACAGACCATGAGGTAATCGGTATTGATGCCGACCTCGACGGCAGTGTTGACCACCCGCCGGCCGGAGCCGTCGTTGCCCACGGCCGATAGCAGGACGGTGTTGACGCCCAGCCGGGTCAGGTTATCGGCCACGTTGCGCGCCGTGCCGCCCACCGAGACCCGCACAAAGCCGGGCGTGCTGCTGTTCAACATCAGCGGCTCCCTGGCCCGGCCTTTGGAGTCGATCCCGGCCGCGCCGATGACCAGCACGTAAGGTCGCCGCGGTAGTTTTTCGGCCATGGTGTTGCCTCCCCTGGAAAGATGGTCAGGCACAATATACCATGATAAACGAGCAATGAACAATTAACCATGAGCAACTGGGCGAGTGTTGGCAGGGCGGGTTAACCCGGATCATGAAAATATGCTATAATGGGGGCAGAAACCGCGTTGATGAGGCCAGAACGGTGGAGCGACTGAAGTGACTTTGACGGTGGCCGATTGGCCCTTTTTGCCGGAGGAAAAACGCACTCCGGAACAAAATGAACGCTGGTGGCGGGAATGTTATGTTTCCCCTCCCGCCGATGTAACCCTGCGCGGGGTGGCTCACTCGGTGATTGTCGCCGGTGGGGCCGGCAGTGGTAAATCGGTGCTGCTCAAAGCCTTTGAAAGAATGGAGGCAGAGCGACTGCTGATTGTCCGTTATCCTCTGGCCCGCTGGCCAGGCGAGCCGCACGCCTGGGTGACCGATTACGGTCACCTGGGCCAGATTATGGCCTGCGCCTCGATGAGGATGAAGGATTTCTTGAAAGCTCGACCCGATCGGCTTGGCAGCTTGTCTAAAATTAATCTTGAATATTTACGCTGGCTGATCCAAAAATATACGGGGGAGCGATCTTTTCGCCGCTGGGCCGATGAGTTGAATTACAGGCCATTGTTAGAACTACTGGCCCAACCTTTTGTCGATCTCTATCCTACCGACGCCGAACTGCTGGATGTGCAGGGCCAAATCGAGGAGTTGGTAACGCTCAGCCGGCGCCTGGGCTTTGCCGGGGTGGCCGTGCTGGTTGATATCAATCCGGCCGAAATTAGCGATGAGCTCCGCTTAGAAAAGGTGCGGGAGTTATTTGGCTGGCTGACGCCGCTGCAATTTGAGGGTTTTGCCATCAAAGCGGCTTTGCCGGAGCGGGTGGTGGAGCAGGCGCAATTGCTGGAACGCTCGCGGGGTCGGATTACCTTTACTGCGTCTGTCTGGCCAGTTGAGTTATGCCGGCAAGTGAGTAGTCGCCATTTGCAGACGGCCACGGCTGGTCAATTAACAGAGCTGGGTGAGATTGTGGCGGAAGAATTGTTGAGGGCGTTAGGACATGAACTTCCCCTCCTGTACAGTTTGCCGACGCCAAAAATGTGGCTTCAACTCACCCAAGTGTTACTTGATAAATATGTGGCCCAACTTAAAAAGCTGACCAGAAAAAATTGTGATGAGATCATTCACCTCTACTTCTCCAGACATGTGCGGCTTAAGCTTGATCGTATTCGCCGTGGGGTGTGGCGAGGCGACCAGTTTATCGGTTTGGATGAGCAGCCGTTTCGGTTTATGGAAGTGTTGTGGCAGCATCGCGGCGGTGGAGACGCCAATAAGGCCCTGCTGAAGGTGGCCCGAACTCAGGGCAATTTGAATACAATCGCCAACCGGGTGCGTAAAAAAGTCGAGCCGGCGCCTGATAATCCGGTCTACGTGCATAATAGTCGCAGTTTAGGCTATTGGTTGGAGAATGTTGATGAGAACTGACCGGCGTTAGACAGATGTTAGCTTGTTGTTAGTCGGATGCAAGATATGTGTTATAGGGAGCCTGGAATTTTGTTCGACAGACTGGTTGCGAATATGGTATAATTAGACAATAAAATTAACATAAAGTTTAATATTGATAGAGTAGTATGGCTATAATTTGAATATGCTGGAGTTCAGGCCAGAGGTAATTAACTGGAACAGTAGATTGAACAAAGCGCTGAAATTCTGCTTATCATTATTACAAATTTGTCATTATTATTTTATTGAATAGTAAGCCTCCTTTGATATACTCTACTCGTATCCTACGGTGATGAACTTTTCCGGCACTTAAAATCCAACTTGCGCCTCACCGGGGGACTCCTGACTCAAGCGCAAGATATAGCCATTGAGGAGACGAGAGTTTGGCTGGTAATGAACCCCGCCCTACTTCGACCACGCCGGAGAGGCCGAGCAATCCTCGCCAATTTTATCTTGCTGAAACACTCGGTCTGTCTCACGACCCTTTTGATGGGCCGGTAGCCGAGCAAGAACTGCACAGTACTGAAAAAGAATCCCACTTTTTTGCCTATTATACTGACCCAACCTCAGCCCAATTTGATAAACCCCTGTTACAATCGTTGCGAGAGGCGCGCAATGGGTTGATTTTTGGACCGCCGGGCAGCGGCAAAACAACCCTGCGTTATACGCTGGAGGCCGAGTGTCGTTCAGTTTTTGATCGCACCCTGGTGGTCACTTACGAGCTTAGCCACAAAACGATCCGGCCGCCAACCACAGAAGAACATTGGACCAACCTGGCCAGGGAACTGGCGATTGATTTGTTCATCCAGGTGGTTGAGCAGTTGAATATTATCGACACGCCAACTAAAGCGCAACTGACGCATCTTCGTGGTCAGATGGCGTTAGTCTGGCCGCGGTTATGCCGGACAGTTGAGTTACTGTTGACAGATGATTTCTCAACTCGCGATAACGGCCTGGCGGCGTTGTGGCCGCGCCTGAATCGACCGGCTATCCGCTATGTCAGCCCGTCGGCCCGGATCAGGCAATTTATTGAAGCGAGCCTGCCGCAAGAAGCCGACTCCCCCGTAACTTCGACTGGTCAGACGTTGCTCCAGGCCGGCCTGGCTGCGGCCAAAGCCTGGGGTTTTGAGCGGATTTTTGTACTGATCGATGGCGTGGACGCCCTGGAACGTGAAGTTGACAGTATGCTGGCGCTGATTGCGCCCCTGCTTGATAACCTGGCTCACTGGCAGACCGAGCAGCTTTACTTTTATTCTTTCCTCCCCTTGGAATTGGAAACCCCTCTCAATAAAACCTACCGTGAAAAATTTAACCTATTGCCATTTCCGCCAATCTGGTACATAATAGAGTGGCATGAGAGTAATTTAACGGAACTGTTACATCAGCGCTTGCGGGCGGCGGGCAGCCGGCTGCCGGGTTTCAATGCTCTGGCCGCTGCTGATTTAGGACCAAAACTGGAACAGGCTTTGATTGACGCCGCTAAAGACTCTCCCCGACGATTACTTCAAGTTGTCAGCGCCCTGATTGATGCTCATGCCCAAAGCAAACCCGAGCGTGTTTTAATAACCGCACAAGATTGGCAGCAAATGCGGCAGCAATGGAGTTATGGCCTGCCACTGCCGCCCGACCTGCCGGCAAATGGTTATTCTCCCTAGATTCATGTTGGGCGAGGGAACATGAACCGGGAGTTTAGACGATCATTGTCCTTCGCTCATAGGCCAGGGAGTTGGAATATGCCTCATCTTGAACCTTATTCCCCTGATTTATTTGTTGGTCGAGAGGAGTTGTTAGCGGAACTGGTTGATTGGGTGTTCAAGCCTGCCAGCCGCTACCGCTTGAAATTGATTTCGGCTCCCCCAGGCTATGGTAAAAGCTGGCTATTGGCTGCCTTGATAGAGCGATTGTCGGCCAGGCCGGATTTCTTTGTTATCTCCATCCCTGTTGCAGACCTGATTTCCCAAAACCAGATAGAAGCCTGGCTGTCGATTGTAATCGACCGGGCCCGCGCCGTGCGATCGGCTATTGGCGATAGGGGGGCCGATGACACTTTAGAAGGCAAGATTGCCCACTTAGTTCAAGGATTGGCGGCCGGATCCCCCTCGTTGCGCCCAGTTTTGATTGTAGATGGCTTGGATGAGCCGAGCCCTGCTCAGCAAGAATTTCTGCAAAAACAACTTTTGGAACAGTTCTGGCGATATCCTGAGGTCCGTCTTATTGTTTCTTGCCGCGATGATTACCGGTTGACCAGTCCTCTCTTGCGGCGAGGCGCCGGCCCCCGGATAGAACTTTCTCCTTTTTCTGAAACCGAAGGTCTTGAACAACTACAAAAACGAGCCAATCTGGAGGCAGAAGCGTTCCCGCTTGCCGAAGAGGCATTTTTAGAGCTAGCGCCTTATCGCCTGACCATCCCCGGCTTAAATACGCTTTTAAGTCGTCATATTCGTCAAAATCAGGTTGATGGTCGCATTCCCCTGTTGTCAGCAGATGAGGTAAGGGCATGTTGGCTGGCAATCATTGGCCCGGCGATTAACGAGAAGCCCCAACATTCAGAAACATTAGAGAGCGACCTGCGCCGGATGGTTCAACTCTCAGAAGAAAGCTGGACCCTGGAAACCTTTGCCAGGGTCTGTGGTTACACTCAGGATCAGGCCGGGCAGCACCTCAACAGCTTGCAAGAATTAAGCCTTGTTGCCCATACCGGTCTGCAGCGCTTCCACATAATTGAGGGGATCAGGCAAATACTCCAACTTGAAATTAAGCTACGATTTGAAATAGAAATATCTTCTATAGTTCGTACACCCTCTGAAATTTCTGAGGGGCCGTCTGTTCCTCCTGCACCGCCTAAGAACCCCCCTTCGGCTCTTCAATCTCCTGACGAAATCCCTGAGCGAAATCCTGCTGAACAAGAAATTCAACTTTTTCTTAGTTATAGTCGGGCAGATCAAAGTAAAGTCGAACAATTGTACCAGGATTTGGTCAACTCAGGCTATAAACCCTGGATGGATGTAAAGGACATTCTGCCAGGTGAAAATTGGGACAAACGTATCCGCAAGGCCATTGAAAAATCAGATTTTTTTCTGGCTTGTTTATCAATCCGTTCCGTTGATAGACGAGGTTACATTCAGAAGGAAATTAAGCAGGCTCTGGACCAATGGCAAGAAAAGCTGGAGGACGATATATACCTGATTCCAGTGAAACTTGAAGAGTGCAACACACCGGATAGTTTAATATCCTTGCAGTATGTTGAATTATTTAGACCAGATGGCTGGCCTCGACTGTTACGAGCTATCGAGGTAGGCATCCGCCGTCGAACCGGCTCGATTTAAAGGAGAGAGAATCATGACAGCCCCTGCCTTTGTTGCCGCCCAACAAACCTTCCGGCTTATCAATCGTGACAATGAACTGAAGAAATTACGCCAGGCCATTTGCGATCCCGGCTCGGACCCTCGGGTGGTTATCATCAAATCGCCGGGAGGGTGGGGCAAAACTCGCCTCCTGATGGAGGCTCTCTGGCGGGCGGGCCATCCCGGTATTTTCCCCCAGCGGGACAAAGTTGATTCTGAAAATGAATGGGGTGTTCAAGAGCGGGTCATTGTTTCCGGTGTCTTGGATTTTTCCGAGTCCCGTTTGCATCTCTTTGATAAATTTATGGAACGGCTGCGCCAATCTTTTGACTGGCATCCGCGGGTCGAATTTCCTAAATACGATGCCGCCCTCAGTACCTACCGCCGCCGCAGCAAAGACCATGTGGATTTCAGCGCCATCCAAATCGCCTTCGAGCAGTCGCATACTACGTTTTTTGAGGATTATCAACGCCTGGCTCAAGCCCACCGCCTGGTCTGGGCGTTGGATACTTTGGAGCAGCTTCGCTACCCCGGCGCGCCCTGGTTGAAGGAAAAAGGTTTGCTGACCGGTCAAGATCTGGATTTTAGCACCCGTGAGCGGCTATTGAGCCTGTTGGCTTCCAATCAGCTGCCCAATACCACTATTTTATTAGCCGGTCGTCCTGGCGCCGAAGATTATTTTACCGAACTGGCCCACCTGGCCCGAAAAAATTTCACCGTCGAAATCATTGACCTGACTGTTTTTAGCCTGGCCGATACCAAAAATTACCTGCAGCAACTGGAGCAGGACTATACTCAAGAGCCAACACGTTCGGATTTTAATCAGAATGTCGCCGATGCGTTGAAGTTGATCGCCGCCGATGAAGATAGGATTTCGGTGTTGCATCAATTTACCGGCGGCAAACCGGTGCTGCTGGCTCTCTTTACCGATTTGCTTGTCGAGGGCAAAGAAGAACCGGAAGCTCTGCGACTGACCCCGGCCGAGGCCCGGGAACGGTTACAGTCCAAAAGTCTGGACGATATCCAGTTTGACATCGAGGCTGATTTTATCAATCTTATCTTTGCCAAAACCGGCGATCTCCGCTCACGTATTTTAACGGCTTTGGTCAGAGCCAGACGCGGCCTGACTCTTGATCAACTTGAATTTATCTTAGGCAGCCAACCAGGGCAAAAGCCTGAGACATGGACTCCAAATAGAGAATTGCGCGACAGAATCGCCGCCGAGTTGGACGAAAAAAATCCCTTTTCGCTGCGTTATCTTTCCTTTGTCAAAAGCGGTTTCGGCGAGCGGCTCATCCTGCAAGATGAACTCTACCGGATTTATGACGACCATATGGCTCGCCACGACCGTTCCCGGCAGGATGAAACCCTGGCCAGGACGGCCCTGTACCGCCAGCTGCACGTCTGGGCTAAAGCCCAGATTGTCCGCCTGAGAGAGGAACGCAACCAAAAACGTCGACAGGATGAGGACTCCCTAGCCTGGACTTCTCCGGCTAAAGCTTTAACCAGCACCTTCCGTTATCTGGGCCAGATAGAAGAAGAGGCCCGCCTCAATTTGGAGGAGCAACTTCAGGAAGCTGAACTGGAACGTTTGTACTATAAACTCCGGTTAGACCCCGGTGAGGGTATTTTTGATTGGTATACTGACAATACTGAGAGACGGCTGCAAACAGGTACAGAAGCAGGAGACTTACAAGGCCAGATCGAGTTATGGCGTTTTGCCCAGTACAACCCAACCGAGGAGGCCTGGCGCAGTTTCATTGACATCCCACCCGAAAACTGGCCGGTGCTGGAACGGATTATTGCCGCCGATGATGTCATCCGCTGGTTCAAACGTTTTTTCATCCGGGGGGAATATCAACGCGCCCTGGAATTTATTGCCGGGGTTGAATCTGCCCTGCCTGCTTTGACCGACCTGGATCGAGCTATTCTTAATCATCCGTTCTTTCATAATGAGATCATCAGTTGGCGTGAATTTGCTCAGACCTATCTCAGCCAGGATATCGAGGATAATATCGCTAATCTCAAAAAGGTCATCCAGAACATAAGTGATTTATTAAAGGCAGACTTTCCTGAAAAGAATGAGTTCGGCTTGAGTCCGCAGACGGCTCGCACTCGTCTCCGGCGCACCCAGGGCGTCGCTTACAATAACCTGGGTTACAGTTACACAACCCTGGGCCGCTACCGCGAAGCCAGCCAGGCTTACGCCGAGGCCGAGCGCTACCTGCGCGACACCGGCTTCTTGAGTATGCAGGCTAACGTGCGTAATAATCTATCTCGAGTCCTGTCGGAGTTAGGCTTGATTACCCGGGCCGAACGAGTCTGCCGGGATGGCCTAGGTTTACGCGAAAGGTTAGGCTACGAAGCCCCTATCGCTGTATCTCACAGCACCCTGGCGCTTATTTACAATAACGGGATGCAGCCGGAAAATGCCTGGGTCGAGGCGGCGATGGCCGTGGCTTACTTCCGTAAGTTGCAGAACCGTCGTGGGCATGGTCTGGCTCTGCACCACCTGGCTGAGGCGCTGCGCCGGTTGGCCACGTCGCCCCGGCCAAAGCAGGATCGCCCGGAGCAGCTTTTTGAAACGGCTATGGAAGCGATTGATCAGGCCGTAGAAATATTTACCGAGAATCCGGAGGTTATGCGGTTGGTTGAGGTCTATATTGAACAGGGTTGCCTGTACCGAGATTATACTCGCTACCTGAAACGGCAGGGTTATCCTCAATTCGCCGATTACATCGATAGAGCCATCAAGCCGCTTAACCGGGCCGTGGCGCTGGCCCAAGAAATGGGTTTACCTCGCCACCAACTTGACGCTCTGGTTAATCTGGCCTGGGCCTACTACTACGCCGAAAAGCCAGACGAAGCTGAAGCGACCTTTGAAACCACCCTCAAGTTTGCTGCTACTTTGCAAAAAGAGAACTGTTTCCTTAAAAAAGGGCAGCAGCCGCCCCCACCGACCAACGCCGAGCCTCACGTGTTTATGTTGTTGGGTAAGGTTTGGGCAGTCAGGGCGCGAATGAGCATGGATCGCTTTTTGCAACGGCAAGCTGAATTCAAAGAACTCTATCCAGAAGACCGGTCGGCCAGGGTCGAGGCCGTCCACAAAGATGAAGCCGCCCAACGGTCGCTGCAAGAAGCCGCCGAAGCCTTTGTGTTAGCCCTGGGCTATAACGAACTGTACTCCATTCGTTCCCCTTATATCTCGGTTGTGTTTGACCGGCTTTACGCCTATCTCAAAGGTTTTAACACGATTGAACTGCAAGATTTCTATAAATACCAGGCTCAAGCTAGAGCAGAGTATCGAGTTGCCGAGATTACGCCTGAAGATGTGACCGATATGGAAGTCTTCCTGCGGCAATCCTTTGGCGACTACTATGAGCCGTTACCCGGCAGCCAGGAGGTAGACTCGTGAAATCATTTGTTCCTCTGACCCTGACTCCGCCGGACATAGCCGGATTAGAAAATGATTGCGCCCCCTTCAGCGGGCCGCTGCCGATGGTCGGCCTGTCTGGCGATCTGGAAGAAGATTGCGCCCCGGCGGTTGGGCCGCTTCATTTTGACTTCCTGGAACAGCACATATATGACAGGTTTCCAAAATCTGCCGGGTATGGCCTCGCCCCCCACCTCTACACCGACCCTCTGCCCCACGATTTCACCCTGGCCTATGGCCCTTACTGTCCGGCCGGGCCGGTGGTGCTCAATCCGCCGGCATTCAACCGCTTGCTGGAGTTTCACACCCCCCAACCACTGGAACAAGCCGTCGATTATACCCTGGCCGCATGTGGTTTGATTCTCCCGGCCGGGCAGAAACCCACCCTGCAATGGGGCCAACTCACCACCCTGACCGCCTGGCTGCACGTCACCAACGCCTGCAATTTGGACTGCCCCTACTGTTACGTGCGCAAATCCAACGAGCGGATGTCCGTTGCAGTGGGCCGGCAAGCTATTGAGGCTGTTTTCCGGTCGGCGGGACGGCGCGGCTTTAAGGCGGTCAAACTCAAATATGCCGGCGGTGAGGCGGCCTTGCACTTCAAATTGGTCCGGCAGTTGCATGGCTATGCCCAACAACTGGCGGCTGAAAATAGGCTCGACCTGCGGGCCGTGGTGCTCAGCAACGGCACCGTCTGGACGCCGGCGATGGCTCGCTGGCTGGTCGACGCCGGGGTCAAGTTGATGATATCGCTGGATGGGGTCGGCGCGGCCCACGATGCCCAACGCCCCACTCGTACCGGGCGAGGTTCTTTTGCCCGGATCGAGCATATCGTCGATACCATCTTGTTGCCGGCCGGGGTGAGACCGGATATCTCCATCACCATTACGGCGCGCAATAGTTCCGCCGCAGCCAAGGCGGTCGCCTGGGCCATCGAGCGAGATTTACCCTTCAGTCTCAACTTCTATCGGCAGAATTTGCAATCGGCCAACTATGAAGACCTTAAATTCGAAGAAACTCAGATCATCGAGGGGCTGCGCCGGGCCTATGGCGTGGTGGAGCAGCGGTTGCCCCTGCGGCCATTCTTGAGCGGCCTGCTCGACCGGATGCAACCGGAAGCCCATACCCATACCTGCGGCGTTGGCCAGAGTTATTTGGTTTTTACGCACACCGGCCAGGTGGCCCAGTGCCAGATGCATCTGGAGCAAGGTCGGCCCTACACCGGCGCAGACGATGTTTTGAAACTGGTGGCTAACGGGCCGATCCCCTTAGTGGCGGTTGATGAAAAGGAAGGTTGCCGCGACTGCCTGTGGCGCTATCGCTGCGCCGGCGGCTGTCCCCTGGAAACCTTCCGGGCCACCGGCCGCTTCGACGTGAAAAGCCCTCATTGTCACATTTATACCACCATGTTTCCACTGGCGCTGCGGCTGGAGGGTCTTCGTTTGATGAAGCTAAACGGAGTTCTAACCTGATGTAAGCCTGATGTTAGCTGTAGTTTCGCCAAAAGATAGCAGAAAGCACATTAAAAACCACATCAACTGCGG